>NZ_JCANWW010000006.1:0-398300 GCF_059553395.1 Williamsia sp. z34 | reverse complement strand
CCCTCCGTGTCAGCCTCAAGGTGAGTCACCGCACCGAGAGGAAGCCCGATGCTCGCCTTCACCACCGATGAGAAACGAGAGTTCGTCCTCGATTACCTCCAACAGCGCCACGGCAGCAAGACCGCCTGGCTGCAGGACAAACCGTTCAGCCTCCGACAGTTAGCACGCTGGCGCAGCGCCTATCTCCACGGCGACCTTGACCGCGACCTCGTACCTCGCAAGACTCGAGGAATGACCAGCCACCCTGCTCGACTTGAGGATCTGGAAAAACTCCTGACCCAACAACAACGCGAACACGACGCGCAACTGGCCGAACTCCACGAGGAAAACTCCTCCTTACGAGCGGCCAACGACGCGTTGGGAAAAGCTATCGGGCTCATGCACAAGTGGAGCGAGCACACGCCCGACGACACCCCCACTCCACCCGAGCCACCCAGTTCCTGACCTCCGAAAACATGCTGGTCACCCTACTTGCACAGCTACCCGGGATGAGCCAACGCAAAGCCCTTGCCGTACTGAATATTTCACGGTCAACCTGGCAATACCGCCAACGCCCCCGAAACCGGGTGAGCAACCCGATCTCACACCCCCAACGCCACCAACCACACGCACTGAATCTGACCGAGATCACCACGATCGAGGAGCACGTACTACGGGCCTGGACGCGCGGCGACTCCGTCGACCAGGCCTACGCCACCGCCTGGGACCAGGGCATAACAGTCGGCTCACGCCGCACCTGGTGGCGCTACGCCGCAGCCTTGGAACAATCACAGCGACCAGTCAAAACCCACCGCACCAAAACCGGGCCCCGCGAAAAACCCGTACTGCTGGCCACCGGACCGAACCAAATCTGGTCCTGGGATATCACCGACTTCAAAGCCCCTTACCGCGGACAAGCATTCAAGGTGTACTCAATCATCGACATCTTCTCCCGCAAGATCATCGCCAACCGCGTCGAAAACCGTGAACTCGACTACATGGCAGTGGAAATGTTCGAAACCGCATTCACCACAGAAGGAACCAAACCCCAATGGGTACACGCAGATTCAGGATCAGCGATGCGCTCCGATGCCATGAAAACCATGCTCGGCAACAACAAGATCAACGAATCGCACTCACGTCCCAGCGTCTCTAACGACAACCCGTACTCCGAGTCAGAGTTCCGAACCCTCAAACACCGCAAACATTTCCCCGGCATCTTCGAAACCCTCAACGACGCCCGCAACTACGTCACCACCTACACCGACTGGTACAACAACCACCACCGCCACAGCGGCATCAGCCTCTACACACCCAACGACGTCCACGACGGATCCTGGCGAGAAACCCACCGCCGCCGGCAACAAGCACTCGACGCCTACTACACCGAACACCCAGACCGATTCCGCCAACCACCAACCGCCCCACCCGCCCCGAACTGGTCAGGAATCAACTCCACCGGACCCCAACCCGCCACAAAATGACTCCACACAGGTTGACATCTACCGGTGTCGGCACTTTCGGCACGGTGAACGGTGATTTCGGCACGCTCGACGGGCGGTTCGGCACGCTCGACGGTGGGCGTTCAGTGGGGGCCGATGCTCTCCCAGAGGAACTCGTAGGCGAGTGCTGATTTGAAGGCCGCCTGCTTGTTGTCGGCGGCGCCGCCGTGGCCGCCCTCGATGTTCTCGTAGTAACTCACCGAATGTCCCAGTTCCTCCATGCGGGCGACGAACTTGCGGGCGTGACCGGGATGGACGCGATCGTCGCGTGTCGAGGTCGTCATCAGCAGCTTGGGATAGTCGACGTCACGGCGAAGTAGTTGATATGGGGAGTATTTCGAGATGAACTCCCACTGCTCCGGATCGTCGGGGTCGCCGTATTCGGCCACCCAGGAGGCGCCGGCGAGTAGCAGGTGGTAGCGCTTCATGTCGAGCAATGGGACCTGGCAGACCAAGGCGCCGAACAGTTCCGGGTAGCTGGTCAGCATCACGCCCATCAGCAGTCCGCCGTTGGACCCGCCCTGTGCCGCCAGTTGTTCACTGGTGGTCAGGCCGCGCGCGATCAGATCCTTGGCGACACTGGCGAAGTCCTCGTAGACGAGATGGCGGCCGGCGAGCTGGGCCTGGGTGTGCCATGTCGGTCCGTATTCACCGCCGCCTCGGATGTTGGCGATCACGTAGATGCCGCCGCGCTCCACCCAGCTGCGCCCGGAGACCGCGCCGTAGCTCGGTGTCAGCGAGTTCTCGAACCCGCCGTAGCCGTACAGCAGGGTCGGTCCCGAATCCACGTCGTCGCGTTTGACCACGAAGTACGGAATTTTCGTTCCATCGTCCGACGTCGAGAAGTGTTGGGATGCAGTGACATTGCTGGTGTCGAACAACGCCGGTGACTGTTTGATCGGGGCGACGCCGTCGGTACTCGTCCCGTGCAGCAGGCTCGGCGGGGTGGTGAAGCTGCTGGCCGACAGGAACAGTTCGTCGCTGTGGTCGGCGTCGGTGTCCAGGACCGAGATGGTCGCCAGCTCCGGAAGGCCGGCGAGCTCGGAGACCGACCAGTCCGACAGCGACAGCAGACGCACCTGTGTCTGCACGTCACGCAAGGTCACCAGCACCAGATGCTTGGACGTGAAGGAGAAGTTCTGCAGACTGGTGTGGTCGTCGGGCGAGAACAGCACGGTCGCTTCCCGATCCCCGGCCAGGTACGCGTCGTGGTCGAAGACCAGGAGCGTTCCGGTCGGGTATGTCTGCGAATCGCCCAGTTCCCAGGGCGAACGGGTGAACACCAGCAGCCACTGACGGTGAACGCTGGTGTGTGCGTCGGTGGGGACATCGATCAGCGTCGGTTCCGTGCCGTCGGCGAGGAGATAGAACTCCTGGTGGAAGAAGTCGGTCGACCGGACGACGAAGTGCCGTTCGAAACCGGGGGTGTCGTCGTACATCGCCTGTACCGCAACGTCTTCAACAGATCCAGCGAAGACGGTTTCCGCAGATTCCAGTGGGGTTCCGCGGGTCCAGCGCTTGACGACGCGGGGGTATCCGGAGTTGGTCAGCGCCGGTTGGCCGTCCGAGTGGGTTCCGAAATCGGTGCCGACGTAGACGGTGTCGTTGTCGATCCAGTCGATGTCGGATTTGTTCTCCGGCAGGGTGAACCCGCCGTCGGCGGCGTCGACCCAGGTCCGCGAGACCATGTCGAACTCGCGTACGACCGAGGCGTCGGCGCCACCACGCGAGAGCAGGATCAGCGCCCGCTCATGGGCCGGACGCAGAACCAGGGCACTTTTCCAGACCCAGTTCTCGTCTTCGGCGGCGGCGACCGCGTCGAGATCGATCAGTACATCCCATTCGGGGGAGTCGGTGCGGTACTGCTCCAACGTGGTGCGGCGCCACAGCCCACGCGGGTTGGCGGCATCACGCCAGTAGTTGTAGAGGTGGTCGCCGCGGCGTCGGACGTACGCAATGCGGTCGTCGGTGTCGAAGACCTCGAGGGCGGCGGCTTCTAGTTCAGAGAAACGGGTTGCGGTGGTCAGCCGATCCAGGGTGGGCTGATTGTGCTCACGCACCCAGGTCAGGGCGTCATCGCCGGTCACATCTTCGAGCCAGAGGTACGGGTCGGAATCACTCACGCCGACCAGTCTGCCGCACCCGACCTCTCGGTGTTCACCAGCGGTCCGGAGGCGCCGGGACCCAGGCGGGCCGCCATGACCGCGAGATTCATGCGCAGGATCTCCAGGGCCAGCGACGAGTCGATGGTCGAGAGGGTGTCACGTTCGCTGTGCACATCGGTGTTGGACCGGTCATCGGCCTCGATGGTCAGGACCGCCGGGATTCCGGCGTCGATGAACGGCACGTGGTCACTGGCGAACGGGTTCAGCGACGTGGTCACCGACAGCTCCGTGTAGGTCGCCGCGGCCGTGACCAGGTCATTCATCAGCGTTTGCGAGTTCTGTCCGCCTTCGATCATGACCCCGAGGGCGGGTGAGTTCTTCCGGCCGATCATGTCCATGTTGATGACGGTGGTCATCCGGTCCCGCGCCTGCGGTGCGAGCGCGGCGACGTATTCGGTGCTGCCCAGCAGGCCCTGTTCTTCGCCGCCGAACAAGATGAGCACCACATCGTGCTGCCATGTGTGGCCCGCCAGGACGACCCCGAGTTCCAGCACCCCCGCCGACCCCGAGGCGTTGTCGTCGGCGCCCGGTGCCGGAAGCGAACGTCCGGCTTCGTTGACCGAATCCAGGTGGGCGGTGGCCAGGATCAGGTCACGGGGTTCGGGGCCGCTTCCGGGCAGGTGCGCGATGAGGTTCGCACTCGATTCGGAGCCGACCGCCACCGGCGTGCGGTAGACGGTGTATCCGGCACCGTCGAGTTCGACGGCCGCGAACAACATCGTGGACCCGAACTCCGGACTCAGCGAATGTCGGGTCAGCGGGGCGGCGATGGTTGTCAGGAAGCGGTCGTAGCGCGGGCGCGACAGGGCAGAGAGCAATGCGGCGATCTCTGGATCGGGCATGGCCCTGACCATCGGTGGGTGTTCGATCATCGGTGCGATTCGCATCGCCGCCGATCGTCGGCAGGTGCGTTCACGTCCGGCTTCGACGGTGTCCTCGGTCGGCATCACAGGGTTCCTTTCAGTGCCGGCGTCTCATGGCCGCCGGACCTCGATCCGGTCACTGTCGCGGTGAACGATCTCGGGTGCCGGAGCTCCGGTCGATTCGTGCAGCCGCTGCCCGGGTACGTCGTCGCGGCCGAGTCCGAGCTCGACCACCGATCCGTCGGGTTCGAGTTCGATGCCGCGCCGGCCCCTGGCCGGTGGGAACTCGAAACCGTCGGGGCGGTAGACGGCCACGTCGTCGTGGTCTTCTTCGAAGGAGTGCCACCAGCGCTGTTGGGCCACGGGGGTCACAGCACCGGAGTGGGCGACGTCGGGGCGGCGGCCTGGGCGCTTCCAGCCGCCACCAGCGCGGCCCGGGCGGTGTCGAGGCTGGCCCGCATCCGACTGACCTGCCCTGCGGTGAACATCATCATCGAGTCGTCGTCGGTGTAGTCCATGTAATCCATGAACAGATCGCCGTGCGGGGCGTTGTTGCAGCTGACATGGGGATAGGTCGGCTTGCCGGTGTTCTCGCGGCCCTGGTTGGGGGTGTCGGAGACCTCGTCGGTGCCGCCGCAGCCGCTCCCGTCGTCGCCCCAGATGTGGAACAGGTTGAGGTAGTGCCCGATTTCGTGGGTGGCCGTGCGACCGAGATCGAACGGCGCTTTGGCGGTTCCGGTGGTGCCGAACGCGGTGTGGGTGATCACCACACCGTCGGTGTCCGCGGGTCCGCCGGGGAATTGTGCGTACCCGAGCAGTCCACCACCGAGTAGCCCGACCCAGACGTTGAGATACCGGTCGGTGGGCCAGGCGTCGATGCCACCACTGGCGGTGAACTTGATGGCATTGTCGGAATCAAAGCTCGGGAGTGTGGTCGAGGTGCGGGTGATACCGGTCGTCGGGCTGCCCGTCGGGTCGACGGTGGCCAGGGAGAACTCCACGTGAGCGTCGCCGATCCGGTCCTTGAAGAACTCCGGGACCCGGTCGATGTCGTCGTTGGTGGCCCGGAAGTCGCGGTTGAGAACCTCTATCTGGCTGTGTATCTGAGCATCTGAGATGTTCTCGGCGTCTGTCCGGGCAACCACATGCACCACCACCGGGATGTGGACCATCTCGGTACTGAGCCGTTCGAGGGCTTCGAGTTCGATGGTTGTGTTCTCGAGTTCGGCCCGCGCCCGACGGTAGTCCGCCGACTCGGTGAGCAATCTGCGGTGTTCGGGCATTGCCCCGCAGCGGCGGGTGGTCGGGGGTTCGATGGTGGTCATGATGTTCTCCGATCAGAGGATGAGGTCTGCTGTGCGGATGAGTTCTCGTGCGATGTGGGAGCTTTCGATGTGCTCCAGCGGATCGGAACCGAGGTAGGCGCTCAGGTCGAGGCCGGCTGCGGTGGCGATCCGGCGGACCGGAACCTGGTAGGTACGGTACGCCCCGAAGGCAAAAGCTTCAGGCGCGGTGGCGAATTCATCCAGAAGCGCCTCCTGGCTCAGTAAGTAGCCGGTGGACGACAGTGTGCCATCGGTTTTGACCATCGTCGCGACCTTCCAGAACTGCTTCGGGAGTTTGAACCCGCGGTAGGACGGGTCGTCGTCGGCGAATATCGGCCCGGTCAGGACACTGACCTTGAGGGCGTTGTTCTGTGCGCTACGCAGCAGATGGTCCTCCAGTCCCACCCACAATGTCCGGCCCGCATTGAAATCGTGGTGTTGCGGCGTGCAATTGGTGAAGTGGAAGGTGTCGTCGTTGGCGGCCTTCGCTTGCGGACCCCACGCCGGGTCGAGACGGCGTACGAGGTGCCCGCGGTCGAGGGGGTTGTCGCGGTAGAGGGCTTCGTCGGTCTGTGCGTCGGCGCCGATCCGCGGATCACGAATCCACCGGTCCGACTCCCGGGGCGGATCGTTCGCCTGACCACCGTCGATGTTGACCGCGGTGAACAAGGCCATCCGGCGCACACGGTGCATCACGACGCTGAAGTGGTGGTACCGAAGTTCTTCGGAAGCAACCTGTTTGATGGCCTCGGGCAGAACGGGCAACGGTACCGGCCGGGTGAGGAAACCGGGGTCGTAGCCACCGCGGGTGTTGTAGTCGGGGTCGATGGTGACCGCCTCGGTGCCGGTGTTCACGGTGCCCGCATCCGCCCGGATCGTGGTGGCACTGCCGTTGAGATGCACGGTGATCTCCACCGGGAGCCGGATCGTCGTGGCCGTGTTCGCGAAGTGTGCCTCGCCGTGGTCCGATTGCCCGGCGCCGGGGATGTGCACCGGGGCCGGTGGCGGCTGGTCGTCGCCGAGTAGGGCGCCGGCGAGTTCGGTCTGCGCGGCGGTCAGGGGCTGTGCCCGCAGGTGGGCCAGGATGCTGCTGACGCGTACCCCTTCGTTGAGGAACCCGCCGAACTGCGTCTGCTGCGGGGCGGGCACGCCGGCATGGTGCAGCGCAACAACTTCCCACTGGTCGTTGAACACCGGGGAACCGGATGATCCGGGTTCGGTGTCGGCGGAGTAGTGGACGAAGCCCTCGGCGATGTCGACGAGTTTGTTCTCACGCAAGACGATCTGCTTCTTTCGACCACCGGGATGCTGGATGATGGTGACGGATTCACCGACGATCACCGTGCCCTGCGCCGAGGTGAGCCGGTTGTACCCGTATGGCGCCAGTTCTGCCGCCGGAGCGTCGACGGCAACCAGCGCGAAGTCCCGTTGGCGGTCTGCGAGGAAGAAGCGGTCGGGTGCAAAGGCGAATGAGTTGCCGGACAGCGCAACCCCGCCCACCCCGTCCTGGTAGTTGAACTCGATCTGACTCGTCCGGGCCGTCTCTGCGTCCGGCAGCACATGGTGATTGGTCAGGAGCAGTGAGGGGGCGACGAGGAATCCGGTGCCGAACCCGCGCGACCGGCCGGAGCCGACCCCGATGTTCACCCGGCCCACCGATCGCGCCGAGATCACGCCTTCGTCGAGGTATCGGATGCCCAAGAAATCAGGAGCGTTGATGATCTTCTCGAGGTCGGCGCCCTTCATGTCGAGCGCATCAGCGGCTCGGACCACTCCCGCGGCGATCGTGGGTTCGGGTGTCAGGGACGCCGAGCCGGGTGCGTAATAGCGGGCGATCCGGGCCAGGCGGTTGGTGATCCGCGCCGACGAGTCCGCGTCGGCCAGGGCGCCCCGCGCCACCGCATCCTCGTTGCCGCTGCGTTTGCCCTGGCGCTCGGCGATCCTTCGCGTGGCGGCGTCGATCTGAAGTCGATACTCGGAATCGAATGCGTCCAGGTGTGACTGCGTCAGCTCATCGGACTGCGTCTGGATGATCGTCATGGCATGTCCTCGTCGAGTTCGGGTCGAGGTGTTCGGGCGCTGAGGTGGAGGCGTGGTTCGACGATCCCGCGATCCGGCAGTCCGCGCGCGCGTAGTCCGCTACCCGAATCCGTCACCCGGCACTACGTGACCTGCCTCGAGGATGCGTCGATTCATGGGGTTGCCGATCGTCATTGCAGTGTTGGACCGCAACAAAGCGGCCCACAATGGACGAAACCAAAGGAGGCCGATGATGCGATACGCACTACTTCTGAGCAACCGTGAGCCCGGTGAAGGCGAGATCTCCGAAGCGGAGTGGGCCGAGTGTCAGGACGCTTTCGGTGTCTACGGCAACGCACTTGCCGCCGCCGGGGTCCTCGTGGCCGGCGAGATCCTGCAACCGGTGGGGGCAACCACCACGCTGACCCGACGGGACGGCAGCCTGCAGATCCAGGACGGCCCGTTCGCCGACACGAAGGAGGCCTTGGCCGGGGTCTTCGTGATCGACGTCCCCGACCTCGATGCCGCGCTCGCGTGGGCCGAGAAGAACCCGGGCGCCCAGTACGGCGTCATCGAGGTGCGCCCGGTCGGGATCTCGCTGGTGGACGGGCACTGGGTCTGAACCATGCCCGAGTCCGGGTCTGAGGTGGACGTACGCGCGGCCATGTCCGCGCGTACGTCCTACGGCCGGTTGCTGGCATTGCTGGCCGCCGCCGACGGCGACGTGCCTGCTGCCGAGGACGCGTTGGCCGACGCCTTCGAGCGGGCTCTGACGCACTGGCCGCACGCGGGGGTGCCCGACAACCCGGACGGGTGGATTCTCGCGGTCGCGCGCAATCGCCAACGGGATCGGTGGAAGTCTGCCGCCTACCGCAATTCGGTTGTGCTGGAAGAGGATCGACATGCCGGCGTGCACCTCGACGTCGTCGATCCCGACGTGATCGGGGACAACCGGCTGGCACTGATGTTGGTGTGTGCGCACCCGGCGATCAACCCGGCGGTGCACACCCCGCTGATGTTGAACACCGTGCTCGGGTTCACCTCCGAACAGATCGGCCGGGCACTGGCGATCCCCACCGCGACGCTGGCCGGGCGTCTGGTTCGGGCAAAACGACGGATCAAGCAGGCCCGCATACCTTTCCGGATCCCGGACCGTACAGTGCTGGCGCAGCGGATGCCGGCCGTCGCCGAAGCCGTCTATGGCACGTTTGCCATCGACTGGCACAGCAGCGGAACGCAGCGCAGAGACGATTTGGCGACCGAAGCACTGTATTTGGCCGAGACGCTGGTCGCCCTGGCGCCGGCGGACGATCGGGAGATCTCGGCCGAGACGCATGGGCTCGCGGCACTGATCTGCCTGTCCAATGCGCGACTCCCGGCCCGGTACAGCCCGACCGGCGCATTGGTCCCGCTGGCCGAACAGGATGTGACGCGGTGGGATGGCGGCCTCATCGCACGGGGGCAGGAGCATTTACGGACGGCGCACAGATGCGGTGTGCTCGGACGCTTCCAGCTCGAGGCCGCGATCGAATCCGTGCACATCGCGCGGCGAGAGCTGGGAACCACCGATTGGTGGGTCCTGCGCGACTTGTACCGGGTACTCGACACGGTGGCACCGACTCTGGGCAGCACCGTCGCACTGGCCGCGGTGACGGCGGAGGTCGACGGCCCGGCGGCCGGGCTGGACGTACTCGAGCAGGTTGCCGACCGGACCGGCCGCTTTCAGCCGGCCTGGAGCACCCGCGCCCACCTGCTCGGGCAACTCGGCAGAACAACGCAGGCCCGGGATGCGTTCGCCAAGGCCATTTCTCTGACCATCGATCCCGCGCAGCGTCACGAACTCGAACGGCGGCGCGGCGAACTCAGCTGACCGCCTCGGCTTCGGAGACCTCACCGGTACGGACCGGGCACCGGGTACGCGAGTAGATGGTCGGCATGCACAGGTTGCAGTGCACACATTTGGACACCGTCGTCGGGTCGGCCTCGATGCGCAGAAGGAGGTCGGGCTCACGCAGGAGTGCGCGACCCATCGCGACGAAGTCAAAGCCCTCGGCGAGTGCGAGATCCATCGATGCACGGTCGGTGATGCCGCCCAACAGGATCAGTGGCATCGACACGGCCGCGCGCAACTGGCGAGAGAGGGGCAGCAGGTAGGCCGGCTCGTAGTCGTACTTCTTCAGGAAGAACGGGGCGACCGCTTTGAGGCCCAAGCGCATCGCGCCGCGGAAGGCGTCGGCGAACTCCTTGCGGGGCACGTCGCCGTGGAACAGGTACATCGGGTTGAGCAGTGAACTACCCGCGGTGGGTTCGATGGCATCGAGGTAGCCGTCGGACTCGAACATCCGGCCGACCTCGCATGCCTCGTCGACACCGAACGATCCGGGGAAGCCGTCGTACATCCCGAGTTTCGCCCAGATCGCGACATCGTCGCCGACCTCGTCCCGCACCGCTTCGCTGATCTCGCGGCAAAAGCGTGCCCGGTTGACCAGCGAACCGCCGTACTCGTCGCGCCGGCGGTTGAGCAGCGGGCTCAGGAAACTACTCGCGAGATAGCTGTGACCGAAATGGAGTTCGAGTCCGTCGAAGCCGCTGTCGACCGCGAGCCGGGCGGCCCGCCGGTACTTCGACACGGAGTCGGCGATGTCATCGGTCGTCAGCTTCTTACACAACGACATGCCCATGGGTGCCGGAATGCGGGACGGTCCATGGGCTTTGGCCTGATTGGAGATGGAGTTCGCAACCGGACCGGCATGCCCGAGCTGCGCGGCGGCGAGGGCACCCTCGGCGTGAATGGCCTCGGTCAGGTCGATCAGACCGGGCACGGCCTCCGGGCGCATCCAGATCTGGTGGCGGTCGGTGCGGCCTTCCGGCGAGATCGCGCAGTAGGCGACGGTGTTCATCGCGACACCGCCTGCGGCAACTTCCCGGTGGAACTCGATGAGTTCAGGAGTCACCAGGGCATCGGGTGTGGCGCCCTCAAACGTGGCGCACTTGATGATCCGGTTGCGGAGTTTGAGCGGACCGAGGGACGCGGGGGCAAACGGTGTGGGCTGCACTCTGCTGAGGGTATCCGCCATCGGATCGGTGAACAAGAACAGGTTCTAGTCCCGGCCGCCCGGGTGATTCCATCCGACTGCGGTCGGGTGACGAATAGAGCGTGGAGGTCCGATCCGGGCGACCGGGTGGACGCCGCCATGAATGGTGTGTCGGGGACTGTGGACGCAAGGGATGTGGCATGAAAGCGCAGCGCAAGGTGCATCTCGAGGTCTGTGACCCGGGCCGCGACGATGGACTCGAGGCACTGCCCGCCGACCCCGATGCCCAGGAGTTCGCCGACGGTGGTCGCGGATACGCCGCGCTGATGTCACCGCCGGACCGTTGGTTGTGGATCCCGGCGGGGTGATCGCCGACCGGGCGCCTGCGTCCCATTCACATGAAATCAGGCCCTGGCTAGGGGGATCTGTCAGCACGCCGTAGTGCAGAGACGTAGGGTAGAGCGCGTGGCTGAACACTTTGACACAGTTGTCCTTGGCGGAGGTCCGGGAGGTTACGTCGCTGCGATCCGGTCGGCGCAACTCGGGGCCAAAACTGCCGTAATCGAAGAGAAGTACTGGGGCGGTGTCTGCCTGAACGTGGGCTGCATCCCGTCCAAGGCGTTGCTGCGCAACGCCGAGCTGGCACATATCTTCAACCATCAGGCGAAGACCTTCGGGATGTCGGGGGACGTGACCTTCGATTTCGGTGCTGCGTTTGATCGCAGCCGTCAGGTCGCGGACCGGATGGTCAAGGGTGTCCACTTCCTGATGAAGAAGAACAAGATCACCGAGATCGACGGATACGGTCAGTTCACCGATGCGAAGACCATCAAGGTCGGCGACCGCGAGATCACGTTCGACAACGCGATCATCAGCACCGGCTCGGTGGTGAAGCTTCTGCCCGGCGTGGAACTGTCCGACAACGTCGTCACCTACGAGGATCAGATCCTCACCCGCGAACTCCCCGGCTCGATCGTGATCGTCGGCGCCGGCGCCATCGGCATGGAGTTCGGCTACGTGCTCGCCAACTACGGGGTCGACGTCACCATCGTCGAGTTCCTCGACCGTGTGCTTCCGAACGAAGACAAAGACGCGTCGAAGGAGCTGGCCAAGGCCTACAAGAAGCTCGGGATCAAGATCCTCACCTCCACCAAGGTGCAGTCGATCGATGACCAGGGTTCGAAGGTCGTCGTCAAGTACGTCGATGCCAAGGACAACGCCGGTGAGCTCACGGTCGACAAGGTCCTGATGTCGGTCGGCTTCGCGCCGCGTGTCGAAGGCTTCGGCCTCGACAAGACCGGCGTGGAGTTGACCGATCGTGGTGCCATCGCGATCGACGACCACATGCGCACCAACGTCGACGGCATCTACGCCATCGGCGACGTCACCGCGAAGCTGATGCTCGCGCACGTGGCCGAGGCCCAGGGCGTCATCGCTGCCGAGACCATCGGCGGAGCCGAGACGATGATCATCGACGACTACCGGATGATGCCGCGGGCGACGTTCTGTCAGCCGCAGGTCGCCTCCTTCGGTCTCACCGAGGACCAGGCCAACGACGAGGGTTTCGACGTGAAGGTCACCACCTTCCCGTTCTCCGCCAACGGCAAGGCGCACGGCCTCGGCGAACCCACCGGTTTCGTCAAGCTCATCACCGACAAGACCAACGACGAGCTGCTCGGCGGACATCTGGTCGGCGACAACGTCTCCGAGATGCTGCCCGAGCTGACACTGGCCCAGAAGTGGGACCTGACGGCCAAGGAACTGGCCCGCAACGTCCACACCCATCCGACGATGAGTGAAGCCATGCAGGAGACCTTCCATGGCGCCATCGGTCACATGATCAACCTGTAGTTTTCATGACTGATGAAGGGCCCGGCGACAATTCGCCGGGCCCTTCATTCATTTCCCGGCTCTGGACACCGCCGGGTCCACTGGATCTGCGGGCCACATTGGGTTTGCATCGCCGCGGTAGTGGCGACCCGTCCACCAGGTTCGCCCCGAACGGTTCGATCTGGCGGGCGGTCCATACCCCGGACGGTCCCGGGACCCTCGCTGTTTCACATCATGGTGCCGAGGTGCTGGGACGGGCGTGGGGTCCGGGTGGACCGTGGTTGCTCGAGCATCTGCCGAAAATGCTTGGCAGCGAGGACAACCCGGAGGAGTTCGTCGCCCACCACGCGGTCATCGCCAAGCTCGCCCGGCAGGGGCGAGGTTTGCGCATCGGACGCACGGATCGGGTCTGGGAGTCGCTGGCGGCCGGGGTGCTCGAGCAGAAGGTCACCGGCGCCGAGGCCTGGCGGTCATGGCGTTACATCCTGAAGAAGTACGGCGAACCGGCGCCGGGCGCGCCGAGTATGAGGGTGCCGCCGCCGCAACAGGTCTGGCGTGAGATCCCGCAGTGGGAATGGCATGCCAGTGGCGCGGAGCCGGCACGGCGACGGACAATCGTCTCCGCCGCCGGCTACGACGTGGAGCGCAAGGCCGATCGACTGCAGCTGCTGCGTGGGATCGGGCCATGGACGGCAGCGCAGACCAGGGTTCGCGCGGTCGGGGATGCCGATGCGGTGCCGGTCGGCGACTTCCACTATCCGTCGATGGTCGGCGGCGCGCTCATCGGCAAACGGGTCGACGACGACGGGATGCTCGAACTCCTCGAACCCTATGCCGGACATCGCTATCGGGTGATCCGCCTGATCGAGTTGTACATGCCGATGCCGGCCCGGCGGGCTCCCCGGATGCCGACCCGCGACTACCGGGACCTCTGACCGAGCGCCCACCCCGCACCACCGTCGACCGTGCCGATATCGCCGTCGAGCGTGCCGAAATCACCGTCGAGCGTGCCCAAGCGGTCAACGGTATGCGCCGCGATCGCGTAGATGGTGCTCGATTTCGCGCAGCAGATCGTCGGGCTCGTCCCGCATGCGTTCTGCCGTGACCCGGATGTTGACCCATCCCAACCGCTTCAACTTCGCATCCCTGGCCGCGTCGTGTGCCTTCTGCTCGGCTGATCCGTGGAAGTCGATGCCGTCGAACTCGATGCCTATCTTGAAACGCCGATACCCGAGGTCGAGGCGCGCGAACTCGTAACCGCGCTCGTCGAGCACGCCGATCTGGCCTTCCGGACGAGGCAGCTCGCCGTCGATGATCAGCAGCCGAAGCCAACTTTCCGGGGGTGATTCGGACGAGGTGTCGATGTGGGGCATGAGGCCGCGGATCTGTCTGATGCCGCGGGTATCGGGATGATCGACGATGTACCGCCAAAGCGAACGGAGGTCGAGTCCGGTGGCCTTGACGAGGTCGTCCAGATGGCCCAGCGCGCGCCACCGGGGTGGTCGCCGGCCCAGGTCGTAGGCGGTACGCAGCGCTGTCGTGATCCGGCGTCCGTCGATCAGTGTGATGTCGGTGGGGGCCAGATCCGCGCGGACGACCCGGATGCCGCCCCGGCAGCGCCCCTGTCCGGTGGGGTGACGACTGATCTCGACCGGGGAATCGTCGTCGAACCACCTCATTCCGTGGAGGAATGCGGCCGACAGGCCAGACAATGCCGCGGCCGGGCCTGCGCGGAGTAAGGCGGCGTCGATCAGGTCGAGCGGGCCCAACGTTTTGGTCGAGTTGATCAGGACTCCGCGGTGGAGGCGCCGATAATTCCTCTCCATCATCCGACGAGTGATGCCATCCGGCAGCGGGGCGTCGGGTCCCCAGAACGGATTGTCGCCAAGTGTCATGCCAATGTCGACGAGGACAATCGCTGCGCGGTTCCAGGCATTTTTCGACCTGTGGACAACTTTGGCACGGTCGACGGTTGTTTTGGCACGGTCGGCGGAGGTCGGGGTGCTGGTCAGACGCCCCTGCGCGCACTGTCGGAGTGGCAGGGCACCATGGGGACATGACCACTGGAATCACCGCCACCCGCGAGCAGGCTCAGACCATCCTCGAGCAGCTGGCCGGACCCGACGCCACGCTGCGCGACGACCAGTGGACGGCCATCGAGGCGCTGGTGGTCCAACGACGACGGGCGCTGGTGGTCCAACGGACCGGCTGGGGCAAGTCGGCCGTGTACTTCATCGCCGCCAAGTTGCTGCGGGCCGAAGGTCGGGGCGCGACCGTCATCGTGTCGCCGTTGCTGGCGCTGATGCGCAACCAGGTCGCGTCGGCGGAGCGGGCCGGGGTGAAGGCGGCGACGATCAACTCGGGCAACGTCACCGAGTGGGACGACATCCATGAGCGGGTGAACAGCGGCGACCTCGACGTACTGCTCGTCAGTCCCGAGCGACTCAACAATCCGGACTTCCGCGACAACGTCCTGCCTGCACTCGCCGCCGACGCCGGACTGGTGGTGGTCGACGAAGCGCACTGTGTGTCCGACTGGGGCCACGATTTCCGGCCCGACTATCGCCGGATCCGGACTCTGGTCGCCGAGTTGGGCACCGATGTGCCGGTCCTGGCCACCACCGCGACCGCCAATGATCGCGTCGTCGACGACGTTGCAGCCCAGCTCGGTGTCGGTGGCGGCGACACGCTGGTGTTGCGCGGTGGGCTCGATCGGGAGTCACTGCATCTGTCGGTGGTGAAGGTGCCCACGTCGGCCGAGCGGGTGGCATGGCTTGCCGCCCATATCGATTCGATCGAGGGGTCGGGCATCATCTACACCCTCACGGTGGCCGCCGCCCGCGACGTCGCAACGCTGCTCACCGACCTGGGACACAAGGTCGCCGCGTACACCGGCGCCACCGATTCGGGGGAGCGGGAACAACTCGAAGCCGACCTGATGGCCAACCGGGTCAAGGCGCTGGTCGCAACCTCCGCGCTCGGGATGGGTTTCGACAAACCCGACCTCGGCTTTGTCATCCATCTCGGCGCTCCGTCGTCGCCGATCGCCTACTACCAGCAGGTGGGCCGTGCCGGCCGTTCGACGGCCAGTGCCGAGGTGATCTTGCTACCAGGCAGTGAAGACCAGGAGATCTGGCGATACTTCGCGTCGGTGGCGTTCCCCCCGGAAGCGTTGGTGCGCAGGGTGATCGAGGTCCTCGATACCGACCGTCCACAGTCCACCCAGGCACTCGAGCCGCTGGTCGACCTGGGCCGCTCGCGGTTGGAGATGGTTCTGAAGGTGCTCGACGTCGACGGTGCGGTCAGGCGGGTGAAGGGCGGTTGGCTCGGGACCGGTCAGCCATGGGCGTATGACGAGGACCGCTACGAGAAACTGGAGATGGCCCGCAAGCGCGAGCAGCAGGCGATGCTCGACTATCAGAACACCCCCAACTGTCGGATGGCGTTCCTGCGCGCCCAGCTGGACGATCCCGACCTGGTGCCCGACAGCAAATGTGGACGCTGCGACAACTGTGCGGGACAACGGTATTCGCCGTCCGTCGACAACAAATCCCTCGAGGCGGCGCGGGAACAACTGCAGCGTCCGGGTGTGGAACTGGCTCCACGTAAGCAGTGGCCGTCCGGCATGAAGAAGCTGGGGGTCGACCTGTCGGGGAAGATCTCCGATGGGCCGTCGATGGGGCGCGTGATCGGCCGACTCAGTGACCTGGGATGGGGAAACCGACTGCGCCGACTCCTCGATGAGCCCGACGCGCCGGCTCCCGAAGAGATGCTGCGCGGCGCGGTGGCCGTTCTGGCCGCATGGCCGTGGCAGACCCGGCCGACCGCCATCATGGGCCTCGACTCGGATACGCACCCCATCCTGATCGGCTCTGTCGTCGACCGGCTCTCCGAACTGGGCCGTCTGACCAACCTCGGGACGTTGCGGTATTCACCGGAACACCGCCCGGTCACGGCGGCCAACTCGGCGTACCGGGTTGCGGCCCTGGCTGATGCGTGGACGGATCCGGACCCTGCGATGATCGCGCAACTCGCCGGCCCGGTGCTCCTGGTCGACGACCTCGCCGACACCGGGTGGACGATGACGATGGCGGCGCGTCAACTCCGTCGCGCCGGCGTGGCCGAGGTGCTGCCGTTTGCGCTGGCGAGTACCAACTGAGGGTGTATCACCGGTGATACACTTGGGTATGGAGAGCGTGACAGTTCGCGCGTTGCGAAACCACGGTGGTGAAGTCTTGGACAAGGTCCTTCGCGGTGAGAGCCTCGTGGTGACCAGGGATGGTAAGGAAGTCGCGGAGTTGATCCCCCGGCGGCGGTCACCGGTGACCACCGTGGAGTTGATCGCGCGGCGCCGCAATCTCCCGCCGATTGATCCCGAACAGTTCCGGCGGGACCTCGATGACACCATCGATCCGTCGCTGTGAGTACCGGCGAGCCCGTGCAGACCGATGAACGCGGATTGCTTGACACTTCGACAGTGATCCTGCTCGGGCGCCTGACGGATACCGACGAACTGCCGGCGCACTGCGAGATCAGCGCGGTGACTTTGGCAGAGTTGTCGGTGGGCCCGCATGTCGCTGCGACACCAGCGGAACGGTCCGGCCGCCAAGCCCATCTCCAGCAAGCCGAGGCCGACTTTGACGCCGTTCCGTTTGACGCCGCCTCAGCGCGGGCGTTCGGACGGGTGGCAGCGTCGTTGCGGCAAGCCGGCCGAAAGCCGTCCGCCCGGGCGTATGACGCGCTGATCGCGGCAACAGCGATTGCCCACGGATTGCCGCTCTATACCTGCAATCCGAGCGAATTTGCGGGTATCGATGACCTGGATCTGCGCCCCGTTACGCACCCCGACGGTCCTGCGACGAGTGGCTCCGAGCACTGACCACCGTTCCGCGGCTCTTCGAGTCGCCGGGCTTTTCGGTCAGCGCAGGTGGAGCCGCATCAGCACTCGGGGATGACCGGCCAGCACCGACGTGGTGTCGGCGGCGTGGGTGAAGCCGGCGCGTTCGAAGTTCTTTCGGATCCCGGCGTACGCCATCGTCAGGTCGACCTTGGCATCACCGTTGTCGAGCGGGTACGCCTCGATCGCCGTCGCTCCTTGGGCGCGGGCGAACTCGACCGCTCCGGTGATCAGGGCGTGCGAGATCCCCTGTTTGCGATGACCGGGGCGGACACGGATGCACCACAGCGACCAGACCGGCAGGTCGTCGACATGCGGGATCTTGCGGTTGCGTGCGAAGGAGGTCTCCGAGCGCGGCGCCACGGCGGCCCAGCCGACCGGCTCGTCACCGTCGTAGGCGAGGACCCCCGGCGGCGGGTCGGCACGGCACAGCTCGGCGACGTACTCACCGCGGGCCGGCCCGCGAAGCTCGTTGTTGAGCTTGGACGGGATCCGGTAGCTCAGGCACCAGCAGACGTTGGCACCCGGCGACTTCGGTCCGAGCAGGGTGCGGACATCTTCGAAGTCTGAAGCCGGACGAACGTCAATGGTCATGGCGTTGGAGTCTGGGGAAGTTGGCCGGCAGTCGATCGTTCCGGATCCTGAATCCGGGCGAAGGGCTTCGCTGCCTCGAGTTCGAAAGCGAGCTCGAGCAGGGTGCGTTCGTCACCGTGGGCGGCGGAGAGTTGGACTCCGATGGGCAGTCCATCCCTGGTGCGCCCCATGGGCAATGAGATGGCCGGACCGCCGGCGGCATTGTTCAGGGGTGTGAAGCTGACGTAGTTGACCAGTCGCGGGAACATCACCTCGAATCCGGCAGCGGGGGAGAGGTAGCCGAGTTCGGGTGTGGTGTGGCCGACGACGGGTGAGAGTGTCACCTCGAGATCGGAGAACGCTGCGCGATACTGCTTTTCGCTGCGTTTCAATCCGCGGATCGATGCCGGCGTCAGCCACGGTCGGCGCAGGAAGTCGCGGGCCAACCCGGCTGTGAGTGGGTCGACCTTGGTTCTGTCGAACCGGTCTCCGGTCACCTGCTTGCCGAAATACTTCGAGGAGAACGCCAGCAGCGCCCAATAGTGGACGAAGTCGCGGACGAACGTCTGATCGGTGGGGACCGCGACCTCTGAAACGTCATGACCGAGCGAGGTCAACAGCTCCGCCGTCTGCAGAACGGCATCTCTGGTTTCTGCATCGGTGGGGTCGCCGACGATGGAATTGGTGATCAGACCGATTCGCAACCGACGATCTGACGGACCTTCGACCTGCCCGATCGGCTTCAACTTCTTTGCAGGCCGGTACATTTCGATGGCAGCGGCGAACGCCGCGGTGTCCCGTACGGTGCGCGTCAGAGCGCCGTTGGACACGATGTCGACCGGCATGGCCTTGCCCTGCATCGACTGCACCTCGCGGCCGCGGGTCATCTTCAGTCCCACCAGGCCGCACGCCGCGGCGGGGATCCGGATCGAGCCACCTCCGTCGTTGGCGTGGGCGATCGGAACGACTCCGGCGGCCACCATTGCGGCCGAACCGCCGGACGATGCACCCGACGAGTACCCGGTGTGCCAGGGGTTCCGGGTGGGCGGCAGGTCAACGAATTCGGTGGTGGCGTTGAAGCCGAACTCGGGCAGGGTGGTTTTGCCGAGCACGGTCATGCCGGTCGACAGGTACTGGTCGGCGTAGGGCTCGTTGGCCGTCTTCGGTGTGGGACGGACGGCCTGTGAACCGAACGCTGTCGGTAGACCGGCAATGTGGGTGTTGTCTTTGACGAAGGTCGGCACTCCGGCGAGCACGCCACGCGCCGGACGATCGGAAGCGGCGAGCGCGCGGTCGAAATCGCGTACGACCAAGGCATTGAGGTCTGGATTCACCTGTTCTGCTCGGACGATGGCGGCTTCGGCGGCCTCGCGGGCGCTGATCTCGCCGGCCGCGATGGCGGCGGCCAGGGACACTGCGTCATGCTCGCCCAGTGCATCGTCGGTGAAAGCGTGGACGTGGGTGCGATCGGCCATGCGCACACGGTACTGCAGAGAATTGGTCTGACCACTTGACCTCTTACCGTCGGCGGTCCTACGGTCGGATCATGCCGTTCCAGCCGATCGAACATCGCAGCGTCCCCGAGGACGTCTTCGAGCAGATCATCGAAGGCGTACTCAGCGGTGATCTGGCTCCCGGACAGTCGTTGCCCAGCGAACGGGAACTCGCGCGCGTGCTCGGTGTCTCGCGGCCCGCCGTGCGGGAGGCGTTGAAACGGGTGGCCGCGGCCGGGCTCGTCACGATCAGGCAGGGAGACGGCACCACCGTCCGGGATGTGCGGAAGTTCGGCGGTCTGGACCTGTTACCCCGCCTGCTCATCAGACAGGGCGAACTCGATGTGTCGGTGGCCCGTTCGGTCATCGAGGCCAGAGCTCACATCGGACCCAAGGTGGCAGAGCTGGCGGCGCTGCGTGCGAACGACGAACAGATCGCTGTCGTGCGTGATGCCGCGACCACGCTTGCTGATCTGGCCGACCCCATTGAGCAACAGGTTGTTGCGCTGGACTTTTGGGATGCACTGGTGGACGGCGCGGATTCGATCGCGTTCCGATTGATGTACAACACGATGCGGGCCGCGTACGAGCCCGCTCTCCCGGCGCTGGCCGGTGCGCTGTCGGCGGAGGTCGGGAATTCCGGCGGCTACCGCGCGATCGTTGCCGCCGTTGAAAGGCATGATCCAGCCGGTGCTGCGCGCGCCGCGGCGGTGCTGCTCGAACCCGCCACCACAACCCTGATGTCGGCGTTCACCGAGATGGAAGACCTGCTCCGAGAGGACCCCGATGGTGAATGAACAAGCGGCAACCGGGCGCAAGGACCGCCGGAAGGTCACTCTGCAGAGCGCCTTTCGTGAGTTCGTCAGGTATCCCTCACCATGGATGATCATCGTGTTCCTGGGTGCTTCGGCAGTCGCACGCGTGGTGGTCGGTGATTTTTCCTGGACCGATGCGCTGGTCCCCGTCGTGATGGTTCTGTTGTTCCCGTTTGCGGAGTGGATGATTCACGTCTGCATCCTGCATTGGCGACCCCGGACCGTTGTCGGGCTGAAGATCGACACCCTGCTCTCGCGCAAACACCGGGAGCACCACCACAATCCACGCGACGTCCCACTGATCTTCATTCCCTGGCAGGTCCTGTGTCTCATCTTGCCGGTGGCCCTCGCGCTCGGTCTGTTGGCCTTTGGCAGAACGGGCCTGGGTTTGACGTTCATGGTGACGCTCGGGATTCTCGGGCTGATCTACGAGTGGACGCATTACCTGATCCACACCGACTACAAGCCGAAATCCGGCCTCTACAGGGCGACCTGGCGCCACCACCGGTTCCATCACTACAAAAACGAGCACTACTGGTTCACGGTCACCACGTCGGGAACCGCGGACCGGCTACTCGGTACGAATCCCGATCCGGAGTCGGTGGAGAAATCTCCGACCGCCAAGAACCTGCACGCGATGAGTTGAATTCATCACGGGAGGTGGGGGCCGTCCTGCGCCAGATCCAGTGAGCGAAGGCGTTTGGCGTCCTGGCCTGGTGGTGCACCGAACATCCGTCGGTATTCGCGGTTGAACTGCGTCGGACTGTCATATCCGACGAGATGGGCCACGCCGGTGACATCGCCGGCATCGGCGAGCAACAGGGTCCGCGCCTGCTGGAGGCGGATGCTCTTCTGGAACTGCAACGGACTCATCGCCGTGATGGCGCGAAACCGCCGGTGGAACGTCGAGGTGCTCATCCCGGCCATGCCTGCCAGGTCGGAGATGCGCACCGGCTCTGCATAGTTGCCACGGATCCACCGGATGGCGTGATTGATGTGGGTGAGATCGCTGTCGGGCAGGCCGATCTGACGGACGGCATCGGAGTGGGGGCCGGTGAGCAGACGCCAGAGAATCTCCTGCTCGATCAGCGGGGCCAGAACGGGAGCATCTGACGGGTGATCGATCAGGCGGAGCATCCGGACCACCGCGTCCAGTAATGCCGGCCCGGCCCGACCGGTGGTGATGGTCGCCGGATTGCCGGTCCTGCTGCGCCCCCAGGTTTCGGCCGGTTTCTGGAGCAGCAGTGGGGCGATCCGGTCCGGACGTAGCCTCAGTCCGACACCCAGCGCGGGTGTTCGAGTGCTCGCGCCGATGAAGTGACCCGTGACCGGTAGATCCGCGGTCACGACCAGGCACTGGCCGGCGTGGTACTCGAAAACCTTCTCGCCCAGCAGAAGTCGTTTCGCGCCCTGGGCCATCACCACAAGTAGCGGTTCGGTCAGCGAATGATCCGGTGTGGCCGTCGCGACCTTGGACACCAGCAGCCCGTCGATCGGAGTCCGCATGTCGGACCGGGCCGCCGGTTCGATACGCCGGCAGAGCTCGGCCAAGAGTGCGGGGGATTCGTCCATACGCAATCTAAGCATCCCCAGATCTGATCAGGCAACCTGTTTCAGGCGTAATCGGCAGGATTGGGCAAGACCGCAACAGGATTGGTCTACCGACGCGGTGGCGCCTCGGAGTTGAGTGGTGGGTGACCCGATTGCAGCATTTCCAACCTGATTGAAGGACGCCACCATGTCACTGGACCGCTACGTCACACTCGGCCGCTCAGGCCTGCGCGTCAGCCCATTCGCGCTCGGCGCGATGACCTTCGGCGAAGATCCGGGCGGCGCCGGATGCAGTGTCGAAGAGTCCGAGAAGATCCTCTCGACGTATCTCGACCTCGGCGGCAACTTCATCGATACCGCGAACTTCTATACCAATGGCCATTCGGAAGCCATCCTCGGCGACTACTTCGCGGCACGTCCCGGACGACGTGACCGCGTTGTGCTGGCATCGAAGTTCTTCACCAATCTCCATCCCGGCGATCCCAACGGTGGTGGTGCCGGACGCGCATCGATCATCGCCCAGCTCGACGAGAGCCTGCGGCGCATGAAGACTGATCACCTCGATGTGTACTGGTTGCACAATTGGGACCGCAACACCCCGATCGAGGAAACCATGCGGGCCCTCGACGACCTGGTGCGGGCCGGCAAGATCCGCTATATCGGGTTCTCGAACATCCCCGCCTGGGTGACCGCCCAGGCGCAGGTGACGGCGATGCTCAAAGGCTGGACGCCACTGATCGCGCTGCAGGTCGAGTACTCCTTGCTGGCGCGGACCGTCGAGGGCGAGATCGCCCCGCTCGCAGCAGATATGGGGATGGCGCTAGTGCCGTGGAGCCCCCTCAGGAACGGCTTTCTCTCGGGCAAGTACCGCAGTGGGGTCGAGGTCACCGATTCGGCACGTGCGGCTTTTGTCGGTGGCCCCAGTGAGGCGGAGTACAAGGTGATCGACGCAGTGACCGCGGTGGCCGATGAGCTGGGGACCAGCCCCTCAGCGGTGTCTCTGGCATGGTTGCGCGGCCGCAGCGGCACGATCGTGCCGATTTTGGGTGCTCGTCGCCTGGAGCATCTCACCAGTAATCTCGCCGCGCTCGAGTTGTCGCTGACGGCCGAGCAGATCAAGCGGCTCGATGAGGTGTCCGTGCCAGATCTGAACTACCCGGCTCCGGTGAACGGTGCGGTGCGCTCGATGCTCCAGTTCGGTGGAATCACCGTCGACGATGAGCAGTCCACCGCCTATCCGCCACTGGCACTGAGTGACACCCGCTATTGAGACGTGCTCAGAAGTCTCGTTGGATCCGCAATGTGCCGATGGTGGTGGCCAGTGAATCGTATTGTCCGACAAGGAGGACGAACTCGATCAGCTGACGCTCGTCGAGGTGGGAGGACAGCTCTTTCCAGGTGTTGTCACGCAGGTCCTTCGTCTGCACCAATTCGTCGACGCCGCGCAGCAGGGCCGCCTCCAGGTCCGTCCAGCCGGCGTCCGGTCCGGCCAGGATGCGGCCGAACTCGGTGTCATCGATTCCGGCCCGACCACCGAGGCGCTTGTGGTGATCCAACTCGTACTGGCAGTTCCGCAGATGGGCAGTCCGGATGATGACCATCTCGGCGTGGTGCCGCGAGAGTTTGCCGAACGGCATCATCCGGCTCGAGAAATGCAGCCATCCCCGGAACAGGCCCTTGGCCCGCCCGAGTGTCGAGAAGATGTGCGCGTCGGGAACCCCGATGACGCGGGCGGCGCCTCGGCTGAACACCCAGTTGAAGGGCCCGAGCTGACGGAAGTTGCCAGGATCGATGCGTGGTGTGGTCACGTCTGCCAACGTAGCGGAAGGCGCGTCGAGTAATGCCTGATCACCGACCTGCTCGTTCGAGGACTAGAGTTCTATCGGTGCGTCGGATACTGATCGTCATCGCGGGAGCGATTGCTGCGATGTCGATACTGGCGGGCTGCGGGGATGACGGCGGTACCGGAATCACTCGGCTCGAGGAGTCGGGTGTGCTGCGGGTGGGCACCGAGGGTACGTATCCGCCGTTCAGTTACCACGATTCGGCCACCGGCGAACTCGTCGGCTATGACGTCGAAGTGGCGAAGGAAGTCGCCGAGAAGATGGGCCTGCGGGTCGAGTTCGTCGAGACACCATGGGATTCGATTTTCGCCGCGCTCGAATCGAACCGGTTCGACGTCGTTGCCAATCAGGTGACCATCACCGATGAGCGCAAGGCCAAATACGACCTGTCGACGCCGTACGCGATCGGCGAGGGCGTGATCGTGACGAGGGCCGACGACAACTCGATCACCTCGCTCGCCGATCTCAAGGGCAAGACCACGGCGCAGTCCGAGACCAGTAACTGGGCGCAGGTCGCGCGGGACGCGGGAGCCGACGTGGAGTCGGTCGAGGGCTTCACCCAGGCCATCAAGCTGCTCAACCAGGGCCGGGTGCAGGCGACGGTGAACGACAGCCTGTCCGTCCTCGCCTATCAGGCGACCACCGGCGACACGAGCATCAAGATCGCCGCGAACATCGGCGAGAGGAGTGAGCAGGCGTTCGCGGCGCGACGGGACAGCGGGCTGATCGACGAGATCGATGCTGCGCTCGAGGAGCTCAGGAGCGACGGCACCCTCGCAGCGATATCGCAGGCCTATCTCGACGCCAACGCCGCCGGCACATCGGAACCGAAGACCGCGCCGAGTACGTGGGAGCTGATCGCGGAGAACCTGTGGCCGATGGCCAAAGCCACCATCACCGTGACCATCCCGTTGACCGCGATCAGCTTCTTCTTCGGTCTGATCATCGCGCTCGGTGTGGCGCTGGCGCGGATGTCCAAGAGTCGGGCGTTGTCGTCGGTCGCGCGTGTCTACATCTCGCTGATCCGCGGAACACCGCTGCTGGTCCAGCTTTTCATCATCTTCTATGCACTTCCCGAACTGAACATCCTGATCGATCCGTTCCCGGCCGCGGCGATCGCCTTCAGTCTCAATGTCGGTGGTTATGGCGCCGAGATCATCAGGTCCGCCATCGGCAGCATCCCGAAGGGGCAGTGGGAGGCCGCCGAGACCATCGGGATGAGTTATCCGGTCGCGCTGCGGCGGATCATTTTGCCGCAGGCGTTGCGCACCGCCGTCCCGCCGCTGTCGAACACGTTGATCTCACTGGTCAAGGACACCTCGCTGGCCTCGACGATCCTGGTGACCGAACTGCTGCGCACCGCCCAGATCGCCGCAGCACCGACCTTCGAGTTCTTTGCCCTGTACGGCACTGCCGCCCTGTACTACTGGGTGGTGTGCCTCGTATTGTCGTCGGTACAGGGCCGCATCGAGATCCGACTGGACAGGTACGTGGCGAAATGACCGAAACTCCCGTGCCGAAGCGCCCAGCTGCCGGCGAGGTGGGCGACCAAGTGACCGTGACCGGTCTGCAGAAGTCCTACGGCGACAACCACGTGTTGCGCGGCATCGACTTCACCGTCCGAGCCGGCTCGGTCACCACGATCATCGGTCCGTCGGGGTCGGGCAAGACAACGATCCTGCGTTCACTCAATGCCCTCGACATGCCGGATGGCGGCCAGATCACCATCGGCGATGTGGCCGTCGACTTCGACAAACCGATACCCAAGGCTCAGCTGGTCAGATATCGGGCACAGTCGGGCATGGTCTTTCAGGGCCACAACCTGTTTCCCCACAAAACCGTGTTGGAGAACATCATCGAGGGTCCGTTGATCGTGCAGAAGCGGCCCCGTGCCGAGGTCGTCGCCGAGGCGGAGGCACTGTTGCAACAGGTCGGGCTGTCGGACAAACGGGACCAATACCCCCATCAACTCTCCGGTGGACAACAACAGCGCGTGGGAATCGCTCGCGCCCTGGCACTCAAGCCTCGGCTGATGCTGTTCGACGAACCGACGTCCGCGCTCGATCCCGAGCTCGTCGGAGAGGTCCTCGGGGTCATGAAAGACCTTGCCACCCAAGGCTGGACGATGATCGTGGTGACCCACGAGATCCATTTCGCGCAGAAGGTCGCCGACCAGGTGCTGTTCGTCGACGGTGGCATCGTGCTGGAGCAGGGTCCTCCGTCCGAGGTGCTCGCCAAGCCGAAACATCAACGGACGAAACAGTTCCTACGTCGGATCCTCGACCCGGTCTAGCCGCGTCAGCGCACCAGGTACGGCGAGACCGTGCTGCGGTGTTCGTCGATGTCGAGTTTCGCCCCGAGCGCCGGGAACGCGCGCTGAGGGCAGTTCATCCTTTCGCATACGCGGCAACCCGCACCGATGAGCGTCACATTGGCCTGCGGGCCGATCTCCAGCCCGTCCGAGTAGACCAGCCGGGCGGCATGGCGCTGTTCGCAACCGAGTCCGATGGCGAAGGTCTTGCCGGGCTGGCCATAACGCGCCGCCCGGCGTTCGACGGTCCGGGCGACCCAGAGGTAGTTGCGGCCGTCCGGCATCTGGGCGATCTGGGTCTGGATCTTGCCGGGCGAACCGAAGGTCTCGTACACATTCCACAGGGGGCACGTGCCGCCGCTGCTGGAGAAGTGGAATCCGGTGGCGGACTGTCGCTTCGACATGTTTCCTGCGCGGTCGACCCGGACGAAGGTGAACGGGACGCCCCGCAGGTTCGGGCGCTGCAGCGTGGAGAGCCGGTGGCAGATCGTCTCGTATGAGACCGCGTAGAACGCCGACAGCCGTTCGATGTCGTAGCGGTAGTCCTCGGCCGCGCCGTGGAACTGGGCGTAGGGCAGTACCGCGGCGGCGGCGTAATAGTTCGCCATCCCGAGCAGTGCCAGCGCGCGGGCCTCATCGGACGTGAAATTGCCCTCGTCGACCATGTCGCGCATGAGGTCACCGCATTCGAGATGACCCAGTTCGGCAGCCATCTTGAACACCCGCTGACCCTGCGAGAGGTGGCCGGAGATATCCAGGCGGCGCGTCTCGGGGTCGAAGTGGTGCAGGACCGTGTCGCCGAGGTCGACGCGTCGCACGATCTGCACGCCGTGGACGGTCTGCAGACGGTTCGCGATCTCGCTACGAACGTCACCGGAGTGCATCCGCATCCGGGTCGTGAGCTCCTCGGCGGCGACGTCGAGCTCGTGGAGGTAGTTGTGTCGCTGATAGAAGTAGTCGCGAACCTCTTCATGGGGGGCGCTGATGGAACCCCTCATGGTGCCGTCGCCGCGTTCGTCGGTGGCCGCAGCGAGCTGTTCGGTGGCGATCCGATACCGGCGGTGGAGGTTCACCATGGCCTTGGCCATATCGGGATGTGTGGTCACCAGGTCGGTGATCTCCTGGGCGTCGGCATTCGCGCCGAGGTCCTCGTCCATCATCACTTCGCGCATCTCGGCGATGAGCCGGGCGTTGTCCTGAGAGTTGAAGAACCCGGTGTCGACCCCGAAGACCTCGCTGATCCTGAGCAAGACCGGAACGGTCAGGGGCCGGGCGTCGTGTTCGATCTGGTTCAGATAGGACGGAGAGATCTCGAGTGACTGCGCCAGCGCAACCTGGGACATGCCGCGCTCGGAGCGCAGCTGTCGCAAACGTGCGCCGACGTAGGTCTTGGACATCCTTCTAGGGTATGCGGCGTGGTCACCGGACCAGCGCATGTCGCCCGGTCTGACACCGCATCGGCGGGCTCTAGGCTGTGGGGATGCGCGGGAAGCTGTCGGTAGCAGCGATGGGTCTCACATCGCTGTGCCTGTTCGGTACCGCGTGTTCCGAGGGTTCGTCGCCGGCATCGGAATCATCGGCGTCGACGGAGTCCGTGCCGAACACACCCGCTGCACTCCTGCTGCCCGCCCGGGAGTTCCCCAAGGGTTACCAGCCCGCTGATCTGGGCATCGTCGACCTGCGGGCGCAGAATGCCGCCGCGCTCGAATCGGCCCGATCGGCGCAGTTCGACCCTCCGCAGTGCCGACCGACCGCAGACGCCGATCTGAACGACCAGCTCGACGTGTCCAACGCGGCGCTCTCGGCATGGCAGTCACCGACGGGCGGCACCATCACCGAGTTGGTGACCACGGTGCCTCGCGACATCGACGCCGACGTGCGGGTCAGCGTCGGCGAATGCGCGCAGTTCACGATCACGGTGACGCAGGGCAGCACGGCCGGGACCACCGTGCTCACGCAGAATCGGCGCCTTACGCCCCCGGCCCTGCCGACCTCCCGGTCGCTGATGGTCGGCTCGGTGGCGACCACCACATATCCGGGGGGACGGACGGCCACGTCGCAGACTCTGGCGGGCTATGCCGTGGTCGACGGGATCACCGTGCAGTTGGTCGCCAACTCGACCGAAAAAGGCCTGAGCGACGTCGAATTCGCGGATTTGTTCGCCGAGGCAGTGGACCGGGTGGCCGCCGCGAACAAGTGATTCGCGGTCGTCGTCACTGTGATTCCGCTCACCATCGGCAGGCGCGACGTTGGAACGGCGAGCGCCGGTGTGCGCCGAGCGACGGGCCGGCTGGAGTGAGAGTCGATTCGTATACTTGCAGTACGCGCGTACTTTTTGGCGTACTCGCCAGTAACTAAGCGCGAGTTGTTCACACCGCAATCTTCGCAACATTCGCAAGGCTCTGCGAAAAGCTGGCCTGAATTCGCATTTGCGGCTTGTAGACCTGCGGCTTTACCTGTGGCACTCTCGGTGAAGCAGACGCCCTCAGGGGTTACTAAATTGCTAAGTCGATCCGGACGAGTTCAGTTCGACCGAACTGGTTCGGACCGCCTCACAGCACAAGCTCAACGAATATGGAGCGCGAGATTATGAGCACCGTCGGAAAACCAAGGACTGCCGCCGAGATCCAGCAGGACTGGGACACCAATCCTCGTTGGAAGGGCATCACCCGCGACTACAGCGCTGAATCGGTCGAGAACCTGCAGGGATCGGTTGTCGAAGAGCAGACTCTCGCTCGTCGCGGCGCCGAAATCCTCTGGGAAGGTGTCACCAAGGGTGACGGCAGCTACATCAACGCACTCGGCGCCCTCACCGGCAACCAGGCCGTGCAGCAGGTCCGCGCCGGCCTGAAGGCCGTGTACCTCTCCGGCTGGCAGGTCGCCGGCGACGCGAACCTCTCCGGACACACCTACCCGGACCAGTCGCTGTACCCCGCGAACTCGGTTCCCTCGGTTGTTCGCCGCATCAACAACGCACTCCTGCGTGCCGACGAGATCGCCCGCGTCGAAGGTGACAACTCGGTGGACAACTGGGTTGTGCCGATCGTGGCCGACGGCGAAGCCGGCTTCGGTGGCGCCCTGAACGTCTACGAACTCCAGAAGGCCATGATCGCTGCCGGCGCCGCCGGAACCCACTGGGAAGATCAGCTCGCATCGGAGAAGAAGTGCGGCCACCTCGGTGGCAAGGTGCTCATCCCCACCCAGCAGCACATCCGCACCCTGAGCTCCGCCCGCCTGGCAGCTGACGTCGCCAACGTGCCGACCGTGGTAATCGCCCGGACCGACGCCGAGGCCGCCACCCTGATCACCTCTGACGTCGACGAGCGTGACAAGCCGTTCATCACCGGCGAGCGCACCGCCGAGGGCTACTACCACGTGAAGAACGGCATCGAGCCGTGCATCGCGCGTGCGAAGTCCTACGCTCCGTACGCCGACATGATCTGGATGGAGACCGGCACCCCCGATCTCGAGCTGGCTCGTAAGTTCGCCGAGTCGGTCAAGAGCGAGTTCCCCGACCAGCTGCTGTCCTACAACTGCAGCCCGTCGTTCAACTGGAGCCAGCACCTGGACGACTCCACCATCGCCAAGTTCCAGAACGAGCTCGGCGCAATGGGATTCACCTTCCAGTTCATCACCCTCGCCGGCTTCCACGCCCTCAACTACGGCATGTTCGACCTTGCCTACGGTTACGCCCGCGAGCAGATGACAGCATTCGTCGACCTGCAGAACCGCGAGTTCAAGGCTGCCGACGAGCGCGGCTTCACCGCAGTCAAGCACCAGCGTGAGGTCGGCGCCGGCTACTTCGACCGCATCGCCACCACCGTTGATCCCAACAGCTCCACCACTGCGCTGAAGGGCTCCACCGAAGAAGGCCAATTCCACTAAGCTAGACCGCCTCTCCGATTCATTGGCGTACTAGTCAGGCGGTCCGCGACTACCCGTTGCGGGCCGCCTGCTGGTTTTCTACCGGCTTTTGGGCGTACCCCACAAGGGTTACCCTCATCTTGCCCTTATGTGTGGTTTCTTTTGGTTCAAAGATGTTGTGGCTTAGCAGTTTCAGGAGTTTGTGATGAGCGAGAAGATTACGCGGGTTGGTGTCATCGGTGCCGGGCAGATGGGCGCGGGCATTGCCGAGGTGTGTGCTCGTGCGCACGCCGACGTGCTGGTCTACGAGACCACTCGCGAACTCGCTGCTGCCGGACGCTCGCGCATCCTGCGTTCGCTCGACCGTGGCGTGAGCAGCGGCAAGCTCACCGAACGTGAGCGTGAACAGGCTTCCTGGCGTTTGCGTTTCACCTCCGACCTCGGTGACTTCGCCGACCGGCAGATGGTGTGCGAAGCCGTCGTCGAGGATGAAGCGGTCAAGACCGAGATCTTCAAAGAGCTCGACAAGGTGGTCACCGATCCAAACGCGGTGCTCGCCTCCAATACCTCGTCCATCCCGATCATGAAGCTCGGGATGGCCACCGCCAATGCACATCGCGTGGTGGGGATGCACTTCTTCAACCCGGTGCCGGTGCTACCACTGGTCGAACTGGTCACCACATTGGTGACCGCCCCGGAGATCACCGCCCGCGCCGAAGAGTTTGCCCACGACATCCTCGGCAAGCAGGTCGTGCGGTCGTCCGACCGGTCGGGATTTGTGGTCAACGCGCTGCTGGTCCCGTATCTTCTCTCGGCAATCCGTATGGTGGAGAGCGGTTTTGCCACGGTCGAGGACATCGACAAGGCGATGGTCCTGGGTTGCGCGCACCCGATGGGACCACTCAAGCTCACCGACCTGGTCGGCCTCGACACCGTCAAGGCCATCGCCGACAAGATGTACGAAGAGTTCAAGGAACCGCTCTACTCGCCGCCGCCGCTGTTGCTGCGCATGGTCGAGGCCGGCCGGCTCGGCAAGAAATCCGGGCACGGCTTCTATCAGTACGACGCAGCGAAGACCGGCGTCAAGAACTAGCGACGCCCGTCAGTTCCTGACCCGCGCGGGGTGGGGGACCTGTCAGTCGATCGTGATCTCGCCCATCTCGGACCAGCCGTCGGCGTCGATCTGCTGACTGACGATCCTGGGTGTGGCCGTCAGTGCCTGCGGCATCTCCTGCTGCGTGGCCTTCTTGAAATGGTCGCTGTTGACGTGGGCGCCGGCCGCATCGTCGTCGAATGCTTCCACCAGCACGAATTCGTTGGGATCATCGACGCTGCGGGACCACTCGAACCACTTGTTGCCGGGCTCTTTCCGCGTTGCCTCGGTGAACGGACCGACCAGATCGAGCCACTTCTCGGTCCACTCGGGCTTCACCTGAAACTTCACCACGATGAAAATCACTTCGCCCTCCAGAAATGTCGACTACGGGTGCACCCTGCGAAAATGCTAGTTGTGTGGGGCGGGGATCTGGCAGGTATCCGGGGGAGTGGGCACTGTCGTCGCATATTGAGACCCCAATGACGAGAAGTGCCCTTCCCGTGATGGGAAGGGCACTTCTTGACGATGTTGCTGTACGTGCGTGGAGATTTACGGGAACAGTCCGGGGATCAAGTTGCCCAATCCGAGACCGCCGAGTGAGCCGCTGCTGTCGCCGCCCGCAGAGCCGGTGGCCTTGAAGTTCGTGGTGCAACCGTTGAACGACACCGAGTCGACGTATACCGTTTCGCCGGGAGTGGCCGGCTGCGCGGAGACCCCATAATTTGTGACGACAGTTGCGCCGCCGGCAGCCTCGATCAACGCATCGAGTGTCGATGGGGTGCCCTTGGGAATGCCGGGCAGATTCCGGGTCGACCACCAGTTGGTTGCCTTGGTGGCATCCTGGTCGCCGGCGGTACCCGGGCTCGCCCAGGCAAAGGTGGCGAAGCCGTTCTCGGAGGCGGGAGCACCTTGTGTGTCAGCGCCGGTGACACGGATCTGCCAGTTGGCATTGCCTTCGGTCTGCTTGAACATCAGCGACCCTTTGATGTCCGTGGCCTTGAGTTCACCCGCGGGGTGATACCAGGCCTTCCGCGCCGAGGATGGCTCGGTGGCCAGCACCAGCGAGCCGTCAGTATCGAGAGCGGTGGTGTCGCTGTACTTCGCTCCGGCCTCTTCCGGGAACGGGTTGCCCCAACCGTTGGCGTCGGTGCCGGTCGACACCGTTGCGCAGTTGGTGGCATCTACCGGTGCCGCCGTGGCCACGGCGGGAAAGAAGAGAGCGGCGGCGCTGACTGCGGCGGCAGCGGTGGTGGCGCGAACGAAAGTGCGGTTCATAGCTGTGAATCGACCCCCAAAAGGTTGGTTTGTTGCGTTTGTGTCACGTCAACTTAACAACTGTCATGTGGGTGAATGCAAACGTCGATTCCTTGAATTATTCGACCTTTAGCAATGGTTCTTAGTTGGGGTGGTTCGAATACCAAGATCTGTGAGATCTGCTAATTAATTTGAAAACCAGTGGGCTGGACCAGCTTTGAGCAGGCTGTATGTCCGTATTTCGGTAGTGGAAAGCCGCCCTTTGGGGTTTGCTGGTCTGAATAGGTTGAGCCATATCGATCCTCGTTGGTGCATTAATGTGTCCATAAACTGGGGCTTGAAGGAGGTCAATTGACCTGATATGGAAATTCGTCGAAATTCATATGACCCCATTACAGGGGGAGCCGGGTTGGCCACCAAAAATTCGCGCCACTTACCTGCGTTCGCGCCCGTTGCAGCTGGCGCGAACGCAGGCAAGTGGCGCGAATTTTCGGTGGCTAGGGGTGGGGTCAATGGGTGGGCGGGAACAGCGGTCCGCCACCGAACGGAGCCCGATGTGACTTCGGCACCGCGCCGTCGTTGTTGGCCAGGCCGTAGTCGGCGCCGAGCTCGGCGGTCACCAAGGTCTGTCCGTTACGTTTGTCCAGATCCGGGTCTCGCCAGAGCCGGTCGATGACCCGGCCGACGAACTCGGGGTGTTCGGCTTCGCCGATCTTGAAGCCGGCGAACTCGTCGATACCCAGCGACAACAGCAGCTCGGTCTGAATCAGCCCCAGCCACAGGGAGATTGCGCTCACGCCGGTGCCGGACAACTCATGGCCCATGTCGAAGGCCATCTTGTCCAGTGCGGCTTTGCTCATCCCGTAGAGGACCGAATGCAGGTGCCCGCGGGTGCCGAACGACGAGATGTTGACCATCAGCCCATGCCCTTGCGGCACCATGAGCTGCGCCGCATGGACGCATGCCACGTAATGCGCGCGAAGGCCGACGGTGATCAGGGTGTCCCAATCGGAGACGGGACGCTCCCAGAACTTGTCACTGAAGCCGCCGAACCCCTTGGGTGCGGCCCAGGCATTGTTGACAAGAAGGTCGAGCCGACCTTGTTCGGCGGAGATCGTCCCGAACAGGGAGGCCACCGCCTCGTCGTCGGAGTGGTCGCAGCGCACACCGAACCCGGTGCCCCCGGCGGTGTTGATGTCGGTGACTGTCTGACCCAGTGGATCCGTCGGCGCGGTCCCACCGCGTGCGGTCACGTACACGGTCCATCCGGCCGCTCCCAGCGCCGTGGCCACCCCTTTGCCGACACCGCGGCTGGCCCCGGTGACCAATGCGACCGGAGCCGCTGACATTTCCTCACCCATGGGGGTCAATCTATCGGTGAAGGCGCCTCGGGGAGTGGATGTTCCTGCGCGTTGAAGTAGTCGCTGGAACCGCCGGCCGCTGCGATCCCGGAGATCGCCGACCACACCAACATGGTCAGGTAGTTGATCAGCTCTTCCTTGCCGAGGCGCTGCTCGACCATCCACCAGTGCACCGCGAGCTGGATCGCGCCGACCAGGCCGTAGGCCCACGTCTCCACACCGGCGGTCTCGGAACCCTGATCGACCATCCGGTTGATCATCACGAACGCCAGCATCTGCGCGACGAGCTTCTGCGAGTCGGCGAGTACCTGAGCACCCGAGCCGCCCGCCGTGACGAACGAGTAGATATGTGGCTCATCGGCGACGGTCTGGACATAGACGGAGATGACCATCCGGGTCAGGTCGAACTCTTCGAGATCCTCGTTGATGGCATCGCTCAGACGTGGGACCAGAACCGTTTCGATGAAGCGCATCATCGCGGCAGTGGTCAGGTCGCCCTTGTCGCTGAAGTACCGGTAGAGGACGGTCTTCGAGACGCCGATCTCGGCGGCGATCTCGTCCATGCCGGCGTCGGGCCCGAGCGTCCGGACCGCGGCGAGCGTGCCGTCGACGAGTTCGGTGCGGCGGGCTTCCTTGTGGCTTTCCCAGCGGCGCTTGCGACCGTCTGTCTTGACGTCCTCGATACCGACCTGACTGCGAATGGCCTTGGGCAGAGACACACCCTTGGCGGCGGCCGTCGCAGCCGCGGCGACCGCAGCACGCGCGGCTGCTGCCGGATTCGGTCGGGCGCACATCACCCGTCCACCTTATGTTCCCCGGCACGCGGGTAGTGCATTGAGAGCAGGGTCGCTCGTGCCATCTTCGATTCAACTGGCGAGATTCGGTAACACTGGATGAATGCAAACGACACAGGCGCCACCGGTCGTGCCGGCCGTGCCCAAGCGCAACATCGCCGGGATCGGGGGTGGCGACGCGCAGCGTAGGGCCGCACTGCGCCGAATGAAGATGGTCGCGACCGGGTTTCTGCTGCTCGCGGCGGTGATCTATTTCTTCTGCCGTTGGCTCGAAGATCGCGACGGGGACAACGTCGCGGCCTGGGTCGGCTATGTGCGCGCCGCGTCTGAGGCGGGCATGGTCGGTGCACTCGCCGACTGGTTCGCCGTCACGGCGCTGTTCAAGCATCCGCTGGGCATTCCGATCCCGCACACCGCTCTGATCCGCAAGAAGAAGGATCAGATCGGCGATCAGTTGGGCGAGTTCATCGAAGAGAACTTCATGACCCCGGATGTGATCGAGGAGAAGGTCACCCAGCTCGCCCTGCCGAAACGGGTGTCGTCCTGGCTTGCCGATCCGAAGAATGCACCTCGGGTGGGTGCGGAGGCCGCACGTGGGATCGCGTTCGCGGCGGAGATGCTCGACGACGAAGACATCGAACAGCTGATCCTGGCGGGGATGAAATGGGCGGCCGAACCGGAGTGGGGCCCGCCTGCCGGGCGCGTACTCGAACAGCTCATCGCCGAGAACCGTCTCGAACCGGTGATCCAGCTCGTCTGTGATCGCGCACATGACTTCGCCCTCGGCAGTGAGGAGCTGATCGATCGGGTGATCGACAAAGATGGGCCGGCGTGGGCGCCCAAGTTCGTCAATCATCTTGTGGGTGACCGGATCTACCGAGAACTGGTCGAATTCTCGTTCAAGGTCAAGACCGACCCGCACCATCAGGTGCGGACCGCCATGACGGCGATGATGGTGCAACTCGCCTACGACCTCCAGCATGATCCGGCGACGATCGAGCGGCTCGAGGCGATCAAGTCGGAGCTCCTCGAACGCGACGAGGTGACCGGGGCGGCGTCGACGGCCTGGAACGCGGGCAAGGCGTTGATCGAACAGCTCCTGGCCGACCCGAACGGAACCCTGCGCAAGACGCTGACCGACTCGGTCATCGGCGTCGCCGTGCGGATCCGCGATGACCACGAGCTGCAGGACAAGATGAACCTCCTGATGGTCCGGGTGGCGCGGCACGTGTCCGAGAACTACTCGCAGGAGATCATCTCGGTCATCACCGAAACGGTCCGGGGATGGGATGCCGATGACACCAGCAACAAGATCGAACTGCAGGTGGGACGCGATCTGCAGTTCATCCGCATCAACGGCACCGTGGTCGGAGCGCTGGCCGGGCTGGCGATCTACACCGTGTCCGTGTTGCTCTTCAACTGACCGAACACCCAAGAAGGACGGGTTGCTTTGTGGCCTTGGTCACGAATTAGCACATTGCTTGCAATTGCTAGCAGACGTGGCACCATGGTTACCGAAACCTGAAGGAGTCACCGATGGTTCCAATGCCAACTGATCCAGAAGACGGGCCGGTGGCGGCGGCCGCGAACGCGGCCCAGGACATCGCCCAGGACCTCAGTGCCAACGTTGCCACTGCAGCCCAAGACATAGGCAGCTTCATCAGGTCTCAGCGGATTGCCGCCGAGGTGTCACTGCGCCAGCTCGCCGAGCGTGCCGGGGTGAGTAATCCGTATCTCAGCCAAATCGAACGAGGGTTGCGCAAGCCTTCGGCCGATGTGCTGGCCCAGATCGCCAAGGGTCTTCGCGTATCGGCAGAAGTGCTCTATGTGCGGGCCGGGATTCTCGAAGAGCGTCCCGCGAGCCCGGTGCGCGACGCGTTGATGGCCGACACCGTCATCAGCGAACGCCAGAAGCAAGTGTTACTCGAGATCTACGAGTCTTTCTGTAAAGAGAGCCGTGCCGAGGTCGAAAGTGGCACCAACACAACACAAAGCACTTCAAAGTCCACGCTGGAGGGACATGATGACCAAAGCTGATCGTAATCTTGCAAACCCGTTGTACGCCGCCGTCGGCGCCGGAGATCTGGCGCTCAAGCAGGTCAACGACGTGATCACGCAATTGCGTGAGCGCACCGAGACCGCGCAGGCGCGATTCGAGGAGACCCGCACCACCGCGCAGGCTCGTATCGAGGAGACCCGCAGCACTGCGGAGAAGCGTCTGGAAGAGACTCGCGAGCGGATTTCGGCTCTGCCGGAAGAGGTTCCGTCCAACATCGAAGAGTTGCGGACGAAGTTCACCAGTGAGGAACTGCGCAAGGTCGCCGAGGCCTACATCGAGGTCGCGACCAACATCTACAACTCGCTGACCGAGCGCGGCGAGGAGACCGTGGAGCGATTGCGTGCCACACCCGCCGTCGACGAGCAACTCAGTCGCGTCGAGAAGGTATACGGCGACGCGGTCGACCTCACCGAGGACACCCTGGGCACCATCTCGACCCAGACCCGCGCCGTCGGCCAGCGTGCGGCAAAGCTGGCGGGCATTGCCTCGACCCGGATCGAAGAGACGTCGGAGAAGATCGAGGACACCTCCGAAGAGGCCGCCGAGCAGATCGCCGGCGCCGCCGGGACCGTGGAGGCGAAGGCTCGGACCGCCGCTGACTCCCCGGCAAAGAAGATCGCCGAGGCCAAGGCCCCGGCCAAGAAGACTCCGGTCGCGAAGGCCCCGGCCAAGAAGGCTCCGGCCAAGAAGGCGACCCCTGCGAAGAAGGCCCCGGCCAAGAAGGCCACGACGAAGTAGGGCCGGCCGAGTTGGCTTCGGTTATTCGACCGGCCGCAACAATGCGACGCCGCGACCGTCAGGCGAATTGGACAGTAAGGTGAACGCGTGGACATTCTATCTTTCATGGGTTATGCGCAGAGCTTTGTCCTTCTCGCTCTGACGGTTGTGGCCGGCATTGCGGCGGCAGTCTCGCTGGTGCATGCCGCGATCCAGCGGCCGGATGCGTTTCCGGCCGTCGATCGCCAGAGCAAGGTGATCTGGGTGTCGATACTGGCCGCCGCGACGGTGTTCATCTGGCTCTTCGGTGCCATCGGTCTCCTGGGGATCGTCGGAGTCGTCGCGACGCTGGTCTACATCGTGGATGTTCGCCCGCGCGTCGATTCGATCCAGCGCAAGTCGTGGTTCCGCAAGGTTTGATCGGCGCCGTCGTCGTGGGGTCGACGCCGTCGGACGTGAGGCGACAGACCTTGACAATGCGTGGTGTCATATAGCACGCTGGTCCCATCGCCAAGAACCGCTGGTGGCCGACCTAGAATGGGCAGATGGCTGAATACCGGATCAACGAGCTTGCGGATATCTCCGGCGTCAGCGTTCGCAACATCAGGGTGTATCAGGATCGTGGGCTGCTGCCTCCGCCGAAGATCAAGGGACGCACGGGGTGGTACTCCTCCGAGCACCTGAGCCGGCTGAAGATGATCTCGCAGATGCTCGAGCGTGGCTACACCTTTGCCACCATCAGTGAATTGCTGATGGCAGCGCGATACGGCCTCAAGGTCGAGCACGTACTCGAGGGCGAGCCCAAACGTGGCAGTCGCTGGAAGAACTTTCGCCGGGTCGCGACGATCACGATCTCCGAGCTGCGCAAGGGCCTCGGGGCCACCGACAGCAGCATTGCCCTTGGGCAGCGGCTCGGTCTGCTGGTCAAAGAAGGCGCCGGATACGCCGTCACCAACCCGGAGGTCCTGGCCGGTGCCGAGGTTCTGGTCAAGGCCGGAATCGATCTGGAAGTCCTGCTCGATCGCTGGGAGCGGGTGCAGGACGATTTGCAGGACATCGCTGCGAGCTTCGTCTCGATCGTCACCGACAAGTATCTCGTCGAAGGGGAACCCTTCGAACTCGAGGAGAGCGAAGTGATCAGGCTTGCCGAGCTGGTGCAGACCGTTCGGCCGATGGCGCACGACATCGTCGAGGTCGCCTTCAGTAAGGCCATGGACGCCGAGATCTCCAGGGCTCTCGATCGTGGTGCCGAGATGATGATGGCTTCCGAAGACGAGAAGCCGGTTGCCACCGGCGATGTTGAAAGCACTAGAGAAGCATGAGGGGGTACGTGTGAACGGAAAGAAGATCGCGCTCGGGGGAGCGATCGTCGGGGGCGGAGTGGTCGCGGCCGGTGCGGCGATCACCGGAGCGTTCCTGGGATCGATCGTCCGCGCAGCGTTGCTGGCGCCGGATCCCGTTGACGACCAGCCTGATCCGCTGCTGGCGGTCCCCGCCACCGAGCCCGAGCGGATACCCGTCCGTACCGCCGACGGTACCGAACTCAACGTGCTCGCCTACGGCCCGCCCGACGGCGAGTTGCTGGTGCTCGTGCACGGTTGGACCTGCAGCACTCAGTACTGGTATCCGCAGATCAACGCCTTCGCTGATCGGTACCGCGTGGTCGCGTACGACCAGCGCGGGCACGGCAGTTCGCCGCGGGGGACCTCGAAACTGACGGCCGATCTCCTGGGGCAAGACCTGCAGGCCGTGCTCAGTGCGGTTGTCCCGCAAGGCCGTAAGGCCCTGATCGCCGGCCACAGCATGGGTGGTATGACAATACTGTCGTGGGCGAACCAATTTCCCGACAGCGTGCCCGAATCGGCGCGCGCGGTGGTCCTGACCTCCACCTGCGCCGAACACCTGCTGCCCAACCTCGGCCTGATCCCGCTCGACCTGCCCGATGCGCTCTCTCCGATGGAGTACCTGACCAGCCGGCTCGTCGCCGGTGCCACCATTCACCTGCCGCGAACCAAGATGTCGCGCAAGGTCACCCAGTACATCGCGCTGAACACGACCTCCCGCGGATCGCATGTCGACTTCTGCGACGAGATGGTGTCGGCCTGCCCCGGACGATCGCGGGGTAAGTGGGGCAACGCGCTGGTCAACCTCGACGTCTCGGGCGGTTTGGACGCGCTGGTGGTGCCGACACTCGTCGTCGTCGGCGCCGACGACAAACTCACGCCGTCCGTGCATGCCGAATCGATGGCCACCGTGCTCCGCGGCCATGGCCACCTCGACGACCTCGTGGTGTGGCCGGGGATCGGGCACATGAGCAGCATCGAGAACTCGGCAGGTTACAACGCGCTGCTCACCGATCTGTTGAATAGAACGGCCGGCTGATGTCCGGGGGTCAGCCGTTGTTGCGGGCCCCGCGGATCGACGTGCGGCACACGGTCATCGACCGTCCCGGCGGCGCATCGATCGCAGTCTACGAACATGGTCCGGCCGACGGTGTCCCAGTGGTACTCGTGCACGGCTTCGCTGTCAGTGCCCGATATTGGAATCCACAGATCAACGGTCTGTCGGATCGATTCCGGGTGATCACCTATGACCAGCGCGGGCATGGCCGGTCTCGCCTCGGCAGCGCAGCCATGATCAATGATCACCTCGGCCAGGACCTGTCTGCGGTACTCGACCACACCGTGGCCGACGGCCGGCCGGCGGTGGTCGTCGGACACAGCATGGGCGGGATGTCGGTGATGAGTTGGGCCACGCAGTACCCGTCCGAGGTGGGACGCCATACGCGGTCGATCATGCTCGCCGGTACGGCGGCAACCTCGCCGGTGACCAAAGGTCCTATCCGCCTGGTCAATCCGGTCAGCGTTCTGCGTCGCGTCCAATACGAGATGGCGTGGCTGGCGTTCGGCGCCATCCACTGGCCCGGCGGTGATCTGTTGATGCGATCGGGCATGATGGCCGCCGGCGCGGTCTTCCCCGGGGCGACCCGGGCGCAACTGGCGTTTCTCGGCGAGATCCTGCGCGACACCGATTGGCGTACCAGGGAAAAGGTGGGCCGCTGCCTGGAGAACCTGAACGTGGTCCGGGGCCTGTCTGCGATGACGGTCCCGGTCGCCGTTCTCGTCGGTGGCCGCGATCGTCTCACGCCACCACGGCTCGCGGTCCCGCTCGCCGAGGCGCTGAGCCACCGAGGTTCGCTGGAACGGTTCGAAACCTGGCGGGATGCAACACATCTGCTCAATTGGGAGCAGCCGCACCGGTTCAATGCCGTCATCGCAGACCTGGCGGCAGCGCGGGGTGCGCGATGACGGCGCCGCGGGTGCTCTCCGTGTCGGTCGGCAGGGTGCAGTCATTGCGGTGGCATGGACGTGCCGTCCCGTCGGGGATCGCCAAAGTGCCGGTATCGGGCCCCGTCGCCGTGGGTAAACGCGGGGTGGTGGGTGACGAGCAAGGCGACCGGCGGAACCACGGCGGACCCGACAAAGCGATTCTGGCCTACCCGGACGAGCATTACCAGGCGTGGGGCGATGAGCTCGGTACCCGCGGTGTCCCGTCCTTCGGTGAGAACCTCACCATCACCGGGCTACTCGAAACCGAGGCCGTGATCGGTTCGGTGTACAACATCGGGACCGCGACCGTGCAGGTGAGCCAGCCCCGGCGACCGTGCTTCAAACTCGCGGCCTTCCACGGTGTCGACGACCTCGCCGTGGTGACCCAGCGCACCGGCCGCACCGGCTTCTATCTGAGAGTGCTTGTGCCCGGCCGGATTTCATCCGGAAACGTGATGGTGCTGCAACATGCTCCCCGCCACGGCATCACGGTCGCCGAGGTCCATCGCGTACTGAACATCGACCGCGGGGATGCGGCGGCCATTCGGCGACTGCTCGACGAACCCGGTGTGCTGCCCCAGTCGTGGTCGACTCTTCTGCGCAAGCGGCTCGCGGGGCGGCGGGAAAGTGACAGTCGACGCCTGCACGGTCGTCCGCCGGACGCGACGGGATGAGTCGCGCTCGGCGGCGGTGAGCCAAGGCTGGTTCAGCCTTCGGCGAAGCCGTCGAGGACGGCCCGCGATCCGGACAACCCGAGCCGGGTGGCGCCGGCCGCGATCAGCTCCGCCGCGAACTCCGCGGTCCGGATACCGCCACTGGCCTTCACCCCGACATGGGACGGCACCGCCGCCGACATCAGTTGCACGGCTTCGACACTGGCACCACCGGCCGGATGGAAGCCGGTCGAGGTCTTCACCATCGTCGCACCGGCCTTGACCGCGACCTTGCAGACCGCCGTCACGGTCTCGGGTCCGGCGAGTGCGAGGAGCGCCGCCGATTCGATGATCACCTTCAGGGTGATCCCGGCCCCGATGCCCTCACGCACCGTCAAGATGTCGGTGAACACCTCGTCGAGTTTGCCGTCGACCGCCGCGCCGACGTCGATCACCATGTCGATCTCCTGCGCACCGGAATCGACGGCCAGCTTCGCTTCGGTGGCCTTGATCAGCGAATGGTGTTTACCCGATGGGAAACCCACCACAACACAGCTCAGCGCCGACCCGGTGTTGATGGGGAGCATCGAGGGTGACAGGCAGACGGCGAGTACCCCGAGGTCGTTGGCCTCGGCGACGGTGGCCTCGGCGTCCGCGCGGGTCGCCTCGGGCTTGAGGAGTGTGTGGTCGACCATGGCGGCGACGACTGATCGGGTGAGTTGTGTACCGGTCGGGGTGTCGGGCATGAATCGAGCTTGGCACACTGGACGGTTGTGACCACATTCTCGCCGCCAGATCCGGCCGGCCATCGGTACGTGCTGACGCTCGGATGCCCCGACACCACGGGAATCGTTTCCCGTATTTCAGGCTTCCTCGCCGAGGTCGGTGCGTGGATCGTCGAAGCCGCCTATCACTCTGATCCCGACACCGGTTGGTTCTTCACCCGACAGGCCGTCCGAGCCGATTCGGTGGCGCTGACGGTCGAAGAGCTACGCGCCCGCTTCGAAGCCGAAGTGGTGGCCGAACTGGGCCCCGAAACCGAGTGGCGGGTCAGTGATTCGGCCGTCCCGAAGAAGACCGTGCTGTTGGTGAGCCGGGAAGGCCATTGCCTGGGCGACCTGCTGGGCCGGTCGTACCGGGGTGAGCTGCCCGCGGAGATCGGTGCCGTGATCGGCAATCACCGCGACCTCGAGGACTTCAGCACCCGCATGGGTGTGCCGTTCCACCACATCCCGTTCGACAAGGACAAGGCCGGGGCCTTCGAGGAGTTGCAGGCAGTGGTCGACTCCCATGACCCCGACGCGGTGGTGCTGGCGCGGTTCATGCAGATCCTGCCCGAGGCGCTGTGTGAACACTGGGCAGGCAAGGCGATCAACATCCACCACAGCTTCCTGCCGTCGTTCATCGGAGCGCGGCCGTACCACCAGGCCTTCAAGCGGGGCGTCAAGCTCATCGGTGCGACCTGCCACTACGTCACCGGTGAACTCGACGCCGGTCCGATCATCGAGCAGGACGTGATCCGCGTCGATCATTCGGACTCGGTGGCCGACATGGTGCGCCAGGGCCGCGACATCGAGAAGCTGGTGCTGGCGCGCGGACTGCGGTGGCACCTGGAAGACCGGGTGCTGGTGCACGGCCACAAGACGGTCGTCTTCAGCTGATCGAGCGGTCCCCGGTCGTCAGATGACGGTGCAGCTCTCGCTGCTCTCACCGGACTCGCTCGAGCCGGTCGTCTGGTTGTTCAGCGCGAGATCGCTGCCGGAGACCGCGAACTCGACACCCTTGTCGGAGACGGTGAGCTGTTCGAAGGTGAGCTCGTTGAACAGCGGCGGGAACAGACCCGCGCTGATCTGATCGACCAGGGCCTGGGCCCAGGAGTTCGGGATGCCCAGGGTGGCGGCGCTGGCCTGCACCACCTCGAACGTGAGTTTGCCGTTCTGGGTGACCGGTTTGAGCTCTGCTTCGGCCGGGATCGACAGCATCAGCAGCTGGAAGTTGCCCTTGACGGTGATCGTGCCCGCGGCGGCGTCGCCGGTGACGCTGTCCACGGTCATCCCGCCGCCCATCGCGCCCAGGAGCCCGCTCAGCCCGCCGCCGGAGGGTTCGGACGGCTCGGTGGGTTCTGTCTGGGGTGTCTGGCTCAGTTCCATGATGCGGGCGAACGGCACGTAGCCCGAGCCCTGGAGTTCACCGATGGTGGTTTCGTTGTCACCGCTCTGGATGTCGTCGCCGCGGGCGTGCAGGCGCATCGAGGAGTCGCCTTCGTTGCTGGTGTCGACCTGGACGTAGGGAACCGTTCCGGAGGCCCACTGGAGCAACATCGGCCGCTTGCTCAACGAGACCGACGTCGAGGCGCCGGTGAGTTCACCGAACGACTGCTCGAGGCAGTCCTGGGCCTTGTTACGGATGACCAGCTCACTGCCCACGCCGATGATCACCAGCAGCAGCACCACGCTGAGCGCGATCGCACCGGCGATCATGCCGGTCCGGCGTTTGGGCCGCTCCGGCGAAATCGGCTCGTATGTCTGCCCAGCGGCGGGCGGGGGACCACCGGCGTCGGAGAACGGCTCGAACCCGTCGGGCGGTACTTCGAGCTGCGAGGTGTCCTGGCGACCGCTCGAATAGGCCTCGGGGGCAGGGCCGGGCGCAACCGGTGGGAACCGGTCGGTGTCCGAGTCGCGTTCATCACTGGTTGCATTGTCGGACACACCGGGCGGCTGCGCACCCTCAGCTGGTTGTTCAGGCGCAGGTCCGTCGTCCGGAGTCGAGTCGGCGTCATCGCGGTTATTCATCACCGTCGATGATGCATGGTCAGCGCGCGACCGTGTTTAAGAGTTTACTGAGTTTCGGTATCGGCGCTGGTAGGGGCCAATTAATTCACGTCGCGACGATTCGGTAAAACGGCGATCGCACGACGGGCACGGTCGACTTCGTCGAAGTCGAGGTCGACGACCGAAAGCTCTGGTGCATCACCGAGTTCGACGTGCACGGTCCCGAAAGGCCCGGCCAGGATCGAGTGCCCGACGCCGGTGGGTGCGGTGGATTCGGCCACCCGGGGATCAGCCGGAACCGCTTGTCCCACAGCGGCGACAAAACATCCGCTGTCGAGTGCACGGGCTGCGGCAAGGGTTTGCCACTGCGCCAGCTTCCCCGGGCCGGCACCCCACGACGTCGGGACGACGATCAGCGTCGCGCCGCGGTCGGCGAGTGTGGTGAACAGTTGGGGGAAGCGGATGTCGTAACAGGTGGCCGCGCCCACGGTGACCGCCCCGACGTCGAACGTGACCGCGTGGTCCCCGGGTTCCACGGTCTTCGATTCGGCGAATCCGAAGGCGTCGTACAGGTGGATCTTGTCGTAGCCGGTGATCTGCCCGTCCGGGCCGGCGATGACCAGGGTGTTGCGTACCCGGTCGGCGTCGCCGGGGGTGAACATCCCGGCGACCACGGCGATCTGATGTTCGGCGGCGAGCTTGCCGACCGCGGTCGCCCACGGGCCGTCGAGTGGTTGCGCGACGGGACCCAGGGGGACTCCGAAGCGGCACATCGTGGCCTCCGGGAAGACGACCAGGTCTGCACCCTGTGCTGCGGCGGCGGCGGTCTGCTCCGACACCGTCGCCAAGTTCTCGTCCGGGTCGGAACCGCTGCTGATCTGGGCGATGGCAATACGCATGACATCCACCCTACGACCGGTGGGCCGGATCAGACGGCGGGGGCGACCTGGTCCCAGGGGACGGTGACGATGTTGTCGCGATGGCGCCGACGATCGGGTGTCGGGGCAAAGCCGAAGGTGGACAACAACTCCAGCGTCCGGTGCCAGCGTTGTCGCGGGCCGAAGGGCGCGAACGGCGCCGCGATGTCCCAGCAGCGATCCAGGGTGGCCAGCAGGTTGTGGACCCGCTCGCCGGGCACGTTGCGGTGGATGAGGGCCTTGGGGAGGCGTTCGGCCAGGTCCGAGGGACGCGCACTGCGCGCGGGATCCCACGCCAGCGTGAAGGTCAGGGGGCGGTGCGCGTCGAGCAGGATCCAGCAGCACCGGCGGCCGAGTTCGTCGCAGGTTCCCTCGACGATGTAGCCGCCCGGGGCGAGTTGTCGCTGCATGCGCTCCCAGGCCGCGTCGACCTGGGATTCGTCGTATTGCCGCAGCACGTTGAAGGCCCGGACCAGTTGCGGTCGGAGGCCGGCCAATTCGAATCCGCCGACGGCGAACCGGACCCCGTCCTGCGGCGGGACCACGCGGGCCGGATCGATCTCGAGCCCGACGAGCTGGGTGCCGGGAACCACGGCACGGAGCCGGGACGCGAGTTCGAGTGCGGTGTCCGGGCGGGCGCCGTAGCCGAGGTCGACGGCCAGCGGCTTCCGCGCCGACTCCAGGGCAGCAAGTATCGGCCGGTGATGGGCTATCCAGCGATCGACACGACGGAGCCGGTTGATACCGGTTGTACCGCGGGTGATCGTCCCTTCCGGCCGCCGCTCAGAGATTGGCGTCGATCCACCCCGAGGTGAATTCTGCTTCACCTCGGAACAGATCGGTCAGGTTGACCAGCATGAGCTGCTCTAGCTTGCCGTTGATGAACGGGATGTAGACCTTGACCTCGGTGGTCCGACGGAGGGTGCAGCCGGTCTCGGTGGGGAACAGCTCCTGCACGCCGGTCAGGCTGCCCGGGCCGGCCGGGATCGACGCCGCGTACGTGCCCTTGGTGCTGTCCGGGTCGAAGGGGCCGAGTGATTCGGTGCGGGTGATGATCATGTCCTTGGACATCACCGTCTGCGCGATCGGTGGCAACTCTGTGCGCGGGAGGACCTGCTTGAGGACGACGTCGACCCCGTTGTCGCCGACGATGTGGGAATCGATCTCGGACTGCGGGGTGAGCTTGCGGAACTCTTCCATCTGCGCCTCCCAGAACTCCCGGAGGGTCAGGGCCTCATACACCTTCTTCGGGGCATGGTGGTACCGGGCGGAGTAGGACAGACGTCGTGCCATGGGCACAGGGTAACCCGTGGGGACGTCAGGCCCGCGTTCCGCCTTGGGTTGGGGGGTGTGCGGCGCCGGTCAGCGCGCGTTGATCCATTCGATCGTGTAGTCGTGCTCGGCCGAGATCAACTCGGTGATGTTCTCGATGATCGCCTTCTCGACCTTGCCGCCGACGAAGGGAATGGCCACGTCGGCGGTGCCGTCGAACGTGACGGTGCTGCCCGACGGGGTCGCGGCCAGGGTCTGGGTGCCGTGGACCTTGGCGGGTGCGCCTTCGACCACTGCGGCGAAGGTGCCGCTGGAGATGGCGCCGCCGGAGAGCGACCAGCTGACGGTACGGGCGATGTGGAGGTCGCCGGGCCGGACCTTCGTCACGATCGACGGCAGTTTGTCTTCTGGGACACGTTGTTGCAGCACCACGGTGACCTCGTCGTCGGTGACCTTGAACGATTCGAGCTCGGAGACGTCGGCTGCAACGTTGGCCACCAGGTCTTTCCAGTACTGCTCGGACGTGACCGCCGCAGCGAAGTCGGCCGGGGGACACGGAAAGTCGATCGAATGCTGCAGCTTGGTCGCCATGAGTGCAGGCTACCGTTGCGGGGTGGCCGCACAAACACATGACCGCCTCTTGCTGTCCGAGATCACCACCTTGCGCGTCGGCGGTCCCGCCCGCGACGTCGTGAACTGCGACGATTCCGAGTCGCTGATCGACGCCGTCGGACGTCTCGATGCCGAGGGCACTCCGGTGCTGCTGGTCGGCGGTGGGTCGAACCTGGTGGTCGGCGACGACGGATTCGACGGGACGGTGGTCCGGATCAACAACACCGAACTCGACTGGCGGTCCGACCATGTCGTCGCCGACGCCGGTGTGAACTGGGATGCGCTGGTGGCCGAGAGCGTCGAGCGTGGATTCGGTGGCCTCGAATGCCTGTCCGGCATCCCCGGCGCCGCCGGCGCGACTCCGGTCCAGAACGTCGGTGCCTATGGGGTCGAGGTCGGTTCGCTGCTGCGGTCGGTGCAGATCCTCGACCGCCGTTCCGGCGCCCTCAATTGGGTCGACGCGGGCGATCTGGGTTTCGGCTACCGAACCAGCCGGCTCAAACATCGCAATGACGAACTGGTGGTTCGGGTCTCGTTCCGGCTCCGTGACGACGGGCAGAGTGAGCCGATCCGCTACGGCGAACTGGCTCGGGTCCTGGGCCTCGACGACGGAGAACGGGCGCCGGCGTCGAAGGTGCGGGAGACCGTGCTGGCGTTGCGGTCGAGCAAGGGGATGGTCCTCGATCCGGACGACCACGACACCTGGAGCGTCGGCTCATTCTTCACGAATCCGGTTGTCCCGCATGAATATTTGCCCAGGGTGCTGACCCAGATCGTCCAAGAACTCGGTTCGGAGGCGACCGTGCCGCAGTTCCCCGCGGACGGCGGTGTGAAGCTCTCGGCCGGATGGCTGATCGAGCATGCCGGTTTTGCCCGAGGCTTTCCGGACGCCGATGCGCCGGCTCGGCTGTCCACGAAGCACGCGTTGGCGTTGACCAACAGGGGACAGGCCACCAGTGCCGACATCATCGATCTCGCTCGCCGGGTGCGTGGTGGCGTGCAAGAGAAGTTCGGTCTGTGGCTCGAGCCGGAACCGGTGCTGGTCGGCTGTTCGTTGTAGTCCGATCAGCTGACGCCATCGCCGCAGGTCAGTGGTGTGGCGAGTAGCGGCGACCAGCGGCGCAGGTACTGTTTGGCGCATGACAGATTACCGTGACCGTCTGCTGCTGTCTCGGCGCGCGGCCCTCACGGCGATAGCCGTCGGCGCGGCCGGGGTGACTGCTGCGGCCTGCAGTACCGGCGACGATTCGACCGATGGCGCCGGGCAGGGCAAGGCACCTGCGGAGCCGAAGGCCGACATCACCTACAGTCCGGCCCTCGACGTGACCGACGCCTCACCCATCGAGGTGGTGTCGGTCAAGGTCTCGGAAGGCGTGCTCAATCCTGATGTGCAACTGACGAATGCGAACGGGCGGGTGGTCTCCGGCGAGCTGTCGGCCGACCGCACGACCTACACGATCACCGAACCACTCGGCTACGGCGGACAGTACACCTGGGCGGGGTCGGCGATGGGTGAGGACGGCAAGGCCGTCCCGGTCGCCGGTACCTTCGGCACACTCACCCCGGACAGCCAGATCGGGCTGGTGATCAACATCGCCGACGGCCAGGAAGTCGGCATCGCCGCACCGCTGATGCTGAAGTTCGACGGTGTCGTGTCGGACAAGGAAGCCGTCGAGAAGGCGCTGACGGTCACCACCACTCCGCCGACCGAAGGCAGCTGGGGATGGCTGGGCGAAGACGGCGGATCCCGCGTGCACTGGCGCACCAAGGACTATTACCAACCGGGCACCACGGTGTCGATGGTCGCCAAACTCTATGGCGTGAACTACGGCGACGGCAGCTATGGCGAGGCCGACGTCACGAGCGACTTCGTGATCGGGCGCAACCAGATCGTCAAGGCGGACGCCGACTCACATCAGATCGTCGTGGAGAACGACGGCAACACCCTCATGACGTTGCCGTGCAGCTACGGCGAAGGTGACCTCGACCGCAACGTCACCCGTTCCGGTATCCACGTGGTCAGCGAAAAGCACGAGCAGTTCTACATGAGCAACCCGGCGGCCGGGTACTTCAATGTGCTCGAACGCTTCGCGGTTCGAATCTCCAACAACGGTGAGTTCATCCACGCCAACCCGGCCACCCTCGGCGTCCAGGGGTCGTCGAACGTCACCAACGGCTGCATCAACCTCTCACTCGAAGACGCCGAGCGGTACTTCAACACCGCGATGTACGGCGACCCGGTGGAGGTCATCAACACCCGCATCCCGCTGTCGGAGGCCGACGGTGACATCTTCGACTGGATCTACGACTGGGCAACCTGGAAGTCGCTGTCGGCGATCGGTGGTGAGCCCGAGGCAAACTCGGCGCCGGCCACCCCGTCGAATGCTCCGGCCGTGTCCGGCATCCCGACGACAGCAGTGAACTCAGGGGCACCGCAGGCCCCCGTCGGCTGAGTCAGCCCGCGGCAGGTGCCGTCGACCCGGTGGTGGGTTCGGCGCCCGCTGTCGTCGGCTCCCCGGTCGGCGTCTCGGTAGCCGGTGCGACTTCGGGTTCCGGCGCGGCCACGGTGGCGGTCGGTAGGAGTGTCCACACCGCCTTTGTGATCGTCACCGTCTCGGTCGTCGGGTTCTCCGGATCGGTGATGTCGGTCAGTCCGACAGTCCAGACCCCGAGGCTGTCCGTCGCCGAGGCGACCGACGACTGTGTCAGTGCGCTTGTCAACACTGTTCGTCTCACGTCGTCGGAACAGCTGAGTTCTGCCGTCGTGTGTGTCGGATCGGGGACCATGCAGGTCACCGGTGCGTCCTCGAAGGTGAAGGTGAGACTCGAGACGATCTCACCGCTGCCGGAGAACGCAGTCGGGGTCGGGACCGCACTGCTGGTCGCCGGTGCGGCCGAAGGCGCCACGGGCACTACCGGTTCGGAGGACGCGGGCTCTGCCGAAGCGGGCTGCTCAGGAACCGTCGGGACGGTTGATTCGCCGGGAACCGCGGTTTCCGGAGTCGCCACAGCGGTTGTCGATGACGCCGTCGACTCGGCTGCTGCGCGGCGCCGGACCTCGGGTGCAGGCTGTCCATCCGCCTGGATCCCGTTGGCTTCCTGCAACTCTGGGTCGTCGGTCGTGAACGGGGTGTTCAGGGATGCCGGTGTCGGCAGCGGCCGACTCAGTGGGGGAAGGCCCTCGAGGTTCAGGATGCCGCCGACCGCGCGGATCAATGGCTGCAAGGTGTTCAGATCCAGCAGGGTCAGGGACACCGGAGTCGGTGCCGGTGCGGGCGCTTCGACGATGGTGGTGGTGTTGTTGGTGACGGTGGTCTGCTCGTTGGCGTAGGTCACGTACACGACCTGTGCAGGGGCGTACCCGGGCCACGGGTTGCCGACGGTGCGGTAACCGGCGACCGGTGTACTTGCCGGTGGCGCAAGCGGATTGCCGCATGAGCAGCGAACGCGGGGAACCCCGAACGCGTCGACGAGTACGGAGGTGCCGGCCTCGAACACCGACTGGAACGCATACGCCCCGGAACTGGTGTAGCTGTGGTTCGTGACCCAGGTGTCGCGGGTCAGGACAACCGGGGTGAGTGTGTCGAGGTAGTACGGGATCTGTTCGGTGCCGATCCCGAAGACGCTCGCCCACGCGCCGGCCTTGGCCGGGTTGTCGGACAGGTGGTTTGCCAGCGCGGCGGTGTCGCAGACTGCGTCACCGTCGGCGGCGTACAGACCCGCGGTGGTGCCGTCGACGCCCTCGACGCCGCGGACCGTCGGCGCACCCGCGGGGGCGAGTCCGATGACGGCCCCATCCAGGGGACGGTTGCTGACCGCGACGGACGGGGTGAACGGGTCGGTGCCGGTGCTGTTGGCTGCTTCCAGCACGAGCTCGGGTGCCGTGGTGGCCTTGACCTTGCTGTCGGAGGCGGAGAACAGGTACGCCGCACCGATACCCAGGAACGTCAACAGCAATGCGGCAACGACCGCGAGCACGATGACGATCTGCTTGCGGTCGTTGGGCGGAGACGGGATCGGTCCGGTGGGCGCAGCGCTGTATGGATGGTTCACTCGAGTCTCCAGGGTCCGGTGCGGACCCTGGACCGCCGTGATGGGGGACCGGCTACCCGCTCAAGGATTATGTCTGGACTTCGGGCGGTGTGTGGGATGTGTTACCGGACTTCGCGATATTCATCCGAACATACGAGAACCTCTAGCCTGTCTTGATGTTTCGGCGGGCAGAGGCCTGGTCGCGGGGCATCAGCAGGATGGTATCGAGATTGACGTGCGGTGGGCGGCTCGCGACGAAGCCGATCACCTCCGCGACATCGTCGGCGGTGAGTGGCGTCAGTCCCTGATAGACCTTGTCGGCCTTCTCCGCATCACCGTCGAAGCGAACGAGTGAGAACTCGGTCTCGACCATGCCCGGCTGGATCTCGGTCAGCCGGACCGGCTTTCCGAGGAGCTCGGGCCGCAACGTCCGGTGCAGAACCGCTTGGGCATGTTTGGCCGTCGTGTAGCCGGACCCGTTGTCGTAGGCCTCGATGGCGGCGATCGAGCTGATGGTGACGATCAGACCGTCACCGGAGTCGATGAGTTTCGGCAGCAGTGCCTTGGTCACCCGCAAGGTTCCCAGGACGTTGGTCTCCCACATCCAGCGCCAGTCGTCGAGGTCGGCCTCGGCAACGGAGGCCAGACCTTTCGCGCCGCCGGCGTTGTTGATCAGGACGTCGACCGCCGGGATCTGCGCACAGAACTTCTGGACCGATTCCTCATCGGTGACATCGAGGGGGATGGCCGTCCCGTCGATCTCTTCGGCCAGCTTGTGCAGGCGGTCGACGCGGCGCGCACCGACCACCACGTGATAGCCCTGCGCAGCAAGAACTCTGGCGGTGGCCTCGCCGATACCGGAACTGGCGCCGGTTACAACGGCGACCTTGCGATCACCAGTGTTGGACGCGGTGGTGGCTGCAATAGTCATGGTGTGCAGTGTAGGTGCGCCCGGACCGGTAGATTTTTGCACCATGGGGTCTGACGAAGCCGGCGGTGGAGCTCGAACGGCATCCCGGGCCGGTGGATCACGCACGGTGTCGTTTGAACGGGGTGAGGGCGCCGCCGCGGTGGTGTTCCGGGCCGTCCGCACCCAGGGCCCCGTCACGCGGGACCGATTGCCTGCGGCAACCGGTCTGTCACCGGCGACGGTCAACCGACAGCTACAGGCACTTGATCGTCTCGGACTCGTCCGGGAACGTCCGGACCTGGTCGCGTCGGGGGCGATCGGACGTCCGAAGGTGCCGTTGACCCTCGACCGGGACCGGTTCTGCGTGATCGCCGTGCACATCGGTGCGCAGTCGACCCTGTTGATGGTTGCCGACCTCGGTGGCCGACCGCTGCAGACGGTCGCGATGTCGACGCCGGTCGGGCCGGCGAAGGAGGCCCTGCGGCTGATCGCGCGGCGGGCGGCGCTGGTTGCCGAATCGTTCACCCAGCGGGTACCGCTGTGGGCCGGGGCCGCCATCGGTGGCACGGTCCACCGGGACGGTAGCGTCGACCATCCTCAACTCGGTTGGCAGCGGGCGCCGGTCGGTGAAGCCTTGGAACGCGAACTGGATGTGCCGGTCTCGGTCAGCCAGCACGTTCAGGCCATGGCTGCGGCCGAGTTGCTCCTCGCCGGTGCCGACCACACCACCGGTACCGATCTGCTCTTCTACGTCCGGGAAACGGTCGGTCTGGCGATCACGATCGACGGCAGGGTCCAGGAACGTCCCGGCAACATCGGGCACCTGCCGGTGCACGCACCGCTGTTGACGGGGCAGCCGCAATCGCTGCTGCAGGATGTCGTCGGCCGCAAGGTATTCGACGATGCGGTGGCCGCAGGCGGTGATGCGAGTGCGCTGCACGACGAACGAGCCCGGGTGCTCGGTGAGATGGTGGCCCTGGTGCGCGACCTCATCAATCCCGATCGGGTCGTCCTGGCCGGCCAAGTGTTCGCCGAACACCGCCACGGTCTGGCCCCGGTGCAGGCGGCGTTCGATGCGGCCAGCGGGCTGGGGCCGATGGAACTGTCGCCGCCCAGGTTCGGTGCGCGCGTTCAGGAAGGCGCTGCCGTGGTGGTATCACTCGGAGCGCTCTACGCTGATCCCATCGGGGCCTTGCAGAATTTCAGCGCCTGACTCGGCAGACCATTCGAAGGAAGGGAGCGTCCAATTCATGTCAGGTGATTTCGGACAAACTGCTCAGCGTGACGTCTCGGCCGTACTCGACGTGGTGGTGAACAAGGCCACCGACATCGAACTGCAGATCGCCGTGGCCAGGCTGCCCGGGCTGGAAGTGAACGAGACCCTGTCCATCTGGTTGGACGGCAACCGAATCGTCCCGGATGAGATCGTGACGGACAGCGGTAGTCGTATCCACTGGCTGCAGGTGGAGTCCGGTGAACTCTCCGTTCGCTACACGGCGAGCGTCCTGACACCGGCTGATCCCGCGCAGGTCACCGAGCTCGACCGTTCGCTCTATCTTCGGCCGAGCCGGTATGCCGAGGCCGACAAGTTCTTCGGCTTCGCCGCCGGTGAATTCGACACGAGTGTGCCGGCGGCCGAGCAGTTGGTCGCCGTCACGAACTTTGTCCGGCATCGGCTTTCGTACATCTTCGGTGCCAGTGACCCGATCGACGGCGCGGTCGACACCCTGCTGTCCGGGGCCGGTGTCTGCCGGGACTTCGCGCATCTGGTGGTTGCGCTGTTGCGGGGCTTGGGTATTCCGGCCCGTCTGGTGTCGGTGTACGCGCCGGGTCTGTACCCGATGGACTTCCATGCCGTGGCCGAGGCGTTGATCGACGGCCGGTGGGTGGTCGTCGATGCCACCGGACTGGCGCCGCGTCAGTCGCTGGTCCGGATCGCATCCGGTCGCGATGCCGCCGACACGGCCTTTCTCGACAGTCACGGCGGCGACGTCGTCCTGCGCAGCTATCAGGTGGGCGCGATCGTGGCCGGCTACCTACCGATCGACGATCCGTCCGCCCAGGTCCAATTGCGTTAGCCGCTCACAGGCTGTGACTGCGCTGACTGATCACAGGCTGTGACTGCGCTGACTGATCACAGGCTGTGACGACGGACCGGCGAACGCCAGGGCCGCGGCGTGGTGCATCGTCGCGGTCCGGCCGATCGTCGTGGCGGCGTCGGGGTATCGGCGTCCGGTGTGCAGGTCGAGCAGATCCACGTGAAGCTCTTCTCGCGTCGTGGTTGGTAGGTCATGTGACCACTGTCCACGGCGCCCCTTGGTGTCCACTTGGAGTGTGCTTGGTGCCTGGTCGCTATTCGCTCAGCAGCCGCGCACAACGGAGTAGTCCGATGTGGCTGTAGGCCTGTGGGTGATTGCCCAGGGCGCGTTCGGCAACGGGGTCGTACTCCTCCGAGATCAATCCGGTCGGACCGGTCACCTTGATCATCTGGTCGAACAGCGCTTCGGCGTCGTTGCGCCGGTTGATGAGGAGGTAGGCCTCGATCAGCCACGCTGCGCACAGGTGGAAGCCGCCTTCGTCGCCGGGTAGACCGTCGTCGTGGTGATACCGGTACACCGTTGAGCCACTGCGCAATTCGGCCTCGGTGGCGACGACTGTGGCGGTGAACCGCGGATCGGACGGGTCGATCAGTCCCGACAACCCGATGTGCAGGGTGGCGGCGTCGAGGTCGATCCCGTCGTAGGCCGCGGTGTAGGAGTTGGCCGCCTCGTTCCAACCCTGACTCAGGACCTGGCGGGCGATGGTGTCACGAAGGACCGGCCAGCCGAGCTCGGTGTCGCGGCCGAATTCCGCACCGAGCTTGAGGGCCCGGTCGACGGTCATCCAGCACATCACCTTGGAGTACACGTGATGGCGGGGGTTGCCACGGATCTCCCAGATACCGTGGTCGGGCTCGGTCCACCGACGTTCCACCGCATAGACCATGTCCTGCACCAGTTCCCAGTCGGCGGCCGACAGGGGATCAGGATCGCCGGCGGCGGCGCGGGCGTGGGCCAGGGTCGAGATCAGGTCGACGATGGGTCCGAAGACGTCGAGCTGGACCTGCTGGTTGGCCGCGTTGCCGACCCGGACCGGACGCGAACCGGCGTACCCGGGCAGGGAGTCGATGACGGCCTCCGGCGGAAGTCCGCCGCCGGCCAGTGTGTAGAGCGGATGCAGCCACTCGGGACCGGTGACGGTGCCGAGCACCCGATGGAGCCAGCCCAGATAGTCCTCGGCCTCTTTGAACGAGCCGACGGACACCAGCGCGGATGCGGTCAGCGCCGCATCGCGTAGCCAGCAGTAGCGGTAGTCCCAGTTGCGGACGCCACCGATCTCCTCGGGCAACGAGGTCGTGGCCGCGGCCATGATCGAACCCGTGTCGCTGTGGACGAGTCCACGCAACGTCAGTGCCGACCTCTTCATCAGGTCGCGCTTGATGTTGGGCAGGTCCAGCGTCGCGGCCCATTCGCTCCAGTAGGCCTCGGACTCGGCGCGGCGCTCGGCTTCCGGGACGGCCGAGGCTTCGAGATCATCGGAGCCACAGCGCAATTCGAGAACCAGTGGCTCTTCGGACAGCTGGATCACCGCGGTGGCGGTCTGGTGGTGGCGGTCGGTTTCGATTTCCCAGGCGACACCCGGGGCGCGCAGGACGATCGGCTCGTTGGAGCCGGACACGCGCAGTCCCTCTTCGAAGATCTCGATGCGTACGGCGGCCTGACCGAACTCGGGCCGTGGGGCGAACCGCACCCGGGCCTTGGCGCTGCCACGGATCACGCGGGTCAAGTCGGTGCGCCCGACGTTGACGTCGTGCGGAAGGTAATCGGTGACCTCCAGGCCGGCCCAGCGGGTGCGGACGGTCATCGTCCCGTCGACGTAACGCTGGCTCAGTGGGAGAGGCTTCTTTTCTCCCTCGACCACCGGGCTGATCGAGAACTCGCCGGCCTCGTCGGTCCCGAGCAGGTTTGCGAACAGCGCCGCGGAATCGGGCTCGGGATGGCACATCCAGCAGATGTCGGCTTCGGGGGTGACCAGCGCGACGGTGCGCGGGGACGCGAGCATGGTCAGCCGCTCGATCGGGACCGCGGCGTCACCGCTGAGCCAGGTGCGGCGTTCCTCGACGAGGAAGGCCAACGCGGCGGCGACCTGCTCGGGATCGTCGACCCGATAGGCGGCCAGGGTGTCACCCTCACCGACCTTGATGCCCAAATCGGGTCCGTGGAGGCGTTGAAAGGCTTTTTCGTCGGTGACGTCGTCGCCGAAGAAGATGGCGGCGCTGGCACCGGCCTCGTGGCGCAGGATGTCGAGGGCCTGGCCCTTGTCGGTCTTGATGACCGCGAGCTCGATGACGCACTTGCCCTCGGTGACCTGGACGCCGTCCCAGGTCGCCGGGCCGGTGCGAGCCCGTTGGAGAGCTGCGTCGGCGTCCGCCGCGGTGGCGTTCCGCACGTGCAGCGCGGTGCTGGCCGGTTTGGTCTCCACGGTCACGTTGTCGAAGTCGGCGGCGATCGCGCGCAGTTCGACGATCAACGTTTCGAGGAGTGCGGTGGCCTCGGGGGTGATCTCGTGGACAAAGCCCACGTCGAACTCGCTGCCGTGGCTGCCCACGAGGTGGACCTCGGCGGGCAACCTCGACAGGGTCGCCAGGTCGCGCAACGCTCGCCCGGAGATCACCGCCGCGGTGGTCGAGTCGAGTTCGGCGAGGGCACGCATGGCCCGTACCGAGTCGACGTTGGGTCGTGCATCTTGGGGGCGGGAGACGATGGGGGCCATGCAACCGTCGTAGTCCGAGGCGACGAGCAGCCGGGGCATACGAGCGATGGCTTTCAGGGCGCGCCGCAGTTCCGGAGCCAGGTCTTGTGCACTCACTACGCGAGTCTAAGTCTGCGGACCCCGGCGAAGTCCAATCCACTGCCTGGCGCGGGGGCAATTGCAGCGCTCATCACAGTTTTCGGGTGCGGGCCCGGCGCGTCGCCGGACCCGGGACGGTCACACGATGTCAAGTCCACGGTTCTCACTCGGCATCGTTTCGGTGTCGGCACCCAGTGCACCCAGGAAGCTCTTCGCCCAGCGCTGCACGTCATGGGTGAGGACCTGCCGTCGCAGGGCCCGCATCCGGCGCTTGCCTTCTTCGGGGTCCTGTTCGAGCGCTTCGGTGATGGCCAGCTTCACACCGTCGGTGTCGTACGGATTCGCCTGGAATGCCTGCCGGAGTTCGGCTGCGGCACCGGTGAATTCGCTCAGCACCAAGGCGCCACCAAGGTCGCTGCGGCAGGCGACATACTCTTTGGCCACCAGGTTCATGCCGTCGCGCAATGGCGTGACCAGCATGACGTCGGCCGCGACAAAGAACGCGATGAGGTCGTCGCGGGGGACCGGGCGGTGCAGGTACTGCACCACGGGATGCCCGACCTCGCTGAAGCTGCCGTTGATGTTGCCGACAAGTTGTTCGATATCGCCACGCATCTTGATGTAGCTGTCGACGCGCTCACGGCTCGGGGTCGCCAACTGCACCATGGTGATGTCGTTGGGGTTGACCCGGCCCTCCTCGAGGAGTTCGGCAAGTGCCTGCAGGCGGACATCGATGCCCTTGGTGTAGTCGAGGCGGTCGACTCCCAGCAGGATCTTCTTCGGGTTCCCGAGTTCCTCACGGATCTCGGCCGCCCGCTTGCGGACCTCTTTGGATTTCGAGCGCGCATCGAGTTCGCCGGAATCGATCGAGATGGGGAAGGCCCCGACCCGGACCGTGCGGAAACCGACCTGCACGACACCGAACTTCGCCCGGACACCGACCTGTCCCTTGGAGGTGGCCTGGCCGGCGAGCCGGCGCGCAAGGTAGAGGAAGTTCTGCGCGCCACCGGGCAGGTGGAATCCGATCAGATCCGCTCCGAGCAAACCCTCGATGATCTCGGTCCGCCACGGCATCTGCATGAACAGTTCGACTGGGGGGAAGGGGATGTGGAGGAAGAACCCGATTTTCAGATCGGGGCGCAGCATCCGCAGCATCTTCGGTACCAGCTGCAGTTGGTAGTCCTGAATCCAGACGACCGCGCCCTCGGCCGCTGCCTTCGACGCGGCCTCGGCGAACCGCCGGTTCACGGCGACATAGGCGTTCCACCACTCGCGGTGGTACTCGGGTTTGACGATGACGTCGTGGTAGAGCGGCCAGAGGGTGGCGTTGGAGAACCCCTCGTAGTACTCGGCGATCTCTTCGGCCGACAACGGCACCGAAAAGAGCTGAAGCCCTTCTACCTCAGGGTGCTCCGCGGAATCCGGCAACCCGGACCATCCGACCCAGGCACCGGTCTGGGACCGGAGGATGGGCTCCAGGGCGGTGACCAGGCCGCCTGGACTCTGCTGCCAGCGGACAGTGCCGTCTGGGAGTACCTGTTTGTCGACCGGCAGCCGGTTGGCGACCACGACAAAGTCGGCGCGGGTGTCGGACTCATGCGTTCGCGTGGCTGCCACAGATCAGGCTTCGCCCGGTGCAATTCCCAGCATTGCCAGCAACATCCGGCATTCGTCGGCATCGACTGCATAAGCAGCGACCACCCGACGCGCGGAGTTGGCCGTCTCGTCGGCCACGGGTTCCAGATCTTCGTCGGCGATATCGGTTTTGTCACTGGTCTTGGCAGGCATGGCGAATACTCTACCTGCTCAAAGTCGTCTGTCGGTCAGGCCGGCGCGCAGGTCCGACTTCCGCAGTGGCTGGGTCTCCGCGTGGGCATCGACCACGGGTTTACTTGTGAAGCGACCAGGGCGGATGGCCGAGCGTGCGGTCAGCAGAGCGCGCGTCGGCTTTGTCGCAATCCGGGGGCGGCGCAACGTCCGGGCGACGAACTCGCCGAGGGTGACACCGGCGGCGAGCGAGCACCCGACGCCCAGCGCAGATCCGATCGCGGTGAGGCCGTCGACGGTCTGACCGCCGATCAATCCGTAAAGCCCTCGATAGATCGCCAGACCGGGCAGCAGTGGCGTGATGCCCGCGACCGCGACGACAAGTGGTGGGGTCAACGCCCGGCGGGCGAGCAGACCACCGACGAGTCCGACCATCGCGGCGGCAATTCCGGACGAGATGACAGGTCCGAAGTTGTAGTGAACGGCCGTCGCGACGATCGCTGCGCCCATGGCACCGCCGATGAATGCGGTCGGCAGGGCCCGGAACTCGGCATAACTCGCGACGGCGAACGCCGCCGCCGCGGTTCCGCCGGCGATCACCCGCACGGGGGTGTTGGCGAGATCGAACGCGGTGGTCGAGGTGATCGTCGGCAGATAGACGCCGGTGGCCTCCATCAACCGGATGGCGATACCGACGCCGCTGATGATGCCGCCGGTCATGATGAGCAGCTCGAAAAAGCGGGCACCTCCGGTGATGGGGGCACCGGTGATCGCGTCCTGCACCGAGCCGACCAGCGACAGCCCGGACAGCAACACCACCACGCCTGCTGCGATGACCAGCGACGGCTTGATGTCGACGCCGAGTGCCTCGCTGTTCTCGTAGACGATCGCCGCGGGGATCACCGCGAAGAAACCGCCCGTCATCTGCTGGAAGAACAGTGGGGTGCCGATCTTGTTGAGCAGTCGGTTGGTTCGGTCGATCACGGCCGTGGTGAAGAAGGCCACCACCGCGACCAGCCAACCGCCGCCGAGCAATACCGACAGCGCGCCGGCCATCGACGCCCAGGCCAGAGTTGCGACCCAGCGTCGGTAGGGGTGGGGCGCGGCGATGATGGCGTCGATGACCGCATGCGCCTCACCGGGGTCGATCGCCAGGTTGCGGATCCTGCGCACCAAACGGTCGACTGCGGCCAGTCGGGTGAAGTCGAGGGAGCGATAGTGGACCGATTGCATCGCATTCACCGGTGGCATCGACGCGCCGCGACGCGCGCTGACCCAGATGGTGTTGTATGTCACTTCTACTTCGCAGTTTTCGACGCCGTACATGCTTGCGACGAAACGCACCTGTGTCTGCGTGTCGATCGCGCCGGTCCCCGAGTCGAGCAACACCGCTCCTACCTGGATCGCAAGGTTGAGTACCTCGGTCACCGCGGCGTCGTCGGTGAGGTCGATCGGTTGTCGTGGCGATACCGCTGGCTCGAACGGTTCGATCGTGTCGATCGTCGCTCGACGACTGCCGGCGAGGAGCCGGGGAAGTCTCGCGATATACTCACGCACGCAGTTGCCTCCTTAGCTCAGCGGTAGAGCACTCGCCTTGTAAGCGAGCGGTCGTCAGTTCAATCCTGACAGGGGGCTCCACAGATAACTCCATCGATAAATGACTGTTGACCAGTTGTTTTGTGTTCGTTCTTCGGCCGCCAGTCATGGTACTTGCAGAGCGTTCCGGTTCCCGGTGCGGTGTTGGATGGTCCACGCACGTCTTTCGGGCACAGATTTTCGCCCGGTGCGGGGTCCCATGCGGGACCGACCGACATCGGTCTGGTGGTCGCTGGGAGTCGCTGGGAGTTGTGCGCAGGCGACAGCACTACCTGTCGTCGAGCTCGGGGGCGATCAGCTCGCTCAGTCGCGCATGCCGGATAGGACCGGCGTTACGCGCGGGGAGTCTTCGGGTCGAGGAGACCGTTTTGCGCCAGCACGTGACGTAGGCGCTGCTTGAGTTCCTTGCTTGGCGCATCCGTATGGGGAGGCGCGACCGCTGCCCTGATCGTGAGGAGTTCGACGATGTTCTCGTCGAGTTTGATGCGTTTCTCGCGCGCCTCCGGCGTCATCTGATCGGGTTCGTGCGTCATGGAGGCCTGCAATTCGCTCAGTCGTTCCCTGAGCGCCTCGAGGGCGTTGTCGATGTCATCCACGAATTGGGTCACAACTCCATCATTGACGATGTACATCTTCGACGCCGGCGTTATGGCCGCTCGGGGTATCAGTCGGTCACGCCCGGGTACACGCGTTGCGCCATCACCGGTGCGAACCACACGCGGGACAGGTCGATGCCCGCGTCGCGGGTGGTCTCGAAGGGAACCAGGTGTTCGTCGACCCCGCCCGGCGACCAGTGTTCGTGCAGGTCTTCGACAGCAAAGATGAACGGAAGCCAATCCGTCATCTCCTCGGCGCGGGTGAAGCCGCCGGCGATCGCCCACGGCTGGTCGCCGTCGTGGTAGGCGAAGAAATGATCACCGTAGGCCGGGCTGACGCCGTCACCGACCACTGCGGTCAGGACAAACCAGTCGGTGGACGCCAATACCTTTTCGGACGCGATGTCGCGGGCGAGTGTGTAGTGGTGATCAACCGAGGCGAGTGCGTCCTCTTCGTCGAAGAAGACTTCGGCCTGGCTGATGTCGAGTCCGGGCCCGACCAGCGCGTGGTCGGGCATGCCGAGAACAAAATATGCGCTTTGCGGCGTGACACCAGGTCCCATGACGGCATTGTGCCAGTGCTGCGGGTCGAGTGCGGGAAACCGCGCGGCGTCACGGGCGTCGATGCCCCAACACTTAGGATTGCGGCATGTCATCAGTGCAGATCAACCGCCCGGAGAACAGCCACACCCGCAGCACGACGATTGCTCCCGGGAGTCTTGTTTTCACCGCCGGTGCCGCGCCGCTCGACGCGGATGGTGCCACCGTCGCCCCGGGAAACGTCAGTGAACAGACCCGCCGGTGCATGGCCAACCTGGAGCTCTCGCTGACCGAGGCGGGCGCGTCCCTGGCCGATGTCGCCAAGGTCACCGTGTATGTCGCCGAGCACCTGCAGGCCGATCTGGTTGTCGCCTGGGACGTGGTGACCGAGGTGTTCGGCGATCACAAGCCGGCCGGGACACTGCTGGGTGTCTCGGTGCTGGCTTACGACGACCAGCTGGTGGAAATCGAAGCTGTGGCCGCGATCCCGTCGTCATGACCCGTCCGGCGATCAGCACCGAGCAACGGCGCGCTCGACTGTTGCGACGACATCGGTTGGTCGCCGACACGGCCGCGACGACGCCGGTCGAGACCGCAGAAGCGGTGGTCGCACTCCATGCCACCACCCCCGCAACGGTCTATCTGTCGGCATGGGCGCGGATGCCGGGCTTTGACGTCCCCGACATGGACCGGGCGTTGTACGACGACCGAACGTTGGTCAAGCAGCTCGCGATGCGGCGCACCCTGTTCGCGTTTCCCCGTCCCGCGCTGGCCGATGCGGTCAGTGCCGTGGGGCAGCGGGTGGCTGCGAGTGAACGTACGAACATGTTGCGGGATCTGCGCCGCAGCGACGAGTTTCCCGACCCCGAGGGCTGGATCGCGAAGGCGCGGGCAGCGGTCGCCGGTGCGCTGGTCGACGGGCGAACGGCCACATCGACCGAACTGCGCAAAGAACTGCCAGAACTGGCCGGATCCGTCACGCGCGGAGCAGGCACCCCGTGGGCGGGCGTGGCGCAGATGGCCCCGCGGATCCTGAACCATATGAGTGCGGCCGGAGAGATCGTCCGGGGACCCAACGACGGTAACTGGATGCGTTCACGGCCCAGGTGGACCTCGATGTCGGATTGGCTCGGCGAACCGTTGCCCGTGGAAGATCCCGACACCGGCCATCGTGAACTGATCCGACGATGGTTACGTCAGTTCGGTCCCGGGACCGAAACCGACATCGTCTGGTGGCTGGGATCTACCAAAACAGCTGTCAGAAGAGCTCTTTCGGAACTCGAGGTGGTCGAGGTCGACCTCGGCGACGGATTGGTCGGCTATGTCCTGCCGGACGACCTCGACGACGTGGAGATCGCACCGCCGACCGCCCTGCTGCTACCTGAACTCGATCCGACTGTAATGGGCTGGAAACAGCGGGACTGGTATCTGGGTCCTCACGGCCCGCACCTGTTCGACTCCAATGGCAATGGTGGACAGACCGTGTGGTGGGACGGACGGATCGTGGGTGGATGGAATCAACGCCCGGATGGGTCCGTCGGTACGCACCTGTTGGAGAAGCTGAATCACGGTGCATGCAAGGCGATTACGCGGCGAGCTGCTGAACTCGCTGAATGGCTCGGCGACCATCGGCCAAAGCCCGGGTATCCGGCGCCATTCCACCGCGCACTCGACGCCTGACGGTCTCCGCTTTTCGCAGAATTCTTTTGTCGGACCCCCGGTCTAGACTCAAATGTATGTTCGAGGGGGAGATCGAAGATGCAGGTGGGGACGATGAAATCGGTCCTGTCGAGTCGCTGGGTGTCAATGAGTTGTTGCGTAACACCGAGCTCGCGATGGCTCAGCAGTCGCGGATGGAGTGGGAACGCTATGCAGCTGCGGCGATGCTGCACCGACATCTGGTCGAGCCGACCGCCGGGTCTGAGGCGGAGATGCGGGCGCTGGATCCGTTCGCGCAGTGTGCGGCGAGATTGTCTGCGGCACAGGGTCTGACGCAGCGGACTGCGGAGTTGCAGATCAATCGCGGGGTGGCGTTGCGCGATCGCTTGCCGGCGGTCAATGCGTTGCTGAAGGCCGGCCGGATCGCTGCGCATCATATTCCTGACATCATCGCGCGGACTGAGTTGATCGAGGGCTCGGCCCATATGGCTGATATCGATCGTGGGATCGCCGAGGCGCTGGGTCGGCGGGGGTCGTGGTCGAAGTCCCGGATGCGGGACATGGTCGATGCGATCATCTTCCGCCGGGATCCGGATCTGGTTCGTAAGAACCGGGAGGATGCGAAAAACAATCGCGGGGTGTGGGCCAACAACACCGAGCACGGCATGGCGGTTTTGGATGCGCATTCCACCGCTGAGGAATTGACGTTGATCATGGCCAGGTTGGAAAAACTGGCGATGGCCACGTGCAAGGCTGATCCGCGGAAAAAGGCTGATCGGATGGCTGATGCGTTGTTTGCCACGGTGATGGGCCGGGAGTTCCTCTGTGAATGCCCGAATGACCCGAAGCATCCCTGCACCGCCGAGATTGTCACTGTCCCTGCCGGACAGGTCATCTCAGGTGTGGACGTGAAGATCGTGATGCACGTGATCGCCGACCAAGCCACCATCGAGGGCACCGCCGACAATCCGGGCTTCATGGACGGACACGGTGTCACCTCCGGCGATCACGTTCGCGACATCGCGGCTCGCCCGGAAACGGTCCAGCGGCCGATGGGCAACAAGACTGAACCCGCACAGCCGGAACGTCCAGAGCCTGCATCTGCGTCTACATCTGCATCCGCACAACAGGAATCCACACCGCCCGAGCATCAGCCCGAACCCGGACAGCCGCAGCCGGAAACAGACCCGGCGCAACCAGCAGCCGAGCAGCCAGAATCTGTGCAGCCAGAACCAGCGCCCCAGAATGATTCACCGAACCCGAAGCGGCCGAAGATATACATGCGCGGACCGCAGAACCCACCAGCCGAGAGCGGCAGCAACGACAGCACGATCGTCACCGCCCCGTTCCCGCAGGTGATTCCGTTGCCGGCGACCCAACCCGGTGACCAGTACCGGCCGTCGGTTGTCCTGGATACCTATCTCCGGATTCGGGATGTGTACTGCATGTGGCCTGGTTGTGAGCACAAAGCCTGGGGCGCCGATCTGGACCACACCTGCGAGTACAACCACAACGACCCCGAGGCCGGTGGCTGCACCCATCCCTCAGAGATGAAGACACTGTGCCGTTTTCACCATCTGCTCAAGACCTATAGTGACTGGCTCGATGATCAGTACCCCGACCCGAGCACGGGACGGACCCGGCTTGTCTTCACCACCCCCGAACACCGGAACTACCACGGCCCGGGATGGACCGGCGACGATCTCTTTCCGACGTTGAGGTTGATCGTCTTCGACAACCAACGCGGCTCACCGAGAACATCGCCGCCAACATCACCGCCAAGATCGCAGCCGCGTACCGCTGCCAAACACGCACGCCGGCAACAGGAACGACTTGCCAACCGCCGACAGCGTGAACGAGAAGCCGCCCGCCGCCTGGCACTCGGCGAAGAACGAGGAAGGATCGAACCGCCACCGACCTTTTAGGAGTTAGGGGCGATCACAGCTTCGTGGCCGTGGACCAGCACAACGGCCCGTTTCTGCGGTGTCTGGGCTGCGGCGACCGAGAGGGTTGGCAAGGTCGTGGTCAACGCGGCGCTGACGATCAGGGCAAGGCCGGACCCCCATGGAAAACGCATCTCGGCATCGCATCACGGGTGCGCGAACTGCGCACGGGTCTCGGTCGGCTTGATTCGAACATCATTCACAGGAACTTCGCAGGTTGCTGGCAGACTCGGGACAAGACGGTCAGACAGGGTGGCAGACATGAGTGATCAGGGTGCGCGGGTACTGGTGGTCGACGATGAGCCCAACATTCGCGAGCTCTTGTCGGTGTCACTGAAGTTCCAGGGCTTCGAGGTGCAGACTGCACCGGATGGACCGAGTGCGCTCGACATCGCCCGCACGTTCCGTCCGGATGCACTGATCATCGACGTGATGATGCCCGGAATGGACGGTTTCGGGCTGCTTCGTCGTCTGCGCGCCGATGGCGTCGAGGCCCCGGCATTGTTCCTGACCGCCCGGGACTCGGTGGAGGACAAGGTCACCGGGCTCACGATCGGTGGTGACGACTACGTGACCAAGCCGTTCAGTCTCGAAGAGGTTGTCGCTAGGCTGCGGGTGCTGTTGCGCCGCGGTGGGTTCGGTGAGAAGCCGGAGGCCAGTTCTCGCATCAAGTTCGCCGACATCGAACTCGACGACGACACCCACGAAGTGTGGAAGAACGGCGAACTCGTGTCGCTGTCGCCCACCGAGTTCACGCTTTTGCGCTATTTCATGATCAACGCCGGCACCGTGCTGTCGAAGCCGCGGATCCTGGATCATGTCTGGAACTACGACTTCGGTGGTGAGGTCAACGTCGTCGAATCGTATGTGTCCTACCTTCGACGCAAGATCGACACCGGCGAGAAGCGGCTGATCCACACCCTGCGCGGTGTCGGCTACGTGATGCGCGAGCCGCGGTGACCAGCGGTACCGAGGTCACCACGCCGCCAAGGCAACGCAGGGGCGTCCCTCTTCGGGTGTCGTTGGTGGCGCTGACGCTGGTCCTGGTCACCATGGGGCTACTGGTGTCGGGTGTGGCGGTCACGTCGGCCATGCGGGACAACCTGATGGACCGAACCGACAGTTCGCTGCGGGAGGCCGCCGCCGGCTGGGCCAGGCCGCGGGCGCTGCCCCCGCCGCCGATGGATCCCCAGGACGTCCAGAGCGGCCGTCCGCCGACGCCGTATTACGTCCAGGTACAGCGGTTGGACGGCGCGGTGATGGTCATCAACGACACCGGGGCATCGCCGGACCTGTCCGATACCAGCGAGTTCGGTCATGACCCGGTGACGGTGGATTCGACCGGCGACGGTCCGCGGTGGCGGGTTGTCAAAACGACGTCGGAGTACGGCAGTGCGATTGTGGCAGTTGAATTGTCCGACGTCGACGACACCGTGAACCGGTTGATCTGGCTGCAGGTCGGTATCGGTGCCGGTGTGGTCGTGGTGATCGGGGCGCTGGGATATCTGTTGGTGCGCAGCAGTTTACGGCCGCTGGAGCGGGTTGAGCAGACAGCCCAGGCGATTGCCGCGGGTGACCTGGATCAACGGGTACCTCCCGCCGCGTCGAATACCGAGGTCGGTCGGCTCGCGGAGTCGCTCAACTCGATGTTGCATCAGATTCAGGGTGCCTTCGCCGCGACCGCGGCTTCCGAGGAACAGGCCCGCCGCTCCGAAGAGAACATGCGACGGTTCGTCGCCGACGCCAGCCACGAATTGCGCACCCCGTTGACGTCGATCATGGGATTCGCGGAGCTGTACCGCCAAGGCGCGATGACCGACACCGAGGTGTTGATGTCTCGGATCGAAACCGAGGCCAAGCGGATGGGGCTGCTGGTCGAGGACCTGCTGATGCTTGCCCGGCTCGATGCCCGGCGACCACTCGAACGCGCGCCGGTCGATCTGCTGGCCCTGGCGTCCGACGTGGTCCACAGCGCGCGAGCAGCGGCCCCCGGCCGCGACATCTCGGTGGAGGTGTTCGACGGTCCCGGCGTTCCCGAGGTTTCCGGTGATGCCGCCAGGCTCGCGCAGGTCTTGAGCAATCTCGTCGGCAACGCCATCCTGCACACGCCCGACGACGCATCGATCACCGTCCGCGTCGGCACCGTCGACAACGATGCGGTGTTGTCGGTGACCGATACCGGGCCGGGACTCAGCGAAGAGGACCGGGCGCGGGTGTTCGAGCGGTTCTACCGTTCCGACTCGTCGCGCCACCGCACCGACAACTCATCGGGCAGCGGCCTGGGCCTGTCCATCGTCGCGGCGTTGGTCGCCGCGCACGGGGGAACCGTGGGTGTCGAGTCAGCACCTGGCGCCGGTGCGACGTTCTGGGTACGGATCCCGCGGGACCAGGTCAGTCGCTGACGTACTCGTCGTGACCGAGGGTGCGCAGTTGCTCCCGGATCTTGGCGGCGGCGGCGTCGAGAGCCGCCGGATCGGGCTCCTTCTGCGCGTTCGCGAGGTCGAAGGTTTCCAGCTGCCAGGCCGGGAACACGTGCATGTGGAGGTGCGGAACCTCGAGACCGGCGATCAGCAGGCCCATTCGCGGAGCGTCGAACGCCGCTTTCACGGCTGATCCGAGGATCTGCGCGACCGAGGTGATCTTGCCGAAGAGTGCCGGGTCGACACCTTCCCAGTGGTCGACCTCCTGCCGTGGGACCACCAGGAGGTGACCGTCGGTGACCGGGTTGATGGTCAGGAACGACACGACGTCGTCGTCCTTCCACACAAATCGTCCGGGGATGTCGCCGTTGATGATCATTGAAAAGACCGATGCCATGATCCCGACCTTATCTCCGCCGGTGACTCCGCGGCGCCCGCATCAACCGCATGTTGGGCCGTGGGTCCCACCAGGACGGCCGGGCGGCCACAAACCGGTCTGATCGTCGTGGCCCTGGCAGTGGAACTGCTGGAGGCGTAGGTATGTGCCCCATGCGCTGGGCGGTAGGGTCAGGCACGTGCGAGTACTCGTCATCGGATCGGGCGGCCGTGAACACGCCCTCGTCCTGGGTCTGAACCGCGACCCGTCCGTCACCGACCTTCATGTGGCCCCGGGTAACCCCGGCACCGCAGCGTTGGCCACCAACCATGCGGTCGATATCGTCTCGGCCGATGCCGTTGTGGCCCTGGCCACATCGATCGGGGCCGACCTGGTGGTGATCGGTCCCGAGGTGCCGTTGGTGCTCGGTGTGGCCGATGCCCTGAGGGCGGCCGGCATCGCGACGTTCGGCCCCGGCGCCGAAGCGGCAAAGATCGAGGGCTCCAAGGCATTTGCCAAGGACGTGATGGCCGCCGCCGGTGTCCGGACCGCGCACAGCGAGATCGTCGACAACCCGGCTCATCTCGACGCCGCACTCGACCGGTTCGGACCGACCTGGGTGGTCAAGGACGACGGCCTGGCCGCAGGTAAAGGCGTGGTTGTCACCGCCGACCGCGACGCCGCCCGGATCCACGCCGCCGACCTCCTCGAGAGCGGACATCCGGTTCTCCTGGAGTCCTTCCTCGACGGCCCCGAGGTGTCGCTCTTCTGCCTGGTCGACGGCGACACCGTCGTTCCGCTGCTGCCTGCGCAAGACCACAAGCGGGTCGGCGACGGCGACGCCGGACCCAACACCGGTGGCATGGGTGCATACACGCCGTTGCCGTGGCTGCCCGATGAGATGGTCACCCGGATCGTCGACGAGGTCGTCAAGCCGGTCGCAGCTGAGCTCGTGGCGCGCGGCATCCCGTTCTCCGGTCTGCTCTACGCCGGACTCGCGATCGGTGCCGACGGCCCGGCCGTCGTCGAATTCAACTGCCGCTTCGGTGATCCGGAGACCCAGGCCGTGCTCGCGCTGCTCAAGTCGCCGCTAGGTGCGGCCCTGAACGCCACGGCCACCGGAACACTCGATCAACTGCCGCCCCTGGAATGGGAGGACGGCGCCGCCGTGACCGTGGTCGTGGCCGCCGAGAACTACCCGGGGCGCCCGCGCACCGGCGATCCGATCATCGGCTCCGACGCCGAAGGCGTGCTGCATGCCGGTACCGCGATCGCCGATGATGCCGTGGTCTCCGCCGGTGGCCGTGTGCTCAGCGTGGTCGGGGTCGGTGCAGATCTCGCCGCCGCCCGAGCTCAGGCCTACCGCCGGCTCGAGTCGGTCAAGCTGACCGGTTCACATTTCCGCACCGACATCGGACTGGCCGCCGAAGAGGGCCGGATCAGCATTTAAAGCCGTGGTGCCCTGAAAACTGTCGAATGGCGAGGCTCCGAGGGCTATTCACCCTCGCAGTCCCTCTATCGGACAGTTTCAGGGCGGTCAGTCGGCCAGGTTGCGTCCGAGGAAGGCGATCTGTCCGGGCAGGACACCCCGCCAGTAGCGGTTGGTGTGTCCACCCGGCGACGTCCCGAACGCCGGCGGCGGCCGGAGCGCGGCCATCCACTGGCGGGTGTAGGTGAAGAACTGATCGCTCGATCCGCACTCGATCAACAGTGGGATCTGGGTGAATGAACCCTGTTGTCCGAAAAGTGAATTGGCTTGGTAGTCGGCGATGTTGTCGAACGCACGGGGTGGGAAGTCGGCCGGATCGGCCCACAGCGCGGGGGAGCTGACAGCGATGGCCGCCACCCGGGGAGCACCGAGCATGGCTCCCAGACGCAGCGCCCCGTAGCCGCCCATCGACCAGCCGAACAGGCCGATGCGGTCGGTGCGCAGACCCAGCGCCGGGTCGCCTTCGAGCAGCGGTAAGAACTCGTCGAGCACCATCGCGCCGCCGTCGGTGCCGTCGGTGCGCGGGTGATAGTAACTGCGGGCGGCGTCCACGGACGCCAGTGCGAACGGGGCGTTGCCCTGGGTTGCCCAGTCCTGCATCAGGTTCTGCATCTCCAGTCCGCCCATGAACGCGGCCCGATGGTCTGTGTTCAGCGCGTGCAGGACAACCACAACCGGCAGTTCACCGGTCACCCCGGCCGGGCGGGCCACCATCCAATTCGTCTGGCGTCCGAGCATCTTCGCCGATTCGAAACTGCCGGTGAAGATCTCCGCCGTATCGACCGGTGCGGCGGCCTCCTGCGGTCTGGTCGACGGATTGTCCGCGCGCATCGGCTGCGGGGCGACGCGCTTCGGGTCCTCGTTGGAGCATGCCGACAGCAATCCGAGGACACCGGACGCGAGCCCGGCACCCAGCAGGGCACGGCGGCCGGTCACGGGGCCGCGGGGGTCTGAGTTGCCGGTGGTTCGGGGTGAGGGCGTCCGGTTCGCGGAGGTAGTCATCGCCAGGCAACGGTACCCGTGAGCGGCCCCTGAATGTCAGTCGATGCGGGTGATCGACCGGTGGCGGGCGAGAGCAGATAGTTTCGTTGTATGCGTTCGGAATCTCAACGATCTCAAGTCGACATGTTTCATGTGATGGACGTGCAGGCCGCGATCGCTGCGCGGCGGGCCCGTGGCCTCGACGTCATCTCGCTGGCGGCCGGCCAGCCGTCGACGTCCGCCCCGGCCCCGGTCCTCGCTGCCACCAAACGCGCATTGGGCGAATCGTTGCTCGGGTACACCGAGTCGCTGGGGATCGCACCGTTGCGTGAGGCGATCGCCGGCCATTACCGCGAGCGCTACGACGTGCCGGTGGAGCCGGACGACGTCGTGGTGACCACCGGCTCGTCGGGAGCGTTCACGCTGATCTTCCTCGCCGCGTTCGACGCCGGCGACACCGTCGCGATGGCCCGGCCCGGGTATCCCGCCTACCGGAACACATTGGCGGCTCTGGGCTGTGAGGTCGTCGAACTCGACTGTGGCCCGGAGACGAGGTTCCAGCCGACGGTCGCGATGCTCGATGCGCTCGATCGGCCGCCGGCCGGCCTGATCGTCGCGAGCCCGGCCAATCCGACCGGGACGATCCTGGACCCGGCCGAGTTGGCAGACCTTGCCCGCTGGTGCGACGCCCATGGCACGCTGCTCATCTCCGACGAGATCTACCACGGCATCAGTTACGGCCGCGAGACATCGTGTGCGTGGAGCACGTCGCGGCAATCGGTCGTGATGGGATCGGTCTCGAAGTACTTCAGCATGACCGGATGGCGATTGGGCTGGATGCTAGTTCCCGCGCCGCTGCGTCGCCCGGTCGAACGGCTGACGGCCAACCTGACGATCTGCGCGCCGGCGATCAGTCAGTACGCGGCTGTCGCTGCCTTCGGCCCGGAGTCGAAGGTCGAGCTCGACGGTCACGTGATGCGGTATGCCCGAAATCGGGAGTTGTTGCTCGGCGGTTTGGCGGATCTGGGGATCGACGACATCGCCCCGCCGGACGGCGCCTTCTACGTGTACGCCGACCTCGGTGAGCGCACCGACGATTCGCTGGGATGGTGCGAGGGGGTCCTCGAACAGACCGGGGTCGCGATGGCACCCGGACTGGATTTCGATACCCGACACGGAAACCGGACTGTCCGGATGAGTTTCGCCGGTGCCACAGACGACATCGCATTGGCATTGGAGCGCCTCGCGCCGGTGTTGCTGTAGCGCAAACACCAGCTTATGGCCGGTATTTGGCGGAAATGACCCATCGCCGCGCGGCCTTTGCCACCATGGCGGGGTGAACTCCGCAGGAACTCCCAAAGGCGCGCGGCGCCGGGCGCTGCTGATCGCCGCCGCGGGAGAGTTGCTCATGGAGGGTGGTTTTGACGCGGTCCGGCATCGTGCGGTCGCGGATCGGGCCGGGTTGCCGCTGGCCTCGACAACCTATTACTTTGCCTGCCTTGAGGACCTGGTCGCCGAAGCCGTCGAGCATGTCTGCGACGACGACCAGACCGCGATCGCCGAGCGGAGTCGGGCGTTGCCGCGACGGCGGCGCGGGGCGGAGGCGACCGCGGAGGCGCTCGCCGAGGTGTTCGTCGGAGACAGCACCCCACGGACGACGCTGACCTGCCGGTACGAAACGGTGATCCTGTGCGCACGGATGCCGCGTCTGCACCAGATCCTCGCCGACCACCGGAACCGGCTCCGGAATGTCCACTTCGACGTCCTCGAGAAGTCCGGGCGCAGCACCGACCTGTCCGGGATCGCGCAACTGATGGCCGTCGAGGACGGTGTGGTGATCGGCGCCTTGGCCGATTCGGTCGCAGATGTCGTGTCCGCGGCGAAATTCGCGCTGTCCGAGGTCATCGACCACGTCGCACCGGTGACACCGGTCGCGGTGGGCTGACCTGCAGTGCGTGCGGAGAACGTTTCGGCGCGGGGCATAATGTACCGGTGTCTGATACCGAGCAAACCCTGACGAAGCCCCGCGTATCCAACGTTCTGGCCACGCGCTACGCGTCCACCGACCTGGTGAGACTGTGGTCGGCGGAGTACAAGATCGTGCTGGAGCGCCAGCTCTGGATCGCGGTCCTCAAGGCCCAGCGCGAACTCGGTATCGACGTTCCGGCCGAGGCGATCGCCGACTACGAGCGGGTACTCGACCAGATCGATCTGGAGTCGATCGCGCAGCGTGAACGGGTCACCCGGCACGACGTGAAGGCGCGGATCGAAGAGTTCAACGCGCTCGCCGGACACGAACAGATCCACAAGGGCATGACCAGCCGCGACCTCACCGAGAACGTTGAGCAGCTGCAGATCCTGCGCTCGCTCGAACACGTCCACGCACACGGTGTCGCCACCGCGGCCCGGCTGGCCGATCGTGCCGCGGAGTACTCGTCGCTGGTGATGGCCGGACGCAGCCACAACGTCGCCGCCCAGGCGACGACGCTGGGGAAGCGTTTCGCCTCGGCCGCCGATGAGTTGCTGATCGCGCTGACCCGTCTGCGCGAGCTGATCAACCGCTACCCGCTGCGTGGCATCAAGGGCCCGATGGGCACCAGTCAGGACATGCTCGACCTCCTCGACGGCGACGTGGGGAAACTGTCCGCGCTGGAGTCGAAAGTTGCTCAGCACCTGGGATTTTCGAAGTCGCTGACCTCTGTTGGTCAGGTGTACCCGCGCTCGCTCGACCACGATGTGGTCTCGGCGCTGGTGCAGGTGGCGGCCGGTCCGTCCTCGCTGGCGCAGACGATCCGGCTGATGGCCGGGCACGAACTGGTGACCGAGGGCTTCCAGCCCGGCCAGGTCGGCAGTTCGGCGATGCCGCACAAGATGAACACCCGCAGCTGTGAGCGGGTCAACGGCCTGCAGGTCATCTTGCGGGGATATGGCTCGATGGCCGCCGAACTCGCCGGCGCCCAGTGGAACGAGGGCGATGTGTTCTGCTCCGTGATCCGCCGCGTCGCGTTGCCGGATGCGTTCTTCGCCATCGACGGTCTGATGGAAACGTTCCTGACCGTTCTCTCCGAGTTCGGTGCGTACCCCGCGGTGATCGCCAAGGAACTCGATCGGTACCTGCCGTTCCTGGCCACCACGAAGGTGTTGATGGCGGCAGTGCGGGCCGGGGTCGGACGCGAAATCGCCCATGAGGCAATCAAGGAGAACGCGGTCGCCGTGGCTCTCGCGATGCGCGAAGACGGTCGCGAACCCGACCTGCTCGACCGGCTTGCCGCCGACGACCGCCTGCCGTTGGACCGGGCGGCACTCGATGCCGCACTCGCCGACAAGTCGGCGTTCATCGGTGCCGCCGAACATCAGGTGGCCGATGTGGTGGCCCAGGTCGCGCAGTTGGTGGAGCAATACCCCGATGCCGCGGGTTACGCGCCGGCGCCGATCCTCTGACTGACACTGAAAACTGATCCATAGCGGGGCGTCGAGGGTCAATCGCCCTCGGTGCCTTCCTATTCGACAGTTTTCGGGGCGGGCGGGGCGAGTAGCGCGTCGACGCTCTCGCTGACGACGTGCGCAGCGTCCTCGGCGGGCAGTCGGCCGACGCGGACTTCGGTGGCCGCGCCGTGCAACAGGTAATGCACGGCATTGACCAGCCACAACACCGGTAGGTCGGTGCGGAAGGCGCCGGTGTCCTGTCCGCGTCGGATCAACCCTTCGAGCCGCTGCGCGGGTGCCTCGTGGAGTTCGCGAATGCGTTCATCGCCGAGGGTTCCTTCGGCGGCGGCCAACAGTGCCGACGACCGCCAGACCAGCGACCAACTCGACAGCAGGAGTTCGCGCATCACCGCGCGGGGTTCACCGGTCAGGTCGACCTCTTCGAGGACTGCGTCGCCCGAGCCGAGTGCGTGGGCCAGGGTCGCCTCGATGAGGTCGGCCCGCGTCCGGAAATGCCCGTAGAGGGTCATGCGTCCCACGCCGGCGGCGGTGGCGATGTCCTCGATGCTGGCCCGCGGGTTGATTGCGAATTGCTCACGCGCCGCAGCCAGGATCCGGTCGATGCTCTGCTGGGCGTCAGCACGGCGTTTCGGACGTGCCGCAGAAGTGCTCATGGAAAAACCCTAGCTCGTACACGGGTGTACGTGTTAGCGTCGATCTAACTCGTACACATCAATACGACTTAGATCCGTAGGGGGTCGCCATGTCTGATTCGAGTAAAGAACCGATCGCCTTCGATCCCGAGCCCCATCCGACTCGCTGGCGCATTCTGGGATTACTGGGAGTGGCTCAGCTGATGCTGATACTCGATGTCACCGTTGTTGCAATCGCGTTGCCGCACATCGGTTCTGATCTCGACATCAGTCGTGAGGCGGTCACCTGGGTCGTCAGTGCCTACACCCTGACGTTCGGTGGGCTGATGCTCTTGGGTGGCCGGATTGTCGACCTGGCCGGCGCGAAGCGGGTCGTTCTGGCCGGCCTCGTGGTGTTCGTCGTCGCATCGCTGGTCACCGGCCTCGCTGATTCGGCCGAGGTTCTCATCGGCGGGCGTATCGGCCAGGGTGTCGGGGCGGCGATGCTGTCACCTGCCGCATTATCACTGGTGGTGACGCTGTTCGCGGGCGATGAACGCAACAAGGCGCTGGGTGTGTGGTCGGCGCTCGGGGGAGGCGGCGCTGCGCTCGGCGTCCTCGTGGGCGGTGTGCTCACGGCCGGACCCGGCTGGCCGTGGGTCTTCTTCGTCAACGTGCCGATCGGCCTGGTGATCATGGTGGCGCTCGCGCTGATGCTGCCCGCCCTGCCCGCGGGCGCCCCATCCGCCCGCCTCGATGTCCTCGGTGCCGCACTGGTGACCGCATCGTCGGTGGTCCTGATCTATGCGCTGATCGAGGCCGGCGACGAAGGATGGCTGACGGTGACCTCGGTCGTGCTCGTTCTTGCTGCGGCACTGGGATATGGATTGTTCGTGTGGCGTCAACGCACTGCCGCATCGCCCTTGATGGATCTGGGTCTGCTGACGCGGCGGCCGGTGGCAACCGGTGTGTTCCTGATCGTCATGGCAACCGCGCTGATGGTCGCGGTCTTCTTCCTCGGCACCTTCTACTTCCAGCATTCGCTGGGTTACGGGGCCCTGCACACAGGCCTGCTCTTCCTGCCCGTTGCGATCGCAACCATGGTGGGCGCCAACGCAACCGGGCAGCTCATCGGCCGGATCGGAGCCAGGGCGATGTCGGTGGCCGGGCTACTTGTCGCCGCGGTCGGGATGATCGTTCCCGCCCTCGAACTGCATCCGGTGGCCGTCACGATCGGTGTGAGCATCGCCGGCGCCGGTACCGGGGCACTGTTTGTCACCGCTTCGGCCACCGCTCTGGGGCAGATCGATCCGCAGGAGGCGGGTATCGCATCGGGCATTGTCAGCACGTTCCATGAGTTCGGCGCTTCGATCGGCGCAGCAGCGATGTCGAGCACCGCGGCGGCCAGCATCGTCGGGGTCACGCTGACCGGCTTCACTCGCAGCTTTGTCGCCGCGGGAGTGGCCGCCGTTGTGGCAGCGCTCATCGTGTTGGTCATCGCGCCCGGCAAGTCGCCTGTTGTCGCCCATGGGTGAGGGCATTTGGTGACGGCGGGAATCGGGGGGTTGACGTATCGCCGCCTCGGACTATCATTCAACTCGTTGGTTGATAACCAGTAGGTTGAATAACCCGAGAGGGTGGAAAGCCGAGGCGGGGTAGCAGTGGCCGATCAACTCAGTGCCGTGTTCGCAGCACTCGCAGATCCGACGCGGCGGGCACTGCTGGAGCGCCTGGCCGACGGCCCGGCCACGGTGTCGGCGCTGGCCGAGCCGTTCGACATGAGCCTGGCCGCGGTGTCCAAACATCTGAAGGTCTTGGAACGGGCCGGACTCATCTCCCGGGGGCGCGACGCGCAGTGGCGTCCGTGCTCCCTGGAAGCTCGTCCGCTCGAGCAGGCCAGTGACTGGCTGGATGGATACCGACAGTTCTGGGACGCGAGATTCGATCGGCTCGAAGAACACATCAACCGGATCGCCGGGTCCGGCAACCAGGAGGAAGCACCATGAGCGACATAGCCAATCGAGAGTTCACGATCATCCGCGAGTTCGCCGCCCCGCCCGAGGTGGTCTTCGATGCCTGGGTCGATCTCGACCAGTCGTCGCAGTGGATGGCGCCCGAGGGCGTGACCACGCCTCGCGAACGCATGTACGGCGACGTTCGGCCCGGCGGCGGGTATGGCGCGGTGATGGTGCTCCCGGATGGACTCGAAGCGCATATCGATGGGGTCTATCAGGAGGTCGACCGGCCGGCCCGGCTGGTGTTCACGTGGTCCGATCCGACCATGCCGGAGAGTGTTTCGTTGTGCACGGTCACGTTTGCCGAATCGGCACCGGGCCGGACAACGATGACCTTCCATCTGCTCGCGCCGGGTCCGATCAGTCCCGACGACGGCGCGAGGCTCGGCTGGGACAGCTGTTTCGACAAACTGACACGGCACGTGGAGACGGCGCCATGACTGCCGCCGACGCTCTGCCGCAGGGTGACCTCGCGCTGCTCGAAACCGAAGTCGCGCACGAATTACTGCACGCGGACATCCCGGCCCGACTCGCGTACGTCGCCGCCGACGGCACACCCAGGGTGCTACCCATCAACTTCTGGTGGAACGGCACCGAGCTCGTGATGGCCACCTTCACCGGTGCGGCCAAGGTGCCGGCGCTACGACGCCGTCCGGCAGTGGCCCTGACGATCGACACCGACCAGGCCCCGCCGCATGTCCTGCAGATCCGCGGGGAGGCCGTGATCACCGACGTTGACGGGATCGTCGAGGAGTACGAGTTGATGATGCGTCGCGGTATGCCCACCGAGGTCGCCGACGGGTACTTCGCCGAGCTGCGGGCGAGCGGAGCGACGATGCATCGCATTGGAGTGGTCCCGGCGTGGGTCGGGGTGCTCGACTTCGAGACCCGGTTCCCCGGTGCGGCGCCGGCTGCGGTGACCGAGCGCCCTTGAGGGTCAGTCGGGGTTGGCCGAATCCGCATGGCCGAGGTTCCAGTCGGGCACCGCAATATTGCGGACCAGCTTCTTGAGTGTGACGATGTCGGGGAAACCGTTGTCGCGCTTGCGCTCCCAGATCTGGGTGCCGTCCACGTCGATGTGGAAGACCCCGCCGGTACCCGGGACCAGCGTGACCGACCCGAGCTCGGTACCGAAGGTGTTGAGTAGTTCGGTGGCCATCCATGATGCCCGCAGGACCCAGTTGCACTGCGTGCAATAGGTGATGGTGACGGCAGCTCTCGATTCACTCACCGGGTCATTGTCGCAGCCGGCCGCAGGAAGCGGGTGGATCGCTCAGATGGGTGATCACGTCCTGGTGAGGGCATCACCAGGGCACCTGACCACGGTGGGTGATGTTCGGGCCACTAACCTCTACAGGTATGCGCCCTGCTCTGGAGTCCTATGAACACCTCGCAGCCGGGAAGGTGCGGGATCTCTATTCGATCGACGAGAAAACCATGCTGATGGTCGCCTCCGACCGGATCTCGGCCTTCGACCACATCTTGTCGACACCGATCCCCGACAAAGGCCGCATCCTGACCGCGATGAGCGTCTACTACTTCGGGGCATTGGGCGTTCCGCATCACCTGGCGGGCGGCCCCGAGGATCCCCGGATCCCGGCGGAGTTGCTCGGCCGGGCGCTGGTGGTCAAGAAGCTCGACATGTTGCCCGTCGAATGCGTCGCCCGTGGATACCTGACCGGCTCCGGACTGCTCGACTACAACGCCACCGGAGCGGTCTGTGGGATCGAGCTCCCAGCCGGCCTGGGGGAGTCGAGCAAACTACCCGAACCCATCTTCACGCCCGCATCCAAGGCCGAGATCGGCGAGCACGATGAGAACGTCAGCTTCGAGGCGGTCGTCGCGACCGTCGGTGAAGAGCTGGCCGTGCGTCTGCGGGACCTGACCCTCGACATCTATTCACGCGGCTCGGAGCTGGCCGCGCGGCGTGGAATCATCTTGGCAGACACCAAGTTCGAGTTCGGCCTCGACGACGACGGCGCTGTGGTGCTGGCCGACGAGGTGCTCACCCCGGACAGCTCGCGCTATTGGGATGCCACGACCTACACGCCGGGTCAGGTGCAGCCGAGTTTCGACAAGCAGATCGTCCGCAACTGGTTGCTCAGCGGAGATTCCGGATGGGATCGCGCCGGTGACGAACCGCCACCGCCGCTGCCCGATGACATCGCGCAACGTACTCGTGCCCGCTACATCGAAGCGTATGAACGTATTTCAGGTCTGTCATTCGATGACTGGCCGAAGGGAGAACAGTGACCGACACCTCGCAGGATTCCGCACCCATCGTGCCGCCCGTTGCGAAACGGATCCCATTCGAGCGCACCCATCACGGTGAGACCGTGGTCGACGAGTACGAGTGGTTGCGTGACAAAGAGGATCCTGAGGTCATCGCGTTCCTGGAACAGCAGAACGAGTACACCGCTGCTCAGACCGCCGACCTCGCCGATCTGCGGGCCGACATCTATGCCGAGATCAAAAGCCGTACACAGGAAACCGATATGTCGGTGCCCACGCGCCGCGGTCAGTACTGGTACTACGCCCGCACCGAAGAGGGCAAACAGTATTCGCTGAGCGCCCGGTGCCCGATCAGCGGTCCGAACGATTGGACGCCGCCGAAAGTCGAGCCCGGACAGCCTGTTCCGGGTGAAGAGATCCTGCTCGACTCGAACGTCGAGGCCGAGGGCACCGACTTCTTCAGTCTGGGCGCACTGTCGGTGAGCGAGGACGGCACGCTGCTGGCCTACAGCGTCGACAGCACCGGCGACGAGCGATACACGATGCGGTTCAAGGATCTCCGGACCGGCGACCTGCTCGCCGACGAGATCACCAACACCGCGCCCGGTGCGCTGTGGTCCCTCGATGGCAGGCACGTTTTCTATCAGACGGTCGACGAGGCCTGGCGCCCCGATACGGTCTGGCGGCACGATCTCGGTGCCGGCACCCCTGACGTCAAGGTGTTCCACGAACCGGACGAGCAGTACTGGGTGGGTATCGGTGGCACCCGTAGCGACAAGTACCTGATGATCACCGTCGGGTCGAAGATCACCTCGGAGGTCTGGGTCCTCGACGCCGGTGACCCGACCGGTGAGTTCTCGGTGGTGTGGCCGCGCGAGGAGGGCGTCGAGTACGGCGTCGAACATGCGGTCATCGAAGACCGGGACTGTTTCCTGATCCTGCACAACGCGAATGCCGAGAACTTCGAACTGCTCGAGGCCCCGATCAGCGACCCCACCGCCACCCGCATCCTGGTGCCACACGACACCGAGGTGCGCCTGGAGGACGTCGACGCCTTCGCCGGCCAACTGGTGTTGAGCTACCGCCGGGAAGCGCTGCCGCGACTCTCGATCGCGCCGTTGACCACCGGCGAACCAGTGTTCACCGAGGTCACCTTCGACGAGGAGTTGTATTCGGCCGGTCTCGGGGCCAACCCGGAGTGGGCCGCGCCACGACTTCGCATCGGGTACACGAGTTTCATCAATCCCACCGAGATCTTCGATCTCGACGTCGCGACCGGTGAGCGAACGCTGCTCAAGCGGCAGCAGGTGCTCGGCGACTTCGATCCCGCCGACTACGAGCAACGCCGGGATTGGGCGACCGCGTCCGACGGAACCAAGATCCCGTTGTCGGTGATCCGCAGGCGCGGCGCTGAATCCGGTCCGGCCCCGACGTTGCTGTACGGCTACGGCTCGTACGAATCCAGCAACGACCCGGGCTTTTCGATCTCGCGTCTGTCACTGCTCGACCGCGGCGTCGTCTTCGTGGTCGCGCACATCCGCGGCGGCGGTGAGATGGGGCGCCACTGGTACGACAACGGCAAGACCCTGACGAAGAAGAACACCTTCACCGATTTCGTGGCCGCGGCACAGCATCTCATCGACACCGGAGTCACCGACGCCGACCATCTGGTGGGAGAGGGCGGCAGTGCCGGTGGGTTGTTGATCGGCGCCGTCGCCAACATGGCGCCGGAGCTGTTCAACGGAATCCTGGCGGTGGTCCCGTTCGTGGATCCGTTGACGTCCATCCTCGATCCGTCGCTGCCGTTGACGGTCATCGAATGGGATGAATGGGGAAATCCCCTCGCCGACAAAGAGGTCTACGAGTACATGCGGTCCTACTCGCCGTATGAGAACGTCCGGCCCCTGCCGTACCCGGAGATCTTGGCGGTGACCTCGCTCAACGACACGAGGGTGCTGTTCACCGAGGCGGCCAAATGGGTTGCCCGACTTCAGGCCAACACGACCGGGGATGCCCCGATCCTGCTGAAGACGGAGATGAAGGCCGGTCACGGCGGCGTGAGTGGACGCTACAAGCAGTGGGAAGAGGTTGCCTTCGAGTACGCCTGGGTCCTGCGGCAGACCGGCGCCGTCTGACGGTCGCAAGTCATCCCGAATACCAAAACAGCGCCGCCCGGAACTCGTCCGGGCGGCGCTGTTCTTGTTCGAGCTGGGAAAAGCTAGTGCATCATGACCGGCACCGGCTGCCCGTCCGCATCGAGCGGTTTGGCAATGGCCTTGCGTGGCAAGAAGAACGCCGGGATGAAGCAGATTGCGATCAGGACAGTGACCACGATGAAGGTGCTGGCGAAGCCATCTGCCGCCTCGCTCAGGGTTTCTGCGTCCTTGAGGTTGTTGACCAGGAGCACCGAGGTGATCGCGGTGCCGATCGAACCGGCGGCCTGCTGGACCACATTCATCAGGGTTGAACCATCGGGAACCTGCTTGTCCGACAGGGTTGCCAGCGCGGCGGACATGATCGGCATCATCGTCATACCCATACCGAGACCCTGGACGAACAGCGCGATACTGAGCAGCCAGAACGAGGTGTCCGCGCCGAGGAATATAAAGAAGCCCATGCCCAGTGCGATGAGCACGATGCCAGCCATGACCAGCTTGCCCGGCCCCTGCCGGTCGGTCAGCTTGCCGGCCATCGGCATGGTCAGCATCGCGCCGAGACCCTGTGGGGCCAGCAGCAATCCGGTCATCAGGGTCGACTCGCCGCGCACGCCGATGTAGTACTGCGGGAACAACAGCGCGGCGCCGAGGAACGCGATCATGAAGAACGTCATGGTGATCACGGCCATGGACAGCTTGCTGTTCTTGAACAGACGCAGGTCGAGCAGCGGGTTCTTGTGACGCAGGGCGTGGAAGACGAACGCGATCATCAGCAGCAGACCAACGGTGGCGGAGAGCCAGACCGGGGTATCGGTGAAGTTGCCGTGTTCAGCGCTCAGCGAGATGCCGTAGAGGAACAGGGCCAGGCCTGGCGAGAGCAGGAGCAGTCCGAGGAAGTCGAATGTCGGCCGGGCCTTTTCGTCTTGCCCGGGCAGCACTGCCATGGCGTAGAAGAGGGCAATGATGCCGATCGGCACGTTGATGAGGAAGATCCACTGCCAGCTGGCGTATTCGATCAGCGCGCCACCGATGATCGGGCCCATGATCGGGCCGAGCAGCATCGGGATACCGAGCACGGCCATCACCGAACCCACGCGAGCGGGACCGGCCGCCTTGGTCAGGATCATCATTCCGACGGGCATCAGCATGCCGCCGCCCAGACCCTGCAGTACGCGGAACACGGTCAGGGAGGTGATGTCCCAGGCCAGCGCACACAGTGCCGAACCGAGGACAAAGAGCACCAGCGACGTCAGGTAGACGTTCTTGGTACCGAATCGGGCTGCGGCCCAACTGGACAGCGGGATCACGGCGGCAAGCGCCAGGGTGTAGCCGGTGATGGTCCAGGCGGCTCCGGCCTGATCGGTGTCGAACTCATCCTGGAATGTGTTCTGTGCCACAGACACAACGGTGGTGTCGAGGATCGCCATGATGGCGCCGAGCACGACGACCACGGCGATTTTCAGAATTGCCGGGTCGAGCTTCTGGCTCGGCGGCGCGGCCTTATCGTTTGAGGTCATAGAGTTGCTTTCTGGAAAAGGTTGGAAATTCTGTCGTCTTTGGTCCGTCGGCAATGCCGACGCGGTTCCTTACATGGACGCCCGGTCATCGGCGCACGAAGCGGGAGCGAGGTAGTCGCCGGCCAGCACCGGCACGAGCGCGTTGTTGAGATTGGTCCGCAGATCGACGGGTAACGCGGTGATCAGATGCCGAATCGAATCCTGGCCCCGGTAGATTGCGTCCGCAACTGCTTTTTCGCCGGCTGAGGCGAGGGACACCCGCTTGATGCGGCGGTCGAACTGGTCCTCGCGACGGATGACCAACTCGAGACCGACCAGCTTGTCGACCGCTCGTCCGGTCGCAGCAAGCGAAAGTCGCAGCTCATCGGACAGTTCGTTGACCGAGAGCGGTCGGCAGTGGCGGCTCAGGATCAGCAAAGCCTTGAAGTGGCTGAAACCGAGTTCGGTGTCGATGATCTCGTTCATCGTGTCGACGTCCATGGCCGCCATCAGGCGGGACATGAAATCGTGGACGGTCTGGAAAGCCTCGTCGACCTCCACGCCCTCGGAAGAGGGTTGTTCGACCACACCTGTTGCTGACACTGGCCAACGGTAACGCCGACGCAACTATTGATGCCAACGCAAGCAATGTGTGTTCTGTTACATACCTCCCATGGTGTGAGTACAGTCACCGACAGTGGTGGTGAGGCGAAAGGCTTTGCGCACCATCCATCTCGGCGCAACCCGTTGACCATCTGTGGCGGCGACACTGGTGACCGTGACAGGACAACTCATCGTGTCCATCTCGGGGATCAGGACGGAAACGTTGCCGGCGGTCTCGGTCTTCACCGAGAGGCTCGCCGCGCGGGATGTACCGGTGTCGCTGCTGGTCGCCCCGCGCCTGGCGGACGGGTACCGGCTGGCCGATGACGCCGCGACCTGCGACTGGCTGCGCGGCCGGCGATCCGGCGATGATGCGATCGTGCTCCACGGCTACGACCAGGCGCCGGGTCGCCGGCGCCGTGCCGAGTTCGCGGTGCTCGGGGCGCATGAGGCCGACCTGCGGTTACTTGCCGCGGACCGGGTTCTCGAGCGAATGGGACTGCGCACGCGGATCTTTGCCGCACCTCGATGGAACTCATCGCCGGGCGCCCGCCAAGCCCTGCCCGGCCGCGGCTTTCGGACGGATCTGGGCCTGTCCTCGATGGACAATCTGGTCACCGGCCACCGCATTCGGGCTCGGGTACTCGGTATCGGTGACGGATTCGCGGCGGATGCCTGGTGGTGCCGGTTGCTCGTCGCCAACACCGCGAGGGTGGCCCGGCGCGGCGGGATCGTCAGGCTGTCCGTCGCGGCCGGGCATCTTCAGGCGTCGATGGCGGTGGGCGCTCTGATCAACTGTGTGGATCTCGCGCTGTTGCACGGAGCCCGGCCGACGACATATCGGAACCTGGAGCCGCCTGCCGCCCGGAGCGCTGCCTGATCGGAGGTCCTCCGCCGGGAAGCCTGCGATCAGCCGGTAGAGTTACGTCCAGCAAACCGCAGCTGAAGAGGAGTTCCGAAGTGGCTCGAGTCGTAGTGGACGTCATGCCCAAAGCCGAGATCCTGGACCCGCAGGGGCAGGCCATCAGTGGCGCCCTGGGTCGACTCGGGTTCGCCGGGGTCGCCGATGTCCGACAGGGCAAGCGATTTGAGTTGGAGGTCGACGAAACGGTCGATGACGAGGCCCTTGACCGGATCGCCTCCGAACTCCTGGCGAACACCGTCATCGAGGACTACTCGGTGACCCGGGTACAGGGCGCATCGTCGTGACCGGAGCGCGGATCGGGGTCATCACGTTTCCCGGAACACTCGACGACATCGACGCCGCCCGGGCTGTCCGCATCGCTGGTGGCGAAGCGGTCGAGTTGTGGCACGGCGACGGCGACCTCAAGGGTGTCGACGCGGTGATCGTGCCCGGCGGATTCTCCTACGGTGACTACCTGCGGGCCGGTGCCATCGCCCGATTCGCGCCCGTGATGGGTGCGCTCGTCGAGGCAGCAGGTAAAGGTATGCCGGTTCTGGGTATCTGCAACGGTTTCCAGGTGCTGTGCGAGGCCGGGCTTCTGCCGGGTGCGCTCACCCGTAACCAGGGACTGCACTTCATGTGCCGTGACCAGTGGCTGCGCGTCGAGTCCAACACCTCGGCCTGGAGTTCCCGGTTCGAGCAGGGAGCGGAGATCCTGGTCCCGCTGAAGTCGGGCGAGGGACGTTATGTTGCCTCCGAGGCAGTACTCGACGAACTGGAGGGTGAAGGACGGGTGGTCTTCCGCTACGCCGGTGACAACCCCAACGGCTCGATGCGGTCCATCGCCGGTATCTCCAGCGCCGACGGCAAGGTTGTCGGTCTGATGCCTCACCCGGAACACGCAACCGAAGCCCTGACCGGTCCCAGCGACGACGGTCTGGGCCTGTTCTACTCGGCTCTCGACGCAGTTCTCGCCAACGCCTGAGGCGCACATGGTGACAACGTCCGCCGATGCTGTCGGCCTCTGCAGTTTCATCGATGACTCCCCGTCGCCCTTCCATGTCTGTGAATCGGTGGCGAAAGTGCTGGAGGCCAACGGCTTCCGGCAACTGAAAGAGGAGCATCAGTGGCCGTCGCAGCCGGGTCGGCACTATGTGATCCGCGGCGGATCGATCGTCGCGTGGGACAGCACTGCCCGCGGTCGCAGCTTCCGGATCGTGGGTGGTCACACCGACAGCCCCAACCTGCGCGTCAAGCAGAACCCCGACCTGCGGTCTGCCGGACTGCGGATGGTCGGGTTGGAGAAGTACGGCGGCGCCTGGCTCAACAGCTGGCTCGATCGCGACCTCGGGATCTCGGGGCGGCTTGCCATCCGCGAGCCCGACGGTCTGCGTGAACATCTGATCCGTATCGACGAACCGGTCCTGCGGGTGCCGCAGTTGGCGATCCACCTCTCGGAGGACCGCGGCGGGGTGTCGCTGGATCCGCAGCGCCACGTCAACGCCGTCTGGGGTGTCGGTGCCGACGGTCCGGGATTCATGGAATGGATTGCCGCGCAAGCCGATGTGGCACTGGATCAGGTGCTCGGCTGGGAACTGATGACCCATGATCTGGCCCCCAGCCGGGTTGTCGGGGTCGATGGTGACCTCGTCAGCGCACCCCGTCTGGACAACCAGGGCACCTGTTACGCCGGTACCCGGGCGCTCATCGACGCGATCGCCGCGGAGTCGTCGGCGGCCATCCCGGTACTGGCACTGTTCGACCACGAAGAGGTCGGCAGCGGGTCGGACCGCGGTGCGTCGTCGGATCTGCTCGGTACTGTGCTCGAGCGAATTGTGCTGGCCGGTGGGGGATCTCGGGAAGACTATCTGCGGTCGATGGCGATGAGCGCCTGCGCGTCCGGCGACATGGCCCATGCGACGCATCCGAACTATCCCGAGCGCCACGAACCGTCACATCAGATCGCCATCAACGGTGGTCCGGTGCTGAAGGTGAACCAGAATCTGCGGTATGCCAGCGATGCGGCCGGTGAAGCGTTGTTCGCGGTCGCGGCCGACAAGGCCGGGGTTCCGCTGCAGCGTTATGTCCATCGCGCCGATCTGCCGTGTGGTTCGACGATCGGTCCGCTGACCGCGACCCGCACCGGCCTCAACACCGTTGATGTCGGGGCGCCGCAGTTGGCGATGCACAGTGCCCGTGAGGTCATGGGCAGCGCCGATGTCGGTATGTACTCCGCCGCCCTCGCCGCATTCCTCGCTCCCTGACTCCCGCTCCCAGACCCCGATGATGTGCCCTTTTGGCGGCGCCCACCTGGTCTTTTGTTCGCCAAAAGGGCACATTATCGGAGTGCGGGGGAGCTCAGTACTGGCCGAGGTAGAAGCGCGCGCCCTGATCGTCGAGGCATTCGGCGGAGATGGCGTACGACTGCTGTGACGGACCATCCAGGACGGTGCCGCCGCCCTCACGCACCCGCGCGACCGCGACGTCGATGTCGTCGACGACCCACATCGGGACCGCCACCGAACGTTCCTGGCCGCCGGCGATACCGGTCATCGGGTGCATACCGTCGACCTCCCAGCCGTCATCGATGCGCCCGGGATTGAACGTCCAGCCCAGCACTCGGCCGTAGAAGTCCCGAAGCCGCTCACTGTCCGGCGTGTACAGGGTCATATACGTGAGTTCGCCGTGGCCGGTCGCGTTGAGGGGTGGACGCGGTTCCTGGCCTCTCGGCCGGTAGATCGAAAAGTCCACACCCTGGTCGTCGACGGCATCGAGTAGCTCGCCGAAGCCGAACTGCTGCACCTGATTCGGGGTGCCACCGGCCTCGATGATGGCGGACCGGGCGGCGTCGATGTCGTCGACGGCGTACACGCACTGCATGGTCGGATCGCCAGGAACCTCGTAGATCCCGAGGCGGTGGGAGAGATTGGTGACCTGGCTGGTGGCTGCGTTGAACTCCCAGCCCAGGACCGACCCGTAGAAGGTGGCGGCGCGGTCGACGTCGGTGGTCCACAGCGAGCAGTAACCGATGTCCCCGCGGTGGATCTGTTCTACCTTCGCACCGGTCGTCGGCCCGGTGATCATCCATCGATGTCCGAACGGATCGACGATCACACCGGTTCGGGCACCGTGATCTTCGTAGGGTTCACGCTGGACCGTCGCGCCACCGTCGCGGGCGCGGGTGAACACCGCGTCGGTGTCGGAGACCGGCAGCATCAGTGATACCGAGACTGATTGTGGTGCAGGGGCTTTGAGGCCCAGGTCACCGAACTCGCCGGCCAGGTAGATCACGCCACCGCCGATCAGGAGTTCGGCGTGCCCGATGGTGCCGTCGTCCATCACGATCGGTTCGCCGCGCAGTCGGGCACCGAGGTTGGCGACGTACCAGTCGATGGCGGCGGCCGGATCGGCGACGGTGAGATAGGGCAGTGCCCCTGGACGTTCCACGGAGGTGAGGATCTGCGACGAAAGGTTCTCGGCCGACGGCGCAGAGCCGATGTCGGTGCTCATGGTGATTCCTTCGGGTAGTTCGAGTCCACGCTCGAGGCGGGTACGCAGGCGACGTGCGAAGTCGGCGTCGGGGGACACCGGCACGTCGGCTGTGGCCAGCACGGTGAACGGGTCGAATGAGTTCGGAGCGTTCATGACTGGCCTCCCTTCGCGATGGGCATCGTGTTGTCGGGGTAGGCCGCGCGGAAAGCCCGCTTGGCCCGGGTGAGTAGCGCTTCGGTGGCCATGACCGTGCGCCCGAGCAGTTCGGCACACTGCGGCACGGTGCAGTCGTCGACGTACCGCAGCGTCAGCACCGCGCGGTGGGTGGTCGAGAGCCGCGCGAGGGTGAACTCGGCAAGTATCCGGTCGAGGTGCACATCCCACTCGTCGCCGGCCGGCCGATCCGGAACCTCGTCCACCGGCGTCGGGGTGCGTTGCATCTTGCGCCAGTGGTCGGCCAGTTTGTGTCTGGCGATGCCGATGAGCCACGGGACCGACGGCTCGACCGAATCGTCGACTCGTGCCCGGTCCATGGCGGCCAGAAACGTGTCCGAGGTGATGTCCTCGGCGATGTTCTTGTCACCGGCCCGCCGGATCAGGTAGCCGTATACCGCGGGCAAGGCCTCGTCGTACAGAGCGAGCAGCGCAGTACCGGCCGGCGCCGGGCCGGACGGAGTGTGGGAGTTTCCACCCGCTGAGCTGCTCACATACTCATAGTCGTCGGCGGCGGGGGTTTTCCGACGCCCAACGGGGAACTTTTTACGACGGAGCGAGCAGGGAGAGGGTGGTGCCCTCCTCGAGCACGATGTATCCGTCGACCACGGCAGGCCGCCCGCCGACCACCGATCGCTGCCACGCGACGGTGCCCGTGGTGAAGTCGTAGGCGGTCAGCTGGGAGTTGGCACCGAACACGATGATGTTGCCGCCCTGCCCGATGCAGCCGAGGATGTCGATGTTGGCGGAGGGCTCCATCGGATCGCTGCGGGGGAGCTCACCCAGTTTGTCCGCCGAGACGATGTCGAGAACCGAACGCGTGCCGTCCTTGCGGGCAAAGGAGACCGTGGAACCGCAGGGCCGGGCGCCGACCTTCGACAACTCCGGGTCGGTGACCTGCCATAGCCGGGTCTTCTGTTGTGGGTCGAACGCGGCGTAGGTGCCCTGGGTCTGGAAGACCTGCTCGCTGCCGGCCCCCGTCGTGATGGGCAGGGTGGACCGGCCCGGTACCAATTGCTGCTTGTCGTTGTCCGATGTCCGGGTGCCGTCCGGGCGGAGGAACTCGACGCGCTGGGCTCCCCGCTCCGAGAACTGCGCCGCGATGCCGGTCGGGTAGACCACCAGATCGCAGGCGCATCCGAACAGGTCGTCACCGGTGTCCGGGTCGATGAGATGCTGTGTGCCGTCGGACGCCCGGACGATGGCGACGGTGCCGTTCACCTCGACCGTGGCGGCGCCGGCGAAGGTGCGGGCCCAGATCTCGGTACCGTTCGGCGAGTTGCGGCTCACCTGGTACCCGGAGCTGTTGACGCGTAGGAAGTCGGGCCCGTATCCGGTGACGGTCTCAGTGTTGTCGAGGGCGGAGAGAGAGCCGAGTTCTCCGGTGTCCAGGTCGGCGATATAGAAACCGTCCGGACGATCTGCCAGGCGCACCGCGCAGCCGACCTGACCCTTGCCGTTGATCGCGCAGCTGCCCAGCCCGGCGTCGATCGGCTGGGCCCAGAGTCGTCGGCCGTCGCGGCGATCGATGGCGAGATAGGTGGTGCCGTCTCCGGACGGATAGGAGATCAGCCAGGTGTCGTGATGGGTGCCCGCGACCAGGGGTGTGGCGCCGGAACCGTACGTGCGCATGTCGCTGAGGTCGAGGCTCCATCGCTCCGCGGGTTCGCTCCGATACGACCGGAGCGTGCCGCCGTCGTATTCGGACGTGTCTTCGGGCGGCGTATCCGTCGCGAACACCGCTCCGACCGTGACCACCATGACGATCGACAGCAGGCAGACGACGAATCCGATTCCGGGGGTGGACCGGCCGTTGAGCATGACGCCCATCCAATCACGCCGGTTCAGCTCGCCAGGGACCTGCGGTGGTCGCGGGGGCTGATGCCCCGAACCCGCTTGAAGGCGGCGCTCAACGCGTAGGCGCCGCTGTAGCCGACCTGCGCCGCAACGGCATCGAGCGTGAGGCCTCCGTCGGCCAGGAGGTCGGCTGCGAGCGACAAGCGCCATTCGGTGAGATACGCCATCGGCGGTTCGCCGACGAGTTCGGTGAACCGCTTGGCCAGCACGGCCCGCGACACCGAACACCGGGCGGCCAGGGCGGCCACGGTCCACGACTGCTCAGGATTGTTGTGGATCAGGCTCAGTGCTCGGCCCACCGCCGGATCCGACTCGGCGGCAATCCAATTCGATCCCGCCGATTCGGTGGTGGAGAACCAGGTGCGCAACGAGTCGATCAGGACGAGGTCGAGAAGCCGGTCGAGCATCACCTCTTGTCCCGGGGCGTCCCGCAACATCTCGGTCGCGAGAAGCTCGATCAGCGGAGAGTTGTTGTCACGCAAAATGATCAGTCGGGGGAGCGCGTTCAGCAGCCTGGTCGACACCTCGCCGGCCACACCGTAGGCGCCGACCAGCGAGACCGATTCACCATTGACGCTGTTGCCCCAACTGCGGATGCCGAGGCGCATCTCGTCGGCCAGTTCGGCACCGTCGTCGCCGACGCAATGCTGGCCTTCTTCGATGATCGCGGTGGTCGCAGAGGTGCCGTCGCCATAGGTGTACGGGTCGGGTCCGCGGATGATCGCGACATCGCCGCGATGTACGTCCGCGTGCTCTCCGTCGTCGAAGTCGATGGCGGCGGTCCCGGACACGGTCACCACCACCGTCAGTGGGGCCTTGTCCTCGATTCGGACGGACCAGGGCGGCGACATCACCACCCGCAACAAGAACGCGTCTTTCGCGCGGGGTCCGTTGAGCACACTGCCAAGCGCATCCACAAGACGATTGAACATGAAAGCGAGCGGATAAACCATGGAAACGCTCGTATTCATCGCCTGTACTGGTTCACATGACAAATACAACGGAAACCCGAGAACAACGTCCCGTCCTGGTGGTCGGTGCCACCGGCAAAACCGGTGCGCGAGTGACAGATCGACTCGACCGCGCCGGAGTGCCGGTCCGGCGGGCCAGTCGTACCTCGGCCACGCATTTCGATTGGACCGACCGCAGTACCTGGAAACCCGCGCTCGAAGGTGCCGGCGCTGTGTACATCACCTATCAACCCGACCTGATCGTGCCGGACTCCGTCGATGACATCAGCGCCTTTGTCGCTGCGGCCGACGACGCCGGTGTCGACCGGCTCGTCTTGTTGTCCGGGCGCGGCGAACCCGAGGCGAAGGCGTGTGAAGAGGTGGTCCTCGGGGCCGGAACACCCGCAACAGTGTTGCGGTGCAGCTGGTTTGCCCAGAACTTCAGTGAGGCCTTCTTGGTCGACGATATTCGCGGCGGCGAGGTGGTGCTGCCGGTCGGACCGGTCGGTGAGCCGTTCCTCGACGCCGACGACATCGCCGACGCCGCGCTCGAAGCGCTGACCGGGACCGGCCACACCGGACGGGTCTACGAGCTGACCGGCCCGCGGTTGCTCACCTTTGCCGACGCCACCGCCGAGATCGCCGGCGCACTCGGCCGCGACATCGCGTTCGTGTCGGTCTCCGACGTCGATTATCGCAGCGCGCTGCTGGCCGCCGGAATCGGTCAGGAGTACACGGACATGGTGATGGCGCTGTTCGGAACGCTGTTCGACGGGCGCAACGAATCGGTGACCGACGGTGTCCGCGAGATCCTCGGACGCGCACCCGGCGACTTCTCCGATGTGGTGAAGAGGGCGGCATCACAGGGAGCCTGGTCATGACCGTGGTTCGCGAATCGCTACTCGTCCTCGGAGTGGTGGCGGTCGGTCTGATGGCCGGTCTCTATGCCGCCTTTGCCATCGCCGTGATGCCTGCGCTCAGACGCGTCGACGATGCGTCCTTCGTGTCGGTGATGCAGCGGATCAACGTGGCCATCGTCAATCCGCTGTTTCTGCTGGTGTTCTTCGGCGGTCTGGGCTTCACGGTGGTCGCCGCGGTCCTCTACCGCGACCACGCGATGCTGTGGTGGATCGTGGCCGGCGCGGTCCTCTACGGACTGACGCTGATCACCACGATCGTCTTCAACATCCCGCTCAACAATCAGATCGCCGCCGCCGGCGACCCGGAGCGGATCAGCGATCTGCGCGCGGTCCGAGAAGCGTTCGAGGGGCCGTGGGTGCGCTGGAACATCGTCCGGGCGGTGCTCGACACCGCCGCGCTGACGGTGCTCATCACCGGTCTGGTGTCTCGTTAGCCGGGTGGGGGCGGGGTCGGAGAACCCGGAGCCGTCCATCGTTCACTCGACGCGCGGGCGCAGCGCTCTGCGACCGGATTCCTGCTGGTGTGGCACTCCAAACCATCCGCGATCGGATAAAACTCATCGCGATCGAAGGACGGGTGTCCCGTTCGCTGACGGCGTATCGAACATCGATACCCCGCGTAAGCTGCGGTGTTGATGGGTTGGTAGGTCTGAAAACGGGCCTTCGGGTCGAACAGGGTGAGACATCTGCGGTGCCGGTGACCTGCGGCCATTAGAGTGGAGCCAAGGCTGCTGAGGCCGACGCATCGACGTCGCTCTCGGTATATGCCCACCCTGGGGAGATCGACGCCGGTGGACCAGTCAGACTGGGACATGAAGCTTAGGCCGAGCTCGACCCATTGAAACGTAAGGGAGAACAATGTTCGAACGGTTCACCGACCGCGCTCGTCGGGTTGTAGTCCTGGCTCAAGAAGAAGCGCGGATGCTCAATCACAACTACATCGGTACCGAGCACATCCTGCTGGGTCTGATCCACGAGGGCGAAGGCGTTGCCGCCAAGTCGCTCGAGTCGCTGGGAATCTCGCTCGAAGGCGTACGCAGCCAGGTCGAGGAGATCATCGGCCAGGGTCAGCAGGCGCCGTCCGGGCACATTCCTTTCACTCCCCGCGCGAAGAAGGTCCTCGAACTCTCGCTGCGTGAGGCGTTGCAGCTCGGCCACAACTACATCGGCACCGAGCACATCCTGCTCGGCCTCATCCGCGAGGGCGAGGGCGTGGCAGCTCAGGTGCTGGTCAAGCTCGGCGCCGATCTCAATCGGGTGCGTCAGCAGGTCATCCAGCTCCTCTCGGGTTACCAGGGCAAGGAGCCCCAGGAAGCCGGCACCGGCGGTCGCAGCACCGAGGCGGGCACGCCGTCGACCTCGCTGGTCCTCGATCAGTTCGGTCGCAACCTGACCGCAGCTGCCGCCGAGGGCAAGCTCGACCCGGTCATCGGGCGCGAGAAGGAAATCGAACGCGTCATGCAGGTGCTGAGCCGCCGCACCAAGAACAACCCGGTGCTCATCGGTGAGCCCGGCGTCGGCAAGACCGCCGTCGTCGAGGGCCTGGCCCAGGCGATCGTGAACGGCAACGTTCCCGAGACGCTCAAGGACAAGCAGCTCTACACCCTCGACCTCGGGTCGCTGGTTGCCGGCAGCCGCTACCGCGGTGACTTCGAAGAGCGCCTCAAGAAGGTTCTCAAGGAGATCAACACCCGCGGCGACATCATCCTGTTCATCGACGAGCTCCATACGCTCGTCGGCGCAGGTGCTGCCGAAGGTGCCATCGACGCGGCCAGCATCCTCAAGCCGAAGCTGGCCCGCGGTGAGCTGCAGACCATCGGTGCGACCACCCTCGACGAGTACCGCAAGTACATCGAGAAGGACGCCGCTCTCGAGCGTCGGTTCCAGCCGGTGCAGGTCGGCGAGCCGAGTGTCGAACACACCATCCAGATCCTCAAGGGTCTGCGGGACCGCTACGAGTCGCATCACCGCGTGTCCATCACCGACGGCGCGCTGGCTGCTGCCGCGACCCTGGCAGACCGGTACATCAACGACCGGTTCTTGCCGGACAAGGCAATCGACCTGATCGACGAGGCGGGCGCCCGGATGCGTATCCGCCGGATGACCGCACCGCCAGACCTGCGTGAGTTCGACGACCGGATCGCCGATGCTCGCAAAGAGAAGGAATCGGCGATCGACGCCCAGGACTTCGAGAAGGCCGCGAACCTGCGCGACAAGGAAAAGCAGCTCGTCACCGAACGCGGCGAGCGTGAAAAGCAGTGGCGCAGTGGCGACATGGACATCGTCGCCGAGGTCGATGACAACGAGATCGCCGAGGTCCTCGGTAACTGGACCGGTATCCCCGTCTTCAAGCTCACCGAGGAGGAGACCACCCGTCTGCTCCGGATGGAGGACGAGCTCCACAAGCGGATCATCGGTCAGACCGAAGCGGTCAAGGCCGTCTCCAAGGCGATCCGCCGTACCCGCGCCGGTCTGAAGGACCCCAAGCGCCCGTCCGGTTCGTTCATCTTCGCCGGCCCGTCCGGTGTCGGTAAGACCGAGCTGTCCAAGGCCTTGGCGAACTTCCTGTTCGGCGAAGACGACGCGCTCATCCAGATCGACATGGGCGAGTTCCACGACCGGTTCACCGCGTCACGGCTCTTCGGTGCCCCTCCCGGGTACGTCGGCTACGAAGAGGGCGGCCAGCTCACCGAGAAGGTGCGCCGCAAGCCGTTCTCCGTGGTGCTCTTCGACGAGATCGAGAAGGCACATCAGGAGATCTACAACACGCTCCTGCAGGTGCTCGAGGACGGCCGTCTCACCGACGGTCAGGGTCGTACGGTCGACTTCAAGAACACCGTGCTGATCTTCACCTCGAACCTCGGTACGAGTGACATCTCCAAGGCCGTGGGTCTGGGCTTCTCGCAGTCCAATGCGGAGGGCTCGAATTACGAGCGGATGAAGCAGAAGGTCAACGACGAGCTCAAGAAGCACTTCCGTCCCGAGTTCCTCAACCGTATCGACGACATCGTCGTGTTCCATCAGCTCACCAAGGACGAGATCATCAAGATGGTCGACCTGATGATCGCCCGCGTCGAGAAGCAGTTGAAGAACAAGGACATGGATATCGAACTGACGGAGAAGGCCAAGAGCCTGCTCGCCAAGCGTGGTTTCGATCCCGTCCTGGGTGCCCGGCCGCTGCGTCGCACCATCCAGCGCGAGATCGAGGATCAGCTGTCGGAGAAGATCCTGTTCAACGAGATCGGTGCCGGCGAGATCATCGTCGTCGATGTCGAGAACTGGGATGGCGAAGGCGACGGCGACGAAGCCAAGTTCACCTTCAAGGGTTCGAAGAGGCCGATCGAGCTTCCCGACACCCCGGTGGAACTGGCGAAGACCGGCGACTCCGAGAAGTAGTCGATACAAAGTAAGGGGCGCAGCCACGAAAGTGGTTGCGCCCCTTCTTTGTTTTCGACCGAAGTGGTATTGAGCCGAGTCTTGCGGGTTACTTGTTTGCGGCGTCGTGGTCGCGGCCGGCGAGCAGAAGCGTGATGGTGAGCTCCAGGCGGTTGGTGACGTCGGTGGCCGAGGCCCGGCGGGTCAGCCACTGCACCAGGTTCGACATCCAGACGTCGGACACGACGCGGGCGATCTTCAGATCGAGATCGGCGGGTTCGCCTTCGACCATGGCATTGGCGAGCAGTCGGTCGATGATGTTCGCGACCTTGTCGACCTCGGCGGAGGCCGATGCGTCGGCGAACATGAATGCGCGGGTCATCGCCTCGGTCAGCAGCGGATCACGCTGCATCGCAAGGGTGATCATGTCCAGGACGTGGCGCAGACGCTCGAGTGGCGTGTCGCCGCGGAGTCGGGTCTTGTCGGCGCGGGCCTCGACGGCCTCGAACTCGCGGGCCAGGGCGGTGACGAGCAGATGCACCTTGGACGGGAAGTACCGGTACAGGGTTCCCACGGCAACGTCGGCGCGGTCGGCGACAGCGCGCATCTGTACCGCGTCGTAGCCGCCTTTGGAGGCGAGGGCGAGCGTCGCGTCGAGGATGCGGCGGCGACGTTCACGCTGGGCGTTGGAGCCGAGGTCGACCTCGGTACCGACGGCAGCGTCGCCGACCGAACCGCCGGTGGGATTCGGGCTTGCCATCAGTGGACTGACCTCTTTCGTCTTTTGCGCCTCGGGGGCCCGGGTTTTCTGTCGGATGACCGTTATTGCAAGTGGCCAACTACACGTTAATCGCTGCTGCCGAAAATGCGATTTGGGTGCCGCGTGCCCCAGCCCCTTCCATTCTGCCGTCTCGAACGTGCAATATTAGAACAGGTTCTACTACGCACCGACAACTCCGAGTAGTCAGGATGTTCAGGCCCATGACGATCGCTACCACTCAAGAACATACCGCTGTGGCCGATGCAATTGGTCAATGGTCCAAAAAGGTGTCGGCGATCACCTCGGTCCGGGCGGCCGAGCCGGGATCCGACGTCCAGGCCGATGCCTGGCCTGCGCTGTTCCCCGAACTCGCCGGTCTCGGGGTGTTCGCGGCGGCCGTGCCGGAGAGCCAGGGCGGAATGGACGCGATGTTCATCGACCTCGCCGTCATGCTCGAACAAACGGGTTACGGTCTCGTTCCCGGTCCGGTGGCGGGAACGGCCGTCGGCGCACTGTTGGCCGCGGTGGCAGGTGTCCCGAACGAGAACGCGTTACTCGGACAGTTGCTGGCGGGGGAGGTCGGGGTAGCGATCGCAACGGGTGTGCTCACGGGCGGTGACATGGCGCTGTCGACCGAAGCCGAACGCGGAGTCCTGTCGGCCGACGGTGACCTCGGACTGGTGACCGGATACGCCGACGGAGTGGCCCTGCTGGCGCCGGTGGACATCGCGGGAAGTCGGCGGTGGGTGCTGCTGGAACCGAAGACCCCGGGTGTGGTCGCCGAGCGGGTCGAGGCCCTCGACTTCTCGATGGACCTCGCGCGGGTCCGGTTCGAACAGGTTCGGATCCCGGCCCACGAGGTCTTGCATGTCTCGGACTCGTTTGTGCGGGCCACGATCATTGCCGGGATCGCCGCTCAGGCGGCCGGAGTCGCCCGCTGGTGCCTCGACACCGCCGTCGAGTACGCGAAGGTGCGCGAACAGTTCGGGGCGCCGATCGGGAGCTTCCAGGCCGTCAAACACATCTGCGCGGAAATGCTCTGTCGCAGCGAACTGGTCGGTGCCGCGGCCTGGGACCTCGCCGAGGCCATCGACGAATTGACCGAGGCCGAGGGCGCCAATCGCGAGGCTGCGACCGCGCAGCTGGAGATCAGCGCCGCGGCGGCCGCGGCGGTGGTCGCCGAACTGGCCGTGGCCAACGCCAAGGACTGCATCCAGGTGCTCGGCGGAATCGGGTTCACCTTCGAGCATGATGCGCATCTCTACCTGCGCCGGGCGTTGGCCTGGCAGGCCCAGCTGGGCGGTCCCGGCCGGTGGCGAATGCGGGTCGCCGAGCTGAACCGGGCGGGGATCCGGCGGACGTTCACGATCGACCTGGGGGACGCCGAGCGTGACCGTCGGCAGGTGCGGGAGCAGGTGGAGTCGATTGCGGCCGCACCGGACCGGCGCCGGGCGCTCGCGGCCGGCGGATATCTGACGCCGCACTGGCCGGCGCCGTACGGCCTCGGTGCCGACGCGTCTCACCAGGTACTCATCGATTCCGAGCTCGAACGCGCGGGAGTTCGACGGCCGGATCTGGTGATCGCCGGCTGGGCGATCCCGACGATCGTCGCGCACGGTACCGATGCGCAGCGCGAGCGGTTCGTGAAGGCGACCCTCGATGGCGAATTGCTGTGGTGCCAGCTGTTCTCCGAGCCGGGCGCGGGTTCGGACCTCGCCTCACTGCGGACCCGGGCCACCAAGGTCGACGGTGGCTGGCGGTTGCAGGGGCAGAAGGTCTGGTCGTCGCACGCACACGAGGCCGATTGGGCCATCTGCCTGGCCCGGACGAATCCTGATGTCCCCAAGCACAAGGGCATCACCTACTTCCTGGTCGACATGAAGTCGGACGGGATCCAGACGCGGCCGCTCCGCGAGTTGACCGGTCGGTCCCTGTTCAACGAGGTCTTCCTCGACGACGTTTTCGTCCCCGACGACTGTGTGGTCGGGGAGGTCGACAACGGCTGGCGGCTGGCGCGCACCACGTTGGCCAATGAACGGGTGGCGATGGGTGGCTCGGCCCTGGGCAAAGAAATGGAAGCGCTACTCGAGCAGGTCGGTGACACGATCCTGACCGATGCTCAGGCCGAACAGCTAGGCGACCTCATCGTGCAGGCGCAGCTGGGACAGGTACTGGATCTGCGGACGGTCCTCGGGTCGATCAACGGGACGGATCCGGGGGCGGTCGCCGGCGTCCGCAAGCTCATCGGGGTACGGCATCGGCAATCGGTACCCGAGTTCGCCCAGCAGCTCCGCGGTACCGAAGGTATGGCGTTGTCCCCGGCTGCCGACACATTCCTGCTGAACCGGTGCCTGTCGATCGCGGGCGGCACCACGCAGATCTTGCTCACGGCCACGGCCGAGCGCCTGCTGGGTCTGCCCCGGTAGCTCGTTCCGCGGCTTCGCCCAAGTCCGAAACGGACACCGTGTTCGTCTGATACAACTAGAACAAGTTCTAATTCTTCGGAGGGGTGTAGAACGTGGATTTCACGCTGGATTCCACCGCCCAAACTGTGAGCGATGTCATGGGCTCGGTGCTCGAACGGCACGAGACGGCCTGGGACGCAGATCTGACAGATCGCGGCGGGTTCGAGACCACGTTGTGGTCGGCGCTCGGTGGCGGTGGCGTGCTCGCGCTGCCGTTGCCCGAGAGCCAGGGCGGTGATGATGTCGGTGTCGACGGGCTGATACCCGTCGCCACCTCCTTGGGTCGGTCCGCGGCCGTGACACCAGCCATCGGGACCCTGATCTCGGGCCTGGCGCCGTTGGCCGCCCGGGCTCCCGATGCGGCGGCCGCGCTCGGTGCCGCGGTGCAGGCGGGCGGTTGGCTGGCCGCCGCGATCAACGAACCGGGCGCCGCCATGACGGCCACCCCGCACACCTCGGTGTCGGGCGGGAAGCTCACCGGAACCAAAACCGGTGTGCTGCATGCCGACGGCGCGAGCGCCTTGATCGTCGCCACCGACGCGGGTGTTGCCATCGTGTCCGCCGACGCCCCGGGAGTGACCGTTGTCCGGACGACCTCGTCGTCCGGATGGGGCGAGTACACAGTCCGATTCGACAATGTGCCCGTCGAGACCGTCGTCGAGGGCGATCCGGAGTGGTTGACAGCGCACCACGCCCTGGGCATCGCCGCCTACGCCGATGGACTGGTCGCCGGTGCGATGAACCTGACGGCCACCCACGTCACCGAGCGCATCCAGTTCGACAAACCACTCGGGACATTCCAGGCCGTGCAGCAGCAGCTCGCCGACATCTACGTGGTGGCCCGGTCGATGACATTGGCAACCACGGCCGCCGGCTGGCGGTTGTCCGAAGGTCTTGATGCGGGGACGGATCTGGCGGTGGCGACGTACTGGCTGGCGCAGGAGATCCCGGCGACGATGCGGACGATGGTCCACCTGCACGGTGGTATCGGAGTCGACCTCACGTACCCCCTGCACCGGTACTTCTCGATCGCCAAAGACCTGGCTCGTCTGGTCGGCGGACCCACCAGTCGTCTCGATGCACTGGCCGAGCAGGTAGAGGCAGGAGCGTAAACCTGATGTTCATCGATCTCACCCCGCAGCAGCGCGATCTGAAACAAGAGTTGCGCGAATACTTTTCGACGCTGATCTCCGACGAAGACGCGCAAGTCATGCTCACCGAGCGGCACGGTCCCACCTATCGCAAGGTGATCCGTCAGATGGGCAAGGACGGCTGGCTCGGCGTCGGATGGCCAAAAGAATACGGCGGCCGAGGTTTTGGCCAGATCGAACAGCAGATCTTCGTCAACGAGGCCGCGCGGGCGGACGTCCCGTTGCCGTCGGTGACATTGCAGACGGTCGGCCCGACGCTGCAGCTCTATGGGACCGACGAGCAGAAGCAACGGTTCCTGCCCGCGATCCTTGCCGGCGAGGTCCATTTCGCCATCGGCTACACCGAACCGGACGCCGGTACCGACCTCGCGTCACTCAAGACCACCGCGGTACGTCGCGGGGACGAGTTCATCGTCAACGGGCAGAAGATCTTCACCACCGGCGGGCATGATGCCGACTTCGTGTGGCTCGCCTGCCGCACCGACAAGGACGTGGTCAAGCACAAGGGCATCTCGATCCTGATCGTCGACACCACCGACCCCGGTTACAGCTGGACCCCGATCATCACCGCCGATCACGCCCATCACGTCAACGCCACCTACTACTCGGATGTGGTGGTGCCGGCGAACATGGTCGTCGGTGAGGTCAATGGCGGATGGCGCCTGATCACCACGCAGCTCAACCATGAGCGCGTCATGCTCGGACCCGCCGGACGACTCGACGGACTCCTCGCAAAAATCACGGAATGGGCGCAGCGGCCGGGGCCTGACGGCACCGTTCCGGCAAAGCATGCGGACGTGAAACGTGCTCTGGCGGAACTGCATGCCTATTACCGGATCAATGAACTGCTCAACTGGCAGGTGGCGGCGGGCGGTGACTCGATCTCGATGGCGGACGCCGCGGCAACCAAGGTCTTCGCCACCGAACGACTGCAGCACGTCCACCGGTTGATCGACGAGATCCTGGGCAGGCACGGGGATTTCTCCGACCCGCAGACCGCGGCCCTCGCCGACTGGTTCGACGTCCAGGCCAAACGAAATGTCGTGATCACCTTCGGCGGAGGTGTCAACGAGGTGATGCGGGAGATGATCGCGACCGCCGGGCTCGGCCTGCCCCGTGGAAAGCGCTGAGAGGAGTCCTTGCATGACAACTGTTGACGCGTCGGCGATCATCGCGGCCACCGACCGGGTCCGGGCCGCAGGAACCAGCGCTCCGGTCGCCGGACGTGACCCCATCAACACGGCCATGATCAACAACTGGACCGAGGCCATCGGGGATGCCAACCCGATCTATGTCGATGACGAGGCCGCGCGTGGGGCCGGTCACGACGGCATCGTGGCACCTCCGGCGATGGCTCAGGTCTGGACGATGCGGGGCTTGACCGGGTCGCGCGCCGACGACGACCCGCTCGGTCGGGTCACGCAGATTCTGGACGAGGCGGGGTACACGTCCGTCGTCGCGACCAATTGTGATTCGACCTATCACCGGTACACGAAGCCGGGTGAAGAGGTCACCATCGAGGCTGCGCTGACAGATGTGGTGGGGCCCAAACAGACCGGGCTCGGTGAGGGCTGGTTCTTCACCACCAGGAACACCTGGAAGGTCGGCGATGAAGTCGTCGCCGAGATGGACTTCCGGATCCTCAAGTTCCGGCCGCCTGCCAAAGACGCTGTGTCGGTCCGGGATCCTGGGCCCGCTGTCGCCGACAGTGCGGTGCTCTCGTCGCTCAGTTCACCGACGTCCGGCTTTGATCCGGCAAAGATGATGCGCCCCACACCTTCTCTGGACACCCTGTTCTTCTGGGATGGTGTGCGCGAGCACGAGTTGCGCATCCAGAAACTCGAAGACGGGTCGCTGCGCCATCCGCCGGTGCCGGCGATCTGGAAGACCAAGGGTGAAGACACCGACTTCGTGGTCGCCTCCGGCCTGGGCTCCGTCTACAGCTATGTGGTGCACCATGCACCGAAGGTTCCGGGCCGAGAGTTGCCGTTTGTCGTCGCGTTGGTCGAACTCGAAGAAGGAGTACGGCTTCTGGGTGAGCTGCGCGGGGTCGATCCCGCGCAGGTCGAGATCGGACTTCCGGTACGTGTCGAGTTCCTCGACTTTCCGGCCGCTGATGGTGCAGATGCCTGGACGTTGTATGCGTGGCAGCCGGCTGGGACAGGAGTGAAGTCATGAGTGTTCCCGTCACCCCGCCCGCCGTTGCCGTCGGCCTGGAACTGCCCGGTCTCACGGTGAACGCGACGCCTACGTTTGTGGTCTCGACAGCCTTGGCCACCAGGGATTTTCAGGATGTCCACCACGATCGCGACCTGGCTCATCAGAAGGGTTCGAAGGACATCTTTGTCAACATCCTCACCGACACCGGACTGGTGCAGCGGTACATCACCGACTGGGCGGGGCAACGCGCACAGATCCGGTCGATCAGGCTGCGGCTGGGTGTTCCCTGGTACGCCTACGACACGTTGACGCTCACCGGCACCGTGAGCGCGGTGGACGACGATCTGGTGACCGTCGACGTGGTGGGCAAAGACAGCCTGGGCAATCATGTGACGTCGGTGGTGACGCTGGTGATGGACCACACGAAAGTCACTGCTCCGGCAGGGAAAAGCGAAGCGGAAGTGGGCCGATGAGCGGACTGTCCGGCAAGGCGGCGATCGTCGGTATCGGCGCCACCGACTTCTCCAAGAACTCGGGACGCAGCGAATTGCGACTCGCCGCCGAAGCGGTGACCGCCGCACTCGCCGACGCGGGCCTGACACCGGCGGACGTGGACGGGCTGGTGTCGTTCACCATGGACACCAACACCGAGATCGCGGTCGCCCGCGCCTCGGGTATCGGTGAGCTGAAGTACTTCTCTCGCATCCACTTCGGTGGGGGAGCGGCGTGTTCCACCGTGCAGCAGGCGGCGATGGCGGTGGCCACCGGGGTTGCGGATGTGGTGGTCGCCTACCGGGCCTTCAACGAACGGTCAGGGATGCGGTTCGGGCAGGTGAACACCTCGCTGGTCGCGCAGGACAACTCGTCGGGCACCGACAACGCCTTCAGCTACCCCCACGGACTGAGCACCCCGGCCGCGTTCGTGGCGATGGTTGCCCAGCGGTACATGCACGAATCCGGCGCCACCAGTACGGACTTCGGGCAGATCGCGGTCGTCGATCGAAAGCATGCCGCCGTCAACCCGGAAGCCTTCTTCTACGGCAAGCCCATCACGCTCGACGACCATCAGAACTCGCGGTACATTGCCGAGCCCCTGCACCTTCTCGATTGTTGCCAGGAATCCGATGGTGGTGTGGCGATCGTGGTGGTGTCGGCCGAGCGGGCCAGGGATCTGCCGCACACCCCGGTTGTCGTTGCCGGTGCGGCGTCCGGCAGTGGTGAAAACCAATACATCATGACCAGCTACTACCGCGACGACATCGCCGGACTCCCCGAGATGGGCCTGGTGGGCAGGCAGTTGTGGGAGCAATCGGGTCTTCGCCCCGAAGACATGGACGTTGCGATCCTCTATGACCACTTCACCCCGTACACGCTGATGCAACTCGAGGAGCTCGGGTTCTGTGGTCGCGGTGAGGCGAAAGACCTTGTCCGCGAGCCCGGTGCGCTCGAGGTGGGTGGTCGGCTGCCGCTCAACACCCATGGTGGGCAGCTGGGGGAGGCGTACATCCACGGAATGAATGGCATCGCAGAAGCTGTCCGGCAGTTGCGGGGTCAATCGGTCAATCAGGTCGACGGGGCAGGTGCGGTGGTGGTCACAGCCGGAACCGGCGTCCCCACCAGCGGTCTCGTCCTCACCGCATAGTTCGTGCCCAGTTCTCGTCGCAAAGGAGATTTCTCAGATGGCTTTCAACCTCGCCGATGTATTCGAGACTGTCGCCGATTCGGTTCCCGACCGAATCGCGTTGACCTACGAGGGTGTCGACCACAGCTACCGCCTGCTCGAGCGTGAGTCGAATCAGGTCGCGCACATGCTGTCCGCCGCGGGAATCTGTGCCGGCGAGCATGTCTCGCTGTTCCTCAAGAACAGCCTGGAGCACGTCACCACGATCCTCGGTGTCATCAAGTTGCGCGCCGTCCCCATCAACATCAACTATCGATACACCCCGGCGGAGTTGCTCTACATCTTCGAGAATTCCGACTCGGTGGCGATCGTCGTCGAAGAGCTCGAACACCAGGAGAACCTGGCACAGATCGTCGGACAGATCCCGACGCTGCGTACGGTGCTGGTGATCGGTGAGGTGTCCCAGGCCTTGACCGATGCGGCGGCGCAGGCCGGAGTGACCATCGCTCCCTTCGCGCCGGAGGGATATTCGGATGAGCGCGACTTCGAACCCCGGACCGGCGATGAGCTGTGGGTTCTCTACACCGGCGGCACCACCGGCTACCCCAAAGGTGTGATGTGGCGGCACGACGATTTCTTCCACAAGCCGTTGTCGGGCGGTAACCCCTACGAGGACAACAACCCGCGTAAGAATCTCGGCGAAGTGGCCGCGGCGGCAAAGGAATTCCCGGAACTGGCGTTCCTGATCGCGGCGCCGTTGATGCACGGTGCGGCGCTGTACTCGCTGTTCACGTTCTTGACCCTGGGCGCCCGGCTGGTGTTGATGCGAGCATTCGACCCCGAAAAAGTGGTGCGCTCCATCGAGTCCGACAAGGTCAACGTGATCTTGATCGTCGGCGACGGCATGGGCTCCCCGCTGGCCGATGCAATGAACAAACTGAAGGACGAGGTCGACATGTCGGCCCTGTTCTCGATCACCTCCGGCGGTGCGGTCTGGTCGGTCGGTGTGCGGGATCGAATGGTCGCGGCAAAGCCGGAGTTGTTGCTGCGCGACAACTTCGGGGCCTCGGAATCCGGCAACGACGGTGCCTTCGAGGTTCGGGAGGACGGCACGCTGGCAATGCCGCCGTCGCCGAGGATGACGGTGCTCGACGAAAAACTGGAGCCGATCGAACCGGGCTCCGGCGAGGTGGGGATGATCGCGCGAATCGGTAACGTGCCGTTGGGTTACTACGGCGACGAGGAGAAGTCGGCGCGAACGTTCCCCACGTTGCCGGATGGCACCAGGGTGTCGGTGCTCGGCGACATGGCGCACGTCGAGGCCGACGGAACGATCGTCTTCCTCGGACGCGGCTCGCAGTGCATCAACACCGGTGGCGAGAAGGTTTTCGCCGAAGAGGTCGAGGCCTGCCTGCACGCGCACCCGGCAGTCGCCGACGCGTTGGTGGTCGGCGCCCCAGACGAGCGGATGGGTCAAAAGGTGTCGGCGGTCGTGGCGGTCCGCCCGGAGCAGACTGCGCCGACCCTCGACGAAATCCAGGAACATTGCCGGACGATGCTGGCCGGCTACAAGATTCCCCGTCAGCTGGTGTTGGTCGATGAGATCAAACGGACGCCGGCCGGCAAGGCCGACTACCGGTGGGCCAAAGACGCCGCACTCGGCGCGTCGGTGTCGGATGCGGTGAGTAGCTAGTCACGCAATACCGCCATTCGCGTACAGGGTCTGTCCGTTCACCCACCGCCCCGGTCCCGCCAGGAAGGCGACGACCTCTGCGATGTCGTCCGGCTCTCCCAATCGCTCGAGTGGTGCAGCACTGGCCAGCCGGTCGATCAGCTCGCTCGGTTTGCCGTCGAGGAACAGTGGTGTGGCGGTCGGACCGGGCGCGACCACATTGACGGTGACGTCGCGCCCTCGTAGTTCGCGCGCGAGTATCAGTGTCAACGCTTCGACAGCGCCTTTGGTCGCGGCATACGCAGCGTAATTCGGTTGTTGCAGACGGGTTATCGAGGTGGAGAAGTTGATCAGCGCGCCGCCCGGCCGCAGGTTCTTGGCCGCGAGCTGGGAGACGACGAACGTCCCTCGGACATTGGTCCGGTGCATGCGGTCGAAGTCGTCGAGGTTCATGTCGACTACAGGCGCAAGCAGCATGATGCCCGCGGTGTTGACAACGACGTCGACGCCACCGAACTGCTCGGCGGTTTGATCGAAGACGTGCGCCATCTGCACCTCGTCCGCAACGTCACCACCGGCCGTGATCGCAGTGCCGCCCTGTTCGGTGATGCCGTTGGCCACCGTATCGGCTGCCGCGGCGCGTCCGGCGTAGTGGACCACCACGTTGTTGCCGTCGGCGGCGAGGCGTTCGGCGACTGCTTTTCCAATTCCGCCGGAGCCACCGAAGACGATGGCGGTGCGGGCGTTGTGCTTCGTGTCGTCCATGACGCACTCCGTTCATATGTGTACGAGTTGTACATAACTAAAAATGTAGACTACTTGTACATATGAGGCAAGGGATGAGGCCATGACGACGGACGGGTTGCCCGCCGACAAGGAGATCAAGCTGCGCGCCGGACGTGGGCGGCGCGCAGCCGCAGAAGTGCACGAGGCTGTTCTGGCTGCGACAGCGGACCTGTTGTTCGCGGGCGGGATCAAGGCCGTGACCTTCGACAAGGTCGCAACTCATGCCGGCGTCAGCAAGATGACCCTGTACAAATGGTGGCCGTCACCGGGGGCGCTCGCGCTCGAAGCGTATTTCGCGGCGGTGCAGGTGGAGCTGGGTTTCGAGGACTCCGGCGATCTCGGTCGCGATCTCAAAGGGCAACTGCATTCGTTCATCCACTTGCTCGTCGACACCCCTCGCGGTCGGGTGATCGCAGAGTTGGTAGGGATTTCTCAATCGGATCCTGCGCTCGCCGCAACAATCGAGTCGACCTATACGCGGCCGCGCCGTCAACTGGCGGTCGACCGTCTTCGATCGGCGCAGGAGGCGGGCGAGGTTGGTGCTGGCATCGACCTCGAAGTCGTCGTCGACCAGCTGTGGGGCGCGGCCTATCACCGCCTGTTGCTCCCGGCGCAACCCTTGACCATCGCCTTCGCCGACGCGCTGGTCGACAACCTTCTCCGCGGCATCGGCACGCCTTCTGTGTGAATTGGCAGACGCCGATATTTCGCCTTCCTACCGAAAGTTGTTGTACCGGAACGAAATCAGATACGAATAGTCCTTGCGAACATGTGTTCGACTAGATATAGTGGAGTCAATCGACCACACGCATCACGTATCTGACGCCTTCCCCGCAGAGACACTCCGGTCGACACCCTGATATGTGTTCTCCCTTTGGAAGGTGCTGTGTCATGCGACTTCTCGAGATGGTCGACGATCTGGTTGACCTGCCGATACCCGACGATGCGGATCGTGTATTGGGGGTGGTGAAGGATCTGATCACCCTACGTAACACCACTGAGCATCAACTCGCGGTGTGTGCGGCGGTGATCGACGAGTCGGGTATCGCCCGTAAGTCCGGGTCGACGACGTCAAAGTTGTTGCAGGCCAATGGTGCGGCGCCGGCATCGGCGTATCGGTGGTCGCGCATCGGGTCTGGCTTGGCCGGCCTGGATCGTACGGCCGGATATTCGCGCGACGGATTCCTGTCGTCCGAGCACGTCGATGCGGTGGTCAAAGGTGTCGCCCATGTTGTCGGGCGGTCCGAGGATCAGGTCACCGCCGAGCAGCAGGTCGGGTTCGAGCGAAAATTGTTGAACCACGCCATCTCCGGAGCGCCACCGGCGGAGATCAGCGCCGCCGCCCGGGCACTGGGTAACGAGGTCGCCGCAGATACCGGTGGTCCGCCGCCGGCCGAAGACCGGTCGTTGAACAGTCTCGAATACAAAGTTCGTGAGGGCCGCTGTGTCGGCACGTTCGATGTGGATGCGGTGATCGGGGAAAAGTTGCACTCGGCGTTGGACCTCTGGTCCCGGGCACATCCGGAACCCGACGGCTCGGATGATCCGCGTTCCCCAACCCAACGCCGCGCGGACGCCCTGCACCGGTTGTTGGACTGCGGTGGTGGCGGACAAACGCTGGTGTCAGCGCCGCGGACCGAGGTGAACGTGACCGTGCCTGCCGATCATCCCGAGGCCGCCACCCTGCCGTGGATGGGTCCGGTGACCGAGGCGACCGCTGCGATGTTGGCGTGTGATTCGGCGATCACGTCGGTCACCCTGGACGGAGAGGAAGTCCCCATCGATCTGAGTCCACCCAAACGGCTGTTCACCGGGCTGGTCCGCAAAGCCATCATCATCCGCGACGTCTGCTGCGTGAAATGCGGCGGCCATGCCAGCTGGTCGGACTGCCACCACATCGTGCACTTCGTGGACGGCGGCGCGACCACACTCGAGAACGGATGCCTGTTGTGCCGCACCTGCCATATGGCCGTCCACAACACCGGCTGGGATGTGATCATGGGCTCGGACGGACACCCGTGGTTGATCCCACCGGCTGATATCGACCCCCAACGAAGACCCCTACCGGCCTACAACCGGCGCACCCTGACCCTGGCAGCCTGACCCGCCGCCTGACCTGAACTACTGACTTCCCTTGGCGCGCCCGTCTTCTCGTCGGGACCGCGCGGGTGTCTTTGACAACTCCACAGTGTGAAGTGCCGCTCGGTGCTGTCGCCCGGCCGAAACCCGGCCGGGCGACAGCACCGAGCGGGAACGTCAATCGCTGATGTCTGCTTCGGCTTTGGCGGTGGCACGTTCCGCCGCGCCGTCGTCGACCTGTTTGGGTGTGATGAACACGAGGCCGATGGCCGTCGCCAGGCATACGCCGCCCAGGGCGAGGCACGAGGTACCCATCGGTCCTTCGAATGCCTCGATGGCGCCACTGCTGATCCGCGCGGCGAGTTCGGGCTGGACGGGGGACAGTTGGCCCGCCACCTGGAGCGCCTCTGCAAGAGTGTTGGTGATGTGCTCGGCGATGCTGTCGGCGGCGGTCGCGGCTTCTTGGGCCTGCGCGGTCTGGCCGGCAGCGTCGAGCTGAGTGGACAGCTGTTGCATCGAGGCCTCGGCGTCCGCTGCGACCGGTTCGATGTTTCGGGTGTAGCCGGCCGCCAGCAGACTTCCGCCGACGGCGATTCCGATGGCCGAACCGAGTTCGCGAGCGGTGTCGTTGACCGCCGAGCCGACGCCCTGGTTGTCGGTCGGTGTGTTGACCATGATCGCGGTTGTCGAAGGCGCAGTGGCTATACCCAGGCCGACGGCCAAGATGACCATGGCCACGACGATGGTCTTGTAGTCGTCGGGTTGAACCGCACCGAGATAGATGGCTCCGACGCCCATCGCGGTCATTCCGAACACCAGGATAATTCGCAGACTGGTTCGGGTGACGAGCCAGTTGCCGATCAGTGAGAACACCATCACCAGACCGACCATCGGCATCAGGGCGACAGCCGCCTTCAGTGGTGAGTATCCGAAAACCAGCTGCAACTGTTGCAGCAACACCAGGAAGATCCCGAAAACGACAAGGAACTGCACCGTGATGCTCAGTGTGCCGGCCGAGAAGGCGCGGTTGTTGAAGAACCGCACGTCGAGCAACGGATCTGTGCGCTTGAGCTGCCACCACCAGAACACCCCGATGAGCGCCAGACCACCGATGAGCGCGAGCAACGACAGCGGATCGAGCCAACCGCGATGGGGCGCTTCGATCAGGCCGAAGACAAGCGCGCCGATGCCCACTGCCGAGGTGATCGACCCGATCCAGTCGAACCTGCGCGCGGTCGAGTCCTTGGAGGTCGGGATAGTGCAGGCCAGCACGGCGGTGACGGCGGAAGAGACGCCGAAGGTGACGAATATCGAGTGCCAGCTGAAGAACTCGAGAAGCACACCGGTCACGAAGAACCCGGCAATGCCGCCGGATCCACCAACACCTGCCCAGATACTCACGGCGAGATGGCGTTTGGATTCGGGTACACCGGCAGTGATCACCGACAGCGTCGCGGGCATGACAAACGCTGCGCCCACACCGGTCAGTGCGCGGGCGGCGATGAACTGATCGGGGTTGGACACCCAGATCGGTAGAAGTGAGCCGATGGTGAAGACGACAAGCCCGCCGATCAGTACCTCGCGCCGACCGTATCGATCACCGATGGCCCCGGCCGGAAGCAACAGTGCCGCGATGGTGAGGGTGTAACCGTCGATCAACCAGGTGACCTGGTTGGAGTTGGCGCCGACGGCCGGGGCGATGTCGGGTATCGCGGTGTTGAGGGACGCCATCGCGGCGATGACCAGGCTCAGCGCGGCGCAGGCGACAACTATGAGCCAAATTGCGCGGAAGCCGAGTCTGTCACGCGTCGGAGTGCCCCCGGAAGAGTCCATTTATCTAACTTAGGCGACTGAAACCTGTTCCTGGCAACTGTTCGTGTTGTGTAATCGTTATCACTATCGCCGGTGTCGCTGGCCTGTATCACCTGTCACGTGTGTCACATTTGTCACGCTGGTAACACACCATCTCGATGTTGCTGGTGACGACCGACCCAGCCGGGCTGGCCATGTTCATTAGAGAGGGAATCCAATGGCCTCAACGCATGTCAAGAACACACCCGTCATCAAACTACGTATCTGGCGCGTCCTCACTCTGCTGGGCTCCTTGACGGCGATCTTCGTCGGCCTGGTTGCCATCTTCATGAGTGCCGCCTGACCCGAATCCGGCAGGCTTCGTCAATCCTTGGGACGGATAGTTGTCAGCACGACATCGCCCAGCGCGGGCGCGTCGTCGCGGTCGGCCACCGTCGCCTTGATGAGGAGACGGGATCCGTCTTCCCACACCCTGATTCGTAACGTCTCCCCGGGAAAGACAACTCCGGTGAACTTGGCGCCGAACCGTTCGACCCGATTCACATCACCGTCGAGCAGGGTGTCCACAACAGCGCGGCACACCGTTCCGTAGGTGCACAGACCGTGCAGGATCGGCCTGGGGAAGCCTGATTTCTCCGCGAATTCCGGATCTGAATGCAGCGGATTGCGGTCACCGCACAGTCGATAGAGCAGCGCCTGCTGCGGGAGTGTCGTCGTCTCGATGACGTGATCCGGTTCGCGGTCGGGATAGACCACTTTGTCGGAGTTGCCCCGCTCTCCACCGAAACCACCGGCGCCTTTGGCGAAAATCGACGACCGTGCGGTCCACAACGGCTCGCCGGCATCATCGACGGTGGTGAACTCTTCGATGATCACCGCAGCCGAACCCTTGTCCTGCAATTCGATGATCTTGACCGTGGTGGTTGCCGATCCCGAAGCCGGAATCGGCTTGTGCAGCAGTACTTCCTGTGAACCATGAACCACGTCTCCGAGATCGATCTCGATGCCGGGCTTGGAGACCTTCGGTGGTTCCGTGTCATGGAAATGGGCTGCCACTGTTGCGAAGGTGGGCAACACCTTCGGATCGTTGTCGTCGAAATAGCCAAGGGCGGCACGGTCCAGCGGATCCGCCCCGGCGCCCACTCCGAGGTTGTAGAGCGCAACATCGGAGGCGTTCCAGCTGTAGGTCTCCTTCGAGACCACCGCACCCAGCGCAATATCCGGGTCGATCGCCATCAGCCGGCCTTCTCTTCCTTCACTCGGTCCTGTTGGGCGTGTGCGGCAATATCGAGGGCGGCGAGGTAGCCGAAAACCATTGCCGGACCGATGGTTGCACCGGGTCCGGCGTAGGTGTGGCCCATCACCGGCGCGCTGGTGTTGCCCGCTGCGTAGAGGCCGTCGATGGCAGAACCGTCGGCGCGAAGGGCGCGTCCCGACGCGTCGGTGTTGATGCCGCCCTTGGTGCCGAGGTCACCGGGCACCATCTTCACCGCGTAGAACGGGCCCTTCGTCAGGGGGCCGAGACTCGGATTCGGCTTGTTGGTGATGTCGCCGTAGTAGTGGTCGTACTTGCTGACCCCGCGGCCGTAGTCCTCATCGACACCTTTCGCGGCAAACTCGTTGAACCGCTGCGTGGTCTGGGCGAGACCATCGGCCGGCACGCCGATCTTCTCCGCGAGTGCTTCGAGACTGTCGGCCTTGGCGATCACACCCGACTTGAACCAACTGCCCGGCAACGGCTGCCGCCCGGACACCGAGGCGAACATGTATCGGTTGCGGTAGGTCTGGTCGAAGACCAGCCAGCAGGGAAGGTTTTCGCCAGGACCCTCGCCCTGCCCGAACCTGCCGCCGTACATCTGATGAACGGCTTCGACATAGGGCAGGGATTCGTTCATGAATCGTCGGCCGCGGTCGTTGATCATGATGCTTCCCGGCAACGCGCGCTCCGACAACGCGAACCATGGTCCGCGGGGGAGCGGAATGGTCGGACCCCACCAGGCGTCTTCCATGAAGCTCACGCCGGCACCGATTTTGAGACCGGCGTTGATGCCGTCACCGGTGTTGGATTCCGCCCCGGTGGTCCACTGGGATCCGATGGGCTGGCGCTGGTATTTGTGCCGCATCTCTGCGTTGTGCTCGAAACCGCCGCAGGCCAACACCACGCCGTGGCGGGCATGGAGTGTGCGTCTTGTTCCGCCGGATTCGACAACGATGCCGACAACCCGGTTGTTCTCGGTGACCAGATCGACGAGACCGGTGTTCAGCTGCAACGGAATTCCGGCCTGCCGCACACCGAGGAGCAGTTCCGACATCAGCGCGGCGCCCATCGCGATCAGCTTCTTGCCGGTGAGTTTGGCCCAGGCGAACCGCATTCCGACCTTCATGAACCGGAGCGGGCCCTTCCAATGCCGCAGCCCGGTGCTCAGCCAGCGATAGTCCGACTGCATCACGACCACGTTCAACGGGGATTTCGTGTACGGCGGGTGGAGGGTCTTGAAGTCGTCACCGAGTTTGCGTGAATCGAAGGGGCGGGGTTCGCAGGATCGCCCTCCGACTCGGCCTCCGGGCGCTTCCGGGTAATAGTCGGAGTAGTTCTTGACCCATTCGAGGTCGAGTGGCGAATGTTCTATCAGGAATTCGAGGGCTTCGGGACCGCGGTCGATGTAGGCGTCGATGCGGTCGGGTGAGACCACGTCTCCGACGATCGATCGGACGTAGGTGCGGGCGGCCTCACGGTCGTCCTTCACCCCGTCGCGCTGCAGGATCCGGTTGTCCGGAATCCATACTCCACCGCCCGAGCGTGATGTCGACCCGCCCCAGTAGGCGGACTTCTCGACGATGGTCGTGCTCAGACCGTGCGCCGCGGCGGTGATGGCAGCACTCATTCCGGCGCCCCCGGCACCGACAACGATCACGTCATACGTTTCGTCTCCCGGGATCGGCTGATTGCCGTCGCCCTGTCCGCTGTCCGGACCACTCATGATTCGCCCCTTCGCGCATCGCCGACTTCCACCCGCAAGGTAGAACACGTTATAAACTGACTCAAGAGGCAGGCTATACCAGCCAGGAATGGGTTGGCGAGGTCTCTGGAGGGTCCAAATCGCAACACGTTCTATTTTGTGAGAACCGAGCAGGGGGCAACTGATGACGATCTCCGACCGGCTGCGCCAACAGATCGCAGACGATCTCGCGGCCGCCGAACAGCATGCCGTCGCCATCGATCCACCCGCCGCGGCGTACCCGGATCTCGACGTGACCGATGCCTACGAGATCCAGCTGATCAACATCCGGAAGCGACTGGCCGCCGGCGCGACGATCGCCGGGCACAAGGTGGGCCTGGCCTCCGAGGCGATGCAGAAGATGATGGGTGTCGACGAACCCGACTACGGGCACCTGCTCGACGTGATGCAGTACCACGAGCACACGCCGATCGACGCGACGAAGTTCTGCTACCCCCGCGTCGAGGTGGAGGTGGGGTTCATCCTCGGTGAAGACCTGCCCGGTGCCGGATGCACCAATGAAGACGTGATCGCCGCGGTGGAATGGGTGGTCCCCTCCATCGAACTCATCGACAGCCGCATCCGGGACTGGAAGATCTCGCTACCCGACACCATCGCCGACAACGCCTCCTCCTGCGGGTGGGTGCTGGGCGAGCAGCGGGTTCGGATCGCCGATATCGACACCGGGAACATCGACGCCACCCTGCACCGCAATGACGAACTGATCGCCGAGGGCAATTCCAGCGCGGTCCTCGGACATCCGCTCAACGCGGTGTCCTGGCTGGCCAGGAAGGTCGAGAGTTTCGGGGTCAGACTGCGCAAGGGCGATGTAATCTTGCCCGGAACCGCGACCCGGGCGATCGATATTCGTCCCGGCGATCACTTTGTTGCCAATTTTGTCGGGTTGGGAAGTGTGACTTTGGATTTCACCTAGATTTCGCCACTGACACAGTCCAACGTTAGGAGCACACGTGGCAGACAAGATCACCGCAGCAATCATCGGGTCCGGCAACATCGGCACCGATCTGATGTACAAACTCGCACGCTCGGAGGTCATCGCACCGCGGTGGATGGTGGGCATCGACGCCGAATCCGAAGGGATGAAAAGGGCGGCGGCCCGGGGGCTGATCACGATGTCGGGAGGTGCCGACGAACTATTGGCATCGGAAGAGATGCCGGACATCATCTTCGAGGCCACCTCTGCCTACGTGCATCGCGAATATGCGCCCAAGTACCAGGCGGCCGGCATCACCGCCATCGATCTCACACCCGCGGCCGTGGGACCTGCGGTGGTGCCGCCGGCCAACCTGCGGGAGCACCTCGATGCACCGAACACCAACATGATCACCTGTGGCGGGCAGGCCACCATCCCGATGGTGCATGCCGTGTCGTCGGTGGTTCCGGTGATCTACGCGGAGATCGTCGCATCGGTGTCGTCGGAGTCGGCCGGCCCGGGGACCCGCGCCAACATCGACGAGTTCACCAAGACCACGTCTCGAGGCATCGAGACGATCGGTGGGGCCGAGCGAGGCAAGGCCATCATCATCCTCAATCCTGCCGACCCGCCGATGATCATGCGCGACACCATCTTCTGTGCCATCCCCGAAGACGCCGACCTCGATGCGATCGCCGAGTCGATTCACGAGAGGGAGAAGGAAATCCAGGAATATGTGCCGGGATATCGGCTGCTGCAGGATCCCCAGTTCGACCCGCCGAGCGTCGGCAACGGCGGGATGGCCCGCGTGTCGATCTTCGTCGAGGTCGAAGGCGCCGGCGACTTCCTGCCCCCGTATGCCGGCAACCTCGACATCATGACGGCCGCCGCCACCAAGGTCGGCGAAGAGATCGCGAAACTGAAACTGGCCGCAGCGCACAAGAAGGTAGGGGTCTGAGTCATGTTCGGTATCAACGATCCTCGCAAGTACAGCGACACCCTCGACATCCGAATCACGGACTCGTCGTTGCGCGACGGCAGCCACCACAAGCGGCACCAGTTCACCGAGCAGGAGGTCCGCGACATCGTAGGTGCCCTCGACGGTGCCGGGGTCCCGGTGATCGAGGTGACGCACGGGGATGGTCTGGGCGGCTCCTCCTTCAACTACGGATTCTCCAAAACGCCGGAGCAGCAGCTCATCAGGGCGGCCGTGGAAACGGCGCGCTCCGCCAAGATCGCATTCTTGATGCTGCCCGGTCTGGGCATCAAGGACGACATCCGGGCGGCCCAGGACAACGGTGCCCAGATCTGCCGGATCGCCACCCACTGCACCGAGGCCGACGTGTCGATCCAGCATTTCGGTCTGGCCCGTGAACTGGGTCTGGAGACCGTCGGGTTCTTGATGATGTCGCACAGTCAACCGCCGGAGGTGCTCGCCAAGCAGGCGCGGATCATGGCCGACGCCGGATGCCAGTGCGTCTACGTGGTCGATTCGGCCGGCGCATTGGTACTCGAGCAGGTGTCGGATCGGGTCTCGGCGCTGAGGGCCGAACTCGGAGATGACGCGCAGATCGGATTCCACGGGCACGAGAACCTCGACATCGCGGTGGCCAATTCCGTTGCCGCCGTTCGGGCCGGAGCCCAGCAGATCGACGGTTCGGTGCGCCGCTTCGGGGCCGGCGCGGGCAACACCCCGGTGGAGGCGTTTGTCGGGGTCTGCGACAAACTCGGGATCACCACCGGCATCGATTTCATGAAGATCGCGGACGCGGCGCAGGACGTCGTCCGGCCGGTGATGCCCACTGAATGCCTGGTCGATCGGCCCTCGATGATGATGGGCTACGCCGGTTGCTACAGCTCTTTCCTCAAGCACGCGGAAGGTCATGCCGAGAAGTACGGCGTCAGTGCCGCGGACATCCTGATCGAGGCGGGCAGCCGCAAGCTCGTCGGTGGTCAGGAAGACCAATTGATCGATATCGCACTGGAACTCAAGAAGAAGCAGGATGCCAACGCCGGAAGATGACAGAGCTCGGGTCGGAAGACAGGTCTGCCGGACAGTTGTCGCCAACTGCCCGGCAGACCTTGCCGGTTGACCACCGGCCGTGGTCGAACCTGTCAGCCGCCCACGCGTGCCACCAGATCGTCAGCCGGTGCGGGACCCGCCGCCGTGGCGTCGGGAACGGACAACCGGGTGATCTGACGGGGTATGCACACAGCGCAGAAGAGACCGACAAGTGCCGTGCCGCCGCAGAGCACCAAAGCCCACTTCATCCCGGTGGCGGAGAAGAATCCGACGCCGTCGACGACCGGACCGATGTGTGCGTTCATGATGCTGAAGGCTATGACGGGGAGAATGGCAGACATCATGGCCTGGCTGGTCGCCACCATGCTCGCGGTCGAGGCCTGCAACTGCGGTGGGACCGCCTCGAATTGAAGGTTCGGAATCGAGCCGTAACCCAGACCGGTGCCGAGGCCGATACCGATCATCATCACCACAAGGAGTGCGCGGCTGTCCATACCCGCGATTACGCCGAAGCTGCTCAGTGCCAGCACCGCGGCCCCCGCGATGGCCAAGATCCTCGGCCGGACGCCGCGACCCACGAGGAGGCCGACGACGAGGCCGCCGATCACGGTTGCGGCTCCCAGCGGTGACTGGAACAACGCGTAACCCTCGGCGTCGACACCGAATCCGTAGCCCAGTCCGAGAGCTGCCGGTGTCATGCACATCAACGGCAGCAACGTCGAACTCAAGGCGGTCGACCCGTAGAAGGTGCCTGCGGTGATTGTGGTCAAGCCGATTGATCGACGAGTGAGCAGTCCGAGATCGATCAACGGCTCCGGCACGATCCGCGCCGAGACGATCCATAGTCCGAGAAGGGCTATACCGCCCACCAAGAACGTCACGGTCCTCGCCGAGGACCATCCCCAGTCGGCCCCGAAACTGACCGCGATCAAGATCCCGCCGATGCCTGCACCCAGCAGGACTGCGCCGATGGGGTCGATCCGTGAGCGCAGGCGGTATGACGTTTCGTCGGTCGTCATCGCTATCCCGACGCCGACGACGGCAAGGATGATCGTGAAGAACCAGAACAGGCTGCGCCAACCGAAGCCGTCGATCAGCCAGCCGGTGATGAACGGCATCGGGACACTGATCAGGCCCATTCCACTCGTCGCGATGGCAACCGCCAGCGGCACGATCTTTGCGGGGTAGACGTCACGGATGAGGGAGTAGCTCAGGAACAGGCATGACACGACCAGCCCGGCGAGTGCACGACCTGCGATCAGAATTGCGTAGTTGGGTGCGACGGCCGAGATTGCAGACCCCGCGGCCGCCAGAAATACGCAGCACAGCAGCACCTTCCGCTTCCCGTATGTATCTGCGACCTTGCCCAGCGTCGGGCTGATCACTGCGGCCACGAGGAGAAAGATCGTCTGGATCCAGGCGCCCTGCGTGGTCTTGAAGTCGGCCATGATCAGCGGCAGGCCCGTGGCGACCATCGAGTAGTTCATCGTCAACGCTTCGAGTAGCGCGACGATCGAGACCAGGGACAGTATCAATCTGGGCGACCACCCCCTTACGTTGTCCGGAGGTGGGGGTGTCGTGGTCGGCGCCGCTTGTGCCATGAGTTGTCCTTTCGCGAACGTTGCGCGCCGGTGGTGCGCGAGGTACAGCTCACAGTTGGTGGTGTGTGTGGTGCCAGACACTTTCCGGCCAATGGGACGCCGTGGGAATAGCGCGCGGAACCGTATTGTCAGCGGGTTCGGGGTTACGATCTGTCCGAATCGGCGACTCCGGCGTGGGTCGGCTGCAGTGCGAGCTGATCACGAGGGTGCAGATGACGTACGACCGGACACGTGCAGATATCGGGTTGTTCGCAGCAAGATCGGGTGAGCGGCGACTACGGCTGGCGGGTTGTGTGCTTGCCGTGGCCGGGCTGGTGATGGTGGTCTTCAGTTTCTTCACCTGGACGGCTGCCGGCGACGACGGTATGAGCATTTCGGTGACCGGTATGGGCTCGGTGACGCTCGAGATCTCCGAGGAACGAGCCGCAGCGCTGGGCGGGGCGGACGAGGCTGCCGCGGAACTGGACAAACGGAGCAATTCCCCTGGCGTCGTCACCGCCGCGCTCGGCGCGTTGATCGTCGTCGCGGGAAAGGTGGTGCTGATCAACCGGTATCCGGGTATCGGGGCCCTGGCCGGTGCGGTCCCGGCACTGATCGGATTGTTCATGTCCCTGGAATATCTGTTCGCCCCAGGCGCTGCGGTGCTCGAGGGCACCGGTGACGCCGGGATCGGGTTTGCCGCAATCGGGCTGTGGTTGGTTACCGCGAGTGCGGCCGTGGCGGTGCCGGTGTCGTTCTACGCCGTTGTCGTTGCGCTGCGCGCCACGCGACAACCGCTCGCGCACAGGAACTCCGGTGGGGGTCGACCGGCGCGGCGGGCTTCGGTGGAGTCGTCGGTACATGCGGGTCCCCGCACCACGGCACCTCGTTACCGCGACCAGGTATCTGTCGCTTCACGCCCGAACCGCACCCACGGCCCTCGGCCGGAGCCCGGGTATCGGGCGCGCCCGGCCAATGCGACCTCTCGAATGGGCCGGCGCCCGCCCGAAGACGTTCTGCCGCACCCACCGTCAAGCGCCGGGCCAGGCCCCCGAAAGGTCGCATCGTACCGGCCGTCGCCCGGCATCCGTCCTCGGTCGAATCAACCTGTATCCCATGGTGATCCGGCTGTACTGCCCCCGGTTCGGCGGGCCACCCCCAACCCGGGTGCCGATCGTGGGTTGCCCCCGATGCCGCGCAGTCGCCGGGCGTCGCCGCCTCCACCGGCACTGCCGACCGCCGACAATGGTGACCTGACGCTTCGCCCAATTCCGGGAAATCCCAAGGGCCTTTAACGATCTGTCGTGGAGCGTTACGATCAATAATCGCGTAATTGCATTTTTTGTGCCCGCACGCCGGCGGGCGGACGACAGATCAGGGGCTCACCATGACGTACGGACCGCCACCGGGAAACAGCGGTGGATATCCACCCGACGAGTCCGGCCGTCAGCCGAATCAGGGGCAGCCCGGCGGTCCACAGCAATCGGGACACCAGCCATCGTTCGGTGCCCCCACCGGCCGGGATTCTACGACGACTGCGTTGCTGGCACCGTCGTCCAGTAACCGCACACTGAAGATCGCCGGAATCGCACTGGTCGTCGCGGGAGTGGCGATGGTGGTGTTCAGCTTCTTCAACTGGGCATCCCAGGACCTGGGCCAGGGCGGGATCTCCATCACCGGAACCGGTTCCGTCTCAATCGATGCCAGCGGCAGCAACGCGCGCCCGGACCAGGTCGCCGTGGCCGAAGCCAGGGCAGAGGAAGACACGAGCGCCCCCGGCCTCTACACGATGGTTGTCGGCGTGCTCGTCGTCGGCGCGGGTGCTGCATTGATCGTCAACATATTCCCCGCGATTGCGGCCCTCGTCGGCGCTGTGCTGGGGGTGATCGCGGTGGTCATGGTGTTGATCTTCATATCTGATCCGGGAAGCGCAGTGGTCAGCGGAGATGCCGGCGACACATCCGAAGTCAGTGCGGGCTGGGGCTTGTGGCTCGTCACCGTGGGCGCGTTTGCCGCTCTGGTTATCGCCTGCCTTGCCACCTACCTCGCGCTGACCGCCAAGCCTGGCATCCCGGCCGCCGGCCCCGGCCATGGTCAGCCGCTGCCGCAGGGTTACGGTGTGCCGCAACAAGATTACGGTGTTCCGCAACAGCAACCCGGTGGTTATGGCCAGGCTCCGCCGCAGGGGTACGGGCAGCCGCAGGGGTACGGACAGCCACCTGCCGGTGGTTACGGTCCGCCGCCGCAGGGTCCCGGCCCGGATCCTGCTCGGAATCCGGGGCCTGCACAGAATCCGAGCCCGGAGCCCGAAGGTGGGCAACCGGGAGCAGAGAAGGAGCAGTAGCCCTTTACGTTGCCGGCGGCGGGTCAGTAGTACCCGTCGGGGTCGACGTCCGGTGACTCCTTGGCGACGATGCCCTCGCTGACGCCATGATCGATACTTGCGGACAGTCGCGGGCAGGTCGGGTGCATCGCGGGGTTTCCGCCGGTGGCCCGGATGGCCTCGAGTTCAGGGCACTGTTCGCGCGCCTGTGTGGTCCACTGCACGCTGGTGTGATGGGGGCTGTATTTCTTCACCAGCACATGAGCGTGGCAGGCCCGGCACTCGATCTCGGTCAGGCCACCACGGAGGTAGTGTTCCTTGTCCCGGAAGGTGGCAGCGCGGACTGCAGCCCGGTGCTCCGGATCGGTGAAATCCGGGGCCTTGGCCCAGTCCGAGGTCATGACCGATCGGACATCAGGTCGCCGATACCGTATCTGCGGCATCCTTATCCGCCGTCTCGCGCTCTGCCTTGAGCCGTAGATTCTCCTCGACCTCGAGGTTCCAGTTCTCGAGCGCCTTGGTGGTGTCGATCTCGTACTCGTAGCGCTGGGTCATCTCTTCGGTGACATCGGCGACGTCGACATAGAACTGTTCGTACCAGCGGCGCAGTTGGTAGACCGGACCGTCTTCCTCGACGAGCAGGGGATTGTCGATGCGGCTCTTGTGCTTCCAGATCTCGACGTCCTGAAGGAAACCGACCTCGATACCGGCGGTGATCTTGGTTGCCATCTTGTTGGCCTGCGCGGGGGTCAGCCCGTCCGGGATCTTGGCCATCACGCCGTACATCAGGACGAACGAGTTGTTGTCGATCGGGTAGTGGCAGTTGGTCAGGATCGTCTCGATGGCGAATCCGTTGTAGTGCTGCACCATCGGGTTGAGCATGTAGGCGGGCCCGTAGTACGCGGCGATCGACTCGAGTCGGGTGTCGCCGTATGCGGTGCCGATCTCGATGTCGGGCCGGCCATGCGAGTTCATGTACTGCGCCGCGGTCTCGCCTTCGAAGACGTTCTTGAAGTAGTCCGGCAGCGAGTAGTGAACGTAGAAGAAGTGCGCCATGTCGACCACGTTGTCGATGATCTCGCGGCAGTTCGAGCCCTCGATGACGATCTTGTTCCAGGTCCATTCGGTCCACTGGTCACTGCCGAACTCTTCGAGTTCCGGGATGACGACGTTGTCCGGCGGCGGGGTGCCCTCCGGGTCGTTGTAGACGAAGATCTGGCCGTTGCGGATCATGCCCGGCCAGGAGCGGGTCTTGGCGAGCTTGGGGGCGCGTTTTGCATAGGGCACGCCGGCGCAACGACCGTTGCCCTTCCAGCGCCAGTCGTGGAATGGGCAGGCGACGTTGCCGTCCTTGATCGATCCCTGCGACAGGTCCCCGCCCATGTGCCGGCAGTAGGCGTCGAGGATCTTCAGTTCGCCCTCGGATACCCAGACCACCAGCTTGGTGCCGAACACCTGGACCGAATGCGGATTCCCGTCGTCGTAATCGGACAGCAACCCCAGGCAGTGCCAACCCCGCGCGAAGCGGGTCGGTGGGGTTCCGGTGTCGATTTCGCGGATCGCGCCGCCATCGATGTCGGTCATCTGCTGCTCCCTCATACTTTGCTTGCCCGCCTTGTCGGCACATCCTGGTGCTTCTCGCTGTTAAGCACAGACGCTTAGTAGAACATGTTACAAAAGAGTCGGGTTCGACGCCAGTGAAACGTGGTAAACGGTGCAGGAAAGCAAGGCAAACGCCCAGTACTCGACATAAATGAGAACGTGTTCTAGTCTCGTTTGGAGTAGACGTGGAACGACAACGAGGAGTTGCTCGATGAGTGACCGCAGCCAGGCAGGGGCGGAGGTACTGGAGAAGATCAGTGCCCTGCTGCCCGAGATCGCGCAACGCGCACAAGAAGCAGAGGATCTGCGGCAGATCCCCGATGAGACGATCGCGTCACTGGTCGACATCGGCTTCTTCAAATTGTTGCAACCCGAACAGTGGGGTGGCTATCAGGCCGACCCGGTGACCTTCTACGAGGCTGTGCGCCGCCTGGGATCCGCATGCGGATCCACCGGATGGGTCTCGGGCATCATCGGAGTCCACAACTGGCATCTGGCGCTGTTCCCCCAGCAGGCGCAGGAAGACGTCTGGGGGCAGGACACCTCGGTCCGGATCTCGTCGTCGTACGCGCCGATGGGGATGGGTGAGGTGGTCGACGGCGGTTACAAGGTCAACGGATCGTGGGCGTGGTCGTCGGGGTCCGGTCACGCCGACTGGGTGGTACTCGGCGGGCCGGTCATCAAGAACGGCAAGCCGGTCGACTTCGTCAGCTTTCTCATCCCACGCTCTGACTATGAGATCCGGGATGTCTGGAACGTGGTGGGACTCAAGGGCACCGGATCCAACACGATCGACGTCAAGGATGTCTTCGTGCCGAACCACCGGATGCTGAGCTTCCGGGCGATGAGCACCGGAGCGGCACCGGGCCTGGAACAGAACACCGCGCCGGTCTACAAGATGCCTTGGGGAACAATCCATCCCAGCACCATTTCCGCCCCGATCGTCGGCATGGCCTACGGCGCCTATGAAGCGCATGTCGAACATCAGGGCAAGCGGGTGCGGGCGGCATATGCGGGGGAGAAGGCCAAGGACGATCCGTTCGCCAAGGTTCGGATCGCCGAGGCGGCCAGTGACATCGATGCGGCATGGACGCAGCTGTCGGGCAACCTGCAGACCGAATACGACCTGCTGTTGGCCGGCGAAGAGGTTCCGATGGAACTGCGGCTCAAGGCCCGCCGCGATCAGGTTCGGGCGACCGGCCGGTCCATCGCCTCGATCGACAGGCTCTTCGAGAACTCGGGCGCGCATGCACTGGACCTCGACACCCCGATTCAGCGGTTCTGGCGCGATGCCCATGCCGGACGGGTGCACGCCGCAAATGATGCCGAAAGAGCTTATGTTGCATACGGAAACGGCGAGTTCGGTATCCCGATCGGCGACACGATGGTCTGACACGTCGCCCCCCAATTCGAAAACCCTCGTACAAGGAGCAGATCGACGATGACGCAAGATTCTGGCCCCATCCGTTCGTTGGGGTACATGCGTATCGAGTCCACCGATGTGTCGGCTTGGCGTGATTACGGACTCAAGGTACTGGGCATGTCGGAGGGCAGTGGGCCCACCGAAGGTGCCCTGTACCTGCGGATGGACGACTTCCCGGCCAGGCTGGTGATCGTCCCGGGCGATCACGACCGCCTGGCCAGTTCCGGTTGGGAGTGCGCCAATGCCGCTGCATTGCAGGATGTCCGGGATCGGCTGTCCGCAGCGGGCGTGATCTTCCGGGAGGCCAAGGACTTCGAACTCGCCGACCGCCAGGTGGTCGAGATGATCGTCTTCTCCGATCCATCGGGCAACGTACTCGAAGCGTTCCAGGGGGTGGCACTGCAACACCGCCGGGTCGTGAGTCCGTACGGGCACAAGTTCGTCACCGGCGAACAGGGCCTGGGGCACGTGGTGCTCACCACCGACGACGACAACGCATCGCTCGAGTTCTATCGGGATGTTCTCGGTTTCCGGCTACGCGACTCGATGCGGCTTCCCCCGGAGATCGCCGGTCGTGAGCCGGGCAGCCCTCCGGTGTGGCTGCGCTTCTTCGGGTGCAACCCGCGTCATCACAGCCTGGCGTTCATGCCGTTCCCGAACGACACCGGGATCGTGCACCTGATGATCGAGGTGGAGAACTCCGACGATGTGGGCTTGGCGCATGATCGGGCCCTGCGCAAGAAGGTGCCGATGTCGGCCACGCTCGGCCGGCACGTCAACGATCTGATGTACTCGTTCTACATGAAGACCCCGGGAGGGTTCGACATCGAATTCGGTTGTGAGGGACGCCAGGTCGAAGATCACGATTGGATCGCCAGGGAGAGTACCGCGGTCAGTCTGTGGGGCCACGATTTCTCCATCGGATTCAAGAACGCCTGACATGGTTTCAGACGCAGCTCGACCGGTGGTCGCAGACGGCGCCGAGGGTGAGGCGATCGCCCGGCATCCACGCGGTACCGACGATTTCGATGCGAGGAAGTTCCGGACCGCCATGGGGCAGTTCTGCACCGGGGTCACGGTGATCACCACGGTGACCGCCGACGGCACGCCGGTCGGGTTCGCGTGCCAGTCTTTCGCCGCACTGTCGCTTGATCCGCCCTTGGTGCTGTTCTGCCCGATGAAGACCTCGCGCAGCTGGAAGGTCATCGAACAGAGCAAGAAGTTCTGCGTCAATGTGCTCTCGAACAGTCAGCAGTCCGTCAGTGCCGCGTTCGGTGCGCCCGGTGAGGACAAGTTTGCCGGCATCGAGTGGGAGCGTTCCCCACTGGGGTTGCCGGTCATCAGACATTCGTTGTCCTGGGTGGATTGCACACTCGACCGTGTCGACGACGGCGGCGACCATTACATCGCTATCGGTCGGGTGCAGACTTTGGGAGAAGTGCTGCAGGACAAGCCCTTGTTGTTCTACCGTGGCGGATACCTGTCCACGGAGCACCCGCGGGTCACCCCCGCACAGGCCGAGCTGGAGAACTTCCTGACCTGGAACGGTGGCGACACCTGGTTGTAGGTCTCGCGGGTTTCTCAAAGGAGAGAGATGACACAACCATTCGCCCCTGATGTGACCGGGCCGTTCCGGGAGGCGATCGCCGAGGCCGAAAAGCTCATTGCGGGAGCCGAATTCATCCAGAACGAGCAGGATCTGGCCGAGGGTTTCGACTATCTGGCGGGCAGCATCAAGGCGAGTCTGCAGATGGCCTGGGCGCATGCGAAGAGTCATCCGTACCTGGTCACCTCCACTGGTCCCTACGCCAAGATGGGTCTGGACAACCCGGACACGCTGTACTACCACGCAAATGTCGTTCCCGATGCGGAGTACCTGATCACCGGAACGCGCGGTGACACAGTCGATCTGAGCTTCCAGGTCTTGCGAGGTGACTACACCTCGACCAATGTACCCGGTGGGGACGACGCCTTCGATGACCGGCGCCTGCACATCGGGCCCGATGGCTCGTTCGAATTGCGCTTCGGGCCGAAGACGGCGAACCCCGGCCCCAACTACTTCGTTCTCGGTGAGGGATCATCGATGCTGGCGGTCCGAGAGGTGTTCAACGACTGGGGGCAACGTAGAGGTTCCATCCAGATCGAACGGGTCGATACCGTCGGTACCGCACCGGATGAGCCCGACTTGGCCCAGATGACGCGCCGCTATCAGATTGCCGGCAAGATGTTGTTGTCGAGGATCAACACCTGGTTCAACTTTCCCAAGTGGTTCTACCTTGATCTTCCCGTCAACACGCTCACCGAACCCCGACTCACCCCCGGTGGTCTGAGCACGCAGTTCTCCTCGGTGGGCCACTACCGACTCGCCGACGACCAGGCCATGCTGATCACCGTGCCGAAATCCGATGTGCCGTATCAGGGATTCCAGCTCGGCAGCATGTGGTACATATCGCTCGACTACGTCAATCACCAGACCAGCCTCAATGTCTCGCAGGCGCAGGTCGATCCCGACGGCATGATCCGGCTCGTGGTGAGTGCGAAGAGTCCGGGTGTGGCGAACTGGATCGAGACAACCGGACGGCAGCGGGGGATCGCACAGTTCCGGTGGCAGCGGGTCAGTCGTGCCCTGACGGCTGCCGATGGGCCATCGGTGGCGATCATCGATGTCGCAGATGTGCCTGCACATCTGCCGTACTACGAGTCGAACGTCGTGAACGACGAGCAGTGGCGAGCGCGGATCGCGGAGCGTCAACGAGGATTTGGACAAAGGATGCTCGGATGACAACTGTGGGAACAGCACCGTCGGGAACCGGATTGCTGGACGGCAAGGTTGTCGTCGTGGGTGGTGTCGGGCCGGGGCTGGGCCGATCGATCTGCCTGCAGGCAGCTGCGGCCGGGGCGAAGGTTGTGCTCGCGGCCCGCACCGCATCGCGTCTCGAAGAGATCGCGAAGGAGATCGCCGCGACCGGTGGGGTCACGTTGCAGGTGCCGACGGACATCACCGACGATGACGCGGTCACCGAGCTCGTCGACGCGACGGTCTCCGAGTTCGGCAAGGTCGATGTGCTCGTCAACAACGCATTCGCGTTGCCGTCGATGAAGCCGTTGGCGCGCACGGACTTCGATCACATCCGCGCCGGCCTGGACCTGACGATCCTGGGTGGGCTGCGAATGACCAAGGCGTTCACCGGCGAACTCGAGAAGACCGCGGGGTCGGTGGTGATGATCAATTCGATGGTGATCCGTCATTCCGAGCCAAGATACGGCAGCTACAAGCTGGCGAAATCAGCGTTGCTGGCGATGTCGCAGACGCTGGCCACCGAACTCGGGGACAAGGGTGTTCGGGTCAACACCGTCGCACCGGGTTACATCTGGGACGACCAGCTGAAGTGGTACTTCGGTGAGGTCGCCAAGAAGTACGGGATCACCCCCGAGCAGGTCTATGAGCAGACCGCGTCGAAGTCTGATCTGAAGAGACTCCCGGAGCCCGACGAGATCGCCCGGGCCGCAGTATTTTTGGCGTCCGACTGGGCCAGTGCGATCACCGGCCAGACGCTGGATGTCAATTGCGGCGAGTACCACGTGTAGGGAGTTGTTGTGACCACGAGAACTGATGTCGGAACCGTCGAAGACCTCAAGGCGTCGGCGACCAAAGCCTGTGGTCTCGACGATTTCGGTGAGGACGACTACACCGAGGCGCTCGGGGTGCTGCTCGAATCGTATGTCCGTGACGCCGGGTTGACCGAGCTCGGGAGCAAGATGAATCGGTTCTTCCTGCGCGGTGCGCTGGTCGCCCGACTGCTCAGCGAAGCATCGTGGAAGGCGAACCCCCAGTACAGCTCGGTTGTTGTCGACCGGCCGATCTTCGTGACCGGACTACCGCGAACCGGTACCACCGCGCTGCATCGGATGCTGACCGCCGATCCCGGTCATCAGGGACTCGAGATGTGGCTCGCCGAGTTCCCCCAGCCGCGGCCCCCACGCGAGGACTGGGAGTCCAATCCGGTGTTCCAGCAGATCCAGTCGGGTCTCGAGCAACACCACGTCGAGAATCCCGAGTTCATGGGCTTGCACTACATGAGTGCGTCCGACGTGGAGGAATGCTGGCAGCTGCTCCGGCAGACCATGAAATCGATCTCGTATGAGTCGCTGGCATATCTGCCGACGTACTCGCAGTGGTTACAGCAACAGGACTGGGTCAACGCCTACGTCCGGCACAAGAAGAACCTGCAGCTGGTCGGTGTGAACGAGCCCGAGCATCGGTGGATTCTCAAGAACCCCAGCCACCTGTTCGCACTGGACGAATTGATGTCGGTCTACCCCGATGCGCTCATCATTCAGACCCACCGGCCGCCGGCGACGATCATCCCGTCGATGTGCAGTTTGGCCGAGGCAGCCGGGGACGGATGGTCGACCGTGTTCCAGGGGGAGCTGATCGGCAAGACCCAACTGGAATTGTGGTCCCGCGGGTTGCGCCAGTTCAACACCGCACGAGCCAAATACAACCCGGCCCAGTTCATCGACGTCGATTTTCGAGACTTCCGAACAGATCCGTTGGGAACGATGGAGAACATCTATCGGACGTTCGGACTCGAGTTCACCGATGAGGCGTCCGCCGCGATGCGTGCCCTGGACGAGGAGAGCCGATCGGGCGACCGTAAGCCGGTGCACAAGTACTCGCTGGCGGACTACGGCCTCACCGAGGCAGAGGTCAACGCGGCCTTCGCCTGAGCAATTCTTCGCTTTTGGCTATACGGAGTGGTTCCTCCGCTTCGGGTGCTAGGTTGTTTTGAGTATCCGGAGTGATGTCTCCGCTTGTCTCAGGAGAATGAATGGAATCCGCACCCGCCCGGGCACACCATCGTGTGACTTTTGCAGTCCTCACCGTCGGGGTATCGGCCTTCGCCCTCCTGCAATCCCTTGTGATGCCGGTCCTCCCGACCGTCGAGGCTGCGTTGGGTACCAACCAGACCGACGTCACGTGGGTGCTGACGGCGTACCTGTTGTCGGCGTCGATCTTCACGCCGATCCTGGGCCGGCTCGGGGACATGCACGGCAAGAAGCGCATGTTCGTGATCGCGATGGTCGCGTTGGCGCTGGGTTCGCTGCTGGCGGCGCTGGCGACGTCGTTGCCGGTGATGATCGCCGCGCGGGCCATCCAAGGAATCGGCGGAGGTGTCCTACCTCTGGCCTTCGGCATCATCCGCGACGAGTTCCCCAAAGAGAAGGTACCCGGAGCAGTTGGTCTGATCGCTGCGCTCATATCTGTCGGCGCCGGTATCGGCGTCGTGCTTGCCGGTCCGATCGTCGATGTTCTCGGTTACCACTGGCTCTTCTGGATCCCGTTGATCATCACCAGCCTCGCCGGTGTCGCAGCGTTCGTGTTGATACCCGAGTCGCCCATCCGGTCGGCGGGAAAAATCAACTGGCTCACCGCGTTCCTGCTGTCCGCATGGCTTGTCTCGTTACTGCTCGCGGTCAGTCAGGCGCCGACGTGGGGCTGGGGCTCGGCAAAGGTCATCGGCATGCTCGTGGCCGCAGGCGTCGTGGTGGTGGTCTGGATCGTCGCCGAGTCGCGGTCATCGAATCCGCTGATCGACATGAAGATGATGCGAATCCGCAGCGTGTGGGCTGCGAATCTGATCGCGCTGCTGATGGGTATCGGTATGTACGCCGGACTCGGCTTCCTGCCGCAGTTCCTGCAGACCTCGAGTTCGGCCGGTTATGGATTCGGTGCGTCCGTCACCGAGTCGGGACTGATGTTGCTGCCCAACGCGGTTGGGATGTTCTTCGTCGGGCTCTTCTCGGGCCGGCTGGCGGCGCGGTTCGGCTCCAAGAACCTCCTGATCGTCGGATCGCTGGTGAGCGCGTCGTCCTACTTCATGATCGCTTTACTTCATTCGTCCGAGATCGACATCTACCTGGCGATGGCGGTCAACGGGATCGGGTTCGGGCTGGCCTTTGCGGCGATGTCCAATGTTGTTGTCGCTGCGGTGCCGCCGGAACAAACCGGTGTCGCCAGCGGTATGAACGCGAACATCCGCACCATCGGCGGATCGCTGGGCGCGGCATTCATGGCCAGCGTCGTCGCGATCGGTGCGTCGTCGTCCGGACTTCCGACCGAGTCCGGTTACCGGAACGGATTTGTCATGCTGGGCATCGCCGGCGGACTGGCGGCTGTGGCTGCCCTGTTCATCCCGGCGGTGAAGCGGAACAAGACAACCCATCTCGAAGACATTGCGGAACTCTCACATCCCGAACTCGCCATGGTCGCCGGCGGTACGCTGGCGGGCGACAAGTCCGAGTGAGGTCTGATGTGAGTGTCCATGGGGGATCCGCTGGCACCAAGGTGCTGCGCCGTGATGCCGCGGAGAATCGGCAGCGGTTGCTCGATGCGGCGGCAACGGTCTTCAGTGAACGCGGTCTCGACGCGAGCGTCGACGAGATCGCGCGGGTCGCCGGCGTCGGAACCGGCACGCTGTACCGACGGTTTCCCACCAAGGACGCACTCATCAGCGAACTGGTTCGGCAGCTGTTGATCGATCTGGTCGCGATTGCCACCGAGGCTCTCGAGGTGACCGATGGCTCTGGTCTCGAGCAGGTCATGTACGGCACCGGCGAGGTCCAGGCCTCGCATCGAGGTTGTATCTCGCGGATGTGGAATGACGACGAGACCACCGCACTCAAGAACGAATACCGGCGGATCACCTCGGAACTTCTCGCGTCGGCAAAAGAGCACGGACGGATCCGTGAGGATGCCGCCGAGTCGGATCTGGATGTCATCTACTGGGCGGTGCGTGGAGTCATCGAATCCACCAGGGGTGTCAGCGAGACCGCGTGGCGGCGACATCTTGCGCTCGCCATCGCCGGATTGCGTCCCGGTGCCGAACAGATCATCGAACCGCCGATGGACGAGCAGCATGTTCAGCAGGCCAAAGTGCGTCTACAGTCCCGCTGACCGCACCGTCGAGCGTGCCGAACCGACCGTCGAGCGTGCCGAACCGACCGTCGAGCGTGCCCTTATCGCCGATGTCGGGATGGCGCGCTGCATCATTGGCACGCTCGACGGTGATAAGGGCACGGTCGACGGTGGGGTAGGGGGGTCAGAGACCGGCGGCGGTGGCCAGACGAGGCAGGGATTCGTGCGGCAGACCGAACAGCTGGGCGGTGCCGTGCGCTCGTTTGAAGTACAGATGGGCATCGTGTTCCCAGGTGATGCCGATCCCGCCGTGTAACTGGATGGTCTCGGCTGCGATGTGTGAGAACGCATCCGAGCAGTACACGCGCGCCGCTGCGGCGAGGTCGAGTGCCTCGTCGGAGCCTGATACCAGCGCGTCGACCGCAGCATACGAGATCGAATGCGCGATCTCGGTGAGCGCATACATGTCGGCCATCCGGTGCTTGAGCGCCTGGAAGGACCCGATGACACGGCCGAACTGCTTGCGGGACTTGGTGTATTCCACCGTCAGGTCCAGCGCTGCGCGAGAAGCTCCGACCTGTTCGGCACTGATGGCGACGTAGGCGATCGCGCGCAGCTTGTCCACCAGGTCAACCGGTGCGGGTATGGCGGTCGAGTCGACATCGTCGAAGGTGATGCTGGTCAACGGCCGGGTCGGGTCCATCGTCGGGCGCGGCGAACGGGTGATGCCGTCTGCGGTGGCTTCGACGACATGCAGGGTGACGACGCCGCCGCTGCGGGCCAGGACAACCAGCACGTCGGCTGTTTCACCGTCGAGTACATAGTGGGCGGTGCCGGACAAGATCCCGGCGTTTGCCTCGACACCCGGGCGGTGCCACCCGTCGGCATCTGCCCAGCACAGTGCCGCGGTCTTCTCGCCGGAGGCCAGCGCAGGCAGTGTGGCGGAGCAGGCGTCGGTGTCACCACTGAGCAGCAGGGCCTGGGTGGCCAGCACCGCCGAGCCGAGCATCGGGACCGGGGACAGTGTGCGACCGAGCTCTTCGAGCACCACGTGGGTTTCGGTCAGGGACGCACCGATCCCGTCGAACTCTTCGGGAATCGACAGTGCGGCAACGCCGATCTGTTCACAGAGGGTCGACCACAGGGCGCGATCGGTTCGGCCCTCGGATTCCATCGCCGACCGTACCGCTGTGGAATCGCCGCTGCGGCGCAGCAGGCTCGCGACGGAATCGCGCAGTGCCGCCTGTTCTTCGGTGTCGATTCCGGGGGAGTAGATGCTCATGCGGTGATCGCCTCCAGTACCCGCGCGCGATGGACAGCCGGGGTGCCCCAAGCCGTGACCAGGGCGCGCGTCTTGGTGAGATACAGCGACAGGTCATGTTCCTGGGTGTAACCGATCGCGCCGAGGACCTGCAATCCCACCCGTGAAGCAAGGTAGGCAGCCTGTCCGGCAGCAACTTTCGCCGCCGAGACGTCGCGGGACGCGAACTGGGGTTCGGGGACCTGGCCGTCGAGCGCCAGTGCGGCACCGTGGATCAGCGGGCGGGCCATCTCGACCGCGACCGCAACGTCGGCCACATGGTGCTTGACCGCCTGGAACGAGCCGATCTCCCGGCCGAACTGCTTGCGGGTCTTGGCGTATTCGCTGGTGAGCGCGAGCATCGCGTCGGCCAACCCGATCAGCTGGGCGGCGGTTGCCAGGGCTCCGAAGTCGAAGGCACGAGCCGGATCCACTGCACCGACCGCGGCATCGGCATCCACGGAGGACAACGTGCGGGCCAGATCGACCGAGGGCCGTGGGTTGGTGGCGACACCGGTGCTCAGCGTGCCGTCGGCGACCAGGTAGACCTGCCCGGCCACCGCGGCATCGACGGCATAGGGGACCAGTGGGGCGTAGGCGAGGGTGGCGAGTTCACCTTCGGCCATCGCTGCCAGCCGATCACCGGCGCCGGCCTCGGCCAGCAGAATCGGCAATGCAGCAACGGTTTCGGCAACCGGACCCGGTACCGCGTGGCGGCCGAGTTGATGCGCCGCGACCACCATCTCGACGGCACCGGCACCCATTCCGCCGTGTTCGTCGTCTATCAGCAGGGCGTTGACGCCGGTCTCGGCCAGCTTCGACCAGACGAGCTCGCCGGGCTTGGTGTCACCGTCGTTCCAGGAGCGGATGACGCCGGGTAGGTCGGCTTTCGCGAGCATCGAGTCGATGGACGCGGCCAGGTCGTGGTGCTCTTCTTCGAGCAGGAACCTCATGTCAGCGATCCCCTCGCGGTAGTCCCAGTAAGCGTTCGGCGATCACATTGCGCTGAATCTCGTTGGTGCCGGCATAGATCGGTCCCGACAGCGAGAACAGGTAGCCGTCCATCCAGGCGCCGGACGGTTGCCGCTGCGCGAGTTCGGCGTCGGCGCCGAGCAGATCGAGCGCGGTCTCGTGCGTGGCGATGTCCCACTGCGACCAGAACACCTTGTTGATCGACGATTCCATGCCGAGCTGGCCACCTTCGGCAAGCCGGCTCACAGTGGCGTAGGTCGAGAGCTCGTAGGCTCGCGCGCCGATCCAGGCGTCGGCGACCTGACCGCCATGGCCTTCGCGGGCTTCGGCGTCGATGTCGTTCCACAGGGCCAGGAGTCGGTCGGTGGTGGCGAGGAACCGGCCCGGCGAACGCAGCGACAGGCCGCGTTCGTTGGCAGCCGTGCTCATCGCGACCTTCCAGCCGTTGTTCACCGTGCCGATCACACCGGACTCACCGGGTGCATCGGGATCGTCGGGAACAAAGACGTTCTCCAAGAAGAGCTCTGCGAAACCCGGCTCGCCATCGAGCTGGTTGATCGGGCGTACGGTCACACCGTCGGCCCGCAGGTCGAACATGAAGTAGGTGATGCCCTTGTGCCGCGACGAGTCCGGATCGGACCGGAACAGCCCGAACCCCCAGTCGGCGAAACTCGAACGCGAGCTCCAGGTCTTCTGGCCGTTGAGAAGCCAGCCGCCTTCGGTGCGTGTCGCGGTCGACCGTAGCGATGCGAGGTCGCTGCCGGCCTCGGGTTCGCTCCAGGCCTGACCCCAGATGTCCTCGGACCGGGCCATCCGCGGCATGATCCGCGCCAGCTGGTCGGGATGGGCATGCTCGAAAAGTGTTGGAGCAAGCAGGAAGATACCGTTCTGGCTGACCCGTCCGGGCGCCCCGCTTCGGTAGTACTCCTCTTCGAAGATGATCCAGTGCAGCAGCGGTGCGTCGCGGCCACCGAACTCCACCGGCCAGCTCACCACCGACATCCGGGCATCGGCCATCTTGCGTTCCCACTGCCGGTGCTGCTCGAAACCTTCGGCGCTGTCCATCGACGCCAGTGGCTCGGTGGGCACGTTCTCGGCGAGCCAGCCACGGACCTCGGCGCGGAACTCGTCAGCTGCTGAATCGAAAAGTAGGTCCATCAGGAGCTCTTCTTCTCGGCGCTCGACTTCATCGACTTGGCATCCATTCCACCGAGCGAATCGCCGTCAGGTGCTTCGGCATTGGCGCTGTGTGCGAAGTGGTGCCAGCCGAAGACCGAATCCATCGCGTTACGCAGACCCATCTGGTCTTCGCAGATGTTGACGGCCTTCTTGGTCAATGCGAGACCGAGCTGGGGCATCTCCGAGATGCGTCCGGCGATGTCGTCGACCTTGGCTTCGAGCTGGTCGCGGGGAACGACGTGGTTGACCATGCCCCACTCGAGTGCTTCGGCTGCGCCGAACCGCTCGCCGGTGAACAGGATCTCCTTGGCGCGGCGCGGGCCCAGGACGAAGGCGTGCGCAAAGTACTCGACGCCGGGGATCCCCATCCGGGCCACCGGATCGGAGAAGAAGGCGTCGTCGGAGGCGACGATGAAGTCACAGATCCACGCGAGCATCAACCCGCCGGCGATGCAGGCGCCGTGGATCTGGGCGATCACCGGCTTGGGGATCTCCCGCCAGCGCCGGCACATCCCCATGTAGACCTCGGTCTCGCGGGCCAGGCGCTGGTCGCCGCCGACCCGGTCGGTGTGGTCCCAGTACAGGGATGCGGTGTTGGGGTATTTGACGTGCACATCACGTTCGGGCGTGCCGATGTCGTGGCCGGCCGAGAAGTGCTTGCCGGCTCCGCGCAGGACGATGACCTTGACGCCTGCGTCGTCGACCGCGCGCCCAAAGGCGGCGTCGAGGGAGTATGTCATCACCGAGTTCTGGGAGTTGCGGAACTCGGGGCGGTTGAGGGTGATGTATGCCGTGGCGCCAACAACGTCGTAGGCCACCGGAGAGGTGTCGGGACCTAGTTCGGCGGCGCTCAGGGGGCTCGGGATCGTCACACCGGACACCATACCTAGCAAGTGCTTGGTTGGTAAACCCCGGTGGTGGTCATGGCCTGTTTTCAGGTACCCACCGGCGGTGATGGACGTATTGTTTGCCAACGTCTGAGCGGCTCGGGAGGGTGTCTGGTGGCGAGGTCTGATGCAGCCGATGTGCCGTGTGTTTGTGGCCATGTGAAGGCTGCCCACGAGCATCTTCGATCAGGTACCGACTGCGCGCTCTGCGAGCCGGGGGTCTGTCGGCGATTCCGGCGACAGGGTCGTCTACGGAAGCTGTTCGCGCGTCGCAGCTGACCTTCGGGATCCGCGTATGCCCGAGGACACGTGGTCGGCCGCCGCGATCACGGACTTCCCGATCTGATGCAATTCCTCGGCAGGCATCTCGCGGTCGGGGACGGCGACGATGGACGCGATCACCGCGCCCGATTCGTCGAAGATGGGTGCGCCGACGGTGACCACCGCGACCTTGCCGACCGCTTCGTCTGCCAGGTAGTCGATGGTTGTCAACTCGCTGAGCAGGCCGTCGACCCGGGATCGCAGCGAATCCGACACCGGTGAATCGCGCAGGGAGGCAAGGGTGTCGAGCATCTTGGCATGGTCCGGCGTCAGGCGTTCGACTGCATAGCCGCGGTCGCGGATGGTCGCGAGGACGTCCCTGAGGCGATCACGGGCCTGCGCGGGTGCGGCGTCGAGCCAACTCCGGATCTCGTCCTCGGGTGACCATGCGACGAACTCGCGGCAGACGGTGGGACGCAGGGTGATGCGACGACCGGGGCGGATCCACTCCAAACCCGGTGAGCCGACGACGTCGGTCACGGTGATCGATTCGCCGGTGCGCTCGGCCACGAAGGCCGGCAGGTCGAGGCTCTCGGCCATGTCCCGGGCCGCTGACGCCGCGAGCCTGCGCACGGGGAATCCGCGTTCGGTGTGACGGACCAGCGCAACAAATCCGGCGCTGATGCTGAAGTACCCGTCGTGGCGGGTCACCCAGCCGTCGTTGGTGAGTTGCGAGAGGACTGCATGGGAGGTGGCCCTCGAGAATCCCGTGCGCCGGACGATTTCGGCCAGCGACAAGGGCGTGTCGATGTTGTCGGCCAGCAATTCGATGGTCCGGACCACGCGTTGGGTCGGTGGAGAGGGTTGACCGGTGCCAGTGCTGTCGCTTACCGTCGATGTCACATTGTCGGACGTTAGTGTCGAATATTCGACATGTCAACCTCTCGAGACACCTCGACGAAGGGTCATCATGGTGGTGAACACGAGGTACGAACTCTCACACCTGGCCGCGCTGGAAGCCGAATCGGTCCACATCTTCCGCGAGGTCGCCGCCACCGCACAGCGACCGGTGTTGCTGTTCTCCGCGGGCAAGGACTCGGTCGTGATGTTCCACCTGGCCCGCAAGGCCTTCTGGCCGGCGCCCGTTCCCTTTCCGCTGATGCATGTCGACACCGGTCACAACTTCGACGAGGTGATCGACTACCGGGATCGAGTGGTCGCCGAAACCGGTGTCCGGCTGATCGTTTCGCGGGTGCAGGACGACATCGATTCCGGTCGGGTCGTCGAACCGATGGGCCCGGGTGCCAGCCGCAACCGCTTGCAGACCGTCGCGCTGCTCCGGGCGATCGGGGAGAACGCGTTCGACACGGTCTTCGGCGGGGCTCGTCGCGATGAGGAGAAGGCCCGGGCCAAGGAACGGGTGTTCAGCTTTCGCGACGAGTTCGGCGCCTGGGATCCGCGCGCGCAGCGGCCGGAGTTGTGGAACCTCTACAACGGGCGGCACCACAAAGGCGAGCACATCCGGATCTTCCCGCTGAGCAACTGGACCGAACTCGACATCTGGCAGTACATCGCCGCAGAGGGGATCGAGCTGCCGACCATCTACTACTCGCACCGGCGCGAGGTGGTGCCGCGCGACGGAATGCTCTTGGCCAGAACGCAATTCCTGGAATTGGGCCCGGACGAAAGAGTTCATACCGAACAGGTGCGATTCCGGACCGTCGGCGATGCCACATGTACCGGTTGCGTGCTCAGTGATGCGGCCACGGTCCATCAGGTCATCGACGAGATCGCCGCGACCAGGCTGACCGAGCGCGGTGCCACCCGGGCCGACGACCGCATCTCCGAGTCCGGCATGGAAGACCGCAAAAGGGAGGGCTATTTCTGATGACCGTCGACCATGAGGCGCTCGCCGCCGGAACAGCGATCGGTGGCCGAAAAGCATTGCTGCGCCTGGCCACCGCCGGCAGCGTCGACGACGGCAAATCGACACTGATCGGACGGTTGCTCTACGACTCCAAGAGCATCTTTGCCGATCAGATGGAATCCATCGAGCGGACCAGCGCTGCGCGTGGAGACGAATACGCGGACCTGGCGCTCCTGACCGACGGGCTGCGTGCCGAGCGTGAGCAGGGCATCACGATCGACGTCGCCTACCGGTACTTCGCCACACCCAAGCGGAAGTTCATCATCGCCGACACCCCGGGACACGTGCAGTACACCCGGAACATGGTGACCGGGGCCTCCAACGCCGACGTGGCCCTGATCCTCATCGACGCCCGTAAGGGAGTTCTCGAACAGACCCGGCGCCATGCCTTCTTGTCGTCGTTGCTGGGTGTCGCACATGTGGTGCTGTGCGTGAACAAGATGGATCTGGTCGATTGGTCGGAGGACCGGTTCAACACGATCCGCGACGAGTTCGCCGCGTTCGCCACCAAACTCGAGGTCAGCGACCTCAGCTTCATTCCGGTCTCGGCTCTGCGCGGTGACAACGTGGTGGATGCGTCCGCGAATATGCCCTGGTATCAGGGTGGGTCATTGCTCACACACCTCGAGGACGTGCACGTCGCCTCCGATCACAACCTCATCGACGCGCGGTTTCCGGTGCAATATGTCATCCGGCCCCAGCTCGGCGACGGTACCGATCACCGTAGCTATGCCGGCACGATCGCCAGCGGCACCTTCAAACCCGGCGACGAGGTCGTGGCGTTGCCCGGCGGGTTCACCACCACGGTGTCGGAGATCTGGGGTCCGGGTGGAGCGAAGATCGACGAGGCTTTTGCGCCGATGGCGGTGTCGATCTCGCTGGCCGACGACATCGACATCGGCCGGGGGGAGATGTTGGCCCGTCCGGGCAACCGGCCACACGTCGGCCGCGACATCGACGCGATGGTCTGCTGGTTCTCCGAGGACACCACGCTGCAGCCCGGTAACCGGTACACGCTGCAGAGCGCCACCCGTGAGACGAAAGCGGTCATCGGCGATCTCACGTACCGCCTCGACGTGAACTCGCTGCATCGAGACGGAAACGCCCAAGGGCTGCAGCTCAACGAGATCGGGCGGATCACGGTGCGTACCGCGCAACCGATGATGTTCGACGCCTATCGTCAGCATCGCGACACCGGTAGCTTCATCCTGGTGGATGAGGCGACGAACAAGACGGTCGGCGCCGGAATGATCAACGGTCCGGTGAGCCGTGATTCCCACGTGGTCTGGCACAGTTCGTCGGTCACGCGGCAGCAGCGGGCCCACCAGGGTGCCACGATCTGGTTGACCGGCCTCTCTGGTGCCGGCAAATCGTCCATAGCAGTGGAATTGGAGCGATCGATGGTCGCCGAGGGCCGGCCTGCCTACCTGATGGACGGCGACAACCTGCGCCACGGCCTCAACTCCGACCTCGGGTTCGGTGACGACGATCGGCGGGAGAACATCCGCCGGACCGCGGAGGTCGCCGCGCTGTTCGCCGACTCCGGCGCGGTGGCCATCGTGTCGTTGATCAGTCCCTTCGCGGCGGAACGGCAGCGGGCCAAAGAGATTCACGCGCAGCGAGGGATCCCGTTCTACGAGGTGTTCATCGATACACCCCTCGATCTGTGCGAGCAACGAGATCCCAAGGGTTTGTACGCCAAGGCGCGGCGCGGTGAGGTGCCGCATTTCACCGGGATCAGCTCACCATACGAACCACCGACCGACCCGGATGTTGTCATCACCCCTACCGACGGTGCGCCCAGGGACGTTGCCGAGTCGATTCGCCGTAGCCTGGGCGTGTGACTGCGAACCCGAAGGATCTCGAGCTGGCAGGTCGGTTGGCCACTGCCGCCGGCGAGTTGTTGCTCGACCTACGTGCCACGTCCGGGTTGACCGGCAAAGATCTCGGTAACGCCGGCGATTTCCGGGCGAATGTTCTCCTGCTCAAAGAGTTGGCGCAGGAGCGTCCCGGTGACGCGGTGTTGTCCGAGGAATCGTTCGATGATCTTGCCCGCCTCGACGCCGACCGGGTGTGGATCGTCGATCCGGTCGACGGCACCCGTGAGTACGGCACCGAGGGCCGTGGCGATTGGGCGGTGCATGTTGCACTCTGGGAAAAGCATCTGGGCCTGACCGTGGGTGCGGTGGCGTTGCCGGCGCTGGGGGTGACGTACCTCAGCGACGGTGAGCCCGTCGCGCCTGCGGTGGGCCTGGCCGCGACACCGCGGGGGGACGTGCCGCGAGTGGTGGTCAGTGGGTCGCGTCCGCCGGCGTTCTCGGCGGATGTCGCTGCGGCGGTGGGTGGTGAGCTTCTGTCGATGGGTTCGGCGGGTGCCAAGGCGATGGCGGTGGTCCGGGGTGAGGCCGACGCGTACGTTCACGCCGGTGGCCAGTACGAGTGGGATTCGGCGGCGCCGGTGGCGGTGGCGAAGTCGCAGGGGCTGTGGTGCAGCCGGGCCGATGGGCTTGCCCTGCAGTACAACCAGCGCGACGTCTACCTGCCGGATCTGGTGATCTGTCGCCCGGAGCTGGCCGAGACGATCCTCGAGGTCACCCGCCGGGGCTGAGCGCTCAGGCCGGCCGGCGCTGCAGGGATCGCAGCACGTTCTCCAGCGCGGCCTGGATGTCGGCGACCTCGATGCGCATGAGGGCGTCGTCGTCGAGGTCGGCCAGGTCGATGTCGCCGCTGGTGAGCCGGTGTTCGCGTTCTTCCTCGGCACTTTCGACCACGTTGCGCACGAACCGCCCGTTTCCGGCCAGGTCGATGGAACGGCGCTCTCCACCGGACGGGTCCGTCTGGATCTGGTGATAGAGCGGTCCGCAGGCGAATTCGAGCTCTTGGAGTGCCTCCGGACTCAGGAGTGAATCACGTTTGCGGGCAATCAGTTCGGCAATTCCGGCGAGCTCGCTCGGGCGGTAGGAGTCGAATCGGATCCGCTTGGCGAAGCGGGACGACATGCCCTCGTTGACCGACAACAGCCGGTCGATCTCGGCGTCGTAGCCGGCGATGATGACAACGAGCCGGTCGCGGTCGTCCTCCATCCTGGCGAGCAGGGTGTCGACGGCTTCACGTCCGAACGCGTCGCCGCCGGAGAGCCCGCTCTGGATCAAGGTGTAGGCCTCGTCGATGAACAGGACGCCGTCCATCGCCCGGTCGATCACCTCCGAGGTCTTGATCGCGGTGCTGCCGAGATGCTCGCCGACCAGATCGCGACGTGAAACCTGCACCACTGCATCGGTTTTGATCAAGCCGAGTCCGCAGTAGATCTTCGCCACGATGCGCGCGATGGTGGTCTTGCCGGTTCCGGGGGGACCGGTGAATGCCAGATGCAGACTCCGAGGCCCGGTCGCCAGACCCTTGTCGGACCGGATCTTGGCGAGCTTGGCGGCGGACTCGAGTTTGGCCACCTGGGTTTTGACGGACTCCAGTCCGATCTGTTCGTCGAGTTCGGCCTGGGCGGTCGCCAGCAATCCGGGGTCGCCGCCGACGTTGCCGGGGACCGGCGCGTCGGGCACAGACGTCGGATCCCACCTGTCGGTGCGCGCGTCGATCTCTTCGGCTGTGTTGATCACCAACCGGAATCGTGGATCGGACAGCGCCTTGGCGTTGGCCGCGAACGATGGGTCGCGGGAATAGACAGCCTCGAATCGTTCGCGCGCCGCTGTTTCGGAACCCTGCTCGCGCAGTGCCAGGCCGTGGGTGAACATAGCCGCGGTGGCCGCCGCCGGGATCGGGCCTTCCTGGGCGGCCTCGAGCCGCCGGACACCTTCGGCGAACAACCCCATCTGCACGCACGCCGAACCGGCCATGAGATCGGCGCCGGCGTTCATGTAGGCGTCCGACCACGAGCCGGACTCGGCCAACGAGGTGAGCACGTCGGGCCATCGCTGGGTTTTGAAGTGCAGGCTGGCCCGCAGGTAGTCGATGATGGGCGCGCGGCCGGCCACGGTGGCGGCGGCTTCGTCGAGCGCCGCTTCGGCACCCTGGTGGTCGCCGCCGGCGATGAGGGTGGCGGCGTAGGCGGTGATGGCCTCGGTCCGGTCGGCGAGTGGGTAGTCGATGTACAAGCCGGTCGAGAATCGCCCCGAAAGAGTGCGGGCGGGCAGGCCGAGTCGTCGCTGTTCGGCGCCAATGTTGGCCCGGGTCCGGTACAGCTGCAGGATCACGGCAGGGGAGTTGTCGCCACAGGCGAGTCGTCCGAGCCAGGCGTCGGCAAGTGTGGGGTCCCATTCGGTGGCCCGGGTGAAGGCGAGTGTGGCCTTGTCCCGGTCGGGCGGGTACTGCTCGGTGTCGACCGGGATGCCGAGGCTGAGCACCGCGAAGTCGAACAGCCGGCGTGCTTTGGCCACCGCTGAGCGAGAGCCCGGTGTAGCTGCCCTGTCATTCATGACGTCCCCCGTGTCCCCCCGGGCGCGCCACCCCCGGCACGCGAGGCACAGACTACCCGGCGCCTGGCCGGTTCGGGACCCGGAGACAGTCGGGAACGGTGCCGTTGGCGGGTCCTCGGAGGCGGCGTGGTCAGCGGGCGGTGCGGCACCACCTAGACTGTTCTCGTGAGTGCAGACCTAGATACCGTTTCTGTCGCCGCCGATACCCCCGATCAGTCGCAGCCCTACCGTGAGCTGGGCTTGAAGGATGATGAGTATCAGCGGATCCGCGAGATCCTCGGTCGCCGCCCGACCGCCGCCGAATTGGCGATGTACTCGGTGATGTGGTCCGAGCATTGCTCGTACAAGTCATCCAAGGTGCATCTGCGCTACTTCGGCGAGACCACGACCGACGAGATGCGGTCGTCGATGCTCGCCGGAATCGGCGAGAACGCCGGCGTCGTCGACATCGGTGATGGCTGGGCGGTCACGTTCAAGGTCGAATCGCACAACCACCCGTCCTACGTCGAGCCGTACCAGGGTGCCGCCACCGGTGTCGGCGGGATCGTCCGCGACATCATGGCGATGGGTGCCCGTCCGATCGCGGTCATGGATCAGCTTCGCTTCGGTGCGGCCGATGCCCCCGACACCCGCCGGGTGGTCGACGGTGTGGTCCGCGGTGTCGGCGGTTACGGCAACTCTCTCGGCCTGCCGAACATCGGTGGCGAGACCGTCTTCGATGCGTCGTACGCGGGCAACCCGCTGGTCAACGCGCTGTGTGCCGGTGTCATGCGGGTCGAAGACCTGCACCTGGCGTTCGCCTCGGGTGCCGGCAACCGGATCATCCTGTTCGGCGCCCGGACCGGACTCGACGGCATCGGCGGTGTGTCCGTCCTGGCGTCGGAGACGTTCGACGACAGCGCCGGCGGTCGACCGAAGAAGCTGCCTGCGGTCCAGGTGGGCGACCCGTTCACCGAGAAGGTGCTCATCGAGTGCTGCCTCGACCTGTACAAGGCCGGCATCGTCATCGGTATCCAGGATCTCGGTGGTGCCGGATTGTCCTGCGCCACCTCGGAATTGGCCGCGGCGGGCGACGGTGGCATGCACATCGAACTCGAAAAGGTGCCCATGCGGGCCACCGGCATGACCCCGGCCGAGGTTCTCTCCAGCGAGTCGCAGGAGCGGATGTGCGCGGTGGTCGCCCCCGAGAACGTCGAGGCGTTCATGGAGGTCTGCCGCAGGTGGGACGTGCTGGCCACCGACATCGGTCAGGTCACCGACGGTGAGCATCTCGAGATCACGTGGCACGGCGAAACCGTGGTCGACGTACCGCCGCGCACCGTGGCCCACGACGGTCCGGTCTACGAGCGCCCGGTTGCCCGCCCCGAGTGGCAGGACGATGTGATCGCTTCGAGCACAAAAGATCTCAAGCGGCCGGAATCGCCGGAAGAGCTGCGGGCCACCCTGCTGGAGATGATCTCGTCACCGGCTCTGTGCAGTCGCCGGTTCATCACCGAACAGTACGACCGCTACGTCCGCGGCAACACCGTCCTGGCCGAGCACGCCGACTCCGGCATGATCCGCATCGACGAATCGTCCGGTCGCGGAATCGCTTTGTCGACCGATGCCTCCGGTCGGTACACCTACCTCGACCCGTACCGCGGTGCGCAGCTGGCACTGGCCGAGGCCTACCGCAACGTTGCGGTCAGTGGCGCCACGCCCAAGGCCGTCACCAACTGCCTGAACTTCGGCTCGCCCGAGGATCCGGGCGTGATGTGGCAGTTCCAGCAGGCCGTCCGCGGATTGGCCGATGGCTGTGCGCAACTGGGCATCCCGGTGACCGGTGGCAACGTGAGCTTCTACAACCAGACCGGTGCGACGGCAATCCTGCCGACCCCGGTGGTCGGTGTCCTGGGTGTGATCGACGATGTGCGTCGACGCATCCCGACCGGCTTCGGGACCGAGCTCGGCGAGACGCTGATCCTGCTCGGTGACACCCACGACGAGTTCGACGGATCGATCTGGTCGCAGGTGGCCCACGATCACCTCGGTGGTACACCGCCGGCGGTCGACCTCGAGCGCGAACGTCTGCTTGGCGAAATCCTCACTGCAGCATCGCGTGACGGTCTGGTCTCGGCTGCGCACGACCTGTCCGAGGGCGGGCTCGCGCAGACCGTCGTCGAGGCCGCGCTGGCGGGCGAGACCGGCTGCCGGATCGTGTTGCCCGAGGGTGCCGACCCGTTTGTCTGGCTGTTCTCCGAGTCGTCCGGCCGGGTGCTGGTCGCGGTGCCGCGCTCCGAGGAGGTCCGTTTCTGCGGCATGCTCGATGCGCGGCAGATGCCGTGGACCCGCATCGGTGTCGTCGATCAGGGCAGCGACTCGGTCGAGGTCCAGGATGCGTTCACCGTGCCGCTCACCGAGCTGCGTGAGGCTTTCGAGGGAACCCTCCCCAAACTCTTCTCCTGAACCCGATAGTGTGCCCTTTTGGCGGTCCCCACCTGGGGTTTTGTTCGCCAAAAGGGCACATCATCGGGGGTTGGCAGGCTAGGGTGAACGCGTTCTAGTTCCTGCGTTCGGAGGTCTGTGGTGTCGTTGCGTGTTGTGGTGTGGTCCACCGGAACCATCGGAAAGCTGGCGATAGCGGGGGTGTTGGCCCGCCCCGAACTCGAACTGGTCGGGGTGTGGGTGTCGAACCCGGACAAGGTCGGCAAAGACGTCGGCCGGTTGGCGGGGCTGGGCCGCGACATCGGCATCGCAGCCACCGACGACACCGAAGCGCTGCTGGCGCTGCAGCCTGACTGCATCGTGCACGGCGCGATGACCGACGACCGCATCATGGAGGCGGTCGACGACCTGATCGGGTTCCTCGACGCGGGGATCAACGTGGTCTCGTCCGGTCCGGTCGCGCTGGTATACCCCGACGGTGTGCTGCCGGCAGAGCTCAATGAACGCATCCGCAGTGCGGCCCGCGGGGGCAATGCCACCCTGCACGTCAACGGTATCGATCCGGGTTTCGCCAATGACGTTCTGCCACTGGCGATGACATCGCTCTCCAAGCGGATCGACGAGCTGCGCGTTGCCGAGATCGCCGACTATGCGACGTACTACCAGCCGATGACCATGACCGAGCTGTTCGGTTTCGGCAAACCGATGGACACCCAGTCGATGCTGTGGATGCCAGGAGTTCTGTCGCTGGCCTGGGGGCCGGTGGTGCGACAACTCGCGGCGGGTCTCGATGTGACATTGGACGAACCGCTGGTGGAGAAGATCGACCGTCGTCCGGCCGAGAGCGACTACGACATCGCCTCCTGCCACATCGCGAAAGGCACCATGGCCGCAGTGCGTTTCGAGGTGATCGGGACCGTGAACGGGGTGCCGCGGATCGTCCTCGAACACGTCACCCGTACCCAGCGCGACGCTCAGCCGGAGTGGCCCATCCCGAGCCACGGCGACGGCTGCTACCGCATCGAGATCAAGGGCGACCCGGTGATGACCGTCGACTTCGTCCACCATGGCGAGAACGGCGACCACAACGATTCCGGAATGCTGGTCACCGCAATGCGGTTGGTGAACGCGGTGGAGGCCGTGGTGGATGCTCCACCCGGGCTGCTGACCGCCCTCGACCTCCCACAGATCACCGGTCGCGGACTGGTGACCAAAGACTGATCGGCGTCACATCGACTCTCACCCACCCGAAGCGGGAGCGACCCCTTCGCGACTTCGGCGCTAGAACGTGTTCTACCTTGAGGGTAGAACACGTTCTGGATCTCGGAAAGGTGGCGTCAACCGATGGCGATGTATGGCCGGGATCGGATGCTTGCACTCGTTGAACGTTCGCCTGCCGCCGCAAGTGCCCACGACCGTGACGAGTGGGCCGGATTGTTCGTAGACGACGGCATCGTCAACGATCCCGTCGGATCACGGCCTCACGTCGGCGGAGCCGAGATCAGGCGTTTCTACGACACGTTCATCGGTCCACGGAACATCACCTTTCATCGCGGTACCGACTTCGTAGGGGAGCGCACCGTCATCCGGGACCTCGAACTGGAAGTCGAGATGTCGCCGAAGGTGACGCTGCGCGTGCCCGTCTTCATCCGATACGACCTGTGCGACGCCGGCGACGATCTGCGCATCGCCCGACTCGCCGCCTACTGGGAACTGCCGCAGATGATCACGCAGTTCGCGCGCTGCGGCGTCGCCGCGGTGCCGGTCGGGGCGAAACTGTCCGGCGCACTGTTACGGAACCAGGGGATCGGCGGCACGATCGGGTTTGCCAAAGGGCTTCGGCGGGTCGGTGCGGATGCAAAAGCAACCGTCGCACGTTTCCTCGAGGCCGCTTCGCAGGGGGACGTCTCGGGCGCTCGCGATCACCTGGACCCCAATGCGCAGGTTGTTGTCCTCGGTGGTGCGGCCACCGGCGTCGATCGCGTCATCGGGCAGCTCGCCGGGGTGCGGTCGCACAAACATCTGGCGTCCGGCAACACGGTTGCCGTCGCCTTGGTCATCGGTGATCGGAAGGGTGTCGGTCTCTTTGTGTTTGGGGCAGATCGCGCGCGGATATCGGCCGTCGAGATGATGTTCGATGAGTGATCGAGGGCACTTGCGCTGACGGATTGCCGTTGCGCGCCTAAAGTCTGGTCCATGGCTGCACCGCTTTCCACACCCGGCGTCTTCGGTCCCGACGATCTCGAGGGCCTGGTCTGGTTCTATGACATGTATGGATATGCCACCCTGCGGGGTGCGCTGAGTGCGGCCGACGTCGACGCCATCGAATCGGAATGTGTTGCCGCGCAACATGGTGTGATCGCCGGGGAGTTGGATGCCCGATACGGGTCGACCATTTTCCTCGACGAGGCCGCCAAGGCCGAGAAGTTCGCCAACTATGTCGAATACGTCAGCGAGGTGTCGCCCGCTGTCGATTCTGCGATCTCCGGCCCTGTGATGCGCGAGGTCATGAACCGAATCCTCGGCCCTGATTCCTGGTTACGTGATCACGAGCAGTATGGGGTTGTCTATCAGGACGCCCGTCCCGGGAAGGAGTCCGGATACACCCGAATCGGGTGGCATTCGGATTGGCAGTCCAGCCCCAGTCTGGATGTGTGGCCCGGTACGGCATTCACCCTGCACGTCGATGGAACCAGTCCGGCCAACGGGTTTCTGCGGGTGGTTCCGGGCAGTCACCTCTGGGACACCCCGGCCCCGTACCGCAACGTCAACGGCGTATCCGTTCCCGACACCGCTCGGCCATCCGGTGGACGGACCGGTCGTAAGCCACCTTTCGAGATGCCGTTGGGTTTTGAAAAGATCCGCGGTGAGGTCGGGATCTACGCCGAACGCGGCGACATCATCCTGCACGACGCCTACCTCTGGCACTCCGCGGCCCGGGCCACCGACGACAACACCCAGCGGCGCCATGTTCGCGGCGGCTACTTCGGCGGCACCAAACCTGCTGCGGGAGTAGAAGAATTCATCAAGAACGCGGCCCGGTGAACAGCCGCGTCGGGGATCACGTCGGCACGATGTTCTGGTTGATCCGAAAGAGGTTGTGCGGATCATAGGTTCGCTTGATGTCCGCGAGCCGATCGTAGTTGCCCCGATAGGCGGCCTGCACGCGCTCGCGGCCTTCGTCCATCATCATGTTCACATAGCCGCCGCCGGCAGAAGTCGGGTGCAGATCCTCCCAGTAGTTCTTGGCCCACTCTGTGATCCGTCCCAGATTGGCGGGATCGGGATCGATCCCGGCGATGACTCCGTTCCATCCGCCGTTGCGGTAGGGGAATGCGGTTGCGTCCGCCGCGACACGTTCGGCAGCGCCGCTGATCGGATACAAGTGCATTGTCGACAGGGACGACGGGAGGGCTTCGCCGTACCGACGGTGAAGCGGGATCGCGGTACCGGTGATCTCCTCGAAGATGTCGGCCTTCCAATACCACTGCAAGCCCGTGGGCAGCAGACCGTCGAACGCGCTCTGAAGCACGGGAAACGGCATCGGTGCCAGGCCGAACAGAAGCGGTGAGCCGAAGTCCCGAACGGGTGCCAAGACCTGGTCGGCCTGCTGGTGCGGCCCCGAATAGCACCACACGATCCCGCAGACCTTTCGGCCCCACAACTCCTCGGGGAAGGGCGGCCCGCCGGGGACCTCCAGGACACCGATCCAGCCGTTCAGCTCGTCGGGCAGCGTCGGGAGCAGGTCGCGGTACCACCTGAAGACCTCCTCGGCATCGGCAATGTCGTAGAGGACCGGCCCGCCGATGACCTCACCGGCGTCACCCACCGGGTGAGATCGAAATGTGAACGAGGTGACCACGCCGAAGTTTCCGCCACCGCCGCGTAGCGCCCAGAACAGATCGGGCTGGCTGTCGGCGCTTGCGGTCACAAAAGACCCATCGGCCAACACCACGTCGGCGGATAACAGATTGTCGATGGTCAGCCCGAAATGCCTTGTGAGATAGCCGGTACCACCACCCAATGTCAGTCCTGCAACTCCGGTTGTGGAGACGAAGCCGGACGGTGTGGCCCTCCCGAATGCCGCGTTGGCATGATCCACATCGCCCCAGGTGCATCCGGCGTCCACGCGTATGGTGCCTGCCTGCGGGTCGACGGTGGTAGAGCGTTGTGTGCGGAAGTCGATCACCAGGGCGTCATCCCACACGCTGAACCCGGCACCGTGGTGACCGCCGCCGCGGACCGCGATGGGGATCTGATGGCGGCGCGCAAAGTTGACGCAGGCGATCACGTCGGCGACATCCGCGACGCAGGCGACAGCCGCCGGATGACGGTCGATGGCCGCGTTGTAGACCTTCCGTACCTCGTCGTAATCGGGGTCTTCGGGACCGATCAGCGGACCGCGGATGGTCTGACGCAACTCGGAGATGACGGCATCCGGGGTGGCTTCGATAGCGGACATTTGGTGTGCTCCTTCTGTACGGACTCACATGGTGGGAGACTGGGTAGTTGAACGGTACGAAGCAGCGGTGACGTGCGGGAATGCCCATTACCCCGAAGGACTTGCCCGTACGTCCACGTTGCGGCTCGGTCTTTGCCGCACGTCCGGGAGAGTTGTCCGATCGTCCGGGAGTCACGCCATGGACGTCCTATCCGACGTTTTGCTCGCTGTGCGGTTGACCGGTGCGGTGTACTTCGACATCGATGCCCGCTCGCCCTTTGTTCTCGAGAGTCCACCCACCGATGTGATCGCTGCCAAGATCGCCACGGACGCCGAACACCTGATCGCCTTCCACGTCCTGACTCTTGGTTCTTGTTGGGTCGAGACGGTCGATGCGCCCGAACCCGCGCAGTTGCTGCGGGCCGGTGAGATGGTGATCGTCTCCAGCGGCGAGGCGCACCTGCTCGCATCGGCTCAGGGCCTCCGCGGGCAGCCGGATCTGTCTCGGTACTACCGGCCGTTGACTGAAGCCCTGCCGTTCGTCATCGACATCAACAGCGACACGAACGCCGATCGCTGCCGGATCGTGTGTGGATACTTCGCCTGTGACCGGCATCCGTTCAACCCGTTGCTCGAATCGTTGCCGCGCATGGTCCACGCCCCTGTGTCGAGTCGTAGCTGGGGTTGGATGTCGCGGCTGCTCGACGCGGCCCTCGAGGCGAGTGACGGTCGCAACGCCGGGCAGGAGGCGATGCTCGCGAAACTGTCGGAACTGATGTTTGTCGAAGCGCTCCGTGCCCACATCGACGGGTTGTCCTCAGACGCTCGCAGCTGGGCGGCCGGCATTCGCGACCCCGACGTCGGTTCGGCACTGCGGCTCATCCACGGTCGGTTCGCCGAGCCGTGGACGCTTGAAGGACTGGCCCACGAGGTGGCCATGTCCCGCTCCTCGTTTGCCGATCGGTTCACCGCCTACGTGGGGGTACCGCCGATGACCTACCTTTCCCGATGGCGGTTCCAGCTTGCTGCCCGACTGCTGCAGAACGGTTCACTCAGTGTTGCGCAGGCCGCGAATGCTGTTGGATATCAATCCGAATCGGCCTTCAACCGAGCCTTCAAGCGCTCTGTCGGGGAAGCTCCGGGCGCTTGGCGACGAAAGGGCGCAGCAGATGTGGGCGCTGCCCACGGATGAGTGGCCGGTCCGCAGGTCGTGAGTCTCTGCTGAGCGGTCATCGGCGGCGAGTTTCTTATCCGGAGCGGTAAAGAATTTGATGATGTTCAATTGGTGAGCATCGGCGGCTGCGAGATTTCCGATTTTCCTGTTGAATGTCCGGTTTTCAGTTGTCTACGTGCTGCGATAAAGGGATCAAATTGAAATGTTCGGGTTACGCGGGGTGTGGCGTTGGGGCGATTAGAAGTAACGCAAAAGAAACCATCGGACGGCCGATTGTATGCAAGACTCACTATCGTCAACTTGTCCAAGCATCGTTGGAGCCCCAGAGGTTGGGTGTATGGGGAACTCCGGAGAGGATTCGGCATGTACGCACGAACGCTGTGCATGCAACGCGTGGACCTGGATTCAGGTCCACGCCTTTTGTCACCGAATGATGCTGGGGCGGACCAGTGGTGCACTGGAGTGCCAGGTTCATTCTTTTCTGGCCTTCAAGATTCCGCCTATTTCTAACTGAAGACACTCAAAGGCCCTTTTGCAATTCTTCGGTTTCTTGAGGATGCGGAGTGGCTGATGCATGTCTTGGACCGATTTATCCCGGGTGGTATTCCGCCACCCATCTGACATCCGCTACTGGTTGAGGAACGGAAATGGCAAACAAGCAGCAGGTTGGAGTGAAGGTCGGGGGACAGGCCGCCGACGAACTCGATGTACTCGGCGAACGTGTGATGCGAAAAGTGTCACGCCGGTTGATCCCGTTCATCGCGGTTCTGTTCTTCATCAATTACGTCGACCGGACGAATATTGCGTTCGCGAAGCTGGAGATGAGTGCGGACCTGGGACTGAGCGAAGCTGCCTACGGCCTCGCCGCAGGCTTGTTCTTCGTCGGGTACTTCCTGTTCGAGATCCCGAGCAACTTGGCGTTGCACAAGTTCGGTGCGCGTATGTGGGTCGCCCGAATCATGGTGACCTGGGGCATCATTGCCATGGCGATGGCCTTTGTGAACAGTGCCGGCGTGTTGTACGTCGTGCGAATCCTTCTCGGCATTGCGGAGGCAGGTTTCTACCCAGGTGTCATCTTGTACCTGACGTTCTGGTTCCCGCGACGCCAGCGGGCCAAGGCCATCGGATTGTTTGCGCTTGCGGTTCCGGTGTCCGCAGTGGTCGGGGCCCCAGTGTCAACGGCAATCATGCAATACAGCCATGACTTCATGGGATTCTCGGGCTGGCGCATCATGTTCCTGGTCGAGGGGTTACCCGCGGTGATCCTGGGAATCGTGTGCTGGTTCTATCTGACCGACCGGCCTGCGGACGCCAAGTGGCTCGACCCGGAAGAACGTGCCTGGCTGACGGCGACAATGGACGCGGATGCAAAGGAAACCGAAGCGGGCGATCCGTGGACTCTCCGACGTGTCCTGACCAGTCCACTGGTACTCGGACTCGCGCTCGTGGAATTCGGTGTGGGCTACGGGATCTACGCACTGAGCTTCTTTTTGCCGTCGATCATCGCCGGATTCTCGGAGACCTTCGGTACCGATTTCAACCTGTTCCAGACAGGCCTGATCACGGCCGTCCCGTTCTTCTTCGGAGCACTGGCGATGGTGTACTGGACGCGACATTCGGATCGCAAGTACGAGAGGGCGTGGCACGTCGCGGCACCGGTATTCCTTGCCGGACTGACTGTTCCCATCGCGCTCTATCTGGGATCGCCGATCGCTGTCATGGTCGTGATCTCCCTGACCGCAATCGGAGTGTTTGCGGCCTACCCGGTCTTTTGGGCGATCCCTGGAGAGTTCCTGACCGGGGTCGGAGCGGCCGCCGGGATCGCATTGATCAATTCACTGGCTAATCTGTCCGGTTTCGCTGCGCCCTACATAACCGGGGGACTCACCGACGCCACCGGTTCGGAGAACAGCGGAATGTGGGTCGCCGGAGGCGTGCTGATCTTTGCCGGCTTGACGATGGTCGGGCTCAAGGTCAGCGGGTTGCTGGATCCGAACAAGCATGCGCAATCGTTCGAGCCGGAACCGGTGGTCACCCGGTAGTAGGTTCGATGGGTGCGGCCGGACACATCAAGGGATGTCACAGATCCCAGGTGTGCACGGCCGCACCGTCGTGCATGCGATCGATGTACTCACCGAGCATGCCCGACAGTGCGACCTCACGGCTGTCGCCGGCCGCCTCCCGGTCCGCCACCCGTGCGCGTTGCCACACGGAACCGGTTTGCCCGTTGATCGCCCGGCCCTCGATGATGGTCAGGTATCGATCCCGAACGTCGGCCGCGACTCCGAATGCCCGCAAACCTTCTTCGGCGAGTGGCAGCAGCCGGCGCAACACCAACTCGTCGGGTTGTACCCATCCGACTGTCGGCCAATACAGTTGACAATCCATACCGTCTCGGGCCGCGGTGTGGAGATTCTCTGCTGCTGCATTGAACGTCATCTGTGACCAGATCGGACGTTCGGCGTCGACGAGTCCGCGCAGGGCCCCGTAGTAGAACGCTGTGTTCGCCATGATGTCGAGTACGGTCGGACCGGCAGGCAGGACACGGTTTTCGATGCGCAGATGCGCCTGCCCGTCGACGACGTCGTAGACCGGTCGATTCCACCGGTACACGGTCCCGTTGTGCATTCGGAGTTCGGTCAGTTCAGGTATCTCACCGGCTTCCAACTGCGCCAGTGGGTCGTCCTCCGACACCACCGGTAGCAAGGCGGGAAAGTATCGGGTGTTCTCCTCGAAAAGGTCGAATATGGTTGTGATCCAACGTTCCCCGAACCACACCCTCGGCCGCACGCCCTGGTTGATGAGCTCCTGTGGGCGGGTGTCGGTGGCCTGTTCGAAAACCGGGATGCGGCTCTCGTGCCACAGGGCCTTGCCTGCCAGGAACGGCGAGTTGCCTGCGAGTGCCACCTGCACCCCGGACAAAGCCTGAGCAGCATTCCAATGATCGGCGAAGCGCTCGGGGGCAACACGCAGATGCAATTGCAGCGACGTGCACGCGGCCTCGGGCAGGATCGAATCAATCGATGTCTGCAGATGGTCGGGACGGTCGCCGGGCACCAGAGGCACACCGGTGATGTCGAGTTCGATGTCCTCGCCGCGGGCAGCAAAGATTTGCTGGTTCAACAGGTCATAGCGTGGGTTTGCTGAAATCCATTGATGCGCAAAGTGCTCTTGCCGCAGGGTCGGCAGCATGCCGATCATGACGAGGTGGTTGTCCGTGGTCGCGGCCCTCGCCTCGGCCCGGTTCAGTGAATCGCGCAGGCTCGACTCGAGCGATACGGTGTCGGCGCCGACAAAGGGACGGGGGGCCACGTTGATCTCGATGTTGAACTGGCCCAGTTCGGTCTGGTAGTCGGGATCGGCGATCACGTCGAGCACGGCTGCGTTTGCCATCGCCGGATTCATCGCACGGTCAACAAGATTGAGTTCGACTTCCATGCCCAGCAGGGGTTCCGGCGGGTTTCCCTGGTCGGTGAACAGCCCGTCGGCCAGCATGCGCGCGACCGCTTCCGTGCAACGTCCCACCTGCTGACGAAAACGCCGCCTGTCCTCCCGGCTGAATTCCCGGTTGCCGACCTCCGTGCCCATCGTCCCATCGTGCCACGGAATGCCGGGTGCACGTGGATGTCCGGTGGCCGGTAGACGTCAGCCGCCACCGAGTACGATCTCGAGGCGCTGGGCACAGATGTCGGCGAGATCGATACCGTCGAGTTCGAGTTTCGTGTTGAGCCTGATCAGGGGAACGGCCAGCAGTAGCGCAGCGGTGACATCGTTGAACAGCATGTTGGTCGGCCGCGTTCCGGTCAGCCGCTCGTACCGTTCGAGTGTCTCCTGACGTGATGGCGTTCCGCCGGCCGGACTGTGGTCCTGCAGTGGACTGCTGACCCAATCGGTCAGGAACATCCAGGCGAGGTCGGCGCCCGGGTCCCCGAGGTAGGCGATCTCCCAGTCGAGTGCTGCGACCGGATGGTGGTCGGCGTCGGCGTAGAGAACGTTGGACATCCGGGAATCGCCCCAGCACAACGTGACCCGAGCCGGTTCGTACAGGTGGCGGTCCGCCCAGTCGAGTGCATTCGCCAGGCCCGGATGCAGGGGACTGCCGTTGCCCGCCCAGTTGAGCGCGTATCGCAGAAAGTTGACCAGACGCTGCGGTGGCTTCGTGCCGAACCCGCCGAGATCCAGGAAACCCAGGCGCCTTTCGGCGGTATCGATCTGGTGGACCCGGGCGATGAGGTCGACACATCCGTTCCACAGCCGCGCCCGGCCCGCGTCATCGGCGTCGGCGTAGATGCCCTGCTGGTGGTATGCGGGGACATCGCTGACGGTGACGACGTCATCGATGCGGTCCATGACGAAGTATGGCGTTCCCAGGTCGGTTCCGTCGGCGTCGATCCACCGCATCTTCGGCACGGGGACCGCCGAGCCGGCCAGACGCTGCATCACGAGGTATTGCCGCCGGAGATCGAAGTCCGGCAGGACCGCGAAGTCCGGTGGTCGCCGGAACACCAGACCCTGCGCCTCGGCGCGGGCATCGGCCGTCGGCCCGACATCGACCAGGTCGAAGAGGTATGTCTCGGTGGAGAATCCCTGCTGCGCGGCTCTCCAATCGAGGATGGTGGCGCCGGCGGCGTTCGGAACCCTCTGTCGTAGTACGGCTTCGAGCGCGGCCGGTAGTTCGTCGACCGACAGTCGGGACGGCGGGGTCGGTGTCATGGCCTCACCAGCCCTGGTATCCGTAGCGCGGGTAGGCGCCCATGAAGACCATCTCGACCAATCCGTGCCCGACCTTGCCGTCCATGCGGACCTCACACAGGGTCTCGCTGAGCATCCGAACCGGGGCCAGTGCCTCGGCATCGTTCGTGTTCACCGTGAAACCGTCGAGGAAGTCGTCACCGCGGTAATACCCGCTGGCGTAACCGTTGTAGTGGTCGTAACCGGCCAGTCCGGGCCAGAAGTCGGTCATCGGATGCACCTCGATGGTGCTCCTCGACCGGTCGCCACGGATGACCGTGAAGGTCCCCCCGGACACGACCCGGGCATCATCGCGAAATTTTAGGTCGTGCTCCACATCGATGATCTCCTCGTGTGGTCGGTCGGAGCCGAGAGGGTAGAGCACTTCACCCTCGAACTGCCATCTCGACCCGTCGCTGTTCTCCCGTTGCGCGAAATGCACCAGCTCGTCGTCGAATTGGAAGATCCCCATGTAGTAGAGGACTCCCGCGGGCAGATCGGTCGGCTGGAGTTCGGTTCCGTCGGGAAGGCTGCCGCCGCCACCTCCCCGTCGGATGCCCCACGAATGGTCCCGACCGAACCACCAACGCTGCGGATCGATCTCGATGCGCTCACCGTCGATGTCGATCCAGCCTTCGACCATGCCGTTCTGATAGAACCGGCGCGCGTCTTCCGAGACGCGCCCGCGGACCCGGTGAAACGCGGCGGTCTGCTCGTAGGCGTCGAACTGGCCGGTCAGGCGTAGATCCAGGCTCAGTCCCTGGTTGTTGGGTGCGACCTGAGTTCGTACCCGGCGCAAAGGTTCTTCGATCGTGTACGTGTACGGGCCGATCGTGTATTCACCGAGACCACCGGTCTGCGGGTTGAGTGTGGTGGACATCCGGACCACCTTGGCCTGGCCATTGCGACTGGTGACCATTGCGTAGGCGTCGGTCACGTTGCGGTTGGGGTAGCGGGCCATCCCGGTCATCACGTTGAGGTCGCCGGATTTGTCGAACCCGTACATCACAACGCGTTCCACCCAGCGCAGATCGCTCTGCGATACGTGGTCGAACGTGGTCGGCAATTGGTGAGCCAGGATCTCGTCGTTGGGTGTCAACACGGGCATGGTCTCCTTCATCGGGGGAGCCTGAGGCAACAAGCAATACGTTAGGGCATGGAACGTAATTGAATGTGGGTTTTGCGGTACTTTCATCGGGTGACCACCTCAGCCCAACCGCCCCCCGGTCGACCACGTGATCCCCAGAAGGACATCGACGTCCTGCGGGCGGCTCGGGAACTGCTGGTCGAGGGCGGTTTTCAGGCGGCGACGATCGCCGCGGTGGCCCGGCGCTCGGGCGTGGGGGTGCCGACCATCTACCGCCGTTGGGCGCGTCGGGAAGCGTTGATCGAGGACGCCGCATTCGGCACCGTCGAGCCGGGTGTGGTCCCGGAGGCCACCGGTGACCTGTGGGCCGACCTGCGGACGTGGGCGCAGCTCTTCCTGCGGCATTTCGCAAACCCTGTTGCGCGGGCGGCGATTCCGGGCCTCATGCTCGCGTACCAGCACGAGGGTGATCTCTACGAGCGCCTCGTCAATCGGTCGGAGCACGATGTCCGGGTCCTGCTGCGGAATCTGCTTCGCGGCGACCTGCCCGGGTGGCCGCCGAAATCACTAGAGAAGCGGGCGGACTCGATCTTCGACCTTCTTGTTGCGACAACGGCCATCCGGGCGTTGACGGTCGGGCTCGCCGACCATGAGTCGTTCTGCGACGAGACCGCGGATGCGCTCACCGCATTGGCCTACTCGACCTGGAAGCCGCGGGTCCGTCGGCGGCGATCGTAGATCGAGTTCGTGACGGGGTTCGGCTCAGGCCAAGGTCTCGGTCAGCTGACCGCCGGCCAGTTGCCAACGCCGCGTTGCCCGGACCGTGGCCAGCATTCTGCGGTCGTGCGTCACCAACAACACTGTGCCGGAGAATGATTCGACCGCCTGCTCGAGTTGCTCGATGGCGGGCAGATCCAGGTGGTTGGTGGGTTCGTCGAGCACCAGCAGGTTCACGCCGCGAGCCTGAAGCAGGGCCAGGGCGGCGCGGGTGCGTTCCCCGGGTGACAGGGAGTCGGCCGAGCGGGTGACGTGATGCCCCTTCAGGCCGAACTTGGCCAGCAGGGTTCGGACGTCCGCGTCGGTCTGATCGGGGACCTGCGCGGCGAACGCATCGGCCAGAGCGGTGTCACCGGTGAACAATCCGCGGGCCTGGTCGACCTCGCCGATCTGCACACCCGACCCCAGCGACGCCGAACCCGAGTCGGGTACCTGCGCGCCGAGTAGTAGTGAGAGCAGTGTCGACTTGCCGGACCCATTGGCGCCGGTGATGACGATCCGATCACCGGCGTCGACCTGGGTGCTGATCGGGCCGAGTGTGAACTCGCCGCGGGTCAGCGTTGCCTCGTTGAGCGTGGCGACCACGGTGCCCGAACGAGGCGCGGCCGCGATCTCCATGCGGAGCTCCCACTCCTTGCGCGGTTCCGCGACCTCTTCGAGCCGCTCGATTCGGCGTTGGGTCTGCCGGGCCTTCGAGGCCTGTTTCTCGGTGGACTCCAGTCGCAGGCCCTTGCCGACCTTGTCGTTGTCCTTGGACTTGCGGCGCGCGTTGCGGACCCCGTGTTCCATCCAATTGCGTTGCATCTGAGCGCGATCGGTCAGCGCATCCTTGGTGTCGGAATACTGGTCGTATGCCTCACGGGCGTGTCGTCGGGCGACCTCACGTTCGACCAGGAATGCCTCGTAGCCGCCGGAATACACCGACACCTGCTGTTGGGCGAGGTCGAGTTCGACGATTCCGGTGACGGTGCGCGCCAGGAACTCACGATCGTGACTGACAACGACCATCGGGGTCCGCGAGCTCGACACGAACTCCTCGAGTTGCGCCAGGCCGTCGAGGTCGAGGTCATTGGTCGGTTCATCGAGCAGGAGAATGTCGTAGCGCGACAACAGAAGTGCGGCCAGCCCGGCTCGCGCCACCTGCCCGCCGGACAGCGCCGACATCGGTAGATCTAGGTCGACGGTCAGGCCGAGATCTGCTGCGACCTGCTCGGCGCGTTCGTCGAAGTCGGCCCCACCCAGGTGCAGCCAGCGGTCGAGAGCGGGGGAGTAGAGATCGTCGCCGCCCTCACCGAGTGCTTCGGCCGCGGCGTCCATCGCCGACTGTGCCTCTGCCACGCCCGTGCGGCGGGCAAGGAACTCGCGGACGGTCTCACCCGGGGTCGGCTCGGCTTCCTGCGCGAGGTAGCCGACCTCGGCGTCAGGCGGGCTCAGCGTGATGGTGCCGTCGAAGTCCGCGGATCCGACTCCGGCGAGCAGTGTCAGCAGCGTTGATTTGCCGGCGCCATTTGGACCGACCAGGCCGAAGACGTCACCGTCGGCCACCGTGAGGTCGAGATCAGAGAACAGGGTGCGTTCGCCGTGACCGGCGCTGAGTCCGGTGGTGTGCAGGGTGGCGCTGATGGTGGTGACGCTCCTTCGAAGTGCAGGTTCTCTTCAAGACGATAGTCCGTGCGCCGATGAGGGCCGGCAACGCCGTGGACGGTTGGTCGTATCGGCGTAGCTGATGCCGGGGTGTGGGTTCCTTCGATGGTGCTCGGTAGACAATCTGGCTTCGCTCTTCAGTGTGCTGGTCAACGGACGGGACGATGGCTGATGCCGGTGGTTCGGATGCTTTCGATGTTTTCGGGGTTGTAGGTGAGTGGGTTGAGATGGACGTAATACTGAAAAACCTGGACACCATTTTTGATGCTGGCGTTCATATCGATGATGAGTCCGGTAGGCCCGACACCCGAGCCCAGGCTCCATTTTTCCTTGCCGTCGTCGGCTTTGTTCGTGATGCGTGTCCACGTGTCGACGTTCTCGGGGAGTATTCCCCAGCGTGCGGTGGCCTGCGCGAGTTCTTGCTGCGCGCCTTCCGTGGTGTCAAACGAGCGCCAGAAGATGAGGTCTTCGAACCGGCCTCTTCCAAAGACTCTCGAAGCCAATAGTTCTGAAGAAAAGGGCCATAGGAGGTCTTCGGTACCAGCCCGGCATCAAATGCCGCGTCCAAGACCGGTTTCGCGGCGTCCGGATGGTTCGTCACCCATTCCTGGAATCGTGGATCCTCCAGAACGGTCTTGGCCTGCTCGGGCGTCAGGCCCACCAGTGACGGCGGAGCGTAGTCCCGGCCCGCAGCCACCTCGCCCTTCGTGGCGTCCACTTCATCGTTGGCATCGTCGAGTGCAAAAGCCACCGCATCGTCCTCATCGGCGAGTTGTTGCACGGCTCACCTTGTCTGTTGCGTCGGCTACACGGATACCCAGCCGATGGTCTTTTTCGGCTTTCTGCCACGCTGCGTCGGCAGTGTGCCCATCCGACGACTGGTATTGGTTCAGAGCCACCGAACGGGCGGTGTTCAGTTTGGTCTCGAAGTCGATGTGGCTGTCTCAAGGCTTGTTGCCGCGAGGCTCAACAGCAAGGGCTGCCATTTCCTGACGCCGCTGACCGTGTAGGTCACTGCAGCCGTAGCACTTTGAACGTGGTTGACGAGTCCACTTCAGTGTTGCCGAAGGTGTCAGCGGCCGCGACCGAGGCGTCGGCATACGCGCTCAATCGGGTTGCCACCGCGGTGTACGCGGTATCCACCGCAGATCCGCTGCGGGTTGCGTGGATACCCGCTTTCGAACCGGGCAACGAGTCCGAGAGATGTCTGTGGTGGAGGTGGTGGCGTCGATGGTGTTGATCTCCGCGCCGAGTGCGCGATGGCGGACGGCATCAGCGCGCGTCGCTGCAGTATCTGATTCGAACAATGGCATCGGGTGTCCCCCTCCAAACGAGCACCCCCCGGTGACCGCGTCCGCTCACCGTATATCCCGATTTGGACGGCGCGGGCGAGACCGTGGTTCCGGGTGACGGCGAGTGGGTGCCACGATGGGGTTGTGGCACCTCAGAAGTCGGTCGACCCGGCCGCAATGCGAACAGCCGTCGAAACCGTGGCGCCGTGGCTGCGTGATCCCGAAGCCGCCGAGCCGACCAGGAAAGAGATCGCCGACGCCGTGCGGATGACCGCGCGAACCCTGGGCCAATTGGCGCCGGGCGGTTCGGTTGAGGTGCGGGTGCCGCCGTTCGTGGCGGTCCAGTGCATCGAAGGACTCCGGCACACGCGGGGCACGCCGCCGAACGTCGTCGAGACCGATCCCCGCACCTGGCTGCTGCTGGCCACCGGACAACTGGATCTCGCGGGTGCACTCGCGAACGGCAGCGTTTCCGCATCCGGAAGCCGGGCCACCGAGATCGTTCATTGGCTGCCGCTTTTGCGCGTGTGACGAACCGACACTCGATCCGTGCGAGCGCCGACACGCCGCGGCGATTCGCAATGGAGAATCCCGGCCCCGTAGACTCTTTCGTAGGCCCTCCACCAGCCCACCAATGGGAGTGCAAGTGACCGAGCTGTCGATCAACAGCAAGAATCTGCTCGATGCCGACCAGCCAGAGAACGAACCGCGGGAAGAATGCGGTGTTTTCGGCGTTTGGGCTCCAGGTGAGGATGTGGCAAAACTCACTTATTACGGACTATATGCCTTGCAGCACAGGGGACAAGAGGCCGCCGGCATCGCGACCGGCGACGGATCCCAAGTGCTCGTCTTCAAGGATCTCGGCCTGGTCTCCCAGGTCTTCGACGAGCAGACGCTCGGCGCCATGCAGGGCCACGTCGCCATCGGCCACTGCCGGTACAGCACCACCGGTTCCACCACGTGGGAGAACTCGCAGCCGATTTTCCGGACCACCGCAGCCGGCACCGGTGTTGCGTTGGGGCACAACGGAAATCTTGTCAACACCGCCGACCTGGCCAGCGAGGCACGCGAACTCGGCGTGATGGATTCCCGTCGGGCCGGCGGCGCCACCTCGGACTCCGACGTGGTGGGCGCGTTGCTCGCACACGGCGCCGCGGACTCAACCCTCGAGCAGGCCGCGATGGAATTGCTGCCGAAGCTGCGCGGAGCCTTCTGCCTGACCTTCATGGATGAGCACACGCTGTACGCCGCGCGGGATCCACACGGCGTACGCCCGCTGTGTCTGGGACGCCTTGATCGTGGCTGGGTGGTGGCCTCTGAGACCGCCGCGCTCGACATCGTCGGCGCGTCCTACGTCCGCGAGATCGAACCCGGAGAACTCCTGGCCATCGACGCCGACGGAGTCCGAAGCAGTCGTTTCGCCGAGGCCACGCCCAAGGGCTGTGTCTTCGAGTTCGTGTACCTGGCCCGTCCCGACAGTGTGATCAGCGGGCGGTCGGTGCACACCACCCGTGTCGAGATCGGTCGCCGCCTGGCCCGTGAGTTCCCGGCCGATGGCGATCTGGTGATCCCGGTCCCGGAATCAGGTACCCCCGCAGCGGTCGGATACGCCCAGGAATCGGGTATCCCGTACGGCCAGGGACTGATGAAGAACGCCTATGTCGGGCGAACGTTCATCCAGCCCTCGCAGACCATTCGTCAACTGGGTATCCGGCTCAAGCTCAACCCGCTCAAAGAGGTCATCCGGGGCAAGCGCCTGGTGGTGGTGGACGATTCGATCGTCCGAGGCAACACCCAGCGTGCGCTCGTCCGGATGCTCCGGGAAGCAGGCGCGGCCGAGGTGCACGTGCGGATCGCGTCGAGCCCGGTGCGCTGGCCTTGCTTCTACGGCATCGACTTCGCCTCGCCGGCCGAATTGATCGCCAATGGTGCCGACTCCGAAGAGCACCTGGTCGAGGGTGTTCGCCAGGCGATCGGCGCGGACTCGCTGGCGTACATCAGCACCGAAGAGATGATCGCCGCGACCGAGCAACCCGCCTCGAACCTGTGTGCGGCCTGTTTCGATGGCAAGTACCCCATCGAATTGCCGCGCGAGACGTCGATGGGCAAGGCGGTCCTCGAGACCATGCTCAAGAAGACGGCAACCGATCAGGACGTCATCACAGACAACGACAACGCCAGCGCTGTCCGTCGACCCTGAGTGCTGGTGAAACAGCGCCAAATCGTGCTGTTTCACCGGTTCGGCACCTGGTGCCCGCAAGATCGGCGAAGATCGGCTCCGGGTTCATGCATGTCCGTACCCGCAGATTTCGAACCGCCCATCAGTAATGGCCAGACCACGCTCCGGTAGCGTGAAGCCGGATTATTCACCGCCCCGGCAGGATTTCCTGCCAACCTTTCGAGAACGGGAACCTGACGCGAGATGACCGACAACGAGCCCGGCGGCGCCTCTTACGCTGCGGCGGGAGTGGACATCGATGCCGGCGACCGGGCGGTACAGCTGTTCGCCCCGCACGCCAAGCGCACCCTGCGTCCCGAAGTCATGGGTGGCCTCGGCGGATTCGCCGGACTGTTCAAACTCAAGGGTGGCTACCGCGAGCCGGTGCTGGCATCGTCCACCGACGGCGTGGGCACCAAGATCGCCGTCGCGCAGGCGATGGGCAAGCATGACACCGTCGGACGCGACCTGGTCGCCATGGTCGTCGACGATCTGGTGGTCTGTGGCGCCGAACCACTGTTCCTGCAGGACTACATCGCGGTCGGCAAAGTCGTGCCCGAAGTGGTCGCTGAGCTGGTGAAGGGCATCGCCGACGGCTGTGTCGAAGCCGGATGCACCCTGCTCGGCGGCGAGACGGCCGAACATCCGGGTTTGATGGGCGAGTCCGATTATGACTTGTCGGCCACCGGCGTCGGCATCGTCGAGGCCGACTCGGTGCTCTCCCCGGACCGGGTCCGGCCCGGTGACGTCGTCATCGCGATGGGTAGCTCGGGTCTGCACTCCAACGGCTACTCGCTGGCCCGCAAGGTCCTGCTCGAGTGGGGCCACATGGATCTCGGCGGCCATGTCGAGGAGTTCGAACGGACCCTCGGTGAGGAACTGCTCGAGCCGACGCGCATCTACGCCAAGGATTGCCTCGCACTCGCCGCGGAAACCGACGTACGCACGTTCTCACACGTCACCGGTGGCGGCCTGGCCGACAACCTCGCCCGCGTCATCCCGGGCGGCCTGGTGGCCGAACTGGACCGTGGCACCTGGTCACCGGCACCGATCTTCCAGATGATCGCGCAGCGTGGCCGCGTCGAACGCGCAGAGATGGAACGCACCTTCAACATGGGCGTCGGAATGGTCGCGGTCGTCGCGCCGGAAGACACTGATCGCGCCCTGGCGGTACTGACCGCACGGCACCTCGATTGCTGGGTGCTCGGCTCGATCAAGAAGTCGCACTCGACCAAGGCCGAGCCGGTCAAGGGCGCAAAGAACGGGATTGCAGAACTGATGGGCGAGCACCCACGGTTCTGATTTCCCCCAGATGCAAAAAGGTTCGGCCGACGATCTCGTCGGCCGAACCTTTTGTATCGGAGCCCTGATTCGTCTCGGGCCTGATCGAATTGCCATGGGCGAGTGAGCAATTGCGGCTCAAACGTCGCCGTGATGGGGGTATCACAACAGCCCGCCTGAGGTCTAGCGCTTCAGGGGGCTGTTGAATGAAGGGGTGACCGAGTCCGTGTGTCGCGGACCCGCGACGGCCATCAGGCCCGTCGCCACCCATCTTCATCGGACCATCGATCGTCAGTGATCCCATCGTTCGGGTCAACTGATGATTCGCTGGCTGACAGCTCTCGTTGCAAGCGGTCGAAGTCAGTGTTCGGAGCACTGTACTTCAGTTCACGAGCAACTTTCGTTTGCTTCGCCTTCGCCCGGCCGCGGCCCATTGGGGACCCCCTCGCGCAATGAAGGGGCGGCCAAACATGTGGCGGCCCCATTCTGTGGTTACAAATATGGTCGTGAAAGACAGTCTACCGTGCCCGGAGGGGTGATGCGGACCAGCTCGTGCGCCGGTGGCGAAATTTTACATACCGGTGTCAGGATGGCGCTATGTAAATCAACTGGCAGATCGCGTCGCGATCACCGATTCGCCAGACGGTGCCAGCGGTTCGCGTCCCGGACCACCTTCGGCGGGAGGTCGGTGATCGCCAACAATTTGTTCAGCGAATCGGTGTCCGGCCCGGTGATCAGATGCCGCACCAGCACGCCGTGATCCGGCCGTGAGAGCACCGTGACCCGATCCCCGGCCCGCACCTGGCCGCCCTCGACGACGCGGAGATAACAACCCACGTCCGACCGCGCGTAGAAGCGCTTGATCCAGTGGTCTTCCTGGGCCCAATCAGCGAATGTGCGGCACGGCGTCCGGGCAATGGTCACCTCGAGCAAGACGTTGTCGCCGACCTGCCACCGCTCGCCGATGGTGGCGTCGGTGGTCGCGATGCCGGCGATGCGAAGGTTCTCACCGAACCAGCCGTAGGGGAGCTCGCGCCCGAGTTCCGCGGCCCAGCGTCGGGCCTCGTCGTCACCGTAGGCGTACACCGCCTGATCGATTCCGCCGTGGTGTTTGGTGTCGCAGACGTGGTCGATGGTGAGGCCGAACTCGTCGACGTCGACGGGCCCGTCGACGGCCCGCTTGTCGATCGCACTGTGTCCGACTTCACCGGCGAGCGCATGTTCTTCGTGCACGGCGCAAACAGCAAGCACCGTGCCCGTCGCCAGACTCAACGGCCCTTCAACTTGTCTGCCCGGGGCCTGGCCAAGGTGCTGCGCACGCCGACTACCGGCCCTTCAACTTGTCGATGGCAGCACGCCCGGCCTGTACGCGATCATCGGCCGGTACCGAGGACGGGTCGATCGCGGCGCTGGCCCCGTTGATGTCGAGTTGGGTGTCCGCCGGGATGCCCCGTTTGACGAGTGCCAGGGCGATCGGGCCGTATTCGAAGTGGTCGACGACGGAGCCGACACGACCGACGGCGCGCCCTCCGACGGTGACCGGGTCGCCGGGGGCCGGTCGGTGCTCAGCGCTCCCGTCGAGATGCAGCAGGACCATCTGGCGTGGCGGCTTTCCGAGGTTGTGGACCCGGGCGACCGTCTCCTGGCCCCGATAGCAGCCCTTGTTCAGGTGGACCGCACCCTGCTCGTCGGGTGAGCCGATCCAGTTGACCTCGTGCGGAATCGTGCGCTCATCGGTGTCGAGGCCCAACCGCGGGCGCAGCGCCGGCACGCGCAACGCCTCGTAGGTCCACATCCCGGCGGGAACCGCTCCGACCGCGGTCAAGGACTTCCACCAGGCGACGACCTGATCGGTCGGGACGATCAGATCGATCGATTCGACCGATCCGTGTTCGCCCAGGGCGGGCATGACCCGCCAGAATCCGCCGTCGGGCAGCTTTCCGGCGTCATAAACCGTTGCTGCACCTGGGATCTGCAGCAGGTCGGCAATCGCGCCGGTGCGGGTGGCGGGCCCGAGTATCGTCAGCACCGCCATATCGGGGCGGGGTGCGACCTCGACCTTCGCCCAGAAGACCATCTTCTGCAAGAAACCGGCCAGCGCCTCGGATCGCGACGCCTCGGTGTCGATCCAGGTCGTGCCATCGAGTTCGGTGAGCACGAAGTGGTCCTCGACCCGGCCGTTGCCGTCGAGGCTCAGGTCTTCGGCACTGCGCCCGTCCGCGAGATCGGTGACGTATTGGCTCGAGATCGTGTTGAGCCAGCTCAGCCTTTCCTCTCCGGTCAGGGCGATCACACCGCGATGCGAACGGTCGATGACGGCTGCCGAGGTGGCCGCGGCGCGTTGCTCACCGAACGGGTCCCCGAAATGCCAGGCCACGGCTTCGTCCGGCGTATTTTCCAGGCCGCCGACGGCTCCTGACGGGCGCAATGATTCCAACAGTTCAGTCACCCTCTCAATGGTACGAGCAGGGTCGCTACCCTTGCCGCTATGGCTCAACCAATTCTGGTGACTGTTGACGGTGCTGTTCTCGATCCGGACGTGCCGATTCTGCACGCCGACGACCTCGCTGCCGTGCGCGGCGACGGTGTTTTCGAGACGCTGCTGGTCCGTGACGGCACCGCCCGCTGTGTCGATCTGCACCTGCAGCGCTTCGCGCGCAGTGCCAAGGCACTCGATCTGCCGGCCCCTGACGAAGAGCAGTGGGCCGAGGCGGTCGCCACCGGCGCCCGTGTCTGGGCCAAGGAGAACGGCGCGATCGAAGGGCTGATGCGGCTGGTCTACTCCCGTGGACGGGAATCGGCACCAGTTGATGCGGTGGCGGCGAAAGAAGGCGGCAAGAAGGGTTTGACGCGGGATGGCGGCGGCGCGACCGAGTATCTGACCGTGGGGCCGGTGCCCGAACGGGCCGCGACCGTGCGGGAACACGGTGTCAAGGTGATCACCGCCTCCCGTGGGTACTCCGTCGATCTCGCTGCCGCGGCACCGTGGCAGTTGCTGGGCGCCAAGACGTTGAGTTATGCCACCAACATGGCGGCCCTGCGCTACGCCAAAGAGCAGGGCTGTGATGACGTCATCTACACCAGCAGCGAGGGACTCGTGCTGGAAAGTCCCCGCTCGACCGTGATCGTGGTGAACGGCAAGACGTTGACGACCCCGCCGGCGGAATCCGGCATCCTGGAAGGCACCACCCAGCAGGCCTTGTTCGCGCAGGCGGAAAAGGAGGGGTGGGAGACCAAGATCGAGCCGTTGAGTCCGGCGGACCTGGTCTGCGCCGAAGCCGTCTGGCTGGTATCGAGCATCACGCTCGCCACGCGGGTGACCGAATTGAACGGTTACACAATGGTTCCCCCGGATCATCCGGACGAGTTCGCCGCGTTGGTCGATCGCGCCGTCGAGTAAAAGTCGCAAACCGGTCGCGGCGTCGCCTGTTCTGGCGGCGCCGCTTTCTTGTTACCCCATTGACGCCGCGCAACAGCGTTCGGTGATCTATTTTTTAGTTATGCATACCGTCGCCGAGAACAGGCGAGCGAGGTATCGCGGCGTAGAGCAGCACGGTCTGGGTACAAGGTCCCGGCCCGGAGCGGACCATGTGTCCCATTCTGTCGAAAGTGGCCATCAGCACAGCGAAAAGGTCCTGATCGCCTTGTTCGGCTTCAGTAGCGAGGCGTAACCTGCAGCTACTACCGATCGTAGTAGACCTCCGGCGATTGAGAAAAAATGGACGCACTCGACGTCTCCCGATGGCAGTTCGGCATCACCACCGTTTATCACTTCATCCTGGTCCCCTTGACGATCGGGCTGGCGCCGATGGTGGCGATCATGCAGACCGTCTGGGTGGTGACCGGCAAGGAGCAATGGCTTCGGGCCACAAAGTTTTTCGGCAAGCTGTTCCTGATCAACTTCGCGCTGGGGGTCGCCACCGGCATCGTGCAAGAGTTCCAGTTCGGGATGAACTGGAGCGAGTACAGCCGATTTGTCGGAGATGTCTTCGGCGGGCCACTGGCGCTGGAAGGCCTGGTGGCGTTCTTCCTGGAGTCAACCTTCCTGGGCCTGTGGATCTTCGGCTGGGACCGATTGCCGAAGAAGGTGCACCTGATGACGATCTGGATGGTCGCCATCGGTGTCAACGCCTCGGCCTGGTTCATCATCGCGGCCAACTCGTGGATGCAACACCCGGTGGGTGCGCAGTGGAACGAGGACAGAGGCCGCCCAGAACTCAAGAGCCTGTGGGCTGTGATGACCAACAACACCACGCTGGCGGCATTCCCGCACACGATCGCCGGTGCCTTCCTGACCGCGGGGACCTTTGTCGCCGGGATCGGGATCTGGTGGATGGTCCGAAACACACGGCGGGCCAAGAAGCTCCGGGAAACCGTACCGGTCGGGGTCGGCGCCGGGGTGGGATCGTCGACGGTGGCGGTCGCGGACGATCCGGAACCCGCCATGTACGGCAAGACCGCCGAGCAACTCGAGCACGATGCGCGGACGTTGTATCGGCCGGTCACCCGGTTTGCGCTCTGGGTGATGATCGCCAGCGGCATCGCCTTGGCCTTCACCGGTGATTGGCAGGCCAAGCTCATGTTCGAGCAACAACCGATGAAGATGGCATCCGCGGAGTCGTTGTGTAACACCGAGACCGGCGCCAGTTTCTCCATCCTGGCGGTCGGTACCCATAACAACTGTGAATCGGTGACGCACCTGATCGAGGTGCCCAACATGCTGTCTTTCCTGGCCGACAACAGCTTTGATTCCACACTGCAGGGGGTGGAGGAGTTGCAGGCCGAGCATGTCGCCAATTTCGGTCCGGGCAATTACAAACCCAACCTGTTCGTCACCTACTGGGCATTTCGGGCGATGATCGGCTGGGCGCTGGGGTCGGCCGCACTGGCGGTGTTGGGCCTGTGGTTGACGCGCCGCGGCCGGATCCCGGGTTCGAAGAAGTTCGGAACATTCGCGATCTGGATGATCCCGACACCGTTCCTGGCCAACAGTTCCGGGTGGATCTTCACGGAAATGGGCAGACAGCCATGGATGGTGGCCCCCAATCCGGCGAACGTGGCCGACGCGGGCGGGCTCAAGAACATCCACCTGACGGTTCAGGAAGGGGTGAGCCAACATTCGGGCTATCAGGTGCTGGTCACCCTGCTCATCTTCACCCTGTTGTACGGCGCGCTGGGTGTCATCTGGTTCGCCTTGATCCGCAAATACACCCGAGAAGGGCCGACGCCGGCAGATTCCGGGCCGCCGATCAACGGGCCGGGTGGCGGGAATGGTCCCGAGAAACCGGAATCCGACGATGAACGGCCGTCGCCGGATGAACCCAAGCAACTGTCGTTCGCGTACTGAGGACTGGGGAAACTGATGAGTCTCGCGGAATTCTGGTTTTGCCTGGTGGGCTTTCTGTTCCTCGGCTATTTCGTACTCGAGGGCTTCGACTTCGGTGTCGGCATGCTGTTGCCCGTCCTCGGCCGTCCGAAGAACGGCGTACCCGGCGACACCCGTCGCCGGGCGATGATCAACACGATCGGACCGGTGTGGGATGGCAATGAGGTCTGGCTGATCACCGGTGGCGGTGCACTGTTCGCGGCGTTTCCGAACTGGTACGCAACGATGTTCACCACCTTTTACATACCCCTGTTCCTGATCTTGGTCGGCCTGATCGTCCGGATCGTGTCCATCGAATGGCGCGGAAAGATCGACGATCCGCGCTGGCGCTGGTGGGCCGACTTCGGCATCGGCCTGGGGTCGTGGTTGCCGGCGGTCCTCTGGGGCGTGGCATTCGCAAACCTGGTGCGCGGGTTGCCGATCGACGGCGACGAACAGTTCACCGGGAACTTCTTCGACCTGCTCTCCCCGTACGCTCTGCTCGGTGGTGTGGCCACGGCGATGTTGTTCGCCACCCATGGTGCGGTGTTCTTGGCACTCAAGACGGCCGGCGACCTGCAGGGCGAATCCATGAAGACGGCGTTCGCGCTTGCGGTCCCCACCACGGCTGTCGCCGCGGTCTGGGGTCTGTGGACGCAGGTCTCCTACGGCAAGGGGTGGACGTGGATCGCCCTCGGGGTGGCGGCTGTGGCGATCATCGCTGCCACCGCATTGGCGTATCGGCGACGTGAGGGGTGGGCATTTGTCGCCACGTGCTTTGCGATCGCCGGTGTCGTCGTCCTGATCCTCGGGTCGATGTTCCCCAACGTGATCCCGTCGACGCTCGATCCGGCCTTCGACATGACGGTCGAGAGCAGTTCGTCGAGTCACCACACCCTGGTGGTGATGACCTGGGCTGCGGTCATCTTCACCCCGATCGTCCTGTGTTATCAGGGCTGGACGTATTGGGTGTTCCGCCAGCGCATCTCCACCAGTCAGATCCCGCCGTCGATCGGCTTGCCCTTGCGCCGACCGAAGGTGGTCGGGCAGTCCAAGTGACCGCAGCGACACCGGCGGCATCCGGCCCGCCGATCGATCCACGGCTGTGGCGCTATTCGCGGACCTCGCGTCGGTACCTGATCCTGACGGTGCTGATGACTCTCACGCAGGTGATCTGCGTGATCGTCACCGCCGCAATGGTTGCGTCGATCCTGTCCGAGCTCATCGTCTCTCCGGATCGCCGCAGCCTCGACGCTCAGGCCTGGCACCTGTGGGCGTTGGGCGGGGCCATCGCGGTGCGGGTGGCGGCGGTGTACATCCATGACCGGTACGCGCATCGGGCCAGTGCCGGGGTGATCGCGGACCTGCGCGGAGAAGCACTGGCCGCGGTCTCGGATCCTGCCCGCACCCCGCCTCGGGAACTCCTGATCCGACGCACCCGGCTGGCCACGATTCTCACGCAGGGCCTCGAAGCGCTCGGTCCATATCTGACGGGCTACGTTCCGGCGCTGCTGCTTTCCGCGGTGGCGATCCCGGTGCTGGTGGTCGTGATGGCCATGGCCGATCTCACCTCGGCCGTGATCGTCGTCATCACACTGCCGCTCATCCCGGTGTTCATGATCCTGATCGGTCGCCTGACGCGCGATCGAACCGCCGAGCGCCTGACTGCGATGAGCCGCTTGTCATCTGCACTCCTCGACCTGATCGCGGGGATACCGACATTGCGGGCACTCGGCCGTGAACGGGAACCGGCAGCCCGCGTCGGTGAACTCGGGCAGGCGCACCGGCGCAGCACGATGCAGGCGTTACGGGTTGCGTTCCTGTCGGGCGCGGTGCTGGAGTTTCTCGCGACGTTGTCGGTCGCGTTGGTGGCCGTCAGCATCGGCCTGCGTCTGGTGCATGGCGAAATGGGCCTCTACGGCGGCGTTCTGGCGTTGATCCTGGCGCCCGAGGTGTATCTGCCGCTGCGGAACGCCGGTGCGCAGTTCCACAACTCGGAGGCCGGAACCGCCAGTGCGCGAGAGATTTTCGACATCATCGAAGGCGGTGCCACCCCGCGTCCGGTCGGAAGCCGGTCGGTGGCGGTCGCCGGAGCCAAGATCGTGGCGGCCGGACTCGGCGTACACGGCCGTGACGGCTGGGCTCCACACGATCTGTCCGCAACGATCAGGCCCGGTCGACTGACGGTGCTCACCGGGCCGAACGGGGCCGGGAAGTCGACAGTGCTGTCCACCATCCTGGGTCTGCAGTCACCGCAGGAGGGGTCGGTCCTCATTGGAGACGTCCCGGTCACCGAACTCGATCAGCAGGCGCTGTGGGAACAGGTCGCCTGGCTGCCCCAACATCCGGTCCTGGTACCGGGGACGGTGGCCGAGAACTTCGAGATGACCGGACCGATCGGTGGGAGCGAACGCGATTTCGGTTGTCGCGCGAGCGGTTTCGACGTTGTGCTGGCCGGACTCCCGGATGGCTGGCACACGGTCCTGGGCAGTGGGGGCGTGGGGTTGTCCGCCGGACAACGACAGCGCCTGGCGTTGGCCCGGGTACTCGCCTCACCGGCACCCCTGTTATTGCTCGACGAACCCACCACGCATCTCGATGGCGATGCCGAACTCGCGGTGGCGCGCGCCCTGCAGTCTCGGGCGATGGCAGGCGATACCGTCGTAGTGGTAGCCCATCGCCCGGCGATGCTCGCGGTGGCCGACGACATCATCGAAGTCACCGGGGTGACGTATGCCGAACACTGACAACACATCTGCCCGCCGAGGTCTCCGCGGTGACCCGCTCTGGCGGGCGTTGGGCCTGCTGGGCCTGCGTGGCAAACCGGTGGTCCGGTCGTTGGCGCTCGGAATCATGGGCGCCGGAAGTGCACTGGCGCTGGCGGCCCTGTCGGCGTGGCTGATCACTCGGGCATGGCAGATGCCGCCGGTTCTCTACCTGTCGGTGGCCGTGACGTCCGTTCGGGCACTGGGCATCTCCCGCGGGCTGTTTCGATACCTCGAACGGCTCGCCACGCACGACCTGGCCTTCGACGCGATGTCGACCGCACGCAGTCGGCTCTACCTGGCGCTCGCCGGAGGGCCGGCCGGATACTCGGTGGGGCTGCGCCGCGGGGAGTTGTTGTCGCGGACCGGGACCGACGTCGACGAGATCGGCAATGCGCTGATCCGCGCGATCATCCCGATCGGTGTGTCGGTCGTCGTGTCCGGCGCGGCGGTGGCGATCATGGCCATCGTGTCGCTGTGGGCGGCACTGGTACTGGCGATCGCGTTGCTGGTCAGCGGTGTGCTCGCGCCCTGGCTGGCGGCCAGGGGCGCGCGGAGTGCGAGCCGGGCCGAGGCTGCCGCCCGGACCCGGAACGCGGGCGCGATCATGACCGTGCTCGACCATGCCGCGGAGCTGGCGGTCGCCGGCCGGCGTCAGACGCTGCTCGACGAGGCCCGATCCGCCGAAGCCGATGCCGTGGACGCCGGCGACCGCGGTGCCCGACAAGGTGCCTGGGCCGGCGCCGCAGTTCCGTTGGCGGTCGGGGTATCGGTGCTGGCGGCTGCGCTGATCGGGATCGGACTGGCGGACGGGGCGTCCCCGATGGCTCTGGGTGTGCTGATCCTGCTGCCGCTGAGCGCATTCGAATCCACCGGGCCGATGACCGAGGCTGCCCTGCAGCTTCAGAAGAGCCGGGACTCTGCGCGGCGCATCATGGCAATGATCGACCGCGCCGGCGATTTTTCACAGCCGGCACCGACGTTGACAACGGGCGCCGACCCGAATGCCCTGATCGCGCGGGGTCTGCGCTGGGGTTGGCCCGGCGGTGAGATGTTCGGTGGCGACGACGGGCTCGACCTCCGCATCGAACGCGGGTCACGGATCGCGATCGTCGGACCGAGCGGATGTGGGAAATCGTCGTTGCTGCTGACCTTGGCAGGACTGCTGGCACCGGTGGCCGGTACGGTCGCCCGGCCGGCCGACAACCCGGTCCGCTACTTCGCCGAGGACGGCCACATCTTCACCACCAGCGTCCGCGAGAACCTGCTGGTCTCGCGGGGGGATGCCACCGACGCCCAGATCATCGACGCGATCAACCGGGTCGGGCTCGGAGATTGGGTCGCCGGACTCCCACAAGGTGTCGACACGCCGCTCGACGCAGGTGCGGACTCGGTCAGCGGCGGTCAGCGCCGGCGTCTGCTGCTGGCGCGCGCGTTGATCAACGAAGCGCCGATACTCCTGCTCGACGAGCCGGGGGAGAACCTCGACCGCGCCGATTCCGATCGGTTGCAGTCCGAACTACTCGACGCCTCCACGGCGGCGTTGGTCGATCCGGACCGCGCAGTTGTCGTGGTGACGCACCGTCTCCCGGCTCGTCACCACGCTGATCTGGTCCTGACCCTGCCCGCGGTTTCGCCGACAGAAAATACTGTTGCCGAGTCGCGATAGGAGGGAGTAGTTTCGTCGGTACACGAGGAAGGAGGTGGTCTGAAATTGATTTCTAGGACACGTGAGGTGACCATCAGCTAACCGGCCGATTGGTGGATTGCCTTGTACCCCAATTGGTATGGAGCTGAATCCACATTGGTCACCGGCCCCCGCACCCCCGGCCTCGTCCTGGTCGGATGCCCGCTTTCCAGTGGGTGGTGTGGGGGTCTACCTCGTTCTAGCCGACGTAGCGGGTGAGCTTTGCGGATGCGCGGGGAACCAGGTCGCCGTCGCTGTCGACGCGCTCCTCGACGTACGCCAGGCCGCCGTCTTCCACCAGGCCGTAGAGACGCTTGGCACCGCCGGCCTGATAGCCGGAGGCGGATTTGATCACCACGTCGGTGGCCAACTCCCAGCTCGTCTGGTTCAGAGGGTGGCCGTAGAAGAGTTCGATCCATCCCTCGGCGTGGGTCAGGAGCAGCTCGATGACGTCGTCGTCACCGATGCGCCAGAAGCCCGATTCGCGGAAGTCGGGCGTGACCTCATCGCTGTCCTCCGCGATGACCCATGAGCGGGATTCCCAGTTGAGGTAGTTCTGGCCGTCGTGGCTGACGATGACCTGCTGGCCGAACCGGTAGTCACCGGTTACGGGGTGATTGCCTTCGCCTTCACCGCGCCAGACACCGACCAACGGCAACAACGCCAGCAAGCCCGGATGAAGATCCGGGCCCTGGCGGAGGTTGGCGGTGTCGGCGGGCAGCGGCAGATCGGGCAGCGCCGGAATGTTCCGGGTCCCGGTCTCCTGAGCCTTGATGGCGGCCTGATTGACCGCCTCGTTGCCGGAACGGGTCACGATTCGTCTGTGACCAGCCGGTAGAGCACATAAAGGCCGAACCAGACGATCAGGAGGCTCGCCAGTACCAACAACGCTTCGAAGAAGATGACCACCTGAGTATTCTAGCGCCCGCCGAAACGCTGTGCGTGTGGGGATTGCCTCACTTTTGCGACGGTGCTCATGCAGCGGAGACGTGACCTTCTCCGCCGGCGTACGCGGCCAAGGCATTCACGTGGCCGGGGCGTCGGAAAGCACGACGGCCCGGTCCACCTCGAAAGGTGAACCGGGCCTTCGCCAGAGCCGAGGCTCTTACTTGCTGACGGTCACGTTCTGCTCGTGCACGCCGGCACCTTCGGGCTTCACGATGACGTCGCCGTTGCCGGTGGACGACAGCGCACGCAGCGTCCAGGTGCCGGGGGCGGCGAAGAATCGGAAGTCGCCGGTACCGCTGGCAACAACTTCGGCGGTGAACTCGCCGGTTCCGTCGAGCAGACGCACGAAGGCGCCGGCCACCGGGTTGCCGTCGGTGTCGAGCACCTGTCCGGTCAACACGGTCTCTTTTTCGGTATCGACACCGGCGGGCAGATTCTGTCCTTGTTTAGGCGCAGCACACATGATTACTTGTTCTCTCCCAGCTCGATCGGGGCGCCGACAAGTGAGCCGTATTCGACCCAGCTGCCGTCGTAGTTCTTGACATTCTTCTTACCGAGGATCTGATCGAGCACAAACCAGGTGTGGCTTGAGCGCTCGCCGATACGGCAGTAAGCAATGGTTTCCTTGGACTCGTCGAATCCCTTGTCGGCGTAAAGCTTTGCCAGATCTTCGTCGGACTTGAAGGTGCCGTCCTCGTTGGCGGTGGAGCTCCACGGGATGTTGATGGCTCCGGGGATGTGACCCCGCTGCTGAGCCTGCTCCTGCGGGAGGTGGGCCGGCGCGAGGATCTTGCCGGAGAACTCATCCGGGCTACGCACGTCGACGAGGTTCTTGTTGCCGATGGCGTTGATGACCTCGTCGCGGAAGGCGCGGATGCTGGTGTCGGGCTCTTCGGCCTTGTAGGTCGTGGCCGAACGGGTGACCTCGTCCTTCGACAGCTCGCGGCCGTCGAGTTCCCACTTCTTGCGGCCGCCGTCGATCAGCTTGACGTCCTTGTGGCCATACAGCTTGAAGTACCAGTAGGCGTATGCGGCGAACCAGTTGTTGTTGCCGCCGTAGAGCACAACGGTGTCGTCGTTGGAAACGCCTTTGGCCGAGAGGAGTTCGGAGAACTGCTCCCGGTTCAGGAAGTCGCGACGAACGCCGTCCTGCAGGTCCTTGCGCCAATCCAGGCGGATGGCGCCTTCGATGTGGCCGCCTTCGTAGGCCGAGGTGTCTTCGTCGACCTCGATGAAGACGGTCTTGTCGGCCTTCAGGTTCTGCTCAGCCCAATCAGCGCTGACCAGGACATCGGAGCGAGCCATGGTTTTCCTTTCGTAGAGGGGTATTGCGTCCAGGTTTGAATCGGTGATCGATAGAGATCTGGCATAGCTGGTGACGTGAGGTGATCGCCTGGGAACAGCACAAATGGCTGACCAGGGGGCACCGGCATACGGGGCACAGAAGAATGCTGTGAAAAGCCCGTCGACTACCGGCTCAGACAGCAACAGTTGGCGATACGACAGAAGTCGATCGCCCGGCGACGTGTGAGCATCAACTCACGGCCCAGTTGCATGAGCGCCAGACTACCGCAGTCATGCAACCCACTTCGGTCCAGCTCCGCTTCGCTCCGTGTCCGGGGTTGGTCCAGCTCCGCTTCGCTCCGTGTCCGGGGTTGGTCCAGCTCCGCTTCGCTCCGTGTCCGGGGTTTCAGGACCCTTGCCAAAACTCGGCCGCGGTCACCACCAGCGGTTTCGGATCGGCGGAGAGAACTACGTCACTGCCCTGTGTCGCCACCGACGCTGCAGGCAGCGACCAGGGGAGCGGGAGAACGGGAAGTGTCCGGGAGAACTGGGCCAGGACGGCCGGCAGCTGCTCGGGCGAGACATCGGAGTCGACGTGCTCGGCGGAGCCGGAGTAGAGGCCGGTCGCATCGATGCGCAAGGCGCCGCGATGGATCGACAGATCGACGGCAACGCTGACTCTTTCGCGGTCGGCATCTCGAATGTGACCGAGATTACCCGGATTTGGCAAATTGACCGTCGCGGTCAGAATTACGCCTGAGCTGGCAGAAAGGATGCCGTCACCGGGTCCGCCACCCCCGGCCTTGTCCTCGGGTGCCGGAGTGCTGACGGTGAGGTCGTCGAAACCAAGGAATCGGCCCAGGTTCACCGAGTCGATCTTCAACGACCCGCTCACCTTGTCGACCCGCAACTGCGTCATCGCCCCGATCAGCCACGCGCCACCGATCCGGTTGACGCCGGACAGGTTGGAGCGGAGGTCCCCGCGACGGCCATTGCCCAGGTCAGTGCCCCTGGCGGTGATACCGATGCGCTCATACTCGTCGCGCGTTGCGGCGGCGATGAAGGGGAAACCGGTGATCGTCACCTCGGGGTCGAACTCCAGGTCCGAGGCGGATCGGAGGGCCAGTGAATAGTGGCGTTCCGCGTAGGCGGCGGCGGCGAAGTCGATACCGACCGCGGCGAGGACGACGATCAGTACGCCGGCCAGCAGTTTGCGCACCGAAACCCTTCGTTAGGTGGACTTTGACCCCGGGTCCACCGTGGCCGCCGGTCGCCGCTCATTTGTTTAGAGGGGACTTGTTAACGGGCAGGGACCGATATGGCGCTATTCTGACATCTGTCTCGCACACGTTGGTAAGGCAGCGTACATAAATACGTACCTTCGAGATCGGAGTGGTTTGTGGATCTCTTGTTACTGACAGCCGATCCCACCCCTGAGTCCGTACTGCCGTCGTTGTCACTGCTGGCTCACACCGTCCGCGTAGCACCCACCGAGGTGTCCTCGTTGATGGAAGCAGGCAATGCAGATGTAGCCATCGTGGATGCGCGTTCTGATCTGGCGGCCGCACGCGGTCTGTGCCGGCTGCTGGGGAGTACGGGTTCATCGGTGCCCGTCGTTGCTGTGTTGACCGAGGGCGGCCTGGTGGCCGTGAACTCGGAGTGGGGTCTTGACGATTTCCTGTTGCCGGCAACAGGTCCGGCCGAACTGGACGCGCGACTTCGCCTGCTGGTGGTTCGCAGTCGCGGCGTCACCGCCGAAGAAGCCAGTGGCAAGGTCACCCTCGGTGACCTGGTCATCGACGAAGGGACGTACACCGCACGGTTGCGTGGTCGTCCCCTGGATCTGACCTACAAAGAGTTCGAGTTGCTGAAGTACCTCGCGCAGAACGCCGGCCGGGTCTTCACCCGTGCGCAGCTGCTGCAAGAGGTATGGGGCTACGACTTCTTCGGCGGCACCCGAACCGTCGACGTCCACGTCCGACGGCTCCGCGCAAAACTCGGTGCCGAGCACGAGGCGCTGATCGGTACGGTGCGCAACGTCGGTTACAAGGCCGTGCGGCCCAGCCGTGGCGGACGTACCCCGGACGCGAACGGAAGTGCCACGGACGGAAGCGAATTGGAAGATCTAGTCGATTCCGACGAGGTTGACTTCCCGGACGCGGAGTACAGTTCCAGCACCAATGGGAGCTGAACCGGGCAGCCCGGAGTTCATCGGGCGAATCACAGAAATTCTCGACGCCGCGACCGCCGTCGACGGAGTCGCGCCGTTGGGTGAGCAGGCCGTCAAAGGTGTCGGTCGTCCCGGTGTCATCGAGGTCACCGTCGAGGACGACGATCAAATCGTCGGCTACGCAAATGTGACACCGGCCCGCGACCACGAACCCGCAGTCATCGAATTGGTGGTCGACCCGGACCACCGTCGCCGGGGACACGGCAGGGCGTTGCTCGATGAGACGCGAAACCGGATCACCGGTGACGTCCGGGTCTGGGCCCACGGCGATCTGCCTGCGGCCCGGGCGCTGGCCGCGGCTTCCGGGCTGACTGCGCGGCGACAGCTGCTGCAGTTGCGCCGGCCACTGCCGAATCCGGCCTTGCCGGAACTGGTCGTCCCCGACGATGTGGTGCTCCGGACATACGCCGGACCATCCGATGACGCCGAGATCATTCGCGTCAACAATGTGGCCTTCGCCTGGCATCCGGAACAGGGTGGTTGGGGCTCGCAGCAGATCGATGAACGTACGGGCGCGGCATGGTTCGATCCGGCCGGGTTGTTCCTGGCATTCGATGCCGCAGACCCGCACCGGCTGCTCGGATTCCACTGGACCAAGATTCACTCGCCATCGCTGGGCGAGGTCTACATCGTCGGAGTCGACGCCGCCGCGCAAGGCCGTGGGCTCGGCCGCCTGCTCACCCTGGCGGGTCTGCACTACCTCGCCGACCAGGGCGTCGACGAGGTAGAACTCTACGTCGAGGGCGACAACACGGCTGCGCTGAACACCTACGGCAAGCTCGGATTCGGGCAATACGCGAGCGATGTGGCCTACGGCTGATCCGACCATCGGGTGTCCGGTGGACATCTGTTCGCCACCGCAGGTGGCACGAAGGTGAACAGTGGGTGGACACCTCGAATTTCCCCTGCGTGAGCCACTGCGAAGGCCGATGTTGTATTCATCTGCGGTTCACCACACGTAGGCGATCCAGACATGACGGACCTCTAGCTTTCAACAGGGACGCTTTAGGCGTCGGATGGCGGCTCGAATCGCGAGATGTCACGGAAAGTCCATGGAGGAGTCTTCGTTGAGAATGAAGTCAAGTGCTGCGCTCGTCAGCGCGGCCGCGGTCACTGCTCTGATGTTGTCTGCGTGTGGCAGCGAGGGGGACGGTGGCACCGTCAGCGGTGAGGGATCGACCGCGCAGCAGAAGGCGATGGAGCATTTCCAGGTCGTCGTCGCCGACAACGGTGGCATCGTGCTGAACTACACCGGTTCGGGTTCAGGCGACGGGGTTTCCAAGTTCTTGAGCAGCGACGTCGACTTCGCCGGCTCGGACTCCCCGCTGAAGGGCGAGGAGATCGCCGAGGCGAAGACGCGCTGCGGCGGAAACGACGCCTGGCACATCCCGATGGTGGCCGGACCGGTCGCCATCGGCTACAACCTGCCCGGCGTCGAGGGGCTCGTTCTCGACCCGACTGTGCTCGCCGGCATCTTCGACTCGAAGATCACCACGTGGAACGCGCCGGAGATCGCGGCCCTGAACCCGGGCGTCGAACTGCCCGCCACCCCCATCGTTCCGGTGCACCGCAGCGACAGTTCGGGCACCACCGACAACTTCCAGCGCTTCCTGCAGAGTGCGGCGCCGCAGGCCTGGCCGTACGAGCACGACAAGACCTTCCTGGGACAGGGCGGCTCGGGCGCCGCCAAATCGACCGGGGTCGGTGACACGGTCAAGAAGACCCCCGGCTCGGTGACGTACGTCGAGTGGGGATTCGCCGAGGAGAACGGTCTGGGTATCGCGCAGATCGACTTCGGTGTCGGTGCCACCGAGCTCAACGGTGACACGTCCGCCAAGGCACTCGACGCGGTCGAGTTCAAGGACCCCACGTCCAAGGACCTGATCGTCGACACCGACGCGCTGTACTCACTGAAGGAGCCGGGTGCGTACCCGCTGCTGCTGACGCCGTACTCGATCGTCTGCTCCGCAGGCTACGAAGGTGACATCTCGACGACCCTCAAGGATGCGTTCACCACCATCCTCGACGACGGTCAGGACGGACTGGCAGAGCTCGGCTACACACCTCTGCCCGATGAGTACAAAGCTAAACTGCAGTCGACCATCGACGCACTGGCCTGATCGCCTAGCGAGGGAGACCGTATACAAGAAGCGGTAGAGGGTCGATGACAGAGACTGAAGACACGACGAGGGCGAAAGGGCTTATGAGCTCCTCGACGACTCAACCCGGTACCACCACCGGTGGCGGTGGGCCGACAGAACCCGACGGGTCCGAGTTCAAGACCGGCGGTTCGGCGATTCGATTGGGCGACCGGATCTTCCGGACCCTGTCGGTGGGATCCGGCATCTTCATCTCGGTGATCATCGGACTGATCGCGCTCTTCCTGGTGGTCCAGGCGGTCCCCTCCATGCTCGACAACGAAGAGAACTTCTTCACCTACTCGGGTCCGTGGACCACAGAGCCCGGGGACATGCGGTTCGGCATCCTGGGTCTGCTCTACTCGACGTTGGTGGTCTCGATCATCGCGTTGGTGCTGGCCATGCCGATCGCGCTGGGAATCTCGATCTTCCTCACCGAGTACGCACCCAAACGGCTGGTCAGCCCGATTGCTTACGTGATCGATCTGCTCGCGGCGGTGCCGTCGATCGTCTACGGCCTGTGGGGCATCCTGGTCCTGGGGCCGGCCCTGGTGCCGGTCAACGAATGGCTCGTGGGCAACCTCGGCTTCATGCCGTTCTTCCAGGAGCCGTCACAGGTCACCAACATGTCGACCGGTGGAACGATGCTCACCGCAGGCATCGTCCTGGCGGTGATGATTCTGCCGATCATCACCTCGGTGACCCGTGAGGTGTTCGTTCAGACGCCGGTCGGCCACCGTGAAGCCGCGCTGGCACTGGGCGCGACCAAGTTCGAGGTCGTCCGGGTGGCGGTGATCCCGTTCGGATTCTCCGGTTACATCAGCGGATCGATGCTCGGTCTGGGACGCGCCCTCGGCGAGACGATGGCGCTGCTGCTCATCATCTCGACCGCGGGACCGATCGACTTCAACCTCATGGAGAGCGGCGAGACCTTCGCCACCAAGATCGCCAACAACGCGGCCGAGTTCGATTCACCGTCCAAGACCGGTGCCTACATCGCCGCCGGCCTCGCGCTGTTCGTTCTGACCTTCGTCGTGAACTCTGCAGCACGGGCTGTCATCAGCGGAAAGAAGGCGAAGTGACATGACCACACTCGACGCGAGCACTGCACCGGTCAAACGCACACCCTCGGGCTTCACGCCGGTCAAGAGAAGCCGCAAGATCGGCGACAAGGGTGCCGCGGTGCTGGTCACCGCAGCGGTTGTCATCGCCATGATCCCGTTGGCCTGGTTGGTCTGGACCCTGCTCTCCCGGGGGCTGTCGACCATCCTCGACGCGCAGTGGTGGCAGAAGTCGGAACTGCGGGGTGGCGCGCTCAACGCGATCGTCGGAACGCTCCAGCAGACCGCGCTGGCCGCCGTCATCGCGATCCCGATCGGCATCTTCGTGGCGATCTACCTGGTCGAGTACGGCAACAATTCGCTGCTCGCGCGGATCACCACCTTCATGGTCGACATCCTCTCGGGTGTGCCCTCCATCGTGGCCGCGCTGTTCGTCTACGCGGTGTGGCGCACCACGTTCGGGCTGCCACGTTCGGGTTTCGTGGTCGCCCTGGCGCTGGTGCTGCTGATGGCACCGATCGTGGTCAGAGCGACAGAGGAAATGCTCAAGGTCGTCCCGCAAGATCTGAGGGAGGCGTCCTACGCCCTCGGCGTGCCCAAGTGGAAGACGATCGCCCTGATCGTTCTGCCCACCGCACTGTCGGGGATCGTCACCGGCGTGATGCTGGCGATAGCCCGGGTGATGGGCGAGTCGGCGCCGGTCCTGATCCTGGTCGGGTCGACAAAGGTGCTCAACACCAACCCATTCGACGGTAATCAACAGTCGCTGCCCCTGATGATGGTGCAGCAGTACAACAACGGTCCCGGCGCATTCGACACGGTGTGGGGCGCAGCGTTGACGCTGGTGATCCTGGTGGCAATCGTGTACTTCGGCGCCAAGCTCGTCTCCAAGGTGTTCTCGCCCAAGAAGTTCTGACGCGAACCCCACTCCCGACGCCCCGGCCCGGTAGCGAACGAAAGAAACTCAATCCATGGCAAAGCGCCTCGATATCAAAGACCTGAACATCTACTACAGCGCCTTCCACGCGGTCAAGGACGTGAGCCTGGAGGTGCCGCCGCGCTGCATCACCGCATTCATCGGTCCGTCCGGTTGTGGCAAGTCGACGGTGCTGCGCACGCTCAACCGGATGCATGAGGTCACCCCCGGTGCCCGCGTCGAGGGCAAGGTGTTGCTCGACGGCGAGGACATCTACAGCAAGAGCATCGACCCGGTGTCGGTGCGTTCGACCATCGGCATGGTGTTCCAGCGGCCCAATCCGTTCCCGACGATGTCCATCAAGGACAACGTGGTGGCCGGTCTGCGACTGCAGGGCCTGCGGGACAAGAAGAAGCTCGACGAGGTCGCCGAGCGCAGCCTGCGTGGCGCGAACCTCTGGGAAGAGGTCAAAGACCGTCTCGACAAGCCCGGTGGCAGCCTGTCCGGCGGTCAGCAGCAGCGTCTGTGCATCGCGCGCGCCATTGCGGTGTCGCCCGAGGTGCTGTTGATGGACGAGCCCTGCTCGGCCCTCGACCCGATTTCGACGCTGGCCATCGAAGAGCTGATCAACGAGCTCAAGAAGGACTTCACCATCGTCATCGTCACCCACAACATGCAGCAGGCTGCACGGGTCAGTGATCAGACGGCATTCTTCAATCTGGCCGGTGTCGGTCAGCCCGGTCAGCTGATCGAGGTCAGCGATACGGAGACGATGTTCTCCAATCCAGGGCAACGGGCCACAGAGGATTACATCTCCGGTCGTTTCGGCTAGTCCGATCGACTGTCGCCGGGGCCTCGAACGGCCGGAATTCCGGCGGCATGGGTGATGATGGGAAAGTGACGGTCAAACATCCGGTCAGCGTGCTGCCTGGCCGTGGCATCGCCCTCCGGCGCGGGCCCTCATTGCTTCTCATCGACGCCGATCCGACCAAAACCAGTGCGACACTGACCGATCTTGCGCGCATTGCCACCGAGCCGTCGTCCGAATCGGGTGCCCGGGAAGGTTCTCGGCTGCGGGCACTGACGAAATGGCTGCTGGCCAACGAGGACAGCAGCCCCGACTTCGCGGTGATCTCGACCGATTCCCGCGGTGGGCTCGAGGTATTCGTCTACGGCGCTGCGACCGCGCGGATGTACCTCACCGAACTCGCGTCCCCCGAGGTTGTTCGCGGGGTGGACTCCGGATTCCTGGTTCAGCGCAGTTATCCCCGCAGCCTCCATGCGGTGGCGATCACGATCGACGAGACCGACCCGCTCTCCGGTGGTCCCATCGGAGCCTCCGGGATCGCGCCGTCCCACATCTTCTCCCTCGAGAAGGGCGCCGCCCCGGGCGCCGGGATGATCCTGTGGCCGTCGGCGTCACCGTCGACCGACAGCGCGGTATACCTGACCCCGCAGACCGCAGCGATCGCCGATGCGCCGGAGTCGACTCCGCTGATGGTCGGGGCCAACGGGAGCGACGCCGAAACACCGCTGGTCCCACCGATGTTGGCCGTTCGGCTCGACGATGTTGAAGGGGCGACGCACAGCGCCCGCAGTCCGCTCCCCATCTTCGGCGGTCCCCGCCGGCCCGCCGGATCCCGGCGCGGGGTGGCCGAACCGACGTTGGTCCCACCCCAGGACGTGTTGGATTCCGTGTTGTCCTCGGCGCCGACCGACGTCGCCAACCGTCCCGTCAAGGTCGACAACTCGCGTGTGTCGGCACGTGAGCAGAAGCTGCAGATCCACGGGTTGCTCTGTGCGAACGGGCATATCAACGATCCGCGGCTTCCGGTGTGCACCCGCTGCGGTATCCGGATCGACCGGCACACCGGGGCGTTGGTGCAGGGTCCCCGACCGCCGTTGGGGCTGTTGGTGATCGACGACGGGTCCACCTACATCGTGGCCGGGGATCTGTTGATCGGCCGTGATCCGGAACCGATGGTCGCCGGGCGTGGCGGTGTGGCAGCCGGTGGGATCGGGCCGTTGGACCCGATCCGGATCAATGACACCTCCGGGTCGATGTCGCGCGCGCATTGTGAACTGCGCCTTGTTGATTGGGAGGTGCGGGTGATCGATGCCGGTTCGGTCAACGGCACCTATGTGCGGCACCCGCGAGCGCCGGGTTGGATCACGTTGCGACGTGGCCAGGAGGCAGTGCTCTACCCGGGTTCGCAATTGCGGGTGGGTAGCCGATCGTTGCTGTTCGAGTCGCCGCACGGGAGGGTGAGCGATGTACGTTGATCCGCGGTCGGGATCCGATGCGCGCAGATCGCCTGTGGCGATCGCGGACTATCGGATCGTTCGTGCGCTCGGTGCGGGCAGTCACGGTGTCTGTTACCTCGCGCTGGCCCCGGACCGCCTCGCGCTCGACGTCGAACACGTTGCGCTGAAAGTCTTTTCGAACCCGGTGGGTGAGGACGCGTTCCATCGTGGCGTCCGTGAACTCCGAACATTCTCAGACGTGCGCTCGTCGCACCTGCTCCGGCTGTACGAGGCGGCATTGGGTGATCAGTTCATGTACTCGATGGCCTATCTGGCGGGCGGTTCGATGACGGCGCCGGCCATGCCGCTGCGGCGTGAACAGGCGCTGGCGATACTCGAAGGCGCCGCACGTGGCGCACACGACATGCACGAGGCGGGCCTGGTCCACGGTGACATCAAGCCCGGCAACGTCCTGATCGGCGGCGACGAGGACGGGCCGGTGGGTGTACTCAGTGCGCTGGGTTTGGCCCGGGTGATCACCGCCGCGACGGCGGTCAGCGGGGTCGGATCGTCGGCGACGTTGGAGTTCGCCGATCCCGATATGCTGGTCGGTCAGGCACCTTCGCGGGCAACGGATCTGTGGGCGCTGGGAGCGACGATTCATCGGACGCTGACCGGGGAGGGGCTTTACGGAGAGCTCCCGGACATGCAACCGTTGGTGGCCATCCGGACAGTGCAGTCGACCAAGCCCGTGCTCAGCGCTGCGCTCTCGTCGGCCGAGCGGGACCTGGTGTCGGAATGCCTTGCACCGCATGGCGACAGATTCCGTACCGCGGCCGAACTCGCCGATCGTATCGCCGAGATCGCCGGCCGCTGACGGTTGTTTGAGTGTCAGACCTCGGAGAACTGCTCCGGGGTCTGGCCGGTCGCCTGGAAGACCACCCGGCGGCCGATGAGGACCGCGTGGTCGGAGAAGCGCTCGTAATAGCGGCCGAGCAGCGTGACGTCGACGGCAGCGGCAACGCCGTATTGCCAGTCGCGATCCATCAGCACGGTGAACAGATGCCGGTGCAGATCATCCATCGCATCGTCGTCGTCCTGTAGTTTCAATGCGTCTTCGGGGTTCTGGTTGTTGAGGACCTCACGCGCGCTGGACGCCATGGCCACGGCCAGCCGTCCCATTTCGGCGAAGTAACCGTTGACCTCGTCCGGGAGAGCCTTGGCCGGGTGACGCCGGCGCGCAACCTTCGCGACGTGCAGCGCCAACGCACCCATCCGCTCGATGTCGGCGACGATCTGGAAGCCGCTGACGATCGCCCGCAGGTCGCCGGCCACCGGTGCCTGTAGGGCCAGGATGGCGAAAGCGCGTTCCTCGGCCGTGGTCGACAGGGTCGTCAGCTGTTCGTGGGCACCGATGACCTCTTCGGCGACGGCCAGGTCACCTTGTAGCAAGGCCTCGGTGGACCGCTCCATCGCGATCCCGGCCAACTCACACATCTGTCCCAGAACTCCGTTGAGTTCTGCCATCTGCTCAATGTACGCACTCCGCATATGCCCACCGTACTGCCACAAACAGGGCAAATGGTTGTCAGGTGGTGAACTGCAAATGAACGGCTGCCGTGTACTCCGGACCCGGAGGCGCTCATCACGTGCAGGTGGCGTCGCCCGCGTTGGTCACCGTGAGGTCGTTGGGGAGTTCGTCGGGACTGGAGTCCCGGGCCAGTTCCCGGACGCTGACCTGCGCACCTTCGGCCGGTGCGTCGTCCAGGGCGCCCGAGAAATCGCTGCCCAGGATGACCTCGATGCCTGAGCTGACCGTGGAATCCGCCTGGATCGAGGCACCGGGGAACATCTGTGCGACCGTCGCCGCGGATTCCCTTTCGCCGGTGGCGTACCGCACGACCGTGTCGGTGCGGTTTTCGGAGGCATCGGCGACGCCGTAGATCTGGAAGCCGAAATTGGCCAGATCGTTGGCGGTTTCGGCGGCGATTCCACTGGTGCCGGTCCCGTTGAGGACGCGTAGCGAAACGGAGTACGGCGAGAGTGCGGTGACCGTCAACTCGGCGGGCTTGGGCGTGGTGGTCGCCGGGGCGGGAGCCGGGGTGCCCGATTCCGGTGTCTCGGATTTTTCACCGGGGAGCGGCAAGTCGTTGATGATCGCGTTGAAGATGGCGTCGATGTCGTCGAGCCGGGGGATCTCGTTGCCCGACCCGTCCTCGGCGGTCCCCGAGGTGGGCACCGTCAGGAAGGTCACCCGGCCCGCGTCGAGGCCCTGCATCGATTGCCCCAGTTCGACGAGGTTGTCGGTGTTGACCTGATCGACATAGCTGTACTTGATGAAGGTGTCGATGATTCCGTTGAGCGTGCTCGGGTTGGTCAGGACCTGGCTCGACAGCGCTCCGCGCAGCAGCGACGACATGAACAGTTGCTGCCGTTTGATGCGTCCGTAGTCACCGTTGCCCTCGGTTTCGATGTTGCGGGCCCGCACGTAGTCCAGCGCTTTGGCGCCCTTCAGCGTCTTCTTGCCGGGTTTGGCGAGGATGGTGCCGAGCTCGTAGTCCTTCAGCGGCGTTGTCGAGCAGACCTCGACGCCGCCGATCTTGTTGACCACCTGCTCGAAGCCGTAGAAATCCATGGCGATGAAGTGGTTGATGTTCAGGCCGGTCATGGAGGTGAGGGTGTCGACCAGACACTTCGGACCGCCGTCGCCGTACACGCTGTTGAGCTTCATGCCGGTCGCCGCGGGGATCTCGTCGGAGGTGTATTCGCCGTCCTCGTTGTTCCAGGCGGCGCATTCGGGCCGGTCGACCTGCAGATCACGCGGAAATGACACGGCGACGACGCGGCTACGGTCGGCCGGGATGTTCACCATGATGACGGTGTCCGAGCGGGCGATGCCCCCGAAATCAGCGCTGTCGCCGGCGCCGACGGTGCCGTTCTGTCCGGCGCGGGTGTCGGTACCGACGATCAGGTAGGTCTCGTCGCCGGTCTGCAGCTGTTTGTCGCGGATCTGCTCGTTGTCGGGGTTCACCGCGTCGACGGTGTTCCAGTTGCCGTCCTTGACCTTCTGATATCCCCACACCGCGCCCGTGCCGAGCAACGCCATCACGCAGGCGAGAGCGATGAGGATCCGGCCACCCACGGTGGCGCGATGTATCAGGTGCCTGTGGTCGCGGGGCTCGGCAGGTGTGTCGCGCCGGCGGGAGGCGGTACCGGTATCGGAACTGACCGCTCGGGGCACCCTGGGCGCGGGCTCGTCGGCAGCCGGATCCGGGACCCGGGCCGAAGCGCTGATCGGCGCGATGTACTCGGTGACCGCGGGGTCGGACGCGGCGGGGATGACCTCGGTGTTCGCCTCGGCCTCGGCGTACGGGGGCTCCCCGGGGCCGACGATCTGCTCGGTCGGTGCCTCGGCCGGGCCCACCCGGCGGGGACGCCGGGGGGTGGATGTGGCCGACGGGGGTGGATTCGCCGGGGATGGCGGATTCGGGGGAGTGGGGTGGTCGGTGTTCTGCGGTGGCGGTGGGGCGCTCTCGGGGGTGTCACCGGGTTCCGCGGCGTCGGACGCGGCCGCGGCATTCATCCGGTTGAGCAGCTCGCGGACGGTCAGCCGATTGCGGGCACCCTCGGTCAACCCGCGGCTGGTCGGCTCCCGCAACACCTCGTCAGAGGGCGCGCCGAGCTGGCGGCGAATCTCATTGCGGCGTTCCTCGGACGCACGTGCCCGGAGTTCGTCGTCGCTCACCCATGTTCCTTCAGCCATCTGGGCGCCGGGCTGTATCTCAGGCCCGGCTGATCGCTCAGCGGGCACGGCGCCGACTCGATAATACTGATCAAAACGGTCGCATCCCTATGTGAGGGATGAGAATGTGCCGTGCGGCATGCCGATATGCGACAGCATGGATCTCGAGTTCGTGAACGGGATCGTCGGGATGGGGCGGGTTCAGCCGCCCGAATGCATGACCTCGGCCCCGGCCGGGACCGCCTCGTCGTCGGGGTCGTCGAGCCAGCCGTCGGGCAGTGCCACCGCCGAGGGTGAACCCTGGCGGCCGCGTGGACCGTGTGCATCGTCGGGGAACGGCACGTCAGCGGGCAATTGCCCCACCAGATCGGCCAGTTGGGTCACGGTCTCGACCAACGCCATCTGGCGCCGCAGCTCCGAACCCACGGGGAAGCCGCGGAGGTACCAGGCGACGTGCTTGCGGATCTCCCGCATGCCTTTGAACTCACCGTGATGATCGGCGAGCAGTTGTCCGTGCCGGACAATGATCTGCGCCACTTCACCGAGATTTGGGGCCACCGGGGCAGGAGTGCCGTTCAATTCGGCACTGAGTTCGGCGAACAGCCACGGGCGGCCGAGGCAGCCGCGACCGATCACCACGCCGTCGCAACCGGTCTCGTACATCATCCGGGTGGCATCGGCGGGTTCGAAGATGTCGCCGTTGCCGAGCACCGGAACATCGGTGACGTGTTCCTTGAGGCGCGCGATCTGGTTCCAGTCGGCATTGCCCGAGTACCGCTGCGATGCGGTACGTGCATGCAACGCAACAGCTTTCGCACCCTCGGCGGCGGCGATACGGCCGGCGTCGAGGTGTGTGTGGTGGTCTTCGTCGATGCCGACCCGGAACTTGACCGTGACCGGGACATCGGTGCCCTCGGTGGCGCGGACCGCAGCGGCGACGATGTTCGCGAACAGGCGGCGCTTGTACGGAATCGCCGAACCGCCACCTTTACGGGTGACCTTGGGGACCGGGCAGCCGAAGTTCATGTCGATGTGGTCGGCGAGGTTCTCGTCGACGATCATCTTCGCCGCGGCGTAGGTGTACTCCGGATCGACCGTGTACAGCTGCATCGACCTGGGGTTTTCTTCCGGGCCGAACGTGGTCATGTGCATCGTGACGGGGTGCCGCTCGACCAGTGCGCGCGCGGTGACCATCTCGCAGACGTAGAGTCCGGCGACGGTGCCCGTGCGGGCGAGTTCGAGTTCGCGGCACAACGTGCGGAAGGCAACATTGGTCACCCCGGCCATCGGGGCCAGGACCACCGGGCTGGACAGCTCGATGGACCCGATCCGCAGGGCCGGGGTGTTCGTCTCAGTCAGTAGAGCGGTCAGCGCAGTGTTTTCTGTTTAGGAGGCGGCAGCGGCTTTTTCGCGCTTGGCGGCTTCACGCGCCAGCGAACGATCACGCATCTCTTCGAACTTGAGGGTGTCGGCTTCGAGCTTCTGCAGGAAGGCGGCGAGATCTTCGCGGATCTTCTCGCCCTCCGGGCCGAAGTCGTCGCGCTCGAAGATGTTCCACTTGCGCAGCACGGGCTGGACGACCTCTTCGAGATGCTGACGCAGGTCGTAGATGCCGTGCTTGGCCATCAGGACACCGTTGCGGCGGAAGTTGGGCATACCGGCACCGGGCATCTGGAAGTTGGACACGATCTCGTAGATCGCCTTCATCGTCTGATCGGGGACCAGATCGAGGGCAGCGCCGCAGATGTTGCGGTAGAAGACCATGTGCAGGTTCTCGTCGGCGGCGATGCGCTGCAGCATCCGGTCGGCGATCGGATCGTTGCAGGCCTTGCCGGTGTTGCGGTGCGAGACGCGGGTCGCGAGTTCCTGGAACGTCACGTACGCGACCGATCGCAGGATGCCGGCAGCCTCTTCGCCCAGCTCGTCGGCGCGGTCGCCGGCGGCCTGCAGCGGGGAGTAGCCGTTGGTCATGTGGATCATGCGGGCCTCTTCGAGGGCCACGGGATCGACACCGCGGGTGACCACGAGGTAGTCGCGCATCACGATGCCGTGCCGGTTCTCTTCCGCGGTCCAACGGCCGACCCAGTGGCCCCACGCGTCGTCCATCGAGAAGTTCTCGGCGATCTCGCGGTGGTAGGACGGCAGGTTGTCCTCGGTCAGCAGGTTGGTGACCATCGCGGCCTTGGCGACCTCGTCGAGTCGTGACTGCTCGGGATCCCAGTCGACGCCACCGAGAGCGGCGAAGTTCTGGCCTTCATCCCACGGCACATAGTCGTGGGGATGCCAATCCCTCGTCGTACGCAGGTGGCGGTTGACGTTTTCTTCGGCCGCCGGTGACAGTTCCTTCAGTAGCTCAAGTTGGGTCAACTCGCGTGCCATCAGATATTCCTCCAGGAAGGGCTCGGCTGTAAGGCTTCAGGGTACGGGATCGTGATGCCGTCACCCAAGTTGTTGCGCGGCGCGCTCGGCCGGTGAAAAGCGGCGCCACACCAGTTGTTTTCGGTACCTCTGGGCGTCGTGCCCGCGCGGGCCGCTGTTACCGGCATTGTCGAAATGTGGTGCAGCTAACGCGGGGTTTCTCAGAGATATTTACCGAACTTGATGAGCCATTCAGAAGCCTCTTCGGTGAGGTTTCCCAGCTCCTGCGCCCTATTGCACCAGGCTTTGGCCGCCTGGGCAAACTCTGCGGGGTTGTAGATGTCCTCTTCTTTTGCCCAGAGTCCCTCGCCGCCGTAGGTCAGGATCGTGATGTTGGTGGCCGTGAAGACGCTGCCGTCTCCCGGGTCGCACATCGGGTTGTCGATCTCACAGATCACGCGAGCAGTGTCCGGGTCGACCACGTGCCACAGCGAGATGTACCCGACCATGTGGTTGCCGGGGAAGCGTCCCATGGTCTTGTTCACCCACGCCCGGATCTCCTCACGCCCCTTGAACGTGCCCAGGGCGTGTTCGACGTAGTCGGCGTCCTCGGTGAACTGATCGGCCCAGCGATTCCAGTCCGAGGTGATCGCCACCTCATCATTGACCGCCTTGAACTTGCTGAACTCCGATTCGAGTTCGGCTCTGGTGAACTGCCCCATCTACTCCTCTATCTCTTGTGTCGGACCGAACGGCCGCGTCAGGCCGGGCGGACGGCGATGGTGGCGTCGATACGACGGATCTGACAGTGGTCATCGAAGGCGAATGTCTCGTCGACGGTGGCGACCGCGAGGTTGCGTCCGGCGAAACCGTAGTCGAGGGCGTACACCGTCCGGACCAGATTGCCGTGCTGGGTCCAGATCGCATCCCCGATCCCGGTGATACCGCCGTACTGCAGGTGGGCGGCGAGCTCCGCCTTCATGAATTCGCCGGAGAAACCGGTCTGCAGTCCGTTCTCGAAGCGGATGACGTCCTCGGCCAGCGGCACGTCGTAGGCGAGTGCCGGATCGATGAGTGCGGCGATGTACGCCTGGGCCCCGGCGCGCTGCGCGTCGGCCGTGCAGGTGGTGTTCGCCTGGGTCTCGGCCAGAGCGGCCACCGGTGTGGTCAGCAGCGACGCCCCGGCCACTGCGGCGCCGACGAGCAACCGGGACCCGACAAATTTCATGGAGTGAGCGTATGTGCTCAATCGGCCGGGCGGGGAAATTATCCGGTGATCGATCAGACGGATTAATAGCTGCACGAGTCCTGGTGTGCCGTCGGCGGTGCTCGATACCATCAACCGCATCTCGCCGCCGGCGGGTGACGAGAAAGGTCGAGTGGCTATGAGTGTGGCGATCGGGTCTCACATCGGTGGCTATCAGATTCTCGAGCTGATCGGCCGCGGCGGAATGGGCGAGGTGTACAAGGCCCAGCACCCGCGACTCCCGCGCGCCGACGCGATCAAATTGCTCAACAACACCTATGGCAGCGATCCCGACACCCGGGCGCGGTTCGAGCGGGAAGCCGACCTGGTCGCTCCGCTGAGCCACCCCAACCTGGTGAACGTGCTCGATCGCGGCACGCACGAGGGCCAGTTGTGGATCGCGATGGAGTTCGTCCCGGGCACCGATGCAGCCCAGATGCTGGCGGGCGGTCCGCTGCACCCACGTCTGGCGGTGACGATCGTCGCGAAGGTCGCCGAGGGCCTGGACTACGCGCATCGCAAAGGGCTTCTCCATCGAGACGTCAAGCCGGGCAACATCCTGATCACACCCGGCACCGATCCGATGAACCCGGATGCGGTGAAACTCACCGATTTCGGGATCGCGCGGATGGCGCAGGAAACCGACAGCAGTCTGACCTCGGTCGGGATGACGGTGGGAACGCTGCGGTACAGCGCCCCCGAACAGGTGGGCGGCGAGGAGATCGACCACCACGCCGACATCTACGCCCTGGGTTGCAGCCTCTACGAACTCCTCACGGCCACAGCGCCGTTCGACGCCCCGACGAGTCAGGGGCTGATGGCTGCGCACATGTTCACCCCGCCGCCGAATCCGGCGGTTGCCAATCCTGCGGTCCCGGCGGCCATGGCTGCGGTGATCGCCCGCGCCATGGCCAAGAAGCCCGCCGACCGATTCGACTCCGGGCGTGAACTCGCCGAGGCCGCGCAAACGGCGTTGCAGGGTGGCGGGGCACAGCAGAGCACACGGACCCAGCACGCCTTTGCGCCGATCCCGGGGACGGTGGCGCCACCGCCACCGGGTCCGTCCCACGCGAGCCGTCACGGCGCGGTCCCGGCGACAGCCGCAATCACGTATCCGCCGTCGGTCAATCCGGCTCGGCCCCAGTCGAATCCCTACCAGTCGAGTCCCTACGAGTCGTATCCGGGCAATTCCGGTGGGGGCCCGGGATATCAGGGTGGGCCACCGGTCGGTACCCCTTCGTCGCCATTTCACCACCAGGGCACGCCACCGCCGGGAGGGCCTCCGGGTTCGGGTTTCGTCCCGTTTGCCGCCGGACCCGGCGGTCCGGCACGAAGGCCACCATGGTTCCGGCGGGCTGCAGTGATGGCCGGCCCGATCGTGGCCCTGGCCGCTGTTGTCGGAGTTGTGTTGGGACTGTTGGTGTTCGGGGGTGGTGATGCACTTGCCACGCCGGGACGGCCCACCGCCGAAGTCGGTGAGAGCACGGTGGACATCAGCTGGCCCGCCGTCGACAATGCCTCCGAATACACATTGCGCCAAGGGGAAACGATCATCTACGTCGGCAGCGAACCCCGGTATGCGCAGCCCGTACCGCTACCCGGCACCTACACGTATTCGGTCTCGGCCCGTTCCGGTGACCGCGACGCCTCACCTTATGGTCCGGCCAGTGGTGACGTCGTGGTGACACAGCGCTGGCACGGAGTCGAAGAGCTGGCGGGCGCGTTTCCGGACATCGTCGGTCCGAGCCCGCTGTCGACCGACACGTTCACCGAGGAGGCGTGCTGGGGTGGCGTCGGTTCGGTCGACACCGATGTCCCCAAAGTCGGCACCATCCTGTGCGGTTCGACGGAGGGCGAATACTCGGTGCGCCTGCGGGAGTTCGAGTCCCAACAGGCCCGGGATGAGTATCTCGACAGCCTCAACCTGCAGACGGCGACGGTCACCACCGAACAGGGCTCCACCGGGTTGCTCTACCAGGGCGATGAGCCCACCAGCGAATGGGCGGGCACGTTGATCTTTGCTTTCGACGACCCCGACCTCGGCGCCTACGACGTGTCGGTCACCGTGGACAGCGGCAAGAACGCCGACGCCGCGGCCGTACTCGACGAGCTTCCGCTGTGAAGCGCTGGGCGTGGCCACTGTTGGTGGTCGGTGCGGTGGTGGCGCTGGTTCTCGCTCTGGCGCTCACCTATTTTGTCCGGGGCGCCGGGGACGTCGCCGAGCCATCCGGTCTTGCGGCCGCCCAGGAGGGTGGCGTGGTGAAGGTGTCGTGGTCGGCGGATTCCGATGCCGAGTCGTTCTTGCTGAGCCGCGGCGCCGAGGTCGTGTACTCGGGTTCGGATCGCGAGTTCGTCGACGTCTCCGCTCTGGCGCCGGATGGTTCGACGTCGGTCGAGTACTCGGTCCGTGCGGTCGACGACAAGGGCCGGGTATCGAAGCCCAGTGCCCCGGCCACCGTCGAGGTCGGCGCAGGGTGGGGTCTGCTCGCACAGCCGGCGGCCGAACTCGCCGAACTGCTTCCTGCTGCTCCGTCGGAGCAGGGCTGGAACGCGATGATGTGTGAGACCAGGTTCGATGCCCTTCCTCCCGAGGAAGGGCCCGACCGTGACGGTTCGGGTGAACCGTTCATCAAGGGCGGCTTCCGGTGTGCGCTCGAGGTCGACGGCACCGAGTACGACCTCTGGACGGATTTCTATGTGAGCCCGGAACAACTCGAGTCGCGGATGACTGAGATCCGAGGGTGGACCGATGTCCGCAGTACCACCTGGCAGGGCGGTCGGGCGGTGGTGGGCGATCCGGTCGGCGACACGAAGTGGATCGGATTGACCGTCGATTCCCACCCCGGCGTTTACATCGAACTCGGGGCGGTGGACACCGGGACCACGGTGGACGAACTCATGGCGTTGGCCAACAGCCTGCCCGTCATCGACTGACGCCGGAATCGGCAAACCCCGCCTTCGGTGGGCCGTCGGGCGGTACTGTCCGCGACAGCACAATGTGGTGCGTCCGGAGGGGGACACTGTGTCGGGGAAATTGGTTCGCGCAGTCAGTCGTGTCGTGGTGACGGTGTCGGTGGTGTCGGCAAGCATGGCTGTGGCCGGTCCGGCGGTGGCCACCGCGCCGCCGGGGTACAACGACCTCACCGATGTCTGGCCGACGGCTGTCGCGCCGGCCTCATGTCGCGAGGGTGACCGGATCGAGACCGGGATTCAGGGCGAAGTCCCGCTCGCCGACCGAAAATCCGGGCGCAGCACCGAGGGCTACAACTGCAACGTCGACCTGATCGGGCAATATCAGGGTCAGGGCGCCGGCATCGTCAGTGCCACCTATGAGCACTGCTCGTACACCGGATCGACCTTTCCGACGAACTACCTCGGCCCGAACGCGGGCGTGCAGGTCATCGATGCCTCAGATCCCGCTGCACCGGTCCGCAGTGAGGTCCTGACCGAACCGGCGATGGTCGGGGGCACGTGGGAATCGTTGAAGGTCAACAAAGAACGCGGACTCCTCGTCGGTACCGGCGTCGCGATACTCGAAGGCGCGGGCTACATCTCGGTCTATGACATCTCGCAGGACTGTGCTCATCCACGTCTGCTCAACACCGGTACCGGGTCACAGCTGACGATGCCGATGCCGATCACCACGCACGAGGGAGATTTCTCGCCGGACGGCAACACCTACTGGGCATCCGGTATCGCTCCGGGATACCTCAGTGCCGTCGACCTCACCGATCCGCGGAATCCGATGGTCGTCTGGTCGGGGATAACGGGTATCGAGGCGCACGGCATGGGCTTCTCCCCGGACGGCAACACGCTCTATCTGTCGAATCTGTTGGGTATCACGGTGATCGACGTGTCGGCGGTGCAGAACCGAAAGCCCAGAACGATCGTCGCGCAGCTGATGCCCCACATCGGCGAAAAGCTGTGGGCGGACGGTCAGATCACCCAGCACTCCATCTACGCCAGCTACGACGGTCGCCCCCATGTGTTCAGCGTCGACGAGGGTGGATCCGGTGGGGTGAAACTGTTCGATGCGCGCAACTCGTCAAATCTCAAGCAGCGTAACGCGATCAAGCTCGCGATCAACCTGCCGGAAAACGCGGATCGCTGGGCGCAGAGCACCACGTCGAACGGGGCGTTCGGTTACGACGCGCACTACTGTTCCATCGACCGTCCGGTGGATCCGACCGCGATGGCCTGTGGCTGGATCCAGTCGGGAATCCGGGTGTTCGACATCAGCGACCCCGACCACTTCTCCGAGATCGCCTACTTCAATCCGCCGGCCCAGGTGGGCAAGCATTGGCAGTTGACCAATTCGATGCATGCGTTGCTGGGATCGATTGCCGCTCCGCCCATCATCGGCACGCTCGCCGTTGCCCGGGCGGTGCTGCAGGGGCAGGCGCCGATCGGCGGGATCATCAACGATCAGAGCCGACTGGTCGGCGGAGACCTCTCGGCTGATTGGTGTCTGTCGCCCCCGGAGTTCCACGGTGACCAACTGTGGGTGACGTGCATGGACAATGGGTTCATGACCTTGCAGCTGGATCCCTCGGTGTATCCGCCGCGGTGACCGAGTCCACACTTCGCCACTGGTGGTGGCCCGCGTCGGCCCTGATGATCACGTTGATCATCGGGCTGGGGATCGGACTGGCCATCAGCCCCGGCGACGACACCGCTGCGGACCAGGCGGCCGCAACCGCCGTCGACATCGGCTTCGCCCAGGACATGTCGGCGCATCACCAGCAGGCCCTCATGATGGCCGACATGCTGTCGGTGGACAGTTCACCCGACGTCCGCGGGCTGGTGAATCAGATCAGGGCCGCCCAATGGCGGGAGATCGGGCAGATGACCGGTTGGCTACAGATCCTCGACGCGCCGTTGCAGAGTGATCAGACGATGAGCTGGATGAATCCGGAAGGCCACGGCCACAGCGGGACTGCGCCGGCGGCGATGCCCGGGACGGCCACCGGCGACGAGCTCACCGCCTTGCACGACGCAACGGGTGTCGAGGCGGAGATCCTGTTCTTGCAGTTGATGATCCGTCATCACCAGGGCGGCGTCGACATGGCGGCCCACGCCGGCCAGGAGGCGGGCGATCCCGCGATCCGGCGGGCCGCAACGGCCATGGTCAAAGAGCAGTCCGAGGAGATCGGTGTGATGACGGTGATGCTCGACCAGCGCGGCGGACAAACCCTGCCGTACCCGACCTAACCGCCGAGCGTGCCGAAATCACCGTCGAGCGTGCCGAAAATCACCACTCATCGCGAGGTCAGGCCGACTCTTTCGGGTTGTCCTCGTCTGCCTCGTCGTGGACGGGGTCGAGCGGATCGACTCCGTCGACACCTTCGAGCACGGTCAGTTCCTGCTCTGCGGACGCGATGAACTCCTTGGCTTCTTCCTTGATCTTGCGCACCCAGTCGGACATCGTGTTGCCTCCCTGATCGGTCGAGGTATCTGATCGAGACCCGACAACAGCGTACGTCCCGCAGATCCACGGCGAGTGGCGTCAGGGAATGAGGATCCCGGCCTGCTGATCCCACACGCTCATCAGTTCGGCGAGGATGTCGACGGCCATGCCGAGGCCGCCGAGGTGACTCTCACCGGCCATGGTGACGAGCTTGGCGTCGGGCAGCAAAGCCACCATGTGCTCGCCGTGTGCGTGCGGGATGATGTGGTCGTGATCGCCGTGCCACCACCGCACCGGCCCGGTGATGTCTTTGACGTTGAAGCCCCAATCGCGGGAGAACACAACAACATCGGCGAACGGTGCTTCCATCTGTTTGCGACCGCCGTTGAGGAGGTCGTCGAGGAACATCGCTTTGAACTCGGGACGTTGCAGCAGCTCACGGTCGGCCGCGGGGGAGAGCCGACCGTAGAGTCCGATGGCGGGTTCGGCCACCGGGCGGGCCACGCGGAAAAACGAACTCAGGAGCCGGCCGATCGGCATCCCGAGCGTCGGAAGCAACGGCGCGAGCAGCTTGCCGAACTCCATCGCGCCGCCGTCGATCGCCTCCGGTCCCCGGGTCGGCGCGACCCCGCCGAGGATGCCGGTGACCACCACACGCTCGGGAACGGCTTCGGCGACGCCCAACGCGTACGGGCCACCGCCGGACAGTCCGATCACGGCAAAGCGGTCGATGCCCAGGGTGTCGGCGATCGTCGACAAGTCGTCGGCGAACGCATGCACGGACTCATAGCGGTGCGGGGTGGACGATCCGACGCCGGGACGGTCGACACCAATGATCCGGATGTTCTCCCGCTCGGCATATCGCCGGGCTTCGATCGGGATCTGGCGCCGGGCACCGGGGGTGCCGTGCAACCAGAAGACGGCTCGGCCGGTGGCAGATCCGAACTCGGCGATCCCGATGCGTCGATGCGCGCCGACCGCGACGTTGCCCTCGAGTTTGGGCCGTTCGACATCGATCATCCGCCAAGGATGGCACCAGACCCGCGCCGGTGGGAGGCGAATGCCGGCCTGGATGTCCGGCCGTGGTTCAGCTGACGGATTCGGTGGTGGACAGAGTCAGTTTTCCGCGCTGGATCGTGGGGCGCTGATGGGTGACCTTCAGAAGGACGATGGCGCAGACGATGGCCGAGATCGCGCTGATGATGCCGCCTAGGATCAGTGGCATACGTGGGTCGGTGATCTCTGCCAGCCAGCCGAGCAGTGGACTCCCGATGGGTGTTCCGCCGAGGAAGCAGAGCATGTAGATACCCATCACGCGACCGCGCATCTCCGAGTCGACCGACAGTTGCATGATGTTCATGGCGGCCGTGCTGAAGGCGATGTTCGCCACGCCGACCGGTATCAGCATCAAGGCCACCAGGGTGAAGGTGGGCATCAGCCCGACCACCACCTCGAGGATTCCGAAGGCGATCGCGCCGGCAAAGAACTGGCGCAGGCGCGCAGGTTTGGTGCGTCTGGCCGCGACCAGTGCGCCGGCCAGGGTGCCGACCGCCAGCATGGTCGCCAACAGACCGTAACCGCCGGCTGTGCCTTCGAAGGTGTTGGCTGTGAGCAACGACAGCGACAGCGGGAAGTTCAGGCCGAACGTCGAGACCATGAAGATGGTCGCCAGGATCACCATGAGGTGCCGATGTCGGCGGACGTAGCGCACACCGCTGCGGATCGAGCGGTCGGTGACCGCGCGTGCGCCGCGCACGAGTTCGCTGCTGCGCATCGCCATGAGTGCGGCCAGAACAGCCGCTGAACTGGCGGCGTTGATCAGGAACACCGGTCCGGTGTCGATGAGCATGATCAGCAGGCCGGCCAGCGCGGGGCCGATGATGCGGGCGGTGTTGAACGTCAGCGAGTTCAGTGCGACCGCGTTGGGCAGCTGTTCGGGGCCGACCATCTCGATCGTGAACGATTGCCGGATCGGGGCGTCCATCGCGGAGATGCACCCCAGTGCGAATGACAGCAGGTAGACGATGGGCAGAGTCGCGGCACCGCTGACGTCGATCACGCCGAGGATCAGCGCGCACAGCGCCATCGCGACCTGGGTTCCGATGAGAAGCCTGCGCTTGTCGAACCGGTCGGCGAGTGCACCGGCGGGCAGCGACAGAACGGCGGTGGGGCCGAACTGCAGCGCCATCACGATGCCGACGGCCACCCCGCTGCCACCGGAGAGTTCGAGGACCAGCCAGTCCTGGGCGATGCGCTGCATCCAGGTGCCGGTCAGGGAAACGACCTGCCCGCCGGCCCAGAGCCGATAATTCCGGACGCCGAGCGACGAGAACATCACCGGGAGCGTTCGCGAACGCCCCGGCTTCATCTCTCGTCTCTCATCCACCACACCACATTAGTTGCACACAGCCAACTAAATAAAAACCTCGTTGATCGCAAGCCGGTCGCCCGGCAGACGGCTCAGCCGATCAGGTTCTCGATCGGCTCTTTCGCAAAGTAGAGGACGAAGATCGCGGCCACGAACCAGAGCAGCGGATGGATCGTGCGGACCTTGCCGCGAGCGGTGGCCAGCACCACCCAGGAGATGAAACCGACGCCGATGCCATTGGCGATCGAGTAGGTGAACGGCATGACCACAATCGTCAGGAAGCAGGGGAGTGCGTACTCGAATCGGGTCAGGTCGATGTCGCGCACCTGCGAGATCATCATCGCGCCGACCACCACCAGGGCGGGGGCGGCGGCTTCGAGCGGGACCATCGAGTACAGCGGCGTGAAGAACATGGCGACCAGGAACAGCACACCGGTGACCACGTTGGCCAGTCCGGTGCGGGCACCCTCGGCGATACCGGAGGCGGATTCGACGAACACCGTGTTGGACGAGGCCGACCCGACACCGCCGGCGATGGCGCCGGTGCCCTCGACGACCAGCGCCTTGCCGATGTCGGGCAGGTTGCCGTCCTTGTCGGCCAGGTCGGCCTCCTTGCCGAGGCCGGTCATCGTCCCCATGGCGTCGAAGAAGTTCGACAGGACCAACGCGAACACCAGGACGGAGGCGGACAGCACGCCGATACGGGTGAAGGCACCGAACAGATCGACGTCGCCGACGAGGCTCAGGTTGGGCACGTCACCGATGGAACTGGGGATCTCCGGGATGTTGAGACTCCAACCCTTGGGGTCTGTCGCCGTCGAGTCGAGATCGGCGATCTGCTCGACGATCATCGCCAGAATGGTGGTGACGACGATCCCGATGAGCAGGCCACCGCGGACCTTGCGGACCACCAGGACCCCCATCAGCAGGATGCCGAAGACGAACAGTAGGGCCGGCCAGGTCGCGACCGAGTTGTTGATACCCAGGCTGACCGGGACCGTGGTGCCGGCAGCGTCGGGGATGCGCTGCACGAATCCGGCGTCGACGAACCCGATGAAGGCGATGAACGCGCCGATGCCGGCTGCAATGGCTGCCTTGAGTTCGCCGGGGATCGCCCGGAACACCGCACTGCGGAAACCGGACACCGCCAGCAGGACGATGATGATGCCGTCGACGACCACCAGACCCATGGCCTCGGGCCAGGTGACCTGCGGGGCGATGGACACGGCGAGCAGGCTGTTGATGCCCAGGCCGGCCGCGATCGCGAACGGATAATTGGCGACGAGTCCGAAGACGATCGACATGATGCCGGCAACCAGAGCTGTGACAGCGGCCACCTGCGCCAGCGGGAGCACGTTGCCCAAGACGTCCGCATTTCGCGAATTGCCCGGCACGCCGCCGATGATGATCGGGTTCAGCACCACGATGTATGCCATCGTGAAGAAGGTCACCAGGCCGCCACGGATCTCGCGGGAGAGGGTCGAATTGCGTTGGCTGATCTTGAAATACCGGTCGATCGCCGACACCGGTTCTTTCTGTTCGGTGTCGCTGCTCTCGATTGCCATCCCTCGTGCCCATCCCGGTTGACCGACGGTGGTCGAACCGATTCGTTCGAGATCGTACAAAGGATGCGTTCTACGACACAAACCGCTGTGCCAGCGGTTTCGCTGCCGACTGATGCCGCCGTTGGCGGGGTGGGCAGTGTTGGTGTTTATAAGAGGCAACGACAGGGAATCACCACGAGTAAGACCCACCGCGTGAGCCGCGGTGCCGGTCGACCAACCGCAGATCGACGAGGAGCCCGAATAATGGTCGCAGCCCAGCCACTGCCGACAGTTCGTACCGATTACACCAGCGATCCGGCGATCGACGCGACCACGGTCTACGACCGCATCCGGGTGCCTGCCGGAGTCTACGCACCTCAGGATGATTCGAAACTGCTGTTGACGGCGATGGCCGAACGGGACCTCGTAGCAGGGCGACGGGTGTTGGATCTCTGTTCGGGCAGCGGTGTGCTGGCCATCGGAGCTGCCGTCTTCGGTGCCGGTGAGGTTGCGGCGTATGACATCTCTGCTCCCGCCATCGCCTGCGCCCTCGACAACGCAGCGGCCTTCGGTGTTCAGATCGACGCGCGCCAGGGATCGCTACCGGAGGCGCTGGCGCATGGACCGTACGACGTGGTCGTCTCCAACCCGCCCTATGTGCCCGACAGCACCGCGCTGCCGGGCAAAGTCGGCCTGACCCGCGCCTGGCATGGCGGCCGGGACGGTCGATCGTTGCTCGACCCGCTGTGCATCGTCGCCCCGGAGTTGTTGACCGACAACGGAACACTGTTGCTGGTGCAGTCCGAGTTCGCCGATGTGGAACGCTCGGTGACGATGTTGGCCGCCGGTGGGCTGCAGGCCCGGGTGGTCGAACGTCTGCAGATCCCGTTCGGGCCGGTGATGAACACCAACGCGCCGTGGCTCGAAGCGGTCGGAATGCTGGAGCCGGGTCGACGTTTCGAAGAACTCTGCGTCATTCGTGCGGACAAACCGGGCCCGGACGCATGACGGATCCGTCCTCCGACCGGCGGATGGTCCGGGTCGTGGCCGGCGGTCCGCTGATGGTGGAGGGACCGGTCAGCATCGAGATGCCCGATGGGCGGGTGGTTGATTCGGACCGGTTCATGGTCGCCATCTGTGCGTGCAAACGCAGCAAGAACTTCCCGTTGTGCGACACCAGTCACCGACGGAAAAGCTCAGCGAACAAAGCGGGTTGAGGTCTCGCTCCTCAACCCGCTCCATCCGTGTTCAGCTGGATGGGTTGAGGAGCGAGGTTCGGCCGTCGGTCCAGCAGGTCATCAGATGATCGGCGAACTTGTCCTCCAAGTGGAGAAACGCCTTCACACCGAATGCGACGTCGGCTTCGATCTCGGGCTCGCGGGTCAGTAGATCGCCGATCACGTCGTGGCGGACCACCTGTTCGTGCATGGCGTCGGCTTCGACATGTTCGCGATAGAACTGCACGCAGGCGTCAGGGGCGTCAAGGCGCTCGAGTGCGTGTACCAGTCGCTGCGACCCCGGTGGGGATGTGATCTCGGTGGCCGCGAAGTGCCCGACCGTGGCGCCCCGCCGGTTGCGGTGCAGCCCGAACATCGACATCACGTTCACCAGGGCCAGGGTCTCGCCCGGAACGTCTTCGAGATAGGCGAGGTAGTCCGAGCTCAGATCGGCGGCGTCGAGCAGATCCGCGAACAGCTTCTGGTGCACGTGGTTTCCGTGACCACCGCCGTACTCGTCGAACTCGATGGCCACGAACGACGCCTTGGCCTGGCCGGTGAGACGCGGGATCGCGAACGCGTGTGGGTCGGCTTCCTTGAGGTGATAGATCGAGCGGTGGATGAAGTACTCCCGCATCTGTTCCCAGGTGCCCTGTTCCTTCAGGAACCACGACGGGCCGCTGCCGTGGGCGGGTTCGGTCAGTAGGGAGCCGATCGCATCACGGGCACTGCCGGCCAGATCGATGTCGGCGACGAGAGCACTGGTGAAGTGGCGCTCGAGTTCGGCCCGGAGTCGCAGCAGGTCCGGATTCCATTCCCAGTCGTCGTCGACATCTGTGAATCCGCGGTAGTGCAGCTCGTAGCAGACGTACAGGGCCAACTGCAGGTCCTGGCCGTAGGGGTCGGCCTCGCGGAGGTCGACCGACAAGCCGCTGCCCGTCGATGACGAGGCCGGACCGGACAGGGCAGAGATGATCGTCGACGACAACGGACCGCTTGCTCGGGGCAGGGTCCGCGCGATGGAAGCCACAGATGTAGTCACTCGGTACTCCTACCCGCCGATGGGACGTCGGAAACCTGATCGGCACAGGTGAGACCATTGTCTCCCGCTTCTCAGCGCCACGCGAACACCGGCTGCTCGAGCTGGTCGACGCGGGTGTCGCGGCCGCCGAGGACGACCTCGGCGAACTGGTACATCACCGCGCCGGTCGGGGCGTGGATCAGCGAGCCGACCAGTGGCATCTGGACCACCGGGCGCCGCGATTCCGGGATGCTGATGAACCGCGGCTTCACCTGCAGGTCGTTCATCGGGATGAAGAACAGGTGGGCGACCTCACCGGGGTTCGGCGTGGTTTCCCGGTCGGGTCCGGCCCAGCAGACGATGGGGGTGATGACGTATCCGGACCTGGTCACATAGTCGTCGAGCCGGCCGAGCACATCCGCGCGATCGACTTCCACACCCAGTTCTTCGTGCAGTTCGCGGAGCGCGGCGGTGGCGTAGTCCTCCCCGGGGTCGATCCGGCCTCCGGGCAGGGCGAACTGGCCCGGATGTTCCCGCATCTTCGACGGACGTTTGGTGAGCCAGATGCCGTACTCGCCGTCGCGACTGGTCACCGCGAGCACCACGGCGGCTGCCCGGGATCCGTCGAGTTCGGCAGAGGTGTGGTCGAAGTTCTCCAACGCGGCGACGATGTGGGCGCGGACCGCACCGGGATCGTCGGTTTCCCAGAATCTCGGACCCGGCGCCTGGGCTGTTTCACCATCCATGTTCCCTACTGTGCCGCATCGGCGAGGGGCCGGGGGAGGGCGAGGTGGGAAAGCCCGCGATGTCGTTGACGTGAGGCCGGATCGGAGTAGTTTGGCGGCATGGCTGATGCTGCTGTGTCGACAATTGATGTGGGTCCCCGCAAGGTCGCTCGCCAGGTTGTGGTGAATGCGCCTGCGGCCGAGGTTTTTGCGCTCGTCGCCGATCCGCACCGGCATCCCGAACTCGACGGGTCGGGCACGGTGCGCGACACTGCCGTCAAAGGGCCGGACAAGCTCAGTGAGGGCGCACGATTCAGCGTTGGGATGAAGCAGTACGGAGTCCCGTACAAGATCACGTCGCGAGTGACCGCGTTCGAGAACGACAGACTGGTCGAATGGCAGCATCCGCTCGGTCACCGCTGGCGTTGGGAATTGCAGCAGACGTCGCCGACCACAACCAAGGTCACCGAGACCTTCGACTACTCGACCGCCAAGTCGCCGAAGATGCTCGAGATCATGGGCTTCGACAAGAAGAACGGCGACGGGATCAGCGCGACGCTGCGGGCTTTGGCTGCGCGGTTCGCCTGAGTCGAACCGCCCGGGCGAGCGTTACGCGGACTCGTCGGACGCCGCGGCTTCCTCGTATCTTTTGTGGAGCCGGGCGCGGATGTCGTCGGGCGTATAGGAGTTCCGCTGGCGGACATCCCGTCCGACCAGCACCCCACCGGCGGCCACTCCGACAACGCCTGCGAGCCCGACCCATTTCCACGCACTGTGCACCCGTCGAACAATAGCCGTCGAGTGATCGTCGCGCCGGTGATCGCTGCGGCGTTTAGTCTTTCGGGTGTGCATCCGAACAGGACCGAGGCGATTTCCCTCGACAAGGCGCTCGAGTCCACCCGTACCGGGGACGTATGGCTGTTCCGTGGGAAGTCCGGGCCCGACCGTGCGATTCAGGCGCTGACCAACAGTCCGGTGAACCATGTGGCGATGGCTGTAGTGCTCGACGACCTGCCGCCGTTGATGTGGCATGCCGAGCTCGGCAACAAGCTGACGGATATGTGGACGGGGACCAATCATCGCGGTGTCCAGCTCAACGACGCTCGGGAGGCGGCGTTGCAGTGGATGGACAAATACGGTCAGCGCTGCTGGATCCGTCAGATCACGCCGTATGCAGGTCGGGAACAGGAAGACCTGCTGCTGAAGGTGATCGCGCGCATGGACGGGACCGCATTTCCGACCACCGCCAGGTTGGCCGGACGGTGGTTCAAGGGTCGGGTTCCCACGGCCGCCGACCTCACCAGGGGTGTACCGGTCCTCGACAAAAAGGTGCGTAACCGGATCGACAAACGCAGGGAATCCGACGACAAGACCGGGCTCGAGACTGCCTATTGTGCAGAGGTCGTCGCGATGACCTATGAGGCGATGGGACTGCTCGAGACCCATAAACGCTCGAACTGGTTTGACCCGGGCCGGTTCTGGAGCGGCGACACGTTGCCGATGGCCCCGGGATATGCGCTCGGCGCAGAGATCGCCGTCGAAAGGTAGATGGTCGGCAGATAACGCCGTTGAGCGTGCTTCGTCGGACTCGAATGCTCCCCTGAAGGGCTCACCCGGTGGTGGACGAAGCACGCTCGGTGGCGTCAATCTGGCTGATTCGCAACCAGGACTGTCGTCTGTGGGTCGGGGGCGAGGACGACGAGAATCAAGCGTGCGCAATCCACCCCGTCTGTGTCGGCATCGAACTTCCGCTCCCGCAGGGTTTTCATTCTGACACAGAAGATCAAATATAGCGGCATTTTCCACATAAACGACAAACGAAATTCTCGAGTCGACGAGATGAAATCGCCGACCTGTCGAAGGACTCAGGACCGTGAGCCGCCCGACCATTCCAGTAGGCGCGGCAAGGTCCACGTGGTGACGATGCGGTCCGGTTCGATTTCCAGGCGTTCCGCGCGCTCGCAGCCCAGCGACTTGAAGTCGAGCTGGCCCGGCGCGTGGGCGTCGGAATCGATGGCGAACAGGCAGCCGAGATCCATGGCGATCCGGATGAGTTCGTCAGGGGGGTCGACACGTTCGGGCCGTGAGTTGATCTCGACCGCGGTTCCCGACTCGGCACAGGCCTCGAATACCTTGTGGGCGTCGAACTTTGACTGTGCCCGTTTACCGCGGCCGCCGGTCACCAGGCGACCGGTGCAATGCCCGAGCACGTTCACGTACGGATTGCGGGCGGCGGCCACCATCCGCCGGGTCATCGGTCCGGCATCCATTGCCAGTTTGGAGTGCACCGAGGCCGTGACGATGTCGAGCTGGCTCAGCATGGCTTCGGTCTGGTCCAGCGAGCCGTCGTCGAGGATGTCGACCTCGATGCCGCGCAGCAGCCGGAACCGGTCACCCAGGGCGTTGTTCATCTTGTCCACGACACCGATCTGTTCGGTCAGTCGCTCGGCGGACAGTCCGTTGGCCACGGTGAGCCGAGGGGAGTGGTCGGTCAGGGCCAGCCAGCTGTGATCGAGTTCCATCGCGGCCAGGACCACCTCGTCGATGGGCGATCCGCCGTCACTCCAATCGGAGTGGCAGTGCAGATCGCCGCGGGCGGCCGCGTAGAGATCGCCGCCGCCGGATGCCAGTGGTGCGTCGGCCTTCTGCTGCAAGGTGTTCAGATAGTCGGGTAGTTTGCCGTCCACTGCCTGGGTGATCACCGCAGCAGTCGATTTCCCGATGCCGGGCAGGTCCGTCAATCCGCCGCTCGTGGCCCGCTGGTGCAACTCGTCCGGGGGCATTTTCTGGACAACCTTGAGCGCCTTGCGAAATGCCTCGACCCGGTAGGTGCCCTCGCGGGCCCGTTCGAGCAGGAACGCGATGCGGCGCAATGCCTCTGCGGCACCGACCGGTGCACTCAGTGGCTCGACAGATCTCACTGGGAGAGTTTATCGCCGACTTTCGCGCTCTGGTCGGGCGTCGGCTCGTCTTCGTCCCGGTGCATCCCGTCGACTCGTGGAATCCACTCGAGCCAGCTGGGGAACCACCAGTTGGCCTTGCCCAAAATCTCCATCGTCGCGGGCACCAGCAGCAGTCGGACGATACTGGCGTCGATGAGCACTGCGACGGCCAGACCCACGCCCAAGATCTTCAGGCTGCGGTCGGGCAGGAATGCCAGCGAACTGAACACGCAGATCATGATCAATGCCGCGCAGGTGATCACCCGGGCCGTGCTCGCGAGTCCTTCGGCGACCGACGTGGTGGCGTTACCGGTGCGTTCGTAGCGTTCCTTGATTCGTGAGACCAGGAAGACCTCGTAGTCCATGGCGAGTCCGATCGCGGTGACGAACAGCAGCATCGGAACCCAGCTGTCGATCGGACCGGCGCGTCCGACGCCGAATATCTCTGCGCCCCAACCCCATTGGAAGATGGCGACGATAACGCCGTAGGCTGCGCCGAGGGACAGGACGTTGACGATCACCGCTTTGATCGGGATGACGATCGACCGGAACGCCAGTACCAGCAGGATGAATGCCGCCGCCAGCACGGCCGCGATGGTCCAGGGGAGCAGGTCCAGGGTGACCTCGGCGTAGTCGATGGATCCCGCGCTCTGTCCGGTGATCTGGACGTTGACGTCGGAATCGGATCCGAGGGTGTTGGGGATTATCTCGTCACGCAGGCGGTCCACCAGCTCGGTGGTGGCCTCGTCCTGTGGGCCGGTGGCTGGGTTCAGCGAGATGATCGAGATGTCTTTTCCGTCGGCTTGGCCAACCGGAAATGCCTGGTCCACTCCGTTTTCCGCAACCCCCGGATCGGCGGCGATCGCGGTGCGCAGGGCTTCGAGTTCGGATTGCGGGTTCGTGCCGGCCGGGTAGTCGGCGACCACGATCAGCGGTCCGTTGGCACCCACCCCGAAGCCTTCCGTGACGTAGTCGTAGGCGACGCGGGTGGTGGCGCTGGTGGGCCGGTTGCCGGCGTCGGAGAATCCGAGCCGTAGTTGGAACGCCGGGATCGACAGGACGATCAGGATGAGCAACGCGACCGAGACGCCGACCCACGGGGTCGCCTGGATGCGGGCGCTCCACCGCTTCGCCCACACGCCTTCGAGCGCCTTGTCGGGGTCTTTGCCCTTCCGTTTGCGGAGCCAGTGCAACGAAAGCCGATTGATGCGCATGCCGATGACGGCGAGCAGTGCGGGTAGTAGCGACACCGAGGCGATCAGGGTACCGAGCACGCCGGCGATGGCGGCGAAGGTCAGGGCCGGTCCGATGTCACCACCGGAGATGAGGATGCCGCACATCGCGATGATCACGGTGCCGCCTGCGAACAGCACCGACCGGCCGGCGCGCAGCATGGCGATCGTCACGGCGGCGTTGACATCCAGTCCGTCGTGGAGGCCGGATCGGAAGCGGGTGACGATGAGCAGCGCGTAGTCGATACCGACGCCGATACCGATGATCAGTGTCAGCGAGATGGCGAAGTTCGGGACATCCATGAAGTTCTGTGCCAGGACCAGGACGGATGCGCCGACGCCGACGCCGAACAGTGCCGACAGGATCGGAAGTCCTGCTGCGACAATAGATCCGAACGCGATCAGCAAGATGATGAGAGCAAGGAAGACGCCCACTGCTTCTGCGGTGCCGCTCGGTGGGACGTCGTCGAAGCGTGGATCGCTGAATTCGACGTCGACACCGGCTATTTGGTTGTCGTCCGCGATCGCCTTGATGTCGTCGATCCGGTCCTGGACCTCCGAGTCGGTTCCGGTGCCCACATCGAGTGGGGCCACTGCGATCCGGTCGTCAGCCGAGATCTGTGACTGCGGGCTGTAGGGGTCGGTGACACTGACCTCGGGGGAACTGGCGGTGATCTCGTCCACCAATGCGGAGACCGCGGCCTCGACCTCCGGGTTTCGCATCCCGCCGTCGGCGTCGGGTGCGGCGATGACTATCTGTGTCGCGTTTGCCTGTTTCTCCTGGCCGGCTTGCTCCAGAAGCTCAGAGGCCCGGCCGGATTCGGTGCGGTCGTCCGAGGTGAAGGATGTGATGGTGGGTCCGGCCCACATCGCTGCGGCGAACAGCGCGCCGATCAGGACCACCACCCAACTCCCGATGATCAGCCAGCGGTGGCGAATGATGAAGGCGGTATAACGGTCCATGGCGGCCTCCGGGGCTGCGGCAGATGGGACGGTTCACATCGACGTTCTCCATCCTGAACCCAATTGGAGCGTCGATCCATAAGGGAAGACCCTGAAGTTTCGAAAAATTCATCGCTCGCCCCGCGATAGAACCCCGGGCTTCTCCGTATGTGCGCTTTTGCCGCTGTGGAGGTCTGTCCTCAGTTGTCGCCGGGGATCGCGACGTGAAATCCGCCGGGCAGTGGCGCGATGTGCAGACGGGTCAATTTCGATCGGCTGATCCGCCAGCCGTCATCGGTGCGGGTGTATTCCTCGTGATAGTGACCGGACCCGGTGAGGCCTTTTTCGGGGCTGCCGCCGGCGTGGAGTTCGTCGGCCATCGCCCAGATCGCGTGTGCGGTGGTCGGGGAGTCGATGGTGATCTCCGGGGTGTGGCCGTGGTGCACGGTGGTGATGCCCTCGAGTGAGGTACGGACCCGGTCTGCGACGGTCTGGGCACCGGTGATCGTCCAGGCGCCCGAATCGAGGATTGCATCGGGGGTGAACACCGCGGCGAAACCGTCCCAGTCCTTGGTGTCGAGCATGCGGAAGTAGCGAGCCTTGAGCTGCCGGATCTGCTCGATGGCAAGGAGTGTGAGCATGGCGTCCTGATTCGGCGACGCATCGGTATCCGGAAGTGACATGGGGTCGACGCTATCGAATACGTGGTCGCCGCGTGGCTGATCGGGAAACTCGTGATGTGGGCGCCGCCAAGGGGATTCGAACCCCTGACCCCTATCCGCGGATGGCGCGCAGTACCAGCCGGACAGCGTGGGTGACCACTGCGTCCAGATCGTCGCCGAGGTTCCCGGCGAGCCAATCCTGCGCGAGTTCGGCCATGGCGCCGGTGTACATCGAGGCGCCGACCCGGGCGGCAACCGGATTCGAATCGGGATGTGATTGCCCGCTTTCGGTGAGAACGACGTCGCGCAGCATGTCCTGGGTGAGCGCCCGCCGCGAGATGAGCACCGGATTGGCCCGTGCATCGGTGAACAGGACCCGGCCCCGGCGCGGATCGGCGGAACTGAATCCCAGCACTGCGCGGATTCCGGCGGCGGTGCGCTCGCGGACCGAACCGCCGGCACCGTCGATCGCCTGCTCGACGGCTTCGCCGAGACCCGCGGCCACGTCGTCGTAGACGGCGCCGAGGAGGTCATCGGTATCGGTGAAGCTCTCGTAGAAATAGCGCGTGTTCAGACCGCATTCGCGGCAGACGGAACGTACCGAGAGAGCAGCTTCGCCGCCCGCGCCGAACAAAGCGAACCCGGCTTCGACGAGCAGCGCTCGGCGCTCGGTGCGGCGATCACTCAGCGGCACACCGGCCCAGCGCGTGGGGGTCGACATGATCCGCAGCATACGTCCGGCGAGCGGACTTCTACGAACTTCTGGTCACAGTCGTCGCCAAACACTATTCTGGTCACAGACGTATCCACACATTGGAGGGATGCTCGATGTTGCCACCGCTACCGCACCAAATGGCTGGTCAGTGGATCAATCAGCGTTTCGACCGGGAGGTACGCAGTCACTACTTCCGCGGAATGGAGTTCGCCGGGCCGGAAGGCGATCCGGGCTGGTTCGGGCCCGACAGCGCGGTGTGGCACGTCCACTCGCATACCCCGGCCCTGATCTTCGGGTTGCAATGCGCGTCCTATCTCGAGCGCCTCGACCCGAGCATCTTCTGGATGGGTATGCACCATTCGCGGCTGGTCGGAAAAGACGACTCGGGCCGGCCCAACGGTCAGCTCGACCCCGCCGGTCTCGCGGTGCGATTGGGTCATTCGGTGGCGTTCTTCATCGGGACCGCATATGGATCGACCGAAACCGCGGAGCGGCTGGCGCGGACCGTGCGGTCGATGCACCACACCATCAAGGGAACCCGGCCCGACGGCTTGCGCTACGACGCCGACGATCCGAAGTGGTTGCGCTGGAACTACGCAACGGTGGCCTGGGGTATCGCGACCGCGCACGAGATCTATCACCCGCGGCCGCTGCGCGGCAAAGCACTTGACCGGTACTACGGCGAGTTCGTACGGGTCGGTCACGCCCTCGGCGGTGAGGATCTGCCGACCACCAAAGCCGAGACGTTGGACTGCCTGCAGACATATGTGCCGAAGCTCGGTCTGACCCACGGCAACGCGATGGCCACCGGCATCAACCTGACCGACCCGTTGCAGGGCGCTGTCGATTGGGCGGTCCGTGACACCATGCCGAGCTGGGCGGCTCAATTGGTCATGTACAAGCCGCCGAACTTTCTCGAGCGCACGGCTCGTCGATCAGCGGTGTGGACGTCCCTCAACGGCCTGTATGCGGCGATGGGATCGACTCCGGAGTTCGAGGAAGCGAAGGCTCGCGTCGCCGGGGGAACAACGGTTCCGCACACCGAGCCGACCTACGTCCTCGGTACCGATCCGGCGCTGGACCGCACGACCGTGGAGGCAGAACTCGTCTGAGCGGTCGGCGTTAGCGTCAGTCGACGTCCTGGATTCCGACGGTCGGCAAGAAGTAGCAGGTCCCGCTCGAATGGTTGACCGACCCGACGACAAGCGACAACACCATGCCCCGTCCGGTGTTGACCACAGCTGCCCTTGATCCTGCCTGGGGGAATCGGTTCAGGACGTTTTCCACAGCTGCCAGCGCCGCTCTGGCCGCGACCTGTTGTGGCGCGGGGAGCTTGGCGACCTGTTTCCTGATCGGCGTCAGTATCGCGTCGGACAGGCTGCCCATCGGAACAAACCCTCCCTGCAATGTATTGACGTTGAACCAACCCACATTCATACCGGATTTGTTCGCGCTGTCCTTGACGATGCCGGACGGGAAGAATCCGTAGAGGACCTCACCACTCTTGACGGCATTGAAATCAAAAGGCCGCATCGGGTCGGCGGCATTCTGCAGAGCGAGATATCCGAGGCCCGGGGTATGCGGTCCCGACATCGCCCCGGCGACTGCGGGTACGACCCCGAGCGGGGTGCCCGGTACCTGTGAGCAGTTCACGGCGGCCGTCGGCCACAAGAAGGGGACAAAACCGAGCCTGCTGAGTTGCCGGTTGGCCGATTCGAGCTGGGTCATCAGGTCATTGGACAGGGCAGCGGGGGTCGCCGCGATGGCCGCCCGTGGGTCCGGGCGCGGCGCCGGGTCGGCCTGTGCCGCCGGCGTCACCGCGAGCGAAATCGCCATTGCGCCTGCGGCGCCGACAGTCATCAACCGCTTCAAACCCGTACGCATCAAGGACACCCCGATCTGTTTTGTAATTTGTGGGCCCAAAAGAGGAGACCATAAAACTATTTCAAGGACGTGAATTACTGCGAAATGACGAAACTGCATTCAATCAAATTCCGTGCAGGTCGGCTGATCAGGTACCGATGCCACGCTGCTGTGCGCGGCCGGCGGACCCGGTGCGGAGCGCCCAGACCCGCCGAGCCCGATGCCCCGTTTTCGTCTGCGGCGGGTCCGTCTGTAAACTCCGTATCGCACTGAAACCGAAGGTTCCAGAGCATGCCCCTTTAGCTCAGTTGGTAGAGCTACGGACTTTTAATCCGCAGGTCCTCGGTTCGAGCCCGAGAGGGGGCACCGACAAAACCCCCGGTTCGCTGGGGGTTTTTTCTATGTGGGCTCACTGCGGAGATCGCGGAGCACGCCAAGTTGCACTTCTCAGTTGCACACCGTGTTTCATTTGCCGGCTGGGCGGCTGCCGCCGGCCGACCCCCTGTGGTGTCCGGGCGTTGATCCGTCGAAACTGGCGAATCGGCCAAAAAACAGCACCTGGCCTGCTGATTTGGGAATTGATGTGTCCGTGTCATATTCTGATTCAGCTCCCAAACGGAGAACACCGGCCCCCTTCGTCTAGCGGCCTAGGACGCCGCCCTTTCAAGGCGGTAGCGCGGGTTCGAATCCCGTAGGGGGTACGCATTGCCACTGACAATGGCAGAGCACAGCAAGGCCCTGTGGCGCAGTTGGTTAGCGCGCCGCCCTGTCACGGCGGAGGTCGCGGGTTCGAGTCCCGTCAGGGTCGCAAGAAATTGCGACTAGGTATCCAGGTTCGCCTGGATATCGTTCGGCCAGGTAGCTCAGTTGGTACGAGCGTCCGCCTGAAAAGCGGAAGGTCGTCGGTTCGATCCCGACTCTGGCCACAGTGTGTAGGCCAGTCGGTTTCTGGCAATCAATCCGGTCCTCATCGAGGACCGGATTTTTGCGTTTCGCCGCCAGTAGCCAGGGGTGCTGTGCGCCGCGGAAAAGGTTAGCCCCTGCGGATGGTGGCTACACCTCAGAGATGCGCTCACCGATCGAGGACTACCTGGACCGCGTCTTGACCGAATGCCGGGATGATGACGCCGGTGAGGTGATGACCGGCAACCGGCAGCTCGAGGAAGCCGATCCCGACTTGTTCGGCATTGCGTTGGCGACCGTGGACGGCACTGTCTACGCGGCGGGCGATGCACACCACGAGTTCTCCATCCAGTCGATTTCCAAGGCGTTCGCGTATGCCCTTGCCCTTCGCGACGGTGGAATCGACCGGGTGCGGAAGCGCGTCGACGCTGAGCCATCGGGGGAGAAGTTCAACGAGATCTCGCTCGAGGAAGACACCGGACGGCCGCGCAATGCCTTCATCAACGCCGGCGCGCTGGCCGTTCACGACCTCGTCGAGGGGGACGATGCGCAACACCGTTGCCGCCGCATCGTCGAGGAGATGAGCCGGCTGGCAGGCCGCGAACTCAAAGTGGACCAACAGGTGTACGAGGCCGAGCTGGCAGCCGACGACCACAACAAGGCGCTTGCCTATCTCCTTCGATCGACCGGTCAACTCGACAACGCACCAGACGAAGTGGTCGACGGCTACGCGATGCAGTGCGCAATCCGGGTCGACGCCAAAGACCTTGCGACCATGGGTGCGGTGATGGCGAACGGTGGGTGGTCGACCTCGTCGAACGAGCAGCTGCTGGAGGGCCCGATCAATCGTCATTTGCTCTCGGTGATGGCGACCTGCGGGATGTACAACGGCAGCGGAAGCTGGATGTCGACGGTGGGCATACCGGCGAAGAGTGGTGTGGCAGGCGCCATCATGGGGGTGCTGCCGGGGCAGGTGGGACTTGCGGTGTTCTCGCCCCGGCTCGATCAGCAAGGAAACAGTGTGCGGGGAGTTGCGGTTTTCGAACGCCTGTCCCGAGACATGGAACTACACATGATGCACGTCGCTCCCACGGGACGATCGGCGCTGCGGTCGGTCGAAGAGCGAGACGGGGCGACCGTGATCGCCTTACAGGGTGACATCCGGTTCGCCGGCGCGGAGATCTTCGCAAGCCGTGCCTGCGAGGGTTTCTCCGGCAACGAGGTCGTCATCGATCTTTCTCAGGTGCGCGTCATCGACAATGCCGCGCGACGACTGATCGGCGAGGTGCGGCACCGGCTGGCCGATGACTACACGACGACGGTGAAGGATCCGGAGGGACTGCTCGAGCACAGCGAGGAAGGGTAAGGACCTGCGGCGCTAACCGGTTTTGGAAGCGGCGAGCGATTCACTGATCTGTCGGGCCCACTTCGCGACCTCTTCGGGCGAGCGATTGTCACCATCGGCGGCATGAACCACCGACGCCACGATCCGCTCGGTGCGGCCGAGGGCGGACCGGTCGAGTTTGCCGCCGAAGAAGTGGTGGTCTTCGGCCCATTCCACGCGCTCCCACGGTGACTCGGGGATGGTTGTGTCCTCGGTGGCCACCGGCCCACTGGAGAACAACCAGACCGGGATTGCCTGCAGGGTCTCGGCTTCGCGATCGACGAGTTTGCGTGCGCTCTTGAGCCAGCGACCCATGTAGACAGCGCTGCCGAGTACGAGGGCGTCGTACAGGGCGAGGTCATCGACATCGTCGACGTCGCGCACATCGACGTTGACCTCGACGCCGTGCTCTTTCAGGCGGGCGGTGATCTCGGCGCCGATTTGATCACCGATTTCCCTTGTCGATCCATGCCGGCTTGCAGTTGCAACCAAAACCTCGAGCACGGTGGTTCTCCGATCTGCACCCTGTCGGGGATGGCTCTGGGCAGTGCGGCGGAATCAGCTGCTCACCAGGGCGAATAGTGGGCAGTCACCGAAGATCTTGCCAGTGTTCGGTCCGGTTCGCACGGCGCAGAGGTTGTCGGTGGCACCGTCGCGTCGGCCGAACCATTCAGTCGCGAGGGATCAGGCGGATGATGGGGAGTTCGCGATCGGTCTTTTCTTGGTAACCCGCGAATTGTGGTGCACCGGTGGTGATGTCGTTCCACGCCTGCTCCCGCTCGGCGCCGTGGAGTTGGTTTGCCTTGACGTCGATACTGCGGTCGTCGAGCTCGATGCGGAGCTTGTCCGGGTGGGCCTTGATGTTGTAGTACCAGCCCGGGTTCCCGGTGGCACCTGCTGCCGACGCCACGATCAGCCAGCTGCCGTCGGGGCCGGAAAACCAGTTGACCGGGTTCGAGCGTTCCTGTCCGGTCTTGGCGCCGATGGTGTGCAGGACGAGGGCCTTCACGCCGCGGAAGCTGCCATCGCGGCGAATCCGTTTGGCCGCGATCTTGTTGAACAGTCGGAACAAGGGGCCCGCCGGTCTTTTGTCGCCGCGAGTGCCGGCGCGTGTTTCAAAGCTCATGGTTCGTTCCTTCGCGTTGATTGACGAAACGTCATGGGTGTTGCATGCCATTGATTGTCGCGCTCCCGGCGGCGCGATGGACGGGGTTCGGCCGCCGAGATCGGGATCTGCCCTATGCTGATTCGGCTCCACAACGGAGACTGTCGGAGGGATGAACACAGCAGATGGCGTATCTCCGGATCAACGGGATGGATCTGTACTCGGAGGTCGAGGGCCGCGGCAGCCCGGTGCTGTTGCTTCACGGTGGTTACTGCTCTCTCGAGTCCCTGCGGGCGCAGTCCGATGCCCTGGTCACGGACCATCAGGTATTCGCGTACGAGCGCCCCGGCCACGGTCGATCGGCGGACATCGACGAGGAGTACAGCTATGCGCGCGGCGTCGCCGACACACTGGAGTACCTGGACGCGCATGGTCTCGACGCAGTGGACGTGATCGGTTACAGCGACGGTGCGATCATCGGACTGTTGCTCGCCCTCGATCATCCGGAGCGGATCCGGTCGCTGGTCGCCATCAGCGCGAACCTCGACCCGTCCGCGTTCACGCATTCGGCCGAGGCCGCGGGCGCTGTCGTCCTCGATTCGCCGGCGCAGTCCGCGGGTGAGAGTGCCGGCGAGCCCGATGTCGAGCGGATGCACTATGAGCGGCTCTCTCCGGACGGGCCGGCACATGTAGACGCGGTGCTGGCCAAGCTGTTTCGCCTCTGGACCGCGGAGCCCGAGATCGCACCGGCCGATCTGGCGAGAATCACCGCACGCACGTTGGTGATGTCGGGCGACCGTGACACCATCCGCCCGGACCACAGTTTGCTGATTGCTTCATCGATCCCCGGCGCGCAGCTGTGCATTGTGCCCGGAGCGACCCACAATCTGATTGCGGAACGTCCCGAGCTGATCAGTCTTCTCATCAAAGAGTTTCTGCAGCAGGAAAATTGATGATCGTCGGCGGGAGCACCTGCTAGTCGCGTGAGCGGCTGAGCAGCCAGACGAAGTAGGGTGCGCCGACCAAGGCGATCATGAGTCCGGCCGGCACCTGCGCGGGCGCAATGAGAGTCCGGCCGAGGATGTCGGCGACACAGACGAGCAGTCCACCGAGCAGCATCGAGACCGGGATGACACGTCCGTGACGGGAGCCGACAATGCCGCGAGCGAGGTGCGGCGCGACGAGGCCGACGAATCCGACGACGCCGACCGCGATGACGCTGAGGGCGGCCAGTAGTGCCGCGATCGCGAGCAGGATCAGTCGGGTGCGTTCGAGCCGGATACCGACAATGCGCGGGGTGTCCTCGTCGATGGCGATGATGTCGAGTTGGCGCCGCATCCCGTACAGCACCGGTACCGCGACAACAAGCGCTACGGCGATCGGGATGACGTCGGGGAGCGTGCGCCCGTAGGTCGTGCCTGACAGCCAGGTGAAGATGCGGGGCGTGTCCCACGGGTTGGCCCGTAGGAGAAGGAAAGTCGTCACCGCACTGATGCCGTAGCTGCAACCGATCCCGATCAGCACGAACCGGTCGGGCAGGAGTCCACCGCGCCAGGCCAGCAGTGCAATCAGTGCGAACGTGGCCATACCCACGACAACAGCCATGACGATGATCGCCTGACGTCCGCCGCCTCCGTCGGACGTCACCACGCTGACCGCACCCAGGCCGGCCCCGGCCGTGATACCCAGGATCCCGGGTTCGGCCAGCGGATTGCGTACGGTGCCTTGCACAATGCATCCCGCCAGGGCGAGTGCTGCTCCGGCGAGCACGGCCGCAGCCACGCGTGGGAATCGTTCGTCGAGAGCTCGGCTGACGAGATCGGGTGCGGTGCCCTGGCTCCAGAGTATGAGGTCGCCGGTCCGCAGCCACAGGCTCCCCGCGAGCAGGTCGATGATGATGGCCGCGACCAGCAACACCGCCGCGACGATCAGCGTGAGGACGAATCGGCGACGCGAACGGATGCCGATCCGTTGCGCGGGCGGCTGCCGGGTAGATCCTGAATCACGAAGTCGCAGTGCGAGGATCACGATCATCACCGATCCCAGCAGGGCGGTGGGAATGCCGGTGGGAATCGAGGTGGCGGCCTGGGCTCCCATTGCCGCCCGCAACAAGACGTCGGCGAGCAGAATGAGCAACGCACCGAGCAACCCCGAGGCGGGTACGAGGAAGACGTGCCTGCGGAGTGTCGGGACCCGTCCGGCGATCAGACGGGCCAGCACGGGGGCGGCGAGTCCGAGGAAGGCGATCGGTCCGGCCAGGGTCACCGAGATGGCAGTCAGCAGGACGGCATAGATCACGGCGATCACGCGGGTGGACTGGATCGGTACGCCCACCGCTGAGGCGGCGTCGTCGCCGAGCCCGAGTACATCGAGACGGCGCGAGAGCAGTAGCGCCGCCCCGAACACCGCGACGATGATCGGTGCGGCGCGGACGAACGCGTCGATGTTCAGCTGGGCAAGTGAGCCACTGCCCCAGGCGAACAGGCCGGTGGTGTTCTCCTTGAACAGGATCAGGAACATCGCGGTCAACGCGTCGAGTGCCATCGCAATTGCGGCCCCGGCGAGGATGAGCCGGGTGGTACCGGTCCCTGCCGCCCGCCCGGAAAGTCCCAGAACCACAGCCGCTGCGGCGATGCCTCCGAGGAATGCAACGCCACCCGATGCCCACAGCGGCACCGAGAGGCCGAGCGCGGCGACCAGGGTGAGTGCGAAATACGAGCCGGCGGTGACGGCCAATGTGTCGGGAGAGGCCAGGGCGTTGCGGGTGATCGACTGCAGCAGTGCTCCCGCCACGCCGAGGGCGAAACCCACTGCCACACCTGCGAATAGGCGCGGCAGGCGGGATCCGGTCAGCACGTCCCGGACCGGCACGCCGCCGACATTGTCTTCCGCTCCGCCGAGAAGCCGCAGCAGGTCCCACATCCCGACACCGGATGTTCCCTGGGTGAGGTGCCACATCCCGACCAGGACAACCGCAGCGAGCAGAGTGGCCAGCACGGCCACTGCACCGACGCCGCGGCGCACACCAACACCGGGCAGCGACTGCTGCCCGGTGTCGGCGTCACGTGTGGCGATCAAGCGGTGGTGAGGATGTCGACGTAGGCGTCCACTGCCTGCTGGCAGGAGAGCGGGCCGCCGGCGCCCCAGACCCCCGGCGGGAACGGGTAGGCACGTCCCTGCTGCACGGCGGGCAACGAGGTCCAGATCGGGCTCTTCACAAGCTCGTTGACGTAGCTGTCGGCTTCGTCGTCGGTCGAGTAGAAGAGGTTGGCGTTACCGACGGCGGTGAGGCCTTCGATGTCGGTCTGGGCAAGTCCGTATGCGGGATCGACTCCGCCGCTTCCGTACGCCTCGTTGATCTCGTGCGTCCAAGCGGAGGTCATACCGAGCTCTTCACCCAGCGCGGTGAACAGGGCGCCGTCACCGTAGGGACGGACGATCACGTTGCCGCCTTCGATCCATCCGTCGAAGAACAGGAAGTCCCGTGTCGGGAGATCGACGTTCTCGACCTTTGCCTTTGCTGCTGCGAGATGGTCGTCGAACTCCTGCAGCACCTGATCGGCCCGCTCGGTGCGGCCGGTCGCCTCACCGATCATCGAGAACACGTTTTTCATGTTCCCGATGGGGTCGGAGCCGTCGGCGCCCAGTGTGGCGAGCACGGGCACGCCGCGCTCTTCGAGCTGGGCGATGATCTCGTCGTCGGCGCTGAACGCCTCGATGATGATGAGGTCGGGATTCGTGGCGTACAGCGTGTCGAGGTCGGGCTCGCCGCGGGTGCCGACGTCGGTGACGGCTTCGGGGAGCTTCTCGGCACTGACGTACGTGCTGTAGCCCTCGGAGTCCGACACAGCGACAGGCGTGACGCACAACGTGAGGGCATCCTCGATCTGCTGCCATTCCAGCACCGCCACCCGCTTCGCCGGCTGGTCGAGTTCGACTGTGCGGCCGACGCCGTCGGTCAGCGAGACCGGATCCGTGGACGTCGTTGTCGTGTCCTCGTTGCAACTCTGCGAGGGCGGTGGTGCCACGGCGCTGCTGTCGGCCTTGTCTTCACTGGTGGTGCCACAGGCGGTGGCGGCCAGCACTGCGGCAAAAGCCACTGACGCTGCAGCGATTCGGTTCAAGCGGGTCACGAAAGGTCCTCTCGAGTGGGGATGGAACAGGTTTGGGTGGCATCGCCCGGGATGCGGGCGGGATGCCGTCCGACCGGGTCGATGCGGAGACGGTTCGTGCGGCGGTCGACCTCGACTTCGACCTCGATCTCGTAGACGTCGCCGATGTTGCGAGCGGTGAGAACCTCGCGGGGCGACCCCGAGGCGTGAACGTGGCCGGAGGACAACAGGATCAGAGTGTCTGCGACACGCGCCGCGTGGTCGAGGTCGTGGAGCACGATTCCGACGGCAGCGCCGTGTTCCTCGGCGAGATCGCGGACGAGATCGAGGGTCTCGATCTGGTACCGCAGGTCGAGGTGATTCGTGGGTTCGTCGAGGAGGATGACTTCGGTGTCCTGGGCGACGCAGGCGGCCAGCCAAACACGTTGCACCTCACCGCCGGACAGTTCCCCGACGGAACGGCCGGCCATCTCATGCACTCCGGTGGCAACCATTGCGTGGTCGATGGCGCGGCGATCCTCGGCGGACAATCCCGCGAAGCCGCGGCGGTACGGGTGACGTCCGAACGCCACCACTTCGCGCACGGACAGGCCTTGCGGTGCGGGCCGCGATTGAGAGAACAGGGTGACTTCTCGGGCGAACTCGCGAGCACTGAGCAGTGACGCGGCCCGCTCGGGCCGGCCATCGGCTCCGCCGAGCCGCACGTGCCCCTCGTCGATCGGATGCAGACGAGCCAGGGAACGCAACAGGGTGGACTTGCCGCTCCCGTTGGGCCCCACGAGGGCGGTGATGCGGCCAGGTTGCAAGGCGATCGAGACGTCGTGGACCACAGCGGTCTTGCCGTACTTCAAGGTCAATGCGTCGCCAACCAGAGCTGGTGCGCTCGTCGTCGCGTCTGTGCGCGCAGCATCTGTGGAGGTCATGGAGTCAGCTCTGAGTCGAAGTGGCGGAGCACGTCACTTTCGGGGGCGTCGATCGACCACCAGCAGGTCCGCACGTGTTCAGCAGAAGGTTAGGTAACCCTTGCATAAGGACTATAGGGGCCGGATGACCTTGTCGGCAACAAGGACATTGGGACACCCGATACGGAATTCAGGACAATTGGCCAGGTCTCGGCGGTATCCCGACGAAGGTGCCCGGCGTCGCCCCCATCACCCGCCGGAAGGCGTCGATGAAGGTGCTGGGCTGTGCGTAGCCCAGCAATTCGGAGGTGGTTTGAACCTCGTAACCTTCAGTCAGCAGGGCGAGCGCCTGGTGAACTCGCAGCACCTGGCGCCACTGTGCGAACGGCAGCCCGGTGGTGCTGCGAAACGCTCGTGTGATCGTGCGTTCGCTGACGCCGAGGATGCGCGCCCATTCATCCAGCGCGCGGCCGTCCGCAGGGTTTTCGAGTAGCGCCTCGGCGATCGCGTTGATCCTCGAGTCGCCCGGGAGTTGCAGTGTGAGTTGATGTTTCGACGGCTCGAGTACATCGAAGACAACCGCCTCGGCCCTTGCTCGGGCGGCATCATCGAGATCGGTGCGTCCGAGATGGGTGAGCAGGGACTCCAGCACCGGAGTCATTTCGATGGTGGTTGGTCCTTCGAACGCAACGGATGTCTGATGGGGAGCGAAGTACGCATCAGAGAATTGCGCATTCGCTGTCAGCCTTCCCGCGTGGACCGTCCCGGCCGGTAGCCACAGCGCGTATCCATCCGAGACGGTGAACACGCGCTTGCCGATGATCGCCGTCAGCGTTCCTTTGCGCACCCACACCAGCTCGTGCGTCGGGTGCGAGTGCGCTTCGTACTCCAACGGCACACCGGCCGTTTCCGACTCGGCAAAGATCACGAATGACAGTGGCGTGCTGTCGGTGACCGTTGTGGCCCGGCGGACCACGGTGCCCTGCTCGCGACGCCACGATCCGCCGCCCGCGTGATCACGAGTCGGCGGGGCCATGGCGATGACGATACTGCAGCCCGGGGTGCCGGCGAGTTCGCTGAAGTTCGATCAGCCGTCGGGCGATCGGTACCTGTAGCTTCGGCCCGTGGGGTTTTCGCCGGTAGGGCTCATCATCAGTCTTGCCGTACTCGCTCCCAACCTTCTGCTGTTGTTCTTTCCGTCCGAGACCCCGATTCCATCGGCCACCGTGGCGCGGCCGCTGACATTGTTGGAACGCGGGGGACAGGCGTTGTGTCTGGTTGTCCCGGCAATCACCCAGCCGGGGACTGTCGTGCATTGGTGGGCTGCGCCGACTCTGGTTTGTCTCGTGCTCTACTACGCGCTCTGGGGGCGCTATCTCGTGGCCGGTCGCGCCGGCGCCGCGCTGTATCGGCCGTTGTGGCAGGTGCCGGTGCCCATGGCGATCTTGCCGGTCCTGGTGTTCCTCGGCACCGCGGCATGGCTCGGCAACGGTTGGATTGCGGCGGCGGCGGTCATCCTCGCAATCGGACATGTGCCGGCGGCGTTGAGTACCTCCGATGCCCTCCAACGTGGCCGATGACCGTGGAGTCTTCGCAGATCGAGGGCTCGATTTCTCGCATCCGGCTCCGTGTCATATGCTGATTCAGCTCCCAACGGAGAACACCGGCCCCCTTCGTCTAGCGGCCTAGGACGCCGCCCTTTCAAGGCGGTAGCGCGGGTTCGAATCCCGTAGGGGGTACGCATTGCCATCGTTCGCGATGGCAGAGCAAGCAAGGCCCTGTAGCGCAGTTGGTTAGCGCGCCGCCCTGTCACGGCGGAGGTCGCGGGTTCGAGTCCCGTCAGGGTCGCTTTAGATTTCCGGCTCGCCGGAGGGTCGCAAGCGATTGCGACTGACATCCAGGTTCGCCTGAGTGTCGTTCGGCCAGGTAGCTCAGTTGGTACGAGCGTCCGCCTGAAAAGCGGAAGGTCGTCGGTTCGATCCCGACTCTGGCCACCATTGTTCGACCAGTCCCGGATTTGCATTTGAATCGCAGATTCCACGCGGGCTGCCCGATGGTCTCGGGCCATCCCGACGGGCCACCGAATCAGTACCTGCTCAGTGCGAAGTGACCGTCACTGCGGCCACTGTCGAATTGCCAGGTCCAGGCTCTTCCGCCACTGTCTCCGGGGACCCAATCCAGCCGATACATGGGCCGCACGGGTTCGAGGGTGTAGTCCAGATTTGCGTAGTTCGCGCGCAGGGCGAGACGGGAGAGCGTTCCCGCCGTATCGAGGCGAGGCTGTAAGCGGTCGAGGATGATCAATCCGCGGTCGGAGAACTCGTCGACGATCGTGCAATCGCAGAAGTAGGCCAAGGCGCCGATCTCTCCGGGCGAGCGGACGGGATCTTCTCCGACGATCGCGCCCACCTCGGTCGCCATCCGGGCGTAGTCCTCGGCGCCGGCCCAGTTTCCGAAGATCACCGGTTCGTGCCACGGCATTCCGCGTCCGGTGTTCGACACCGTGGTGAGGAGCACCGCGGCGATGGCGAATGCAGCTGCGGTCAGTTGCGGTGCGTGCTCAAGGATGCCGGTGCGTCCGGTCCGGATCCGCGTGGCCAGCGTGCCCACCGCGAGTACGGCGAAGCAACCGAGGCTGAGCGTGGGAACGACGTAATACCAGTGATACGGCACGGTATCGAGCACGGAATAGGCGATGTAATAGAGGATTCCGGCGATGCCGAGCGCCCACAGCGGGGCCGGTATCGACCTCCGCACGCGCGGGATGAACATCCAACTCACCGCCACGACCACACCGACCAGCGCCGGACCGAATGCGGCCAGCGTGGCGACCGGTCGGCTGTCGAAATACAGTTCGGGCCCGCTCAGGTAGTCGTATCCGCCGACATCGGAGGCCTGGCCTTCCTTGATCAGAAACGTGTCGGGTATCGCCGAACCGAGCACCACCCAGCTGAACAGGTACCAGGGGACCGCAACTGCGACAAATGCGGCACCGGTGCGCCACGACCAGATTGCGCGGGTGCATCCGGCGACGACGGTCACACACACGATCAGATCCAGCCGGGTCAGAACCAACAGCCCGGCGACGACGCCGAAGCCGATCATGTTTCCGCGCAACGCCAGCGCGGTCAGGCTGAGCAGCCCGGCACCGATCAGCAACACCTCCAGTCCGATCGCCGACAGCACAAAGGGATTGAGAAGCGCCAGCAACAGCACGGCGGCGGCGTACCAGCCGGAGACGCCGACCGACCTGGTGATCGACCGCGCCGCGCACGCGATGACGATCGCGCAGATGGTGTTCGACGCCGCCAGCGCCAGTATCGGATCCGCCCCGCCGAACCAGGTGGTGGGCCAGGTCAGTGCGCCGAGCACGAGAACGTTCAGCGGCGAGGTCGAGGTGTTGGCGGTGAGTTCCGGGACGACTCCCCAGTGCGCGTGCTCAGCAAGGTTGCGGCCGGCGGCAAGCGAGATGTAGGCGTCGTCGGTGAGGCTGTTGTGGGTGAACCACGAAACGAGAAGTCCGGCGGCTGCGCCTGACAATAAGAAAGGCCAATAGCGCTGTATGCTGGCCGCGACTGTCATCGCGCCTGATTGTATGGCAAGAATCTATGCTCACCATCTGCGCGCGAGGTTCCCTATCAAGGAGAACAGCAGAGCATGAGTGATGTCGCGGCGCCCGATGTGATCACCGACGTTCCGGCCGGGCAATTGCTGGTGCAGCGAGGTCTGTTCGGCTGTCCGGTCGACACGGTCAACCCGCGGATGTACTCGAGGTTGGTGCGCGGGAAGGCGGACTTGTCCCGCTCCACCGTGTCGTTGCGTGCCGGTGCCGAAGTGGACACCGATACGTACTTCGGCCGGTTCGCGGCGAGCTATTGGCAGCAGGCCACAGCGTCCCGGACCGTTCGGGTGACCCTGGCGCACACCACCACCGGCCGGTTGCGGGTGGACATCATCGCCGGTGACATATCCGGCCGCGGACGCACCGTGGCCACCGACACCGTGTTGGGCAGCGGAGAATTGCAGCTCGAGGCCTCGCTCAATGACTTCCTCGATGGCGGCGCATTGTGGTTACGGTTCAGCGTCGCCGGCGGGGATGCCGACGTGAGCCGGGTGCGCTGGTCCGTGCCGCATTCCGGAACGCGGGCGCCCGTCGCGATCGGGATCTGCACCTTCAACCGGCCGGACGATTGTGTCCGGACCGTCAGCGCCCTGGCCGCTGATCTCGACGCGATCGCCCAGGTCAGTCTGGTGTTGGTGGTGGATCAGGGGTCGCTGGCGGTCGCCGACCATCCACAGTTCGCGGAGTTGTCCGAAACGCTCGGCGGGAGACTGGTCTATCTGCGTCAACCGAACCTCGGTGGCGCAGGCGGATTCACCCGCAGCCTCATGGAGGCCAACGCACGCCTGGAGGCGCCGGATGTGGTCCTGATGGACGACGACATCGTGTGCGAGCCCGAAACGGTGTTGCGGCTCAGCGCTTTTGCCGCCGCCACGGTCGAACCCACCCTGGTCGGTGCCCAGATGTTGTACCTGACCCGGCCCGATCGCCTCCATGTCGGCGCCGAGCGCGCCGACCTGACCAGATTGCAGGCCGGTCGGTGGGCACCGAACGCACGACACGACTCATCGATGCTGAAAAAGCGGCAGAACCGACGGGTGGATGCCGGTTACAACGCGTGGTGGACCTGTCTGATCCCGTCGGCCGTGTTGGAGGGTACCGGCCTGCCACTGCCGGTGTTCTTCCAATGGGATGACATCGAGTTCGGAATCCGCGCCCGCGACAACGGCTTTGCCACGGTCACCCTGTCCAACGCCGGGGTCTGGCACGCCGAGTTCGACCGCAAGGACCGCGATGACTGGGCGAAGTACTTCAGTGTTCGAAATTCCCTGATCACCGCAGCGTTGCACAGTGACATCGACGCCAACGCGCTGGGCAAGCGGCTGGGTCGTGAGGTGATGCAGTATCTGGTCTCGATGCAATACGGACTGGCCCTCACCATGATCCGAGGTGTGGAGGACTTTCTGGCCGGACCGAAGATCCTCGAGGACGGCGGTACCGGTGTCCTGCCGGACATTCGCGCCGAGCGCGCGCGTCACCCCGAAACGGTGATGTACCCGGCAGCCGAGATCCCGGACATCCGGTTGGCCGACATGCAGACCTGGCTGCAGGGCCACGAGCCGCGTAAGGACCTGATCGATCTGGTGCTGGCCAAACGCCTTGTCTACCAATGGCGGGGACGCACGATCCCGGGCGTGATACGACTGCCCGCCGGGGACGCTTCGTGGTGGCACGCCTCCCTGTTCGAACATGTGGTGGTGACCGATTTGTCCCAGGCCGGAGTGCGGGTACGCCGCCGGAACCCGAAGGCGTTGCGCGAGTTGACGTGGCGAACCATCAAGCTGATCAGGCGATTTCGCGAGCAGGCACCGGTGGTCGCACAGGAGTACCGCGAGGCTCTGCCGGAATCGACCAGCGAGCAGAGCTGGAAGCGTCTGTTCGGTTGATCGTTCACATCGCCGAATGTCACTCCTGGTAGCGGCCCACTTGGTTGTCGTGAGTTCGGTGGAGAAAGTCTGCCCTTTTGGGAAATGGCTACAGGGTCCGGTTGCGCGAAGATGGATGGAACGCAAATCGGCATCGACCATCGGGGACTGGCAATGGAAACCACTCACGACACGTCAGGCCGCCTGCGCTCCAAAAATCTTGTCATCTGTCTGGACGGAACGGCCAACAGCATTCGTGTCAACGGCAATACCAACGTCGTTCGCGCGTTGCGCGCCTTCTCGGAGAACCGGGATGAAGAACATGATCCCGGTTGCACCGGGCAGGCGGCGCCGGGAGATTCACCTTGTTGCCAGGGCTATCGTCCGCGACAACTCCTCTACTACGACCCCGGTGTGGGCACGTTCTCTTCCTCCAAGGTGTGGACGCCGATCGGGCGGCTGATGTCGCGGCTCAGCGGCCTGGCATTCGGCACCGGACTGAAAACGAATCTTGCCGAGGCCTATACGTTCCTCATGAACAACTGGAACCCGGGGGATCGGATATACATCTTCGGGTTCAGTCGGGGAGCGTTCACGGCTCGGGCCCTGGCCGGTCTGCTGCACAAGATAGGCATTCCGCGTCGATCGTCGGAGAATCTCGTGGAGTACGCGATCAAAGAGTATGCCCGCCGAAAGAAGGTGTGGGACGACGCGGACACCGAGGAGGCGCGCAGTTTTCGCGTCACGGTGTGCCGGCTGGCCGACCCCAAGAACGACACGGTGGTCGGCATGGGTGAATCGGGTGCTCTGACCGGTGATCAGATCGACGAGATGTTCTCGGTGCCAGTCGAATTCATCGGCCTGTGGGATACCGTCAGTGCGCCCGGCATATTCGGCCGGTCGATGCTGTTCGACGATTCCGACGAACTGCCCAACGTCAGGCAGGGGCGGCACGCGATAGCCATCGACGAGTGGCGCAGGCCCTACAAAGAGCAGCCGGTGGGGAAAGAGTCCGCGGTCGAGGAGCTGTGGTTCGCGGGTGTCCACTCCGATGTCGGTGGGAGCAGCAGCAAAGGCAACGGGCTCGGCAACATCACCTTGATGTGGGTTCTGCGCGGTGCCATCCAAGCCGGGATAGTCCTCCGGAAGAACTCGATGGCCGGCGGATTGCCGCAGGTCGTGAATGAGATGGCCGGCGAGGACTGCAACAAGAACTCTTGGGTCTGGCGTCTGCTGATCCCGGTCCGTCGCACGCCCGCGGACGGCGCCGGCCGACTCCACTGCAGTGTTTCGGCACGCATCGCGCTTCGTCCGAAGGACAGGGCGGCTCGGCGCCTGGAGCATCTGCCCGTCGTCGAGGACGCCGGCTGGTTCGAGGTTCCGGTTGAGAACAGGGCCCGCGCACTCGCACAATGACCGTCGGGCACCTCGGTACGTGACGCCGTCACGGACGCCTGTGCAAAAACCGAGTAGCGCAGTACTCGTGTGGCCGGCCGAGCCGGATGGAAACGTCATGGCGACGATGCAGACGATTCGAGCTCGGGGTGATCGATATGGCGGCCAGTACCGACATCCGGGACCGGAACCGGAAGGTTCTCTCCCGTGGTGTTGTCACCTGCGCGGCGGTGATCTGGGCCGGCGTCCTGATCGCGTACGGCGACGATCCGGACACACCGCCTCGAAACCCGCCGCCGCCGGAGACGGTCAGTATGGAAACGACCGCCTACGAGTGAACGGCGAGTGCGCTGTCGACGACTCGGCGCATGTTTTCGCCGAAGGCCGTTCGGGAGAATCCCTCGGCCCACGAGCGGATCTCCCGTGAATCGAAACTGCCGGGATCGAAGGTCGTCATCGCCTCGGCGAGCCCGTCGATCACCCGATCATCGTCGCCGGTGGGGACAAGGATCCCGCTCTTACCCGGGATCACGGTGTCGAGTGCACCGCCCTCGCCCAACGCGATCACGGGTGTTCCGGTGGCCATCGCCTCGACCGGAACGATGCCGAAGTCCTCGACGCCGGGCATGAGTAGCGCTCGCGCTCGCCGGTAGAGATCCAATAATTGTTGGTGGGGGACCCGTCCGACGAAGACCGTGTCATCGGCCGCCAGCTCCTGGCAGACGTCCATCCATCGGCCGTCACCGACGACGATCAATCGCTTACCGGCCTGCCGTGCGGCCCTGATCGCCAAGTCGGGACGCTTGTACGGCACCATTCGGCCGGCGAGCAGGAAGAAGTCTTCACGCTCGATCGAGTGATCGGGGGTGAAGCCGTGCGTGTCCACGGGCGGATGCACCACGGTTGCTTCCCGACCCCACCATCGCTGAATCCGATCGGCGACCTCGGTCGAGTTCGCGACGATCCGCTCGAGCCGTCCGACCGCTTTCAACTCGTCTCGGCGCGCCACTCGCGCCAGTCCCGCGAGCACTGCTGCACCGACCGAGCCCCCTGCTTCCTGCGCTCGGAAGGCCGGGTCCCACGCCCAGCGCGCCGGGCTGTGCACATAGGCGATCACCGGGGCGTCGGTGGCGAAGGCCACCTGCGTGGCGAATGCATGATGACTCACCACCACCGCATCGACCTCACCGAGTTTCATCCCCCGAAAGGCACTGGGCAGCAACGGCATCAGCGGCGCGTAAGAAGTCCTACCCAGCAGGCGGTATGCGCCGTCGACCCAGGTCGTCACCGGAGGCGAGTGAAGTCCGGCCGGTATGCCGGACGGGCGGGCGAGTGGAACATGGACGGCGGCGTGTGGCCACGTCGACGACAGCTGCTCGACCACATGTTCTGAACCCGCGATCTCCGTGAATCGCTCATGGACTATTGCCAACCGCAGATCATTCATGATTGCGTCGATTGCCTGCGGCACGTGGCAATCAATCGGTGATTACCCATTTTGTCCGCGGTGTACACCAATTGAGCATTGCGGATATCCACGCAAAGCCGCCCTTCGCTTACCGAGAATGTAACTGAAAATCTTCCGGGCTCCGAAGGAATCCTGGTTCGTTCGTTCCCGAACGTAGCAGTTTTTATTCGAGGTCGCGCATCACACGATACAGGCGATGGTTCAAGCGAATTGTCAGACCTGCGACAATGAATTTCGTGCACACTCCCCGGGTCGGTCATGCGAGCAGCGATCCTGCGTTGTCCGTTGACGTGTTGTTCGACGCCAGGCATATCCGGCAGAGCGGAATCGGGACCTACATCAGGACTCAGATCCCGGTTCTCGAACAAGTGCTCAACGATCGCGGATTTGGCCTCGCCATTCTCGCGGACCCGAACGCACTCCCTGTGACCAGCGCAAATACTCGCGTGGTGTTCTCGGATCCGGCCGACGCCCGGATGTATTCGCTCCAGGAGCAACGTGTGTGGTGGCGGGCATTGGCCGAAACGCGTCCACGGGCATTGTGGGTTCCGCATTACCCATTTCCGCTCGCGCTGTTGGCTCCCCGGCATCGAAAAACTCGATTCTTCTCGACCGTGCACGACACCCTTCATATCGAAGACAACAAATTGAGCGACCAGAATCTGGTCAAGAACGCGTACGCACGAACAATGCTGAAACTCGACGCGCGGCGGACGGCGACAGTTTTCACTCCATCCGAGGTGACCGCGCGATCCGTGGCAACGTTTGCCCCGTCGACCGAGGTGTTGGTGACTCCTATCCCCGTCGACGACATATGGTTTTCTCCGCCGGCGCCGGCACTGTCGCCGATTGAGTCCCCGTACGTGCTGTACGTCGGAAACATCAAACGTCACAAGAACTTGCCGGTATTACTCGAGGCATTTGCGGCGATCTCGGGTTCGGTTCCCCACACGCTGGTGATTGCTGGTGGCGATGAGTCGCTCAGAACACTCGACGACCGGGTCACCCGGCTCGTCGAGAGCCTCGGCGAACGCGTGCAGTTGACGGGCAGGCTTCCGTTCGACCGTCTGCGCGCACTGGTGGCACAGGCGGACTTCCTGGTGATGCCGTCACTGTACGAAGGTGCAGGTCTGCCTCCCCTCGAGGCCATGGCGTCGGGGACCCCCGTCCTGTCGTCGAATATCGCTGTCCTGCTGGAAACATGCGGTGATGGTGCCGACTACTTCGACCCGCACGACTGCCAGGCATTGGCCTTGCTCATGAAGAAGTACTGCGACGACGACGCTGCCAGGGCATTGTTGAGTGATCGCGGCCAGTTGCACGTCAAGCGGCGCCAGGCGGAGATCTCGGCGACAGCAACCGCCGAGGCGATTTGTTCGGCACTCGAGGAGGACACACATTGACTGACAGATCACCGGCACTGTCGCGCCGCCATTTCCTCGGGGCGCTCCCGGTGGCGGTGGTGCTCACCTCGTGTTCTGGTGCGCCGCCGGCGGGATCCACCCGCGATATCCGCCTCGTCGCCGATGACGGAGAGATTCGCGACGTCCGCGATTTCGGTGCTGTGGGGGATGGCGTGCAGGACGATTCCCTTGCCATCCGCAGCGCCGTCGCTGCGCTGAATCCCGGCGACGTCCTATGGTTCCCGGCCGGGACCTACCGCTTTGCCCAGCGTCATCCCGCAGGCAATGCCGCGATCGCGGTTGCGGGTATCTCTGACGTCTCCATCGACTTCGAGGCCGGGGCCGAGTTGTTGATGGACAACCTCGACGGCAACGGCATGGGTACCAGTCACGGCGTCGTGCTGCGCGGTCCGGCCGAACGTGTCTCCTTGAACAACGTGGCGGTGCGTTGGGCCACTGCGCCGGCGCAGCGCTCGATGGGGGACGGTATCCGCGTGGTGGGTTACCCATCGGAAACCGCTGCGGTGCCTGCCGGTTGGACCGGGTCGAACGGCCCGGCGGTTGGGGTGACGCTGCGCAACTGCCGGGTGGAGGCGAGCCCGCAGGCGGGCGTGATCATGATGGGCGTCGCCGACATCACCGTCGACGGCCTTCATGTCGAGGACACCAAGGCCGACGGTCTTCATTTCAACGCGTGCCGCCGGGGGACCGTCGAGAACTACTCGGCAACGAATACCGGTGATGACAGCCTGGCGCTGGTGACCTATTACTCTGCACAACCCCAGTACGACAACGCTTCCGAGACGTTCTCGTTCCCGGCTCTGACCGAGTGGTCGAACACCGATTTCGACATCACAGATGTTGTCGTGACCGGTGGCGGAGCAAACGGGATGCGTCTGGCCGGCGTCAACAGATCGACGGTCACCGGACTGGCGGTCAGCGGAAAATCCGCCGGTGCAGGCGTGATGGTCGACTCGGCCTCGGTTGCCTCGACTGCCGGGTGGCACTACGTGGCCAGCCGCGGCGTGACCCTGGATGCATTGACCATCGAGAACTCACACATGGGACTGCATGTGCTCGCACGTCCGAACGGCTCTGTCGGTGACACGTTCAGCCGTTTCGACCTCGATATCTCCGGGGTTGCGGTAACCGACTGCAGTAGTTGGTCCGTACTCATGGAATCGGTTGCAGTCCAACCGGTCACCGGTGTTCAGCTGGCTGATTGCACGGTGATCGACACTGCGATCGCGCAGGGAACCGGGGCCGTGGGGTTACAGACGTCGCAGGGCATGTCGTGGGGAACCGTTTCCATCACGAGCGCGCAGCCCGGGCTGGCCTTCGCTGCCGACAACGCGGAACAGTTCGAGATCGACCAGCTCAATGTGACGGTGACCGGCCCGCCGATCCCCTCTGCAGGCGCTGGGCCGTTCGTCCAGTTCCTCCGCTCGTCCGGCACGGTGTCAACCGCGAATCTGGTCTGGACGCAGGCTCCTTCGTCGTGGCTGCCGATTCTGGTGTACAGCGACAGGTGCGTTGATGGGACGCCCCGCGACACAGAGGTGACCATCGGTGCCGTGACCACCACCCCGCCGAAGGGCGAACCGGTCTTCGTGGCCTGCCGATAGCGGACCGAACGGCGAACGGTCTATCCGTTCTCACACCGGTGAATCGATGGGTCGAGCCTCGGGTGCCAGTAGCCGGGTGGCCGACAACCGTGCGCTTCGGTTGACTCTGCTGCGGAACAGTGGTCGCGGGAAGTCGTTGAGCACAACGCCGCTCACGCATACATCGGCCAACGACAAACGTTCGATTGCCGCACCCACCTCGGCGTACCTGGTGTGGTCGGACCGGGCCACCAACAGAACGCCATCGGCCCATCGCCCGAGCACCAGCGCATCAGACCTGGCCCCCAACGATGCGGTGTCCACGATGAGGTAATCGGCGCGGCTCGCGAGGTCGACCAGTCCATCGCGCATCCTGGCGGTCCCGAGTAGGTCGGATCGGCTGCCCACTGCGGGACCGCCCGAGACCAGCGAGAGCTTCGGATGGCAACTGGTCGAGACGTATCGACCGATATCACCGTCACCCAGGAGGTAGCCGTTCAGTCCGGTTGCGGTGAGTCCGTCCTCGGGTCGGGTGCGATGGCGGTCAGCACTATCCGGGTCGGTCGTGGAGGCATCGACGTAGACCACCTCGTTGCCGCTCTCGGCCAGCGACACAGCCAAGTTCACCGCGACCGCTGTCTTGCCGTCGCCGTCGATGGCGCTCGAGACGATGATGGTCCGGCAGGTGCCCTGGCCGGGTTCATGGTCGGTGATCAGGGCGCGCAGCCGGCGGAATGCTTCGGCGACCGGGCTGTCCTTCCTGAAGTCGACCAGACCTGATTCCAAGGCCTTTGCGGCGGGAATGCACGCCGGCACCGGTCCGGACAAGAACTTCGCGAGTGCGCCGGCATCCTGAACCCGTCGGTTCACCTGTGTGCGCAGGTAGGCGTACAGCAGTCCCACGAGCAGTCCCGCAATCACGCCGAGTGCTGTGTTGCGCACGTACTTCGGGCCGCCCTCGGCGTCGTCGGGTGCAGCGGGGCTGATCACCGCCAACCGCACGGGCTCGGTGGCCGCCGCCTCCGGCAGGCCTGCCGGGTCGGGAGCCACGGGCTCGGTGGCCACCATCTCCGGCAGGCCTGCCGGGTCGGGCGCCACGGGCCCGGTGGCCGCCGTCTCCGGCAGGGCTGCCGGGTTTGCCGGGCCTGCCGGGTCGGGCGCCGATGTGATCCCGTCCAACATGGCGACGGTTTCGGGCAGTGCTTCGGCCAGTGCGTTGGCGAGCTGGGACGACGTCTCGGCATCCTCTGCGCGCACGGTCACCGTGAGGATCGCGCTACCGATATTTGCGCTGGCTGTGGTCTTTTCGCGGACGTCCGAGAACGACATCTCCAATCCGGTGTCGTCCAGCGCGGTTTCGATGACCAGATCAGAGGTCAACAAACTCGTGTACGCATCGGTTCGCTGTCGACTCATGCCGTCGGTGTCGCCGAAATGAGGCGTCTGGTAGATCACCGCCGACGATTCGTAGCTCGGTGTTTGTGTGGTCGTCAGAATGGCGCCCAGGGCTCCACCCAGTACGGCGCCGACGAGCAGGACGATCCACCGATCGCGGACCGCCGCGACCGCCGACCGCAGCCACTCACTGCCCACCGTGGACGGCCGGTATGCCGCACCTGCAGAGTTGCTAGCCAATTGACTTCACATTTCCTTCCGGAACCAAGTCCTCCGGTTTCCCGGTGGAGGGCAGTCGTGCTGCCAGGAATGCACAAACAAGCGTCAGGAGGACAAGGAAAATGGTCAGGCCCTGAGTCAGCAATTGAATACGCCACACTTCGGCGAAGCAGTAGGCGAGGACTCCGGCCGATCCGGCAATCACCGGACCGTAGGTCAGGAACCGGCCGAATACGTAACCGGCGAGCGGAAACAACAGCAGCGTGTAGAGCCATCCCCACGCCCCGAAATCTGCATACGTATCTGCGAACTCGGAGTTGGTGGTGAAATTCGGTGCAAATGAGACCGTGAAGTCGTACGAATCCGCGCCCAGCGATTCCTTGGCCCTGACCTCGTGCGCCGGGACCAGGAAGGTCGGCAGCGCCGCCGCCGCGGAGCCGACCACCGAACCGGGGTTGTCGAAGGATCCTCGCATGACGGCGTCCGATACTCCCACCGACACCTGCGCCGGTACGGCCAGGTAGGCGCCCGACTGGTAGAGGTTCATCGCAATCGGATTCGTGACTCCCGCGTCCCGGTAGTAGTTTCCGTTCCGGACGTAGTTGAGCGTGGTGAGCAGCGCGAACATGATCGCAACGGCGACGAGTATGTGCAACGGTCGCATCGATTTCCGGTCGGCGCCGAGTGGTTCTCGGGCCACCGCCGTCTGCAGGACGAGGTAGACCACCACCGCCATCAGCAGGGACAGGCGCGAGGCAATCATGGAGTTCGCCACCAGGAGGCCTACTGCGAACAGTGCGAAGCCCGGATGTAGCACGTTCTTTCGCCACAGATAGATGCTGATCGGCGCCGCGAGGATGGTCGCGTACCGAAGTGTCGCCAGGCCCGCAGAATCCGGAAGTGCCTCCGTGAACGTATTGCCGGCCTGGGTTGTCAGTGCCTCGGTGATCGACGTCGCCGACGCAATGCGGGAATACGCGTACCCGACCCCGGCCGTGGCCACCGCCAGGATGAGAAAGAAATAGCGTCGCTCGAACCCTGCACTGGACGTGCGGTCGACGGACCCCGATGACGGTGTCGTCCCGTGCCCCAGTCGCCAACCGATTGTCGCCAGGACTACAACCGTGATGTACCAGACCGCGAGCAACGTGACGCCGGCAAGTGTGAAAGGCGCCGGTCGAAGGAATCCACGCAAGTCCATCCAGGACCCTGCCGGACATCCGCCCGCCGAACACCAGCCGATCAGCGATGCCCAGGCAATGAATGAACCGAGGACGGGGACCATGATCAATACGGCCGGTGCGAGCCACCACGGCGGTGCACTCCGAAGTGATGAATCCTCGACGGTCACTTTCGGCGAAAAATCAAACCACATATTTGTCTGGATGTTTACTTGCATAATTCAGCGGACGCGCGAGAAAAGTCGGATCATCCGGAAAGAATCTCGAACCAACCATCGTCGAGTCCCTCCATCGCAAAAACAGCTCGATCTCCGCGAGCGCGGCAGCCAATCCGTGGCATACACTACTACAGGTGGAGCGTACCGTTTTTTACAGAAATGCATATCGGCACCGACTGCCGAAAAGTGCTTCCGTTGAATTGAATGCAGCCACGAATAAAACTCGCTCACCGAGGCCTGCAGTGCTCGATGGCCAATTCGGAGAATCCACGATGTGGAACGTGTTCGGCGAGGCCGAGGTGTGCTGACGCGCATTCGCTCAGCGATCGACGTGAAGCATGTCGAGCCACTGGTGCAGATTCTCGCCGGGCTGGCGCTCAACGCTTTTCCCGCAGTATTCATCGCCGTCTTCGCGCGCGTTGCGCCCATCGAGCAGCAGGGCCGTCTGGCTGTGTCGCTGGCGATCGGAACCTATGTGGCCCAGCTGCTGTCGGCGTTCGTCGTCGAGTCCCGTCTGGCGACACCGGACGCCGACCACAAGATGAAGATGCCCTGGTGGATGGTGTTGCTGACTTCTGCGTCGGCGATCCTGCTGATCGTGAGTCCCGCGGTGCCGCCGACGGTGATCACACTGATCGGTGTATTGGGCCTGTCGTCGGGCCTGCTGATGGCTCGGACCATCGGGGTTGTGCGGGGCAGATGGAAGCTGGAATCGATTGCCGCAGCGACACTCATGGCGGGTTGCCTGGGTGCCCTGGTCCTCGCGGTGTACGACAACCCCAACTGTGTCAGGGTGCTGGCAGCGGGCGCCCTGCTGGCCGTTCTCATCAGATGTTGGCCATTACCGGCCCGACGCGACAGTGGATTTCCGCCTGACCTGAGCAAAGCTGCGTGGGTCACCGGCGAAACCGCGACCGTTGGCATGGTGCAGCCGGCGTTGGCGTCCTTCATCCTGGCTGTTCTCGGTCCATCAGCAGCCGTGGGTTTCCGCGTGGTGTCGACCATTTCGGGAATCCTCGAACCGATCCTCGCTTATGGCCGGGTACGCCAACTCGCGCACGGCCACCGCGGTGAGGTGGCCAATGTCGCATTGATCCTGGTGGTCGGTACGGCGGCGATCTTCGGCGGCGCGTACCTGGGCATCTGGAGCCTGATCTTCGGTCCGGCCTGGAGCAGTTCACTGTATGTGGGGCTGGCGGTTGCATGCGGGTGGAAGGCCTGCATGCTGATCACGACCATTCCCTTTGCCGCGCTGCGGCGCGCCGGCCGGACCACGATGGTCTTCTGGCTCAGGGCGGCCAACGCCACGCTCTACGTGGTGTTGGGCCTGGCCTTCTTGTTCGGCTTCGGCTCCGGCACCGCGGTATTCGTCTCGTTTGTCATCACCGAGCTGCTCATGTTCGTGCCGTATCACGTGGCCGCAGCAAGGTTTGCGCCGGAATACAATTCGGCTTTCTCCAACCGTAAGCGAACTCGTGATCTGTCGGCTCGGAAGGCATGAGGACCGTCCCGTGGATCACTCGGCTTTCTTCAGCACTGCCAGCACGGTCAACACCAAGATCTTGAGGTCCAGCCAGAGCGACCAATTCTCGATGTAGTAGTTGTCCCATTCGGCGCGGTCTGCGATGGATGTCTGTCCGCGCAAGCCGTTGACCTGCGCCCATCCCGTGACGCCGGCCTTGACCCGGTGTCGCTCGCCGTATCGGCGGATCTGCGCCTCGAAAAGGGTTACGAACTCCGGGCGTTCGGGCCGAGGACCGACAAGGCTCATCTCACCCCGCAGGACATTGAGCAACTGGGGGAGTTCGTCCATCGACGTCGACCGCATCAGTTTCCCGATCCGTGTCCGTCGATCCACGCCCTCGACGCCTCCCGGTGCACTGCCCGTTTTCGGGATGAACTCCGGTGTGGCGGGATCGGGCAGCCGCATCGACCGGAACTTGAGACAGCCGAAAACCTGCCCGTCACGCCCCACCCGTTGTTGGGCGAAGAAGATCGGCCCGGGGGAACTGAGCCGCACCAGCAAGACGAGCAACAGGAAGATCGGCGAGATCGCCAGCAGGATCAGGCCGGCGGTGATGCGGTCGCTGATGTGTTTGGCCCGGAACTGCCAACCTCGTGGATTGGTGTGGGGGACAGACAACAGGGGCATACCGCCGATGTGGTCGACGGCGCTCTTCGAACCGATCACCTCGTACATGCGGGGTACCACCCACACCCGGAGTCCGTGACGGTGCGCGATGCGGACCGCTGCCGTCAGCATCTCCCAACGAACGTTAGTGAATGCGACGACGAGACGTTCGGCACCGGTGTCGGCGATCGCTTGTTCGAGTTGGTCGACAGTGCCCAGGTGCGGCGCGTGGCGGGTGGCGATTGCCTGGTCACCTCGGGTGGGGGACTCGGCTGACAACACACCGACCGGATGCATGCCGTGTTCGGGAGCCGCGATCATCCGATCGATCACGTGTTGGGTGACCTGACCTGACCCGATGACCAATGTGGGGGACACCAGGTGGGAGCGCCGTTGCAGTCGGCGTTGGATCAACACGCGAACAAGGCGCCCGAAGGGCATGAGGATGCTGGCACACACCCACAGCTTTGCCACGGCTGCCCCGGGCCGATCGGTGATCCCGAGCATGACCAGGTTGCCCAACAACAGCATCGACGCGATCGCAGTGGACGAGAGGATCCCGAAGAACTCGTCGAGGAATCGGCGATTGAGGGAGCGGCGGTACATCGAGCGTGCACCCATCACCACGATCACCGCGGGTACGTAGAGCACAAACCACCACAGGGGTGGATGAGGTGACTGCGATGCGATCACCCACCACCAGGCGAGCGCCACGGCAACTGCTGCGGCCAACGCATCGATCGAAATCGTCGTGATGGTACTGAGGGGATCGGTTCGAATGAGCTCCCCGAAATTCCTGCGGGCCTTTGGGGAAATGGATGGGGCACCGCTGGGGGCCGTTGCGGTTTCGACCTCCAGTAATTGTGGCAATTCCCACTCCATTCATGACAAACCCAGACAAACATCAAATTGGCGCACTCACAATTAACCACACTCTATCTGGGCTGCCGAAATCCCCGCCGGGTTCGAGCACGATTCACTGCTCCCGGTGGTCACACAAATCTATTGCGACGCCAAGATTTCATTGATCGAAGAGCGTGTTCTGAACAACGTGCGCAAGGTCGGTCATGATCTGAATCTCGCCGCTCGACCAATGATGCGGCTGAGTGTCCCAGGCGCAGAGCGTACCGACAGCGTGCCCGGCGTCGTCGATGATGGGAATGCCGATGTACGAGCCGACCGCGCCGCTGCGAGCGGCCGAATGATCCGCGAGCACCGGATGGTCGACGATATCGTCGATGATGAGTGGGGCTCCGCCGGCCACCGCGTACACGCACAGCGAATCGGTGAGGGGATACGTCCGCCGGTCCCCGATGTCATCTGAGCGGGAGGCGATCCCGACGGTCACCTGCTCAATGTCGGTGATCATGTTCAGGGCAGCGTACGGAATCCCGATCGCTTCGACGGTCATGCCGACAATCTGATCGATGGCCGGATGAGGTCCCTGCTCGAGCAGCCCGGTCTCGTGAACCGCGCGCAGCCGTTCGCTGTCGTTGAGCACCGACCACGCCGAGGACGGTGCACCGTTCTCGGCTGCCCGCAGTCCTTCGAGGACCGCGATGAGTGCGGGATCGGCATATGCGCCGGTGATCGCAGAGAAGTGATCGCGAGGGCTGCGAACGGATCGCTCCGGGGAATCGGAGACCCTTTCGGAGTGATCACCGGCTCCGTCGTCGCCCGGGTTTGCAGAACCGCTCGCGTCCGTCGAATTCAGGGAAGTCATTTGGCATCTTTCGTGAATCGATAGCAATTGTTTTTACTACCGAGATGGGCTGGCAAGGATATGCGGGTCCGCGATATTCCGGTCGATCCGAAACCCCGGCCGGCCACGCAGCACCGACATGAGTATGCCGCGAGGTTGCCTTGTGCAAACACTGGGTGATTCGTCACGAGCCGACCTTGACGGTGTGGCGAATGCACCGAAAGGCCCTGGCCTGCATCTCTGCAGGCCAGGGCCTTCGATATGGTCAGACCTGGGACGGCCGAACGTCGTGTCCGGTTGCTCGCCGCTCGTCAGTCGGTCAGCCACATTTCTTCGGGCAGTGGCGATCCGAGTCCGTACATGACGATGCCTTGCACGTTGTCACCGGCGATCACCGAAGGCGTCGACCGGACGAAGAACACGCCGGGAACAACCTCGGCGATGCGCTCCTGCGCGGTGTCGTAGGCCGCTTTGCGCTCCTCGACGGTTGTGCCGACCCGACCGGCGTCGAGCGCTGCGTCGAGCTGCGGGTCACTGATCCCACTCATGTTGCCCTTCGACTGGGAATGGAAGCTGGTCCACAGTTCGGTGTCCGGGTCCAGGACATTCGCCGAGGTGACCACCATCTGGAAGTCCCGTCCCGCCACGACAGAGCCGATGGCGCTGGAATCGAGGGCATTGATCCCGACGTTGACGTTGTCGAACGCGCTCAGCTGGGCCTGAACCGCCTCGCCGGTCTGCTTGTTCTCCGTGGTCGAGAACGAGGTGAAATCGAACGACACGGGCTTGCCCTCGGCCGCCAGTTCGTCGAACAGGGCCTGGGCTTCGTCTTTGTTGTTCTCGATCAACGGGATATCGCTGTAGAACGGGGAGACCTCAGGAAACAGGGTGGTCGGTACAACACCCGCACCGTTGTAGACGACGGTGTTGATGGTGTCGAGATCCAGGGCGAGTGACACCGCCTTGCGGGCCCGCTCGTCGTCGAATGGTGCGCGACGGGTGTTCATCGCCATGTAGTAGCCACCGCCGGCATCGACGAGTTTGTTTGTGAGTCCGCCACCCTCGGCCTTCTGCAGGTTCGCGGCGTTCGATTCCGAGGCGAGGTCGACGGCGTTGCTCAACACGGCGTTGTATCGCTGGGCGGCGTCCGGGACGAACTGGATCGTGAGTGTGTCGAGGTACGGCTTCGGTGCGTCCCAGTAACCCGGGTTCTTCGTCAGCGTCATCTCGTCCTGGCGGGACCAGCTGGTCAGTGTGAACGGCCCCGCGCCGACCGGCGCCTTGTCGAACTCCTGCTTGCCCTTCTGCAATGCGGTCGGGGATGCGATCCAGTTCAGGGCGCTGGTGACCACCGCTTGGGCGTAGTGCGAGTTCGGTTGGACCATAGTTACTTTCAGCGTCGTCGAGTCGATGACCTCGGTGCCGGCGATCTGTGGACTGACCTTGCTGGCCCCCGCTCCCAGTGCCGGGTCGCGCATGCGTTCCCAGTTGAACTTGACCGCTGCCGCGTCGAGGGGTGTCCCGTCGGTGAACATCAGCCCGGGCCGAAGTTTCATCGTGTAGGTGCTGCCGCCGTCGGTGGTCGAAAAGTCCTCGGCCATCTTGTATTCGATATCCAGCGAGTCGGGTGTGTTGATCATCAGAGTCCCGTAGAGCGCATTGCCGAGCTCGGGTTGACTCGCCCACACATTGCCCAGTGCCGCCGGATCCAGGGTGCGTGGCTCGCTGACCTGGATGATGCGTCCGGCGCCACCGGCCACCGGATCCCCGACGTCCGCGGACGATCCGCCGGAGGAGTCGGCCGAACCGCATGCGGTCAGCAGGAGGGTCGCAGAACACACCGCAGCAATTGCCGCGGTGAGTAGACGTCGTTGTCGAATCATCGTCGACCTTTCAGTGAATTATCTTGTGGGCGAATCAGATAGAGGAGAGTTGTGAAACGCGAAGGGCGATCCGGGGCCGGCGACTCACATCGGTTCCCGATGCGGGCCGGCGAGCTGGCCACCATCGACGACGAGAGAGGTGCCGGTGCAGTAGGAGCTCTCGTCGGAGGCGAAGAACAGAACTGCGTTGGCGACGTCCTCCGGCTTGCCGAATCGGGCGATCGGTTGCTTCTCCATCGCCGAGACCAGGCGGGTGCGCACCGTTCCGGTGGCTTTGAGCATCATCGGGGTCTCGATGAACCCGGGATGGACGGAGTTGACCCGCACGTTGTACGGGCCGCCCTCGAAGGCAACGGCTTTGGTGAGCCCGGTGACCGCGAACTTGGAGGCGACGTAGGTCGTCATCCCGGCCACGCCGACAAGTCCGTCGATCGACGAGATGTTGACGATCGAACCACCGCCGTTATCCCTCATGATGGGCAGCGCGGCACGTGTGCCCATCCACACCGAGGAGACGTTCAGCTCCATGATGTTGTGATGACCTTCGTAGACCTCGTCGACGATGTTGCCGACACCGCGCCCGCCACCGGCGTTGTTGACGAGCACGCCGGGTGGTGCGAAGTGTTCACTCGTCACCCGTAGCAGCTGATCCCAATCGTCCTGGGAGGTCACGTCGGTGTGCACGAACAGTGCTCCCGCCCCCAGCTCGTCGGCGACCGTCTTGCCCAGTTCGTCATTGACATCGGCGATCACGACGCGGGCGCCCTCACTCAGGAATCGTCGCGCTGTTTCTGCTCCGATGCCGCTGGCCCCGCCTGTCACGACCGCGACTTTGCCTTCAAGCCTTGTGCCCATGTATCCGGTCCTCTTCTCCGCTTCCGCGGATCGCTGTGTTCCGCAGTGGTTTCGCTCCACGGATGGTGTCTGTCGTCGATATCGGTCTTGGTGCCGAGGCCTAGGCCATGAATGAACCACCGTTGACCCGTACCACCTGGCCGGTGACGAACGAGCCCGCCGACGAGGCGAGGTGCAGCGCCGACAACGCGATGTCACGGGTGGTGCCGACCACCCCGAGTGGGGACGCCGTGGTCATCGTCATGATGTACCGCTCCCGCTTGTGGTGATCGATGGAACCGTCGGCATCGGTCCAGTGCTGGTTCGTCATCCCCGTCTCGACCCACCCCGGGGCGATGGCGTTGACCCGGATCCCGGCCGGCCCGAGTTCCAGTGCAAAGGTGCGGGTCAGTTGCACCACACCGCCTTTCGAGATCGCATAGGTGACGCGTCCGGGACTGGACCGGTCGACGATGGCCGAGGTGAGATTGATGATGCTCCCGCCGGCCGGCATGACCCGCCCCGCCGCCTGGCAGGCGAAGAAGGTGCCGCCGACGTTGATGCGAAGTACCTTCTCGAGTTCCTCCGGCGTCACCTCGAGTGCATTTCGCATGATCATGATGCCGGCGGCGTTGACGAGGATGTCCAACCGACCATGTTGGGCGACAACATCCTCGACCGTTCCGGACACCGCTGCGGGATCGGCGACGTCCAGGTGGCGCGTGGTGATGCAGAGACCCACCGCCTCGGCGCGTGAACGGGTTTGTGCCAGTCCGGATTCGTCGACGTCCGTGGCAATCACCTGCGCACCCGCCGACGCGAGCACAATTGCCGTCTCCTGACCGATGCCACCACCCCCGCCGGTGATCAGCGCGACTTTGCCGGTGACGAGATAGGCGTCCGTCACGGCCGGGATCTGGCTGGTCATACGATGCTCCGTTCCGGCCGCGAGGGCCCGATCACTGAAGTTCAGCCGGTCGAGCTAGGACGTCGCGTTCGAGAATGCGGCGTTGCGGCCGATCTGGTCCTCGGTCATGCGCCAGGGACTCTGGATCACTGCGCCACCATCGACGATGAGCGTCTGACCGGTGATCTTCGAGGAGAGCCCGGAAGCGAGAAACAGGACAGCATCGGCGATGTCGCGGCCACGTGGCGGCGCGAGTGCATTGACAACGTCCTCGCCGAACGGGATCTCCGGGAGATCCCAGTTGCCGCCGCCGACGTTGCCGGGGGCGATCGAATTGGCCCGTACGCCGCGTTCGCCGTATTCATCGGCGATCGTCTTCACGAGCGAGACGACGCCGGCCTTGGCCGCTCCGTAACCGGCGTGGAAGCGGGACGAACCGATACCGTCGACGGAGGTGATCGCGATGAGTGAGCCGCCGGTGGCGTTCCGGATCAGGTGCGGGATGGCAGCTTTGAACACATAGAAGACCTGCGTGAGATTCAGGCGGATCTGCGCGTCCCAGTCGTCGTCCGGGATGTCGGCGACCTTGCTCCACATGGCGCCGCCGACGATGTCGACGCACACGTCCAGTCCGCCCATGTGTGCGGCGGCCTCGTCGACCGCCCGTCGCGCCTCACCGGAGTCGAGTACATCGGCGACGATCGCGAATGCCTTACCGCCCTCGGCTGCGATCTCCCGGACGATCTCGTCGGCGCGGTCGGCGTCCTTGTCGACGCAGGCGACTGTGGCGCCGGCGCGGGCCAGCTGCAGCGCGGAGCCACGCCCGTTGCCGGCACGCATCGGGATGAACCCCGCACCGATGACAATGGCGCGGGCGCCGTCCAGTCCTAGATCGATCATGTGTTCTCTTCGCTTTCTGTTGGTCGGTGCGGCAGACGTCGGATCGTGGTGTGTGCCGGGACGCCTCAGGCAACCGTTTCGAGTTTGTCGTTGTCGTCGGGCGAGCTGCCATCCGAAGTTGCTTGCGCGGCAGCGGAAAACATGAAGTCGGACCGATTGAGATGCAGTAGCCGCGTTGCGAGCTCCAAGCCTGACAGCGGAGTGCTCGTTCCGAGCCGCCCGTGTTCGTTGACGTAGTAGTTTCGGGTCGGATTCGCGGCGGGATCGAGCCAGATGAGTTTGCTCGCCTCTTCGTCGACTGCGTTGTTGTATTCCCAGAACGCCTCCTCGGTGACCTCGGCGCAGGTGTTGCCGTCCTCCACGACGGCAACGATGACCCTGGCGATGTACCCGACCCAGGACTCCATCCACGCGGGCAGTCCGCCGACACCGATGCCGCCGCCGGTGGCCGGCTGCGCGTTGGGTCCGTAGAGCACGAACAGGTTCGGGAACTCGGGAATCGCGAGACCGAGGAAGGCCCGCGGTCCACCCGGCAGGTTCCAGCGGTCTTCGATGCTCACACCGTCGCGTCCCCGGAAGTCGATCGGCCACAGCCACTTCGTCACCTCGAAGCCAACAGCGCTCAGTACCATGTCGATTCGTCTCTCGGTGCCGTCGGCGGTGACGATCCCGTGCTTGCTGAATCTCTCGATGCCGTCGGTCACCAGTTCCACGTTGTCCCGGGTGAGCGATCGGTACCATCCGTTGTCCACCACCGGCCGTCGGGCTGCGGGGGTGTAATCGGGCACGAGTTTGTCGACCAGATCGGCCCGGTTGTCGACCTGGGATCGGATGTACTGGGTCAGATTCTCCCGCAGTCGGTCGTTGCTCTTGCTGAAAATGCCTCCGGCAGCGCGCCATTCGGGGTCGGGCTGGATCGTGTCGCGGGGGTTGTTGGGTTTGAGCGCGGTGGTGCGGGCCCAGTTCCAGTAGTGCGGGATGTTGTCGAGAATCCACCGCATCTCCGGGCTCACCGTTTCGCCGTATCCCTCTCGGGGTGCGATCCACTGCGGTGTCCGCTGGAAGACGTGAACCTGCTCGGCGTCTTCGGCGATCCGCGCCAGGATCTGGACGCCGGTGGAGCCGTTGCCGATGATGGCAACCGATTTGCCGTTCGCGGTGTGCTGGTCCGTCCACTCGGTCGTGTGGAGGACCTCACCGGTGAAGTCGCCGATGCCCTCGGTGTCGAGTCTTTTGGGAGTCGAGAACAACCCGGTGGCGGTCACCACGAAATTACTGTCGACGTGCTGGGACAGACCATCTCGGTCGGCCACCTGCAGGGACCACATCGACGACGACTCGTCGAACTCCGCGGCCTGCACCTCGTGTTCGAACCTGATGTTCTCGAATACGTGGTATGTCTTCGCCACCATCTCGAGATAGCCGCGCACCTCGGGTTGCCGGGCGAACTGCTCGGTCCACGGATGGTTCTTCACGAAGCTGTATTCGTATGTGGTGCTTGCGGTGTCGACCCGCGCATCCGGGTAGGTGTTGATGGCCCAGGTGCCGCCGACATCGGGGCGCCGCTCGTAGATCAAGTACGAGATGCCGAGTTGCTCGAGCTGGACGGCCATCGCGATTCCGCACAGGCCTGCGCCGATGATGACAACCGTGAACTCGTCCGCGCGGTCGGGGCGCTGGTCGGTCCACTGTGTGAACAGCGGGAACTCGTCCACCGCGGGCATGGTCCGCGCCACCGCGAACTCCGCGTCGGTGAGCTCCTGACCCAGGGCGAGTTCCATCATCGAGCGGAGTTCGTCCTCGCCGAGTTCTCGCGGGATGTACGTCGCGGCCTGGGTTGCGACGAACTCTTCCGCTTTGCGGAACAGGTCCGCGCGAGAGTCCTCGGCAATCGTCATCTCGAACGCGGCGCCACTTCTGATGGGTACCAGTTCGAGCTTCATCGCTGCGAGCTCCTGATCGCCTGTTGCGTGCAGCAGTGCCAGGCGCAGGGCGTGCAGATTTGAACATTCCAACGCTTTTCGGGTGAAGGCGGTATTTGCCATTTCCTACCTTTTTTCAGCATTTCGAAATCAGTTTCGGAACTTGGTGGATTACGCTAGCCTGAGACAAACATCACGTCAACGATTTGGCATAGAAGGAATTGGATGTCCCTCTCGGCGCGACGCGCACTACAAGTACTGGACTTTCTGACGGTGAACGAGCGCGGCACATTCACCCTCAGTGAGCTCTCGAAGGCTCTGGATGTGAGCCCGGGTTCGATGTTCGCGGTGCTCAAGGCGATGGGCGACGGGGGTTATGTGTCGCGGCACCCTCGCCACAAGACGTACACACTCGGTCCCGCCGTGCTCGCTGCCGGCCACGCCGCCGCCGGCGCCAATCCGGTGATCGGAATGGCGCGCCAGGAGCTGGCCGCGCTGGCGGCGTCGACCGGTCATGAGTGTTCGGGCACCGTGATGGTCGGCCGGGACATCCTGTGTATTGCGGTCGAAGGCAAGCCGACCGGGCGACAGCTCGAGCTCGCCCCGGGGCAGCGCATACCGCTGCAGCCCCCGTTCGGGCAGCCCTTCATGGCGTGGATGGCGCCGGCGGAGTTGCGGGAGCGGATCCTGGAAATGCCGGCAGATCTGCACGAACGGGTGACCGACTACCTTCAGTCGTACGGTCCGGCGGTCCGGCAACGGGGTTACACGGTCGGCCTGGACGATCCGAATCCCGTGCGTCGCTCGCTGACCCATGACCTCGCCGAACGCCCGAATGATCTCGGACTGCGCGAAGCCCTGCTCGAACAGTTCTTCGACGACCAGCCCAACTATGCGGTCCTGGAGGTAGATCCGGATGCCGAGTACACCGTCGGGAACATCGCGGCTCCGGTCTTCGACCCCGACGGCCGGGTTGTCTTCTGCCTCACCCTGCTTCACCTCGGCAAGCTCGTCGGGAAAGAGATCGCGACGGCGGCGCAGCCCGTCATCGCCTCGGCGCAGTTGTTGACGAGACAGATCGGCGGTCGTGCGCCGACCCATGACTGGAATGAACCTCTCTGACAAGGCGGAAAAATGACCGAAACAGACCATCTGACAGTCGATCCGGACGTCGTGGCGGAGATCGAGGAACTCGAGTTGGCCGGTGTCCCCGTTTTGCGGATCCGGCCACCCGGAGCGAGCGCCGACACCGCGTTGCTGCACTTCCACGGGGGTGGCTACCGCAAGGGTTCCCCGCAGATGTTCGCAGACAGTGTCTCTCGGATCGCAGCTGCCTGTCAGACCCAGGTGTTCTCGGTGGGTTATCGCCTCTCGACCGAGTGTGCGTTCCCGGCCGCGGTGGATGACGCACTGACCGCTTATCGGGCGGTCGCAGAGCAGATCGGTCCCGACCGGTTGGTGTTGTGGGGTGACTCCGCGGGCGGGGGATTGGCCGCGGCGCTGTTGCTGCGGCTGCGGCAACTGGAGATCCCGGCCCCCGCCGGCGCGTTTCTCTTCTCGCCATGGGCCGACCTGCGCAACACTGCCGCAAGCTTCACCGAGAACGCGGCGACCGACGCCCGCTTCTCACTCGACCAGGCGACCGAAGCCGCAGCGGGTTACCTTGCCGGGAGCCCGGTGAACGATCCGCTGGCTTCACCCGTGCTCGGAGATTGGGTCGGCCAGCCACCAATCATCGTGCAGGTCAGCGATTCCGAGGTACTCCGGGACGATTCTCTTCTGCTGTGTCGCGTCGCTGCCGAGGCCGGGGTCGATGTGCGGTTGAAGGTACACGAGGGTCAACCGCACATCTGGAATCTCTCGTATCCCTCAACCCCCGCTTCGAACCTCGCCATCGACTACATGGTCGAGCAACTCGGTGAGTTGCTGGATCCCACTGCCCAAATCTGAGCCGGACTCACCTCGGCAGGCTCGCCGCTCGATCTACAGATCGTGAAAGGAACTGTGAAACAGATGGATTCGACGCAGAACACGATTGCGGTTCGGCACGTCCCCGACCACCTCAGGCTGCACTACGAGTCGATGGGGTGGTGGACGGACGAGTCGCTGGGTGAGATTCTCGGTAGGGGTTTGAAGGACTCTGCCGGTGTTCACTTCCGGATTCATTCGAAGGTGCGCCCGTACTCGGGAACATTGGCAGACGTCGAGCTGGTCGCCCGCCGGCTCGCGGCCGGGTTGCGGGCCCGCGGTGTCCGCGCCGGCGATGTCGTCGCCTTTCAGCTCCCGAACTGGATGGAGGCCGCAGCCACCTTCTGGGCGTCGTCGTTTCTCGGCGCAGTGGTCGTACCGATCGTGCATTTCTATGGCCCAAAGGAATTGGGCTTCATACTCGAGCGCGCCAGACCGCGGGTGTTCATCACTGCCGAGCGGTTCGGCCGGATGACATACGTACCCGAGGTGAGTGCAGCTGTGCCGATCGTCGGTGTGGTCGGCCTGAACTTCGATGACCTGCTCGAAGACGTTCCGATGGCGGGCGCCCTCGAGGTCGATCCCGCCAACCCGGCACTGATCGCCTACACCTCCGGGACGACGCGTGATCCGAAGGGCGTCATCCACACTCACCAGACGCTCGCGTTCGAGACCCGCCAACTGCTGTCCAACTATCAGTCGGATCGGGGCCGGCAACTGACCGCGCTGCCGGTCGGGCACTTCATCGGCATGCTGGGGGCTTTTCTGGTGCCGGTTCTGGAGGGCACGCCGGTCGACCTGTGTGATGAATGGGACCCGACCCGGGTGATCGCCCTGATGGATTCCGATGGTGTTGCGATCGGCGGTGGGCCGACGTACTTCGTCACGAGTCTGTTGGACCATCCCGACTTCACGCCCGCCCATCTGAACTACCTCAAGTACATCGGCCTCGGCGGGTCGACTGTTCCCGCCGCGGTCACCCGGCGTCTTTCCGACCTGGGCATCATCGTCACCCGGTCGTATGGGAGTACCGAACATCCGTCGATCACCGGTTCGGTCACCACTGCTCCCGAGGACAAGCGATTGCTGACCGACGGTAACCCGAAGCTGGGTGTCGAGATCAGATTGGGAGACGACGGCGAAATCCTCAGTCGGGGACCGGATCTGTGCCTGGGTTATACCGATCCGGAGCTGACGGCACAGGCGTTCGACGACGACGGTTGGTACCGCACCGGTGACATCGGCGTGATCGACGACGACGGCTATCTGATGATCACAGATCGTAAGTCGGACATCATCATTCGCGGCGGCGAGAATGTCAGCGCCGCGCAGGTGGAGGACGTCCTGCTCGAGATGCCCGCGATCGCGGAGGCAGTTGTCGTCGCGGCGCCGGACAAACGATTCGGCGAACGCACGGCCGCCGTCGTGCGAGTCAAACCCGGACTGGTGATGCCGACGCTTTCCGAGGTCCAACAGCATTTCGCCGACGCCGGAACCGCCAGGCAGAAGTGGCCGGAGGAACTGCACGAGGTGGAGGACTTCCCGCGGACCGCGTCCGGCAAGGTCCAAAAACACCATGTGCGACGACAGATCGCCGATCTCCACGCCGAAGGCGCCAGATGAGATAACAAGAGCTCGGACATCAGAGCCTGTCGGAATCGACGGGCCGTATCGCATACTGCAGTTTTCAATATGGTGTGGTGGCGCCTATTCGGCGTGCCGATTTGAATATTTGATCGGTATCGCCCTTTTCACGATCGCGTGCATCTTTCGGCATTCCTCATGTTCGAAATCAAGGCCGTTCGGTTCCGTGGCCATTTCTGTTTCGTGTGCCACAAATGTCTTCGTCAGAAAAGTCCGATACGGGTATTGCCATCGAGAGTGGCGCTCTTCTATGGTGAGAACACACCGCAGGTGCGGCGTAGATCACACAACCCGGCGAAAGCGCTGGGAGTCACATCGCGTGGAGCACAGCCCATTTCACGCGTGCATCGAGATGACCCGGCACGTCGCTGATTCCTCCAGGCGTCTGCTCAGGACGAAAGTTGACTATCAATGCTTCACACAATTGCGACGCGTCTCGGGCGCAGCATTGCGGTGGTCTTACTGGTGACCATTGCAGTGGTGGGTTTGCTGAGTTTGGCTCCCGGTTCTGCATCGCAGGTCATTCTCGGCGACAATGCGACCCCGGAAGCCGTTGCGGAAATGGATGCGGAACTGGGGCTTGATCAGCCGGTGTGGTCGCAGTACCTGGACTGGTTGGGCAACGCGGTGACCGGCGATCTCGGTACCTCACCCCTGACCAATCAATCTGTCTCGGAGGCGATCTTCGAGCGGCTGCCGGTGACGTTGGAGCTGGCGGCACTGGGCTTGTTGATCGCCCTGTTCGTCTCGATCGTGATGGGCGTGATCTCGGCGTCGCGGCCGGGGTCGGCAGTCGACCGCGGTATCAATGCGCTGTCGGCGGTGTTCTTGTCGGTACCGGCATTCATCGCAGGTCCCATCCTCATCTACTTCTTCGCGATCCAGCTGCAGATTTTTCCGGTGCTGGGCTGGTCCGATATCAGTGACGGGCTGAGCGCGAACCTGCAGAGCGCGCTGTTGCCGGCGATCGCGATCGCATTGACCGAGATCGCCTCATTCCACCGGTTGCTGCGCACGGACTTGATCAGCACGCTCGGCGAGGACTACATCGCCGCGGCCCGCGCGAAAGGGATGTCGCGCACCTACGTCATGTTCCGGCACGCCTTCCGGCCGTCGTCGTTCTCACTGATCACCCTGGCGGGTATCAACCTGGGCCGGCTGATCGGCGGCACCGTGATCGTCGAGACCCTGTTCGGCCTACCGGGTTTGGGGCAGCTGATCGCCGCATCCATCACCACCCGCGACCTGATCATGGTGCAGGGCATCGTGGTGTTCGTCGCGGTCGTCTACGTCACCATCAACACCATCGTCGATCTGAGCTACGGACTGATCGACCCACGCGTCCGGAAGGTGGCGGCCACCGCATGACCGACATGATCTCCAAAGAATCCATTCCCACCGTCGGCCCGCCCACGCCGGCACCGGAGTTGGTCGTCCCCACGATTCGCAAACCCCGGTCGGTTCTGGTGTACCTGTCCGTGGGCTGGCTGGTGGCACTCATCTTGGCCGCGTTGTTCGCCGACCTGCTTCCCATCGCCCCCTACGACACCCCGGTGGGCGCACCGCGCCTGAAGCCCGCGTTTGGGTCGCTCGATCTGATCCTGGGCACCGACAACTTCGGACGCTCAGAACTGTCTCGCATCATCTACGGTGCTCGCGTCTCGCTGGTCGTGGGAACCGTTGCCGGACTGATCGGGTTCATCATCGGGTCGTTGATCGGATTGGTCGCCGGCTACTTCGGCCGTCACCTCGACAACGGCATCTCTCTGCTGGCCGACGCCATGCTCGCCTTCCCGCCACTGATCCTGTTGCTGGCACTGGCCTCGATCTTCGAACCCAGCATCACGACCATGCTCGCCGGACTGACCCTGGTCGTCATCCCCGCGTTCATCCGCCTTTCCCGGGCCAACACGATGGCGTGGTCGTCCCGCGAGTTCGTCCGGGCCGCAAAGAACATGGGCGCAGGCCACTCCCGGATCCTGTTCAAGGAGATCCTGCCCAACGTCATCGCACCGCTGGCCTCGTACCTGCCCATCGTGATGGCCGCGCTCATCGTGGCCGAAGGCTCCCTGAGCTTTCTTGGCCTGGGCATCCCACCGCCCACACCGAGCTGGGGCGGCATGATCAGCGATGGCAAAGACGCGCTCGCAACGTCGCCACACCTGGTCTTCGTGCCATCGCTGGCCATCTTCTTCACCGTCTTCGCCCTCAACCAGCTCGGCGATCACCTGCGAATCAAGTTCGACAAGACAATTCAGCACTGAGACATGATCGAGTCCAGGAAGAGTGACCATGAGCGTTGAGTCCGAGATGGAACGGCCCCGCACCCCGCCAGACCTCGCCGAAGTGCGCCCTACCGGGCCGCTGCTCGAGGTGAACAATCTTCGGGCATACATCGGTACCGCTCGTGGGACGGTTCGGGCAGTCGACGATGTATCGCTCTCGCTCGGCACCGGTCAGGCGCTGGGAATCGTGGGGGAGTCCGGCTCCGGCAAATCGGTGATGGCGCGGGCCATCATGGGTTTGATGCCGCCGCGCTCGGCACGTTCGGGAGAGGTGACCTTTCAGGGCCGGGATCTGCTGGCGCTGAACAAAAAAGAAAAGCTGGAGATCTGGGGCAAACAGATCGCCATGGTGTTCCAGGACCCGGGCCGCTCCCTGAATCCGGTGGTGCGGGTGGAGCGTCAGCTCACCGAGGGCATGCGAAAGCACCTGGGCGTCAGTCGCTCCGAGGCGAACAGCCGGGCACTCAACCTCCTGCAAGAGGTGGGGGTGCCCGATCCGCAGCGTCGGTTGCGGAACTATCCGCACGAGATGTCGGGCGGGATGCGCCAGCGGGTGATGATCGCGATCGCGCTGGCGTGCGAGCCGGACCTGCTGATCGCCGACGAACCGACGACCGCGCTCGATGTGACCATCCAGCGCCAGATCCTGGACCTGCTGCGTCGGGTGCAACGCGAACGTGACATGGGCATGATGCTGATCAGCCACGACTTGGCCGTCGTGGCCGGGCGAACCGATCGGGTATCGGTCATGTACGCGGGAAGACTGGCCGAAGTCGGCTCCACCCGTGAGGTTTTCGAAGCGCCGATGCATCGTTACACCCACGCGCTGCTGGGCGCCACACCGACGATCGACCATGCCCGGCATGCGCCGCTGCGGGTGATCTCCGGATCGTTGCCCGACCCCACCGGGCCACCACCGGGGTGCCGGTTCGCGCCGCGGTGTGAACATGCGCAATCCGACTGCCTCACACCGGGTCCGACGCTGCAATCCGTCGGTGGCGATCATGCGGTGGCCTGTCTGTATCCGGTCCAGCCCCAGCCCGTCAAAACTCTCGAACTGTCAGGAAGGTAGAACCCCATGGCCGGCAGCGGCACCGCACATCTACGCGGCGATCAGGCTCTCCTGCGCGTCGAGGACCTCGTCGTCGAATATCCGACCAGCGCCGGCACCGTACAGGCGGTGTCAAAGATCAGCTTCGACGTCCTTCCCGGTGAAACCCTGGGTATCGTCGGCGAATCCGGCTGCGGCAAGTCGACAACCGGCCGGGCGGTCCTGCGCTTGGACCGGGTCAGCGCGGGCCGGATCCGGTTCGGTGAGGACTGGATCGAAAAAGCTGATGAAAAGGCCATGCGCGTGCTTCGGCGCGATATGCAGATGATCTTCCAGGATCCGGTCAGCTCCCTGAACCCGCGTCGATCCGTCAAAGACATCGTGGTGGAAGGGATGGCGGTGGCGGGTGCTCCGAAAGCCGACCGCGCCACCACTTCGGCACAGGTTCTCGATTCGGTCGGGCTGTCTCCGGAACGCTATTCCGACGTCCTCCCACGAGCGCTGTCCGGCGGGCAGGCCCAGCGCGTGGCCATCGCCCGCGCGCTGGCGCTGAACCCCCGACTGCTGATCTGTGACGAACCCGTCTCCGCACTCGATGTGTCGGTCCAGGCCCAGATCCTCAATCTCATCGAAGAACTCAAGGCCGAGTTCGATCTCACCGTCGTCTTCATCGCCCACGACCTCGGTGTCGTGCGCACGGTCAGCGACAACGTCATGGTGATGTATCTCGGCAAGGTCTGCGAGTTCGGCGACTCGATTCTGGTGTACGACAACCCGGCCCACCCCTACACCCGCGCCCTGCTGGATTCGGTGCCGTTGACCGACCCTGACAAGGGATTCGCCGGGCCGGCACTCGAGGGCGACGTACCGTCGCCCCTGGCACCGCCGACCGGATGCCGCTTCCGCACCCGCTGCCCCAACGCTCAGGACCTCTGCGCCACAACGGAACCCGAGGTCAGGGAGATCCGTTCCGGACAGTTCGCCGCCTGTCATTTCCCGCTGGAGTCGGCCTAGCGGCGCAAGCCACTCCATCCACAGCGAATCCGCTCCAGTTGCATGGTGCTGCAACTGGAGCGGATTCGTGTAGGTGGAGCGGATCAGCGAATGATCAATCAGGCCTGCGCGGAGGCGAGGGCCTCGTTGAAGGTCTTGCTCGGTCGCATCACGTTCGCGGTGGCCTCGGGATCCGGCAGGTAGTAGCCGCCGATCTCGACGGGCTTGCCCTGGGCGTCATTGAGTTCCTTCACGATGGCGTCTTCGTTCTTCGCCAACGTATCCGCCAGTGCCGCAAAGTGCTTGGCGAGTTCCTCGTCCTCGGTCTGGTTTGCCAGCTCCTGTGCCCAGTACAGGGCGAGGTAGAACTGGCTGCCCCGGTTGTCGAGTTCGCCGGTGGTGCGTGAAGGACCCTTGTTGTTCTCCAGCAGCTTGCCGGTCGCAGCGTCGAGCGCCTTGGCCAAGATCACGGCCCTGGTGTCGCCGGTCTTCTTGCCGAGATCTTCCAAACTGACTGCGAGGGCGAGGAATTCGCCGAGCGAATCCCAGCGCAGGTGATTTTCTTCCAGCAACTGCTTGACATGCTTGGGAGCCGAACCACCGGCGCCCGTCTCGTACAGACCGCCACCGGCCATCAGTGGCACGATCGAGAGCATCTTGGCGCTGGTGCCGAGTTCGAGGATGGGGAACAGGTCGGTGAGGTAGTCACGCAGGATGTTGCCCGTGGCGGAGATGGTGTCCAAGCCGCGGATGACACGCTCGAGGGTGTACCGCATCGCACGGACCTGCGACATGATCTGGATGTCGAGACCCTCGGTGTCGTGGTCCTTGAGGTACGTCTTGACCTTCTTGATCAACTCGTTCTCGTGCGGACGGTACGGATCGAGCCAGAAGATGACCGGCATCCCGGAATCGCGGGTGCGGGTGACGGCCAGCTTGACCCAGTCGCGGATCGGTGCGTCCTTGACGATGCACAGGCGGAAGATGTCACCGGCCTCTACGTTCTGCGACAGCAGGACCTCACCGGTCGCCAGGTCGGTGATGTTGGCGACGCCGTCCTCGGAGATCTCGAAGGTCTTGTCGTGTGAGCCGTACTCCTCGGCCTGCTGTGCCATCAGGCCGACGTTGGGAACGGTGCCCATGGTGGTCGGGTCGAACTGACCGTTGGTCTTGCAGAAGTTCACGATTTCTTGGTAAATACGCGAGAAGGTCGACTCCGGGTTGACGGCCTTGGTGTCTTTCGGCCGACCGTCGGCGCCCCACATCTTGCCGCCGGCCCGGATCATCGCGGGCATGGACGCATCCACGATGACGTCGCTGGGGGAATGGAAGTTCGAGATGCCACGCGCTGAATCGACCATGGCGAGTTCCGGACGGTGCTCGTGGCACTTGTGCAGATCTTCGATGATCTCGTCACGCTTGGACGCGGGCAGCGTTTCGATCTTGCTGTAGAGGTCCGAGAGGCCGTTGTTGACGTTGACGCCGAGCTCGTCGAACAGATCGCCGTGCTTGGCGAAAGCGTCCTTGTAGAAAACGCGTACGGCGTGGCCGAAGACGATCGGGTGCGAGACCCGCATCATCGTGGCCTTGACGTGGAGCGAGAACATGACGCCCGTCTCGTAGGCGTCCTCCATCTGCTCCTCGTAGAACTTGATCAGGGCTTTCTTGCTCATGAACATGCTGTCGATGACATCGCCATCGGTGAGGGAGACCTTGGGCTTGAGGACGATCGTCTTGCCGCTCTTGGTGAGCAGTTCCATCTTCACGTCGCGGTCGCCCTCGACGGTCATGGACTTCTCGCCGTGGTAGAAATCGCCTTCACGCATGTGGGCCACATGGGTGCGCGAAGCCATCGACCACTCGGTCATGCTGTGCGGATGCTTACGGGCGAACTCCTTGACGGCCTTCGGTGCGCGTCGGTCCGAGTTGCCTTCGCGGAGCACCGGATTCACGGCGCTGCCGAGGCACTTGGTGTAGCGCTCCTTGACCTTGGCTTCTTCTTCGGTCTTCGGATTGCCCGGGTAGTCGGGGAGTTTGTAGCCCTTGGCCTGGAGTTCCTTGATGGCTTCAACCAGCTGCGGTACCGAGGCGCTGATGTTCGGCAGCTTGATGATGTTGGTCTCGGGCAGTTGTGTCAGACGGCCGAGCTCGGCGAGGTTGTCCGGCACCCGCTGCTCGTCGGTGAGGTAATCGGGGAATTCGGCCAGGATGCGGCTCGCGACCGAGATGTCGCTCGACTCGATGTTGATGTCGGCCGCATCGGCAAACGCACGGACCACCGGGAGGAATGCGTGTGTCGCAAGCATCGGCGCCTCGTCCGTCAGTGTGTAGATGATGGTCGGCTGCTTTGCGTTCATATTCGCCTTCGTCTCCAGTTTCGTCGCGTCATGCATCGGTCCGTCTTCCCCCGTCTCCGCAATCTTAGGACGCGGGAGGCCTGTGAGCGCGGACACCTCCGATGCACTCTATAGCTGCCGCCACAAATGCGGACCGAAACTGTCCTCTATCGGTCATAACGTGGGCACTGTTCCCATCAGTTCCCGAAAGGACTCGATCATGGCCGGTACCTATACCCCCGTCGTTCTCACCGTCCCCGTCACCGGCGAAAAAGCGGACATTTTGACCCTCCTGTCCGACCAGCGGGCCCTGCTGAAAGTGGCGGCCCGCGACCTCACCGACGCGCAGGCCCGCACCCGGACGACTGTCAGCGAACTCACCATCGGCGGTCTGATCAAGCACCTCGCACAAGGCGAGCGTGCGAATGCCCAGACGATCCGCGACCGGGACGAGACTGCCGAGTTCGACATGGCCGACGTCGGCGACGCGTACACGCTCCGCGAGGACGAGACCCTGGCGGACTGGCTCGCTGAATACGATCGTGCCGCGGCCGACTACGACCACGTCATCGCGGAGGTGGCGGGCCTCGACGAGCTGATCCCACAGCCGACTGCGCCCTGGCAACCCGAGCGGGAGTGGTGGACTGTCCGCAAGATGGCGTTGCACCTGCTGCGCGAGACCGCGCACCACTGCGGGCACGCCGACATCATCCGCGAGGCCCTCGACGGCCAGACCACTATGGGGGCCATCTCGGAGGGCTCGGATTGGACCGACATCCCGGCGAAGTGAGTCGCGGTCAGGTGTCGGTGCGGCTGCGTTCACGCACCGCACCGAACGTGACGGTGACACGGTCGTTGCGATGCCGTCCGTAGGTCACCAGGAGCACCCGACCGTCGTCGTCGAACAGGGTGGATTCGAGGAAGAGAAGGGGAGTGCTCTCGGGTATGCCCAGGATGGTTGCGACACCCGCGTCGGCGGCGACGGCCGAGACCGCCCGGGCCGCCGATGCGATGCACCGCCGCTGTCCCATCTCGATGTACGCGTATACATCGCCGGCCGCAATCGTTTCGTCGATGACATCGGCATCCACGAGGGGAAGCAGGTAGGTACGTAGTTCCACCGGTGTGCCGGCGGCCGCCTCGACGCGCTCGAAGACCGCCAGACGCGTTGCGTCTGCAGGCAGGTCCAGGCTGGTGCGCAGCGTGTCCGGAATCGACTCGAGGACACTCAATCCGAGGAGGGCGGAATCGAGCCGTGCGTAGCGCCCGGCGATCTCTGAGCCGTCCAGCAACCTGTCGAATCTGTACCGGCTCGGGATCATGGCGGGGAAGCTGCCGGTTCCGACCTGTCGGCGGATGCGGCCTTCATCGGCCAGCAGATGCAAGGCTTCGCGGACGGTGTTCCGGGACGTGCCATGACCCTTCGAGAGGGCGGACTCGTCAGGTAACCGGCTCAGTTGGTCGGGTTGGTGCTCGAGTGTGCCGCTGAGGATGTCGCGCAGGCGACGCGCTTCTTCGCGCCGACGCTCGCCGGTGTGAACCCGAAGGGAATGGCCGGTCACGCGTCGAGGAAACTTTCCGTACTCCACACCATGTACATCTACCGAAGTGGTGTTGCTGCAACGCAACGGTGAGGTTACCAACGCGGATGCCCCGGCGCGCTCACCTCTCGAGGGTGGCGAAGCCGGCTTGGTCGACCGGGTTCGCAACCGGCGTGAGCTGGGGCAACACGCTCGCCGACGGCATCCGATGCCCGGCGAAACGCGAGTGTTACGGCATCGCGATGGTCGGGCAATCTGACTGGTCAACGATCTCCTATAGCAAGATCGCATCGCATTCTTCGAGATGCGGTCACCGTCCAGTCATGTGCGCTCAGGAGGATTACCCGTGATTTTTACGCGTCCAGCAGTTCGGACCTATGGAGCCGCCACTGCGGTCGCGGCCACGTTGATGGTGGCCGCGTGTGGTGGCGACAGTTCTTCGGCCCCGGCCGGTTCCGCCGATCCCGACGCGCCCATTGCGGTGAAGGTCAGCAGCCTCAACCTCTGTGATGAGCGTTACCTCTACTGGGGTGTCGAGAAAGGTGTGTTCGCCGACCACGGGCTCGATGTCACCGTTGTGCCGGGGGTCGGCGGGGCGCCGGGTATCGCAGCATTGCAACCCGGTGAGGTGAATCTGGCATTCACAGATCCATTCAGCGTCTTCCGTGCCGATGCGCAGGGCATCGATCTCACTGTTGTCAGCGGTGCCTACACCAGCGCCCAGCCGCCGGCGCCCGAGGCCGGTGGTGTCGCGGTGAAGAAGGGATCGGACATCTCCGGCGCCGCTGACCTGGAGGGCAAGACGGTCGCCGTCAACGAACTCGCCGGCATCAACCAGATCATGATCGAGAACTGGGTCCGCGAAGCCGACGGTGACCCCTCCAAGGTCGAGTTCGTCGCACTGCCTTTCCCCGAACTGGGACCGGCCGTCGTCTCGGGCCGGGTCGACGCAGGCCAGCTCCCGGCCTCGGCCCTGGCCATGAACGCCGACGCACTGGTCTCCATCGGCAACGCGTTCACCTCGGCGGAGGGTGGCTACGCGATCTACGCGACGTACACGGGTATGACCGGCTGGATCGAGGATCATCCGGGCGTGGAAGAGAAGTGGCTCGCGGCGATGAACGACTCGATCGAACAGATTCACGACCCTGCGAACGAGGCAGAGTCCTTCGAGATCGCCAGCGCCGTCTGTAAGACGCCGGCCGCAACGTTGCTGGAACTGCCCGGGAACACGATCACGTCGTCGATCGACATGGCGGTCCTGGCGGATATGGCCCAGATGGCGCGCGACTCGGATCAGCTCGACAGCACGCCCGACCTCGAGTCCCTGGTCAACCCGGGTGCCCAGGTCGGCTGAGGCCGACTCCCGATCGGCAGCGATGGCCCCCGGAGATCCGGGGGCCATCGCCGCTGGTGCCGGGTTCTGTTCTAGACCCAGGCCGGGAAGTCGGCCTTGCGGATCAGGCAATGCACGCCCTTGACGTCGTCGACGACCTGACTGACCACGAAATCACCTGCGGCGCTGAGATATAGGTAGGCGATGGACTCCGGGACGAAGGCGACCTGGCTGAGCAGCCGGATCGACTCACGAACGCACTTCTTCATGGCTTCGTTGAGATCTTGATCCAATCCCATGGCGATCCAGTGGGTGGGGGTCTCGCCGAACGGTCCGTCGATGGCCCCGGTGGCCGGATAGGCCTGCGGGGCAGAGAGAACCGTCAACCGGACGGTCGTGCGCAGGGAAGCCTCGAGCGCGGTCAGCGAGACCTCGCCGTTGCCCTGTGCGAAATGCGGGTCACCCATGTAGTAGCCGGCGCCGTCGACCTGGACCGGCAGGTACATCGTCGATCCCAGTCCCAGGTCGCGGACGTCCAGGTTGCCGCCGTGCGCGCCGGGCGGGATGGTGTTGAGGGCGACCTCGGTGTCGGCGGTCAGTCCGGACAATCCCATGAACGGGCTGAGCGGGAAGGTGATTCGCCGGGTGTCGCCCCAGCGCATCGTTGCGGTGAACTCGTCGACGTCCGCGGTGCAGAACTGGCTGATGATGGGTACGGGCTCACCGGTCTCATCGCTGACCGGCCGTTCGCCTGCCAACGCGCCCAATCCGTGACGGCTCGAGACGACTCCGTAGGGCACCCGCGGTGTGAGGTCCAGATACTCGATCTTGAGGATGTCGCCCGGCTTGGCGCCGTCGACGTGAATTGGTCCGGTGACAACGTGTGGGCCGTCCGGCCCCCTGGTGTGCACCACGTCGGATGCGGCGAGTTCGACTAGGTCCTCCAGGACGTCGCCGGCCGGCACACCGTGGGAAGCGAAGTAGGACAGGGGGTCCCGCCCCTGGTCTTCCATCAATCCCTCGTGAGAGATCGTGTCGATGGTGACCGTTTGGCCGGAGGCGATGGTGAGAACGGGTTCACGGTCCGGAGTCGGCAACCTCCCCCACGACACCGTCTTGGGGGAGGCGGCCACGTAATGATCGCCGAGGCGTTCCCCGGAATGTGGTTGCAAGATGGGCATGGAGGATGAACCTTTCGAGCGGGGAGATGGGAATGGGGAGCGAGCGTCCGGTGGCGGGGCGGGAGTTCTCGCCCCACCATGGACGTTAGTGACCGATCGCTGCCGTTAGGTTACGTACGTGTTGCAATACGAGACGATGTCCCGCATTGCTTGACGGCACGTTCTGCGGCTTTTACCCTTTTCGTATCCGCTGGTGAACGGTGGTCACCCGTGGGCGTCAACGGCTTCCACGCATACGAAAGGCAGGGTCCGTGTCCGAACCAGGCATCAATCGCAGACGGGGCCCGGCAGGTGTGGCATTCGTGCGCCTAGCGGTCCCAGACATGGTCGCCACCATCGAATTCCTCGAATACCACGTCGGCCTTGCCACCGAGGGCCGCGACGAGTCCCATGCCTACCTGCGGGTCGGCCTGGAACATCACAGTATCGAACTGGTCTCAGATCCGTCACTGACCGAGTTCCGTTACGACGGTGTGGGTTTCCACGTCGCCGATGAAGATCTCGCGGATCTGCGGACGCGGGTCGCCGAGTCGGGACACGAGATCCTGCCGCTGACCGATGGGACGAAAGGGCTGTGTCAGGACGGGTTTGCCGTCCGCGACCCCAACGGCACCCTGGTCGAGTTGTTCACCGGTTTCCTCGAGTACGCGGAGGAGCCGTGGCCGGACCTGCGGCCGCAGCGGTTGGTCCACCCGTTCATCGTGACCGACAAATACGAACAGACACTTGCCTTCTACCTCGATGTCCTCGGATTCCTGCCGTCTGACCATGTCGAAGACTTCACGGCTTTTCTGCGCTGTGAAGACCGCTACCACCACAGCCTGGCGATCCGTCGTAGCACCAAGTTCGCCCTGGAGCACCTGTGCTTCATCATGGGCGACATCGACGGGGTGATGCGGCGTCGTGCACGCGCCCAGTACAAGGGCGTGAAGATTCTGGGTGACGTGGTGAACCACTCGGCGTCGACCTCGATCGCGTTCTATCTGTTCGACGAAAAGCATGGGCCCCGTTACGAACTCTGCGACGGTCACCGCGTCTTCAGTCCGGAAGAACATGAAACGCACCGTCCGCGTCGTCTCAAACGGGATCCGCGCAACATCGACATCTGGCGTGCGGAGGCCGATGACCGGACCTGGGCGCACTGACTCTGTAGACGGCTTCGACGCCGAAGAAGTCGACAGCCTCATCGGAGCGATCGGTGTCCTCGCGGGGCAACCGACACCGCGGGGTGAGGAGCGGCAAACGGCGTATGCGCTCGCGGTGTGGGCCGGACGCCGCTGGCCGGCGTTGTCCTTCACGGCCGACGAGATCGGCCGCACCGGCGCGAACCTGGTGTGCTGCACACGGGCTCCGTCGCGCGATGACCTGCTGCTGTACTCCCACCTCGACACGTCCCTGACGGGAATCGGGTCGCGGGATCACGAGGTCACCGGTTCGTGGGTCGACGCGTCGCCGGGATTCTCCCGAAAGGCAGATACGGTCTCGGCGTTCGGTCTCGGGGTGGCGCGCGGGCCGGCGGCGTCCGCATTGATCGGATTCGCCCGGGCCGCAGCGTCGTTGCCGTCAGCCGCGCCACGCTCCTTACGGCTCGTACTGGCCGGTGGCGGAACACATGAGAACACACTCGGTGAGCGTCCCGGTTCTGCCGACGCGGCCTACAGCGGCCTGGCGCACCATCTCGAGGCCCACCCCCGACCAGGTGCCGCGATCGTGGCGAAGTGTGGTCCACCCGGGGTCCTCTGGGAGGAGCCGGGCGCCGGATATCTACGCATTCGGGTGTCGGGCCGACGGGGCGCGGTGTTGAGCCGCGATCGTGCACAGCCACCCGGTGGTCTCCCGATTCACATCGGCGCGATGTGCACCGCATTCGAGGACTGGCGACTACGGCTGACGCGCGACGGCCATCGTGACGGTCAGATCGGGCGTGAGGCGGGGATCGGCGCGGTCCGGACGGGTTCGGTTCGTAAACCCGATCTGCTGCCCACCCATGTCGATCTCTACGCGTACCTCGTGACGCTGCCCGGTGATGTCGTCGCCGACCTGGGCGCCGATCTCTGTTCGGCGATGTGCCGCGCCTTCGTGGGAAGCCCACTCGAGGGCTGCACTGTCGCAGTGGAGCTGACGACGCCGCAGGCCTCGGGCGTCACGCCACGAGATTCTGTGTTCGTGAACACGGTGCGCGCAGTGTGGCAGAGTCACCACGGAAGATGCGTCCCCGATGTGACCGGCTGGACCGGATCCACGGACGGTGCGCTGCTCCGCGAGGCCGGTGTCGAAACCGTCCGGACGGGGCCGGTTAGTGTTGCTGACGACAACGATGCCGATCGCGACGTCATGCGCGTCAGCGAGCTGATGCGCTTTGCGCATATCTACGCCGACATCGGTGGCAGATGGGCAGCTGGAGAGAAGAGGTGACGGTGGTGGCCAAGACACCGGAGGAAAAGGGTGCGCCAGTCATCCAGGCGGTCGAACGTGCCGCTGTCATCCTCTCTGCCTTCACTCCGGCTCGGCCGAGGCTGTCGCTGAACGAGATCACGGCGGCGCTGGGCACCAGCAAGGCGACCGCGCATCGATATACCAAGGCGCTGCGCGAGGTGAACCTGCTCCGCTATGACCCCACCGAAACGGTGTATTCACTTGGCCCGCAGGTGCTCACGCTCGCGGCTGCGGCTCGGTCCGGACTGCCGGTGATCAAACTCGCCGAGCCGTTGATGGAGCAACTCCTGCGGGAGGTCCAGGAGACGGTTGTGTTGAGTGTGTGGGACGGCGAGAGCCCCATCGTGGTTGCCTCCAACGACAACACCGATCACGTGGCGCGTGTCGCCGTGCGCCTCGGTGCCAGGCTGTCTCCGACCGCGTCCGCACAAGGGCGGGTGTTCTGCGCCTTTCTCCCCGACGAGGAGGTGCCGATGCTGCGCCGGGAAATCCAGTCCGATCCCGAGTTCGCCGCCGAGTTGGTGCGCATCCGCCAGAGCGGGGTATCGGTCAAATCTCCTGTTGTCAACGGACTTCGCACGTTGGCCGCTCCGGTGTTCCAGGCCGACCACGTTGTCGCGGCACTGGCCGTGGTGGCGACGTCGGTCGCGAGTGATGAGCAGGTCCAGCGAAACATCGACGCGCTCCGCAGCAGCGCCGAGCGTCTGTCGGCGGCCCTCGGCAACGCATGAGGTGCGTCGGGTATTCGCTGTCCGGCGATTGACCTTGCCGTGGTCCGGTGGTCTGAAGTGGTGTCCGGATCGGCCGGATTGTTACGGCGCTGATACGAAGTGCGATTCATATTGCGAGATGGTGTCCCACATTGACGCATGAGTGGCAGAGACTTTAGCCTCCCAATAGGACGATGTCGCGCATCGTGGTCTTTCCTGCATTCGGGCGGGGGCTGCGCTCACCCGGTCGGCATCAACGGAGAGGAACCATGTGCGGTATCGAGTCGTAGCAGCCACGGACGTCCATCTGGCAGGGGTGCAGGGGGTCGGTCATGGCCGATGACCCCACGGTGACGTTCCCGACCCCGACCCCGACCCCGACCTCGGACCCCGGGACGGAACCGGAGCCCGAAGCCAAGGCCCTGCCTGCTATTCAGGCCGTCGAACGAGCGGCGACGATCCTCGCGGCATTCACGCCTCAGTGTCCTCGGATGAGCTTGGGGGAGATCACTGTTGTGCTGGGCACCAGTAAGGCCACGGCACACCGCTACACCAAGGCACTGCGGGATGCGAACCTCATTCGCTTCGATGACGGCGAATCGATGTACTCGTTGGGACCTCATGTCATGACGCTCGCTGCGGCAGCCCGCGCCGGCCTGCCGGTCATCAAGAGCGCCGAGGTGCATATGGAGAAGTTGCTCGCCGAGGTTCGCGAGACGGTGGTCCTGAGCGTCTGGGATGGTGAGAGTCCAATTGTCGTGGCCACCAACGACAACACCGAGCAGGTGGCGCGGGTGACGGTGCGCGTCGGTGCGCGGCTTTCTCCGACGGCCTCGGCGCAGGGCCGGGTCTTCTGTGCGTTCTTACCCGAATCGGAGGCGGCGATGGCGCGGGTGGAGCTACGCACGAACCCCGAGTTCGCCGAGGAGCTCCAACGTATCCGGTCCACGCACGTGTCGGTGAAATCGCCTGTGGTCAACGGATTTCGGACCCTGTCGGCACCGGTCTTCGCCGGCGACCGTATCGTGGCGGCGCTGGCGGTGGTGGCCACGTCTGTGTCGGTCAGCGGAGACATCGATCGGCATATCGCCGCCCTCAAGTCCGCTGCGGAGGCCTTGTCCGCCGAACTCGGACCCGGTTGATTGCCCGGGCTCCGATTCCGGGGCGGATTCGCACGTTACGGGCGTGAGACACGCTGGTAAATCCTGGGATTGGGTAGCCGCTGCGGATTGACAGTACAGCCGCGCCTTGGTCGAATTGTCTCGTAGTGCGAGACATTGTCTCGCAGCAACTCCGACGCAATAGAGGGCGCACCCCATGATCACGATGACGTCGCAACAAGAGGTTGCCTCGCACGCGAAGCCCTCCGCGGGGGTCCGCACTGCCGGTGGCCTGCGAAAGGTGATGAATCCGGCTCGGGTTCGTGCCGTCGGTCTGGGCGCCCTCGGGATCGTCACCCTGCTGGCGGCGTGGACCGTGGTCGTCGCACTGGGCGTCGTGCCGTCGAGTTCTCTGCCATATCCCTCGGCGGTTGCCGCGCGCCTGCCCTCGTTGTTGACCGATGGTGAGTTCCTCTCGAGCCTCGGTGACACGATGTGGGCGTGGCTCGCCGGGTTGATGCTCAGCTCCGTGACCGCCGTCGCGGTGGGGTTGCTCATCAGCACGATCCCGTGGCTGACATTGCCGGCCACGCTGGCGGTCAACGTCTTTCGCTCGATTCCGGCGACGGCACTGATCCCGGTGGTGATCCTGATCTTCGGTCTCGGCATGGACATGAAGGTGTCCGTCGCGGTGTATGCGACGTTCTGGATCGTCCTGATCAACACCATGTACGGTGTCGCATCAACGGAGCCGATGCGTAAGGACGCCGCCCGATCCATGCAGTGGGGTTGGCTCCGGACGCACGCCTATGTGACATTGCCGAGTGCGCTGCCGTCCATCGTCATCGGCTTGCGCATCGCGTCCGGTGTGGCGTTGGTTGTGGTCATCAGTGCCGAATTGCTCGGTGCCAAATCAGGTTTGGGAACCCTGATGGTCCAGTACCAGCAGGCGCTGAGGATCGACGTGGTGTACGCGATGCTGCTGGTGATCGGTGTCATCGGGATGACTGTCTACACAGTTCTCGTGCGAATCGAGAAGACTTCGATGAAGTGGGTGCACATTGTCTAGCATCACCGAGGCAAGACCGGAATTGGTTGTCACGCGGCCGACGGCGGTGCGGCGGAGATCCCGGACCACCTTCGCCGTTGCCCGGCGGGTCCTGAGTTCGATCTGGGCGCTGTGGCTACTCGTGGCACTGCTCATCGCCTGGGAGTTGTTCGCACGGAACTCGCCGACGGTGTTCTTTCCGCCGTTGAGCGATGTTCTCGAGCAATTCCGCAAGGACTGGCTGTCGAGCGATCCGGCGATGTTATTCCTCTCGAGTGAGTTCTACGACACCGTCCCGGTCAGTCTCGGGCGGCTCGCGGCAGGATGGGGCCTGGCCGCAGTCGCCGGCGTCGTGTTCGGTATGGCGCTGGGACGCAGCCAAATCCTCTCGGGGATGTACAACCCGATCGTGCGGTTCTTCATGTCCTTGCCGAACGCCGCGTTGTTGCCGATCGTGTTCCAGATCTTCGGACCCAACAGCTCGATGAACATCTTCCTGATCTTCTTCGGCACGGTGTGGCTGATCGTGGTCAACACCGCAGACGGTGTCGCCGGCGTCGACCCACAGTGGATTCGGAGTGCCCGGAGTATGCAGCTCGGGAAACCGGACCTCTACCGGCGGGTGCTGTTGCCTGCAGCGATGCCGCAGATCATGGCGGGCCTGCGGGTGAGCATCGGTATCGGGCTCATCTTGATGATCATCTCGGAGCTGTATGCGACGACAGCCGGGTTGGGCTACAACGTCATGGTCTATCAGCAGACGTTCCAGTACCGGCAGATGTGGTCCGCCTTCCTGTTGATCGCGGTGCTGGGTATCGCGCTGAACGCCATCATGACCACCGTCGAGAAGCGGATTCTGCGCTGGCAGCGCCGCAGTTCTTTGCGCGACCTGTAGACGATCACCGACAACGCACACAAGGAGAGTCATGAAGCTTCGAATCGACGGGGTCACCAAGACGTATGGTGAGCGTTTGGCGCTCGCCTCCACCACCGTCGCGATCGGCGAGGAGGAGTTCGTCTCGATCGTCGGACCGTCGGGATGTGGCAAGTCGACCCTGCTGATGATGATGGCGGGTCTGCTTTCGCCGACCAGTGGCCAGGTGATGCTCGGTGACCAGCGGGTCGACGGTCCTCCGTTCGGTCTGTCCGTTGTGTTCCAGGACTACAGCCGATCATTGTTCCCTTGGATGACCGTTCGGAAGAATCTGGTCATGGCTGCGGCTGCCTACAAATTGCCGAAATCGGAAGTGGCCCAACGTGTCGAACATGCGCTGACATCGGTGGGCCTGCCCGGGCAGGGTGACATGTACCCGTGGCAGATGTCGGGTGGGATGCAGCAACGCGTTGCGATCGCGCGAGCGCTCGTCGTCGAACCCAAGGTGATGCTGATGGACGAGCCGTTTGCCGCCGTCGACGCTCAGACGCGTGCTGACCTCGAAGACCTGGTACTGAGGGTCCGTGATGAGTACAAGGTCACGATTGCCTTCGTCACCCACGACATCGACGAAGCGGTCTACCTCGGGGATCGCGTGCTGGTCCTGGCGGCACACCCGGGTCACCTGGTCGCAGACATCCCGGTGGATCTCGGTCACGCCCGAGACCAGGTGAGCACCAAACTGAAACCTCGATTCGCCGAGCTGCGCACCGAGGTCTTCCAGCTCGTCATGCGGCCTGCACAGCCCGTTGTCGTTTGACCGCGTCCGCGAGGCAACTGGCGGGTGGCGTAAGTACCCCGCGGTTGACCGCAAATGCCTGCACACAGCCCCAGGGGTGACCATCGGGATGGCGTAACCAGTTGCGCGGCAGCGCTTTACACGCCCGCAACACTGCTGGGATTAACTGTCACCATGAGTTCAGAAGACCAGTCGAGCGCGAAGAGGAAACCGCGGATCGCGGTGTTCTCCGGCCCGCGGGCAACCATTCAGAACAGCGGCGTGTTGAGGACAAGTGATTCCGTACGCCGGGACCGAGGGCTGCCGGGATCGGGGGCCGGATTCGACACCATTCGGTCTCAGCGCCTCGCGGCCTCCGCAACGGTGTACGTCGAAGCGCTGTCGGCACACCCGCTGGAGCAGGATGCCGCCGAAACACATTCCGAACCAGACGGTTTCGTCGATCCGGTGACCGGCGAGTTCAGTACGACGTCGGGGGTCGACGGTATCCCCGTATACCGGGTGACCGTCCGGCCCTCGGATGGCCCCTATCTGCTGCCCTACGCCGGACGCCAATCGGATGGCCGCCCGTGGGACACGGGATTCACCTCGGCGGGGGAGCCGCGCCAACAGTTCTATCCCGATGCGTCGCAGATCTTTTCCGAGATCGATCGATTCGGGATCGACGAGTTCGGATACAACAATCTACTCGGCGGTCTCGCGGACTTCGACTTCGTGCGCGCAGCTCCGTCGGGTGGTTACACCAAAGGGCTTCCCGCGGCTGCCCGCACCGACATCGGTGACGGCGACATCTCGCCCGAGGTGCTGGGCGAAGACTACTTTCCTTACAAGCCGACCCGGCACGAACCGGCGCTGCCCACGCTGGCGCGTCTGACCAATGCGGTTGCTCAGACCCTCGGCGGAGATGACTACGACGGAGGCATCTGGCTCGAGGGGAGCCCAACTGCCGAAGAGACGCTGTACTGGCTGAACCTGCTGATCGACACGCGGACTCCCATCGTGGGCAACGCATCCCAGTATCCCCATGGGGTCATCGGCAACGACGGCGACCACAATCTGATCCAGTCGACGAAGTACATCGCCTCGCGTGTGTGGGCCGATGCGGCCGGCGCGGACCGAGTGGGTGTCGTGATGGTGCAGAACGGGCAGATCTTCACATCGCGCGAGGTACAGAAAGCCGATGCGCGTCCCGGCGGCTACATCGCCACCGGTGGACACGGCGGCATCGTCGGGAACACCGTCTGGGACCCGGTGTTGTCGTTCATCCCGGTGGCGCGACACACCCACAACTCGGCAGTGCGCCTGACCGCGCTTCCCGACTCTGTGCAGGGTGTCAGTTCCGTCGACGGATCGACTGTCCTGGTGGATGTTCCGATCAAGGATGCCGACGGGAATCTCCTCGAGGCGGCACTGCCGAAGGTCACCATCAACCGATACGCCAACTTCGGCGCCGATGACTTCTCGGACTCCGTCGATGGTGAGGTCGAGGTGCTGGCCCGGATCAGGGCGAATCTGACGCGGTACCCGCTGTCGGGTTTCATCGCGGAAGGATCGTCGCCGTACGGGGGATTGTACGAGTCGCTGCTTGCCGCGATGAAGCTGGCGGTCTACTCGGGGATTCCGGTCGTCGCGGTGGGGCGCGGTGGCGGAGGCTACGTTTCGCGATATGGCGGGCAGGGCGGATTGTTCGTCACGGCAGGCAATCTCACCGCGACCAAGGCGCGCATGCTGTTGATGGCATGTCTGCTCAAGTTCGGCTGCGTGCCCCCGGCCGTCGATCCACAGTGTCCGACCGATGAGGAAATCGACGCGATCAGGGTGAAAGTACGCGCATACCAGGCTGTCTTCGACACACATTGAACCAACACCAACCGCACGGAAGAAGCTGACGATGAAGTATGGAGTTTTCCTCCCCGTGGGCAACAACGGCTGGGTGCTGTCGCGAGATTCACCCCAGTACATGCCCACCTACGATCTGAATCGCCGGATCGTCGCCAAAGCCGAAGAACTCGACTTCGCATTCGCCTTGTCGATGCTGAAGTACCGGGGGTTCGGCGGGGCGACGGCGCACTGGGACAACACGGTCGACCCGTTGGCGCTGACCTCGGCGTTGTGCGCCGTCACCTCGACCATCAAGCTCTACGCGACGGTCTCGCCGTTGACCATCAACCCACTGGTGGCCGCCAAGACCGCGGCGACGCTCGATGATGTGTCGGGCGGCCGTTTCGGACTCAACCTGGTCGCCGGCTGGAATCAGGCCGAGTACCAGCAGATGGGTGCATGGCCGGGTGAGGACTACTACAGCGTGCGCTACGACTGGCTCTCCGAGTTCACCCACATCGCCAAGACGTTGTGGGCCCAGGGTTCGGCGACATTCCACGGCAAGTACTTCCAGGTCGACGACGCCCGATGCCTGCCCAAGCCGGCCGGTCACATCGACCTGGTCTCGGCGGGTTCGTCACCTCGAGGTCGACGCTTCGTCGCCGAGTACGCCGACTACCACTTCGGTGCCGGCTCGACACCGGAAGCGGTGTCGAGGTCCAACACTGCGCTGGCGCAGGCGTGCCGCGACACCGGTAGGCACCCCACCGCGATTGCCAATGCAACGCTGGTCATCGCCGACACCGATGCCGAGGCCGACCGGGTCGTCAGTCGATATGTGGCGGGCGCCGATCACGAAGCGCTGACCGCGATGGTCGCGGAATACTCGCGGGACACCGCCACGGCCGGGTCGAGTGCCGCAGTGGCGCAGCGACATCGGACCGACATCAGCCCGTTCTACGGCGCAGCACCGTTGACCGGGTCGGCGAGATCCATCGCTGATCGGCTCAACGAACTCGCCGCGGTTCCCGGCACGTCGGGAATCATGCTCACCTTTGACGATTTCCTCGAAGGTATGGAGCGATTCGGTCGCGATGTCGTCCCGCTGCTCGACCATCCCGTCACACCGTCCTGACATCTGTTCCCTTCGAATTCTCACGCCGCCCGAGGTCGGTTTCCCATGTCTTACGAAATGAGCTTGGCGCTCGACATGTCCTTTGCGCATCACCAAGGTCGTTGGCGGTTGCCGGGATCGTGGGCGGGTGCGACCTTCCCGGATCTGAAGATGTATCAGGAAGTCGCGATGATGGCTGAACGTGGCTGTCTGGACATGATCTTCTTCGGTGACGGCACGGGCATCCCGTCGACCTATGGTGGTTCGATCGACGCCGCCGTACATTGGGGGGTCGGCTGGCCCCGGCAGGACATGAGTCCCTTCATCGCCGCCCTCGCGCAGAATACGACGGGCCTGGGGTTCGGTCTGACCTACTCCTCGACCTTCATGCACCCGTTCTACGTCGCGCGTCTGCTCAACTCGCTCGATCACATCACCTCCGGGCGAATAGCTTTCAATGTGGTGACGTCGTCGCGCGGCGCGGACGCCGCCAATTACGGATTCAGAGAGCTGGCCGATCACGATGCCCGGTACCGGCGGATGGAAGAGTTCATCGACGTCTGTCAGGCCCTGTGGCGCAGTGTCGGTCCCGACGCATTCGTCTGGGACGAGGTCACCGGTCAGGTGGCAGATTCCACGATGGTGTCGCCGATCAATCATGTCGGCGAGTTCTTCGACGTCGTCGGACCGTTGAACACCGTACCGAGCCCGCAGGGCGCACCGGTGCTGATCCAGGCCGGCGGCTCCCCACGCGGTATCGACGCGTCATCGAAGTTCGCCGATGTCGTGTTCGGTGGGGCGTGGGATCCGGCTCAGCGCATCAATCACCGCACCGCACTCGACGATGCCCTGGTCCGTGCTGATCGCGACCCGAAGAAGGTCGGGATCCTCTGGGACATCCAGGTGATCGTCGCCCGGGACCGGTCCGAAGCGCTGGCCCGGCGCGAGATGCTCCGGGATGTCCTGCCCCGCGACGGCGCCGCGGCGTTCATGTCCCATCAGACCGGGCTCGACCTCGCGGCATTGCCCGACACCTTCACCCTCGGCGACCTGCAGGCGGAGGCGAAGGCCCGCAATGCAAGTCCGATGGCCTTCCGTGATCTGTTCGCGAAGTACGACGAGAACCACGAGATGACACGGACCGAACTCATCGACAACGGCTGGCGAGAGGCGACCGGATATGACCACACGGTGGTCGGGACACCGAGCGAGGTCGCAGATTATCTGGAGGAGAATTTCGAGGCCACGGGTAGCCGCGGCGGGTTCATGATCTCCCACCCGCAATCGACACCCGGGGATGTCGTCGACGTCGTGGGACTGTTGGTTCCGGAGCTGCAGAGGCGGGGCCGGTTCCGTAAGTCATATGAGGGCGCAACGCTGCGGGAGAACCTGGGGCTGGAGGCATTCGGCTAGCATCGACGACAGCGTCGGTGGCCACATCCGGTCACCGGCCACGTCCGACTCGGAAGGGATGCGGTGACGGATCACGGTATCGGGGGATGAGTTCGCCTCCATCTCCGCCATTCCGACCGCCCCGCTTTCGTCAGGACCGGGTCAACAGCAATCTTCTGCGCCTCGAGGGCAATCGGCGCCAGGATGAGGTGCGTCGACTCCGCGATCTGATTTCGGCGATGGTCGTCACCCGGCTCGGCTCGGCCGCTCGATTGCCCGCCGACGAGGACATCGCCCGTGCGTTTCATTCGTCCCGGAACTGTGTACGCCTGGCTCTACAGACCCTCGTCGCGGAGAACCGCCTACACCGTTCGGTCGGTGCCGGGACCTACACGACAAATGTCCATCGGCGCAGCCGGTTCGACCTTCTGATCGATTCGGCGGCCGGAGGTGTGAACGACGATCGCAACGGCATCCGGATCATCGGCTGGAAGGTCTGTTCCGACATACCGGAACCGCTGGCCGAGATCTTTCCGCCGGAAGCGGCCTCGGTCGCGATCTTCGAACGACTGAGCGTCGGTGAAGGCGTGCCCCGGCAACTGCGGACCTACTATCTCGCGCTCCGTCCGGCCGACCGATTCACCCGGGACGATGCCCTGTGCGACCTGTATCAGATTCTCGAAAATCGCTTCGGTTACGGAACTTTGACCGCTGATCGCCGTATTTCGGCCGTTGCCGCAGGTGAGTCCGCAGCGGCTCTCCTCGAGGTCGAGATCACGACCCCCATCCTGTATATGGACACCACGGTCTTCGATGAGCGCGGATACGCCGTGCTGGTTTCCCATGCCCGCTATCGAAGCGACATGGTGACCGTGGCCCTGGACCCGCCACGGGGCTGACGGCAGCGGCGTTCATTCGCCGCGGAGGCCGGAACGGAATGGCCGACAACCCGTGTCACGGCGGCGTAACACACTGTCGGGTGCCATCAGACGCAGTTGGGGGCGCTCGGATCCGCCGGTCATGGGGCGAAACATCGCGGACATATCCGGGACCCATAACGGAAATGCAGCGTTGATGGCATTGCGTGAACGGACCGCGCCTTCACCGTGGTTGTTTCCCACATCGTCTAAGGATCACCATGAACGACGCTTTGCCCCGTCACCACGGCAGACAGATCGGTGCCGGAATCGCCACGACACTCCTGGCCGCGGTACTCGTCGCCTGCGGGTCGGACTCATCGCCGGCCCCGGCGTCGCAATCGGCGGACGGAACGCGCTCGGTCGCCGTGACAACCCTGGGCTTGTGTAACGAGATGCCGGTGTACTGGGCGCAAGAGAAGGGCATCTTCACCGAGCACGGACTCGACGTGGAGCTGGTCCGGGCCCAGGGCGGGGCGGCAGGGTTGTCCGCGTTGCAGAGTGGTGAGGTGGATCTCGCCTTCACGAATCCGTTCTCGACGATGCGCGCGCTCGACCAGGGGATCGATCTGGCCTGGATCTCGACGGCGTATGAGACTCCGACCGACGCCGCCAACAAGGCCAATGCGGTTGCCGTGAAGGAAGGTTCGAAGTACACCGACGCCAAGTCGCTGGAAGGGACCAAGATCGGCGTCAACGAAATCGCCGGCATCAACCAGATCATCACCAGCGAATGGATGCGGGCCGGCGGTGCCGATCCGTCCACGGTCGACTTTGTGGCATTGCCCTTCGCGGACCTGGGACCCGCGGTGGCGACCGGTCGGATCGACGCGGCGCAGATCACCGAACAGAACATGCTTCCCGAGTTGAAATCGCTCGGCAACCCCTACGTCGTGGCGGGCGCGGGGCAGCCGCTGGTCTTTGCCGGATATGTGGCCACCGGTGATGCCGCTCAAAGTGATCCGGAGGCATTCAAGTCGTTCCAGGCTTCGCTGATCGAGGCATCGGAACAAATCGAGCTGCCGGAGAATCAAGAAGAGCGCTATGAGATCCAGGCGAAGGCGTGCAAGCAGGATGCAGCTGCACTCAAAGCGCTGACCGAGCCCCCGTACGCGGCCGCGGTGAACATCGACGCACTCAACCGGATGGCCGAGATGATGAAAGATGAAGAGATCTTGGATGATCCGGCCGATGCGTCGAGTTATGTGCCTGATTTCGTGGTCACTTCGTAAGTCGCCGTGAAGAAGACACTCACGGTCGACGGTGCCCAGATGGTGGTGGACATCGCGCCCGGGGACACCCTGCTGGGTGTCCTCCGCGCGCACGGCGTCACCGCACCCAAGGCTGCGTGTGGCCGTGGGGAGTGCGGGGCATGCACCGTACTCGTCGGCGCCAACGCCGTGCTGTCGTGTGTCAGCCTGGCCGCCGTGGTCTCCGAGCACGTGACCACGGCGGCCGGACTCGACGACGCTGATCACGACCTACGGGAGGCGTTCGCGGACCATGCGGGATTCCAGTGTGGCTTCTGTACACCGGGACAGGTGGTCACAGCGGCGGCTCTGCTGCGTGAGACGCCCGAACCCGGCCGAGAGGACATCATCAGCGCCATGGCCGGCAACATCTGCCGCTGCACCGGATACGTCCAGATCATCGACGCCGTAGAGTCGGTCGCGCGGCGGAGAGGGGTGGCGCGGTGACTGTCGTCGGCCGGCGTGTCCGCGCGCTCGATTGGCACGAGAAGACCTCCGGCACAGCACGATATGCGGGGGATGTACGTCCCGAGGGGATGCTGTACGCCAAGATCCTGCGGTCGACGATGGCCAGTGCACAGATCGAGCACGTCGACCTCAGCGGTGCGTTGGCGTCGCCCGGGGTGCGGGCGGTGGTCGACCACCGGGATCTACCGGCGGGCGCGCGTTATCAGCACAGTGGCGGCACGTTCTCCGATAGGACACCATTCGCGGTGGGGGAGATCCGCTTCCATGGGCAGGAGATCGCGGCGGTCGCCGCGCAGTCCCCGGAAGCAGCCGAGCAGGCCCTCGACCGGATCGTGGTGCGCTACCGGAGACGACCGGCAGCGCTGACCGTCGCCGCTGCGCTGGCGAAATCGGCGCCACGCATCCATCGGCGATCGTCGGGTTCGAACGTCGCTCTCGCATCGGACGGAAGCTGGGGCGATGTGGACCTGGGTAGGCGCAACAGCGCGCATCACGCGGGCGGGGTTTTCATCTATCCTCGTGTGTCGCATGCCTGTATGGAGCCGAACACGACTTTGGCCTGGTGGCATGACGACCGACTGGAGCTGTGGACGTCCACCCAGGCGGCGCATTTCGTGATCCATGAACTCGCGCAGCTGCTCGGGCTCCGTACTGATCAGATCGTCTGTCGGGACGTCGCTGTCGGTGGAAGCTTCGGGTCCAAATCCAAGGTCAGCGAACACGAGGTCATCGCGGCGCTGTTGTCGATGCGCACCGGGGCGCCGGTGATGGTGGAGTTCTCGCGGGCCGAGGAGCTGGCCTTCACCAAACCGCGCCATGGATTCCACAGCAAGATGACCGTTCACGCAGATGCCGACGGTCGAATCTGCCTGCTGGAGGCCGATATCGACGTCGACAACGGCGCGTTCAACCACTACGGACCATCGGTGATGAGTGCCGGCATCAAGGTGCTCGGGTCCATGTACCGTCCGGATGCTGCGACCTGGCGTGCCCGCCTGGTCGACACCAATCTCACGCCCGGCGGTCAGTTCCGCGGATACGGGCAGCCGCAGACCGCACTGGCGGTGGAATCGCTGGTCGACGAGCTGGCGCAGCAGTGCCGGATCGACCCGATCGAGTTCCGTCGACTCAACGCGAGTCTGCCGAACTCGCGGGCCCTGGTCGGTGCGCGAATCGGATCGAACCGGCTCGTGGAATGCCTCGATGCGGTGCGCGAAGAGATCGGCTGGACGGAGAAGAAGTCTGCGAAGGTGCCGTTCCGCGGAGTGGGTGTGGCGGCCGGTATGCACGGCAGTGGCTCGTACGCCTACCCCGGCGGGAACGTCAGCGCGGCGGCGGTCGAGGCCGCCGATTCCGGGCGCATCACAGTCGCATTCGGTGGTAGCGATGCCGGGACCGGGCAGCGCACAATCCTCGGGCAGCTCGCCGCGGAAATCCTCGACGTACCTCTCGATCTGGTGGACGTGGTGATGACCGACTGGGATGAGGCGCCACCGGAGATGGGGGCCTGGAGTTCACGCGGCACGCACATGGGCGGACATGCCGTGGTCAAGGCCGCGACGGCACTGCGTGAGCGCCTCGAAGAACTCGGCCGCGTCGGGTCAGGCGACTTCGCAGAGCTCATCATGCGTGCACCGGAGAGCCGGGCCGGGGTGTTGCGCGTCGAAGCCGAGTATCTCGAAGAGAAGATGGAACCCTACTGGACGGGTCTGGACCGGCCGAACATCTCGGCGTCCTACACGTACGCCGTACACGCGGTGGAAGTCGAGATCGACCCGGACACCGGTGAATTGAAAATCCTCGACTACGTTGCCGCGCATGACGTGGGCCGAGCGATCAATCCCGCGCTCGTCGATGGCCAGATCATCGGCGGCGTGGTTCAAGGACTCGGCGCCGTGGTCGGGGAACAACTCGTCTACGAGAGGGGTCGAACAGTCAACACGGGCTACCTCAACTATGCGGTTCCGCGGTCGACCACCGCGCCCGAGATCCGTTCGATCCTGATCGAAGGGCCGGAGCCGGCGGGTCCGCTCGACGCGAAAAGCGTGGCCGAGATGGCGCTCGTGCCAGTGGCACCGGCGGTTCTCAACGCTGTCCACGACGCGATCGGGATCCGGTTCCGATCCCTGCCGTTGACACCGGACGTCGTGCTCGCGGCGCTGCGCGACAACGGGTCCGTGGCGCACCGGGCGACCCGGCGCTTCCACCTGGGCCGACGACCGTCCCGATGGCAGATCGAGGTCTTTCGACGACTCTATCCGCTTGGCCTGCATCATCTTCTCGATCGGCACGGGACCCGATGGGCACGGCGTACTGCGCCCCGCGATGTCGAAACGGTGGCTTCTCCGGCGAATGTCGACGATGCGGTGACGATGCTCTCCGACGAGCCGGCCGGCGACGCTGTGCTGGTCGGTGGGGCGACCGATGTCGTGGTCCAACAACAACAGTCGTTGATCGCTCCGCGGATCCTGGTCAGCACGGCGAGCGTCATCTCGATGCGCCGCATGGTCCACAACGCGGACGGGACCTTCACGATCGGCGGTGCCGTCACACTGGCCGACCTCGCCGACTGGGCCCGAGGACCGATACCGGTGATCGCCGAAGCCGTCGACTCGATCGCATCCGCCCAGATTCGCGCCGTGGCCACGGTGGGCGGAAACCTGGTCCAGGCCAAGCGATGCTGGTACTTCCGCAGCGGATTCGACTGCTACAAGCGCGGTGGCCCGACCTGTCCCTGTTACGCCGTCGGCGGCGACCATCGGTTTCATCATGCGGCCCTCGGTGGGCATCGCTGTCAGGCTGTGACGCCATCGGACCTCGCGACCGTGTTCTCGGGGCTCGACGCCCGAATCCAGGTCGCCGGACCCGGCCGGTCCCGGACCGTCGGCATCGGCGACTTGTATTCAGGGCCGGGAGAACTCGATCTCGGGTCGGACGAGCTGATCGAATCGATCACCGTGCCCGCGCAGGCGGCAACCCGGTCGGTCTTCGAGAAGATCCGGCTGTATGAGGGCGACTTCGCGATGTTGTCGCTGATCATGTCCGCAGGAATCGGTCCCGGTGACGAATGGTCTTCGCCGCGTCTGTGTTTCGGTGCGCTGGCACCCACTCCCTGGCATCCCGCCGCGGTCGAATCGGCGTTCCGGGACATCCGACCGACCGAAAGTGAACTGGTGACGGCCATCAACAAGGAACTCTCGCATCGGGCACATCCGCTACCCGGTAACGAGTGGAAGATCCAAGCCGCGATCGGTCTGACCCGCAAGGCATACCGCCGATGGGAGGAAGGCCGATGAACACACCAACGCAGACCGGACCGATCACGCGGAGCCTGGTCCGGGCCGGAGTGACGGTCTCGGCCTCACTGCCCGACAGCTGGCTCGGCCCGTTGATCGCCGAGGTCGAGGGCGAAGAGAGCATTCGCCACGTGTCGGTCGTCAGAGAGGACGATGGTGTCGGCATCTGCGCGGGAGCTTCGTTGATGGGGGAGCGGTCGGTCCTGATGTGCCAGAACGCCGGACTGTTGCTGGCCACCAATGCACTTGCGGGCTACGGGATCCACCATCAGATTCCGTTTGTGGTGATCGCTGCCGATCGGGGCGCTGCCGGTGACAACTTCTACTATCAGGCCTACAAGCATTCGGTCGCCCACGGTGTGATGGCCGCGGTCGGCCTGCGCGTCCACGAGGTACAGAAACCAGGTGAGGGCGCGATCTTCGAGACCGCCTTCGACGAGGCCGAGATGACACAGCGTCCCGTGGTCCTGCTGTGCACAAAACGAGTGCTGGTCGGGTCCGCGGAATGAACCGTTCATCGGTGGCGCGGGCACTCGCGCGCGGTCTCGACAAAGACGTCGTTGTCTTCGCGAGCCTGGGAACAGCCGGCCGGACCTGGCTTGAGGCGGAGGCGAGTCAGCTCACGTACTACGCGTCCGACCCGATGGGAACAGCGCCGGCGCTGGCACTCGGGGCCGCCGTGAGTCGGCCACGTTTGAATTTTGTGCTGCTGGAAGGGGACGGTGATCTGGCGATGAACCTGGGGGTTCTGCTCACGATCGCGAACACTGCTCCGCCGAACCTCCACATCGTCGTCTTCAACAACGGACGGTATGAGACAGGTGGTGGCCAACCGCTCGGTACGCACGTGACCGCGGATTTCGCCGCGATCGGACGAGGCGCCGGTCTGGGCAGCGTCGATCTGATCCCTGCGGAGACGACGGAACAGCAGCTGAGCATCTTCTTCGCCGAGTTCTTGAGCCGAACCGGTCCGGCTCTTGCCGTGGTCGAGGTGGAACCCGAGCCGTCACCCTATGGCGGTCCGGGCCGGCACTCAGGTGTCCAGTCCCGCACGCTCTTTCAAGAAGCGTTACGTGCAGCGGGCGCCTTCGACTGATGTCGTCGCCGTTTCGTGGCCCGATGACCACGCGTGGTCAGACCCCTACAACCTGATCTCTATCTCTCTGATCCAGGACCGGGAGTTCACCCGGCTCAGAGAGCAGGCCCGCGACCACCCGGCCTGGTGGAACCGGCGCCTGGGCTGCTGATCGTCCCTGCGGCCGGTGGTGGCGTATCGAGCACCTGGGCGAGCAGGTGCATCGCCGAGGTGACGGCGAGCGCGCGGACACTCGCGCGGTCGCCCGGAAGATGTTGTGTCCGGGTCACGGTCGGTCGGCCCGCGACCGCGATGGCGAAACAGACCGTTCCCACCGGTTTGAGATCGGTCCCGCCGCCGGGGCCGGCGATCCCGCTCGTGGACACCGCGACATCGGATCCGAGCCGGCGCAACGCGCCCTCGGCCATCTGTGCGGCCACCTGTTCGCTCACCGCTCCGTGTTCTGCGATCAATGCCGAGGGGACATCGAGTAGGCCGGACTTGATCGTGTTGTCATAGGCCACGACTGCGCCGGCGACGTACGCCGAGGACCCCGGTCGGTCGGTGAGCCGTCCGGCGACCAGGCCACCCGTGCATGATTCGGCGGTGGCGATCCGGTGTCCGGCAAGTCTTTCCGCCACCAGATCGTCGATGGTCGATCCGTCGGTAGAGAAGATCTGTGCCCCATGATGTTTCGCGATCAGTGAGGACAACTCGGCGTAGGCGGCGTTCGACGTCCCGGGGTAACGGGTCACCATGTCGAGCTCGCCGAGCCGCAGGCAGGTGGTGATCTCGAGCGTGTCGAACCCGGGAACATCGTGTTCCGCCGAGCGCAACGTGGCGGCGAGATCGGCTTCGGAGAGGCCGTATGCGCGGATGGTCGATTGCCGCAGCACCACCCGGCCGGCCAGGGCTTCCGCGACGGGGGCGCTCCGGATTGCCGCCGGCCACATCGCCTGCAGTTCCCGGGGCGGCCCGGGCAGCACCAGGATGGCGGGCAGGGTATGGGCCGGGATCGCCACGCCCGGGGCGGTTCCGGTCGGTGGAATCGATTGTGCGCCCTCAGGAACGAGGGCCTGCTTGTGGATGCCGGCCTGCAATGCTGCCGGATTCGGGTCTGAGGTCAGGCGGCCTCGCCAAATGCGGATGATCTCGCTGATGTGGGCCTCGAGGTCGCTGTCCAGCCGCAGGTCGCGACCACAGAACGCGGCGACCGTGGCCACGGTCAAGTCGTCGGCGGTCGGTCCGAGACCACCGGTGGTGATGATGAGATCCACGTGCTGGTCGGCGAGGAACCGAAGTTGTGCGGTGAGATCGTCGGGTCGGTCGCCGCACACGGTGATGTGGGCGATGTCGACGCCCAGATCGAGAAGCTGCCGGGCCACCCAGGGGCCGTTCTGGTCGGTGATCCGCCCGGTGAGAACCTCGGTCCCGGTAACGACCACACCTGCTCGCACTGTCATCTTTCCGAGCTTAGTGCGATGGGTAGGTTCGGCCACCCCGCTCTGCTGTGGGGTCGCCGCCGAAGGATTTACGTTGTGCGGGTCGCTCGCGGGCTCGCTGGCGTCCCGGCAACACTCCGAGCCCGATCATCCCGGAGGAGGCATCCTTTACCTTGCCCATGGCCACCCGGTTCGCAGTTCTTCGATCCCATTGACGAACCTTGTGCGCTTCAATCTATGGAGGGGATATGTCCCGCTTGCGGATTCCCGATCTGGCGGGTTGTGAACGCTACAATCGATGAATCCGGCAATGAGGTTCTGCCAAAATCCACTGCACAGCAACAGCTGTCGTCTTCCAGGGACGCGAAGGAAAAGTGCTCTTCGGATTTCGGGGCATGGCGCTCCGGCGTACCGAACAACCTGTCTTTGTCCCATTGGTGAGTGGGCGTACGGATCGTACTGCTTGGTCACGGCGATTCACCTGTCCTCGACGCAGGTGTTCCTGTCGTCGGATCGGGGGACTATCGGCCGCGCCGACTCAGGCTTCTTTGAATGGCGGGACGTCACATGTTGATCAGGGTGCGGGTTTTGGCGCTCGATCAGATCGGTTGGGAGATGTCGCCGAAACGATCGGCCGACGTTCCGCGGTTACCCGTCACGTCGGCGACGCGCCCGTGCAGATTCAGGATCTGCTGCAACCCCAATATGGCGATCGGACGAGCCGTGGAGCGACCCGAGGCCACAACCGCGAACCGACCGTTCACGGCCTCGATACGTTGGCGCCCATACTCGAGTGCCGCCAGGCCTGCTGCGCCGAGGAACTCTGTCATGGTCAAGTCGATGACGAGGTCTGTGGTGCCGGTCTCGAGGGCCTCGTGGATTGCTTCGATCAATTTCTCGACCGTGAGGAGGTCGAGATCGCCCCAGGGTGCGAGGATTGAAAAGGCGCCTTCTTGCCCGGTGGCGATGCTGAATGATGATTGCGCGGTCGTAGGAGAACCCTGAAGTTCAGGACCTTGGATTTGTGGCATGGTCTCGCTCCCTCGTCACAAGGTGGGAAGCGTTGGCATGATTCGACTGCCGACGCGTTGCGTGGCTAGTCATTTAACCTGCGCCAATGATCGCAGTCATCAGCCGGCTTCGCAACCCCGAACCGGATCGGCAGTCGGCGTGGACTGGGGCGATGTACTGAATGCCCTTGTGTATCCATGTGATAGCTCGACGGAGTGCGCTCTCCGACCACCTTTTTCGCTTTGTCCGAAACGGCTGTGATACGCGGGCGGCGGCCATGGTGAACCGACGAGTTGCGGCGACGGTTGATGTTGGGTATGAGGTGAAAATTCAAGCAGCACAACGAAATACATCCAGCCGAATACTTTTCGCCCCCCACGTCGACGATCTCGTTCTTGTTACCGCGTTCGCGTCCTGTCGGTGCGCACGGAGGTCCGGGGACGCCTCGAACACGCCGCGATAGAATGTTACGTGGGCGTATACTGACCCGCGAGTCGGTGGAGAAGTGGGCCGTGGGCCGTGGGATAGGACGGTAGGTGGATGGACGCCGAAGTACACAAGACAATTGCCGAACTCGTTCGTGACATGCACAAACTGTCGTCGGCCGAGGACAATATCAATACCTTGATCGGCTCGATCTCATCCGGCGCAGTGACCCATGTCCCAGGGGCTCAATTCGCAGGCGTCCTGTTGGTCAAGAAGAACGACTTCGAGTCGCTCGGGGTGACGGATCCGGTGGTTGAACAACTCGATCAGATTCAGAAGCAGGTGGGGGAGGGTCCGTGCCTCGAGGCCGCCTGGGAGCAGCCGACGGTGTGGATGAACGATTTCGTTGAAGAACAGCGCTTTCCTGCTTTCGCGGCAAGGGCTGTCGCCGAAACTCCCGTCAGGGCAAGCCTGTCGTTTCAGTTGTTCACCCACGAAGGTGCCATGGGGGCGCTGAATCTCTTCTCCAAGGAGGTGGACGCGTTCACCAAGGAGTCCGAAGAAGTCGGGTTTGTGTACGCAACCCACGCCGCCCTGGCCCTGTTCCGGGCCCGGCAGGAGATACAGTTCAACAGTGCGCTGGCCAGTCGCGACATCATCGGGCAGGCCAAAGGGATGATCATGGAGCGTTTCACGGTCGACGCAGTGCAGGCGTTCGAACTGCTCCGCAAACTCTCGCAGGACAGCAACATTCCGCTTGCAGATATCGCGCGGAAATTGGTGGAGACCGGATAGGGCCTCAGGCAGCCCGGACCGCCCTCCTCATCTGGTCCACAGGTCGATGGTCTTGCGGGTCAGTATGCGGCGGGGCAATCCCGTGACACCGTCGGCGGCCAACGCCGCCCGGGCAGCGTTGCGCCCGCATATCCCGTGTACCCCGCCGCCGGGGTGTGCCGAGGCACTTCCCAGATAGAGCCGGTCGATCGGTGTCTCCGCCCTGCCCAGCCCTGGTGTGGGGCGGAAGATCAACTGCTGATGCAGCTGGGATGTACCGCCGTTGACGGCGCCCGCGTGAAGGTTTGCATCGGCCTGGGTCAGGTCGGCCGGGGTCTGTACGTGACGCCCGATGAGCAGGTCGCGGAAACCCGGGGCATGTGCCTCGAGAACCTCATCGACCCGTGCGGCAAGGGAGAGCGCTGCGGAATCGTCGGTAACACCACGGGGCAGATGTGTGTAGGCCCAAGCGCTTTCGGTGCCCTCAGGTGATCGGGACGGATCGGCGGTGGTCATCTGCCCGACGATGAGGAAGGGATCACGAGGTACGACTCCGGTGTTGATATCGGCCATCCACCGCACCAGTCCCTGCATGTTCGCGCCGATGTGGACGGTTCCCGCCCGGCCAAGGTTTTCGGAGTTCCATGGAATCAGCTCGCGGACAGCGTAATTCACCTTGACAACCGGTGCGTCCCACTCGAAGTGTTCGAGGTCCTCGAGAACCCGTACGGGCACTGTTCCGGCAGGCAAGAGGTTCTGATAGAGGTTCGGGGCGGACGTATTCGCGATGATCGCGCGGCGGGCGTGCCACAGCGTCCCGTCGGCGGTGCGGGCCGCACGCGCCCGGCCGGCCACGGTCTCGATCCCCACGACGGGCGAATCGCATTCGATTCGCACCCCGACGGACTCACAGCGGCGTACGAGCGCGTCGGTGAGGGCTCCGGCGCCGCCGACAGGGACCGGAAAGCCGGTGTCCTGCGCGAGCATGGTCAACAGATACCCCATGATGCCGCTGCCGGGCGCATCGACCGGAACGTCGGCGTGCATGGCGTTGCCCAGGATCAGTAGTCGGGCGTGTTCACTGTGAAACAACTCGGTGACCATACGGTTTGCCGGTAGCAACAGAAAACGTGCCAGCCGGGTCGCATCCCCGACCCCGAGCTTCCGCAAGATCGAGAGAAGCCCGCGCACAGGTGGGAAAGGCCCGAACAGGCTCGCGAGAAGCGCCGGTTTCAGCAGTTGCCACTGTTCGACCAACTCGAGCCACGCATGGCCGTCCCGCGGGTCGTGACGAGCCAACTGCTCGGCGGTCTGTGCGGGGTCGCGGTGCACCACCACGGCGTCGGTGTCGTCGGGTGCCAGGGCATGTCCGTACGGCACCGGCGCGTGACTCCACCGGAGTCCGTGCTCCGCAAGATCGAGTGCTCGCAATGCCGGGGAGACCGCCGCCAGCGGATGGAAGGCGCTGAACAGGTCGCTGTGGTACCCGGATTTGAGCTCCGCACTTCGAACCGCCCCTCCCGGCTCTGCCTGGGCCTCGAGCACTGTGACGTCCCACCCGGCATCGGCCAGCGTCGCAGCGGCGACAAGCCCGTTGTGTCCGCCACCGATGACCACCGCATCGGACGTCATCAGAACGCTACGATCCGCGGCGGAGTTGATGTCAGCATGCCAATGGGTAGCCGAGGGCGCGGCAGCTGAAACGTCGACGCGCCCGGTATGCGAGCGACCGACCGGGATTCGATCGCGACACGATGGGTGCCCGAGGTGCGGTCGAGGACAATCAAAAGGTGGACGATGCGCAGCGCTGAAGTCGTGGTCATCACTGGCGCGGCGTCGGGAATGGGCCGAGAGCTGGCCCTCGCATCATGTCCTGGCCGTCAACTTTGGCGGCGGCGGCGTCCTGCACGGCACCAAGCGTTCCTGCCGCACCTGCTGGCCGTCGGGACGGGCACATCGTCAACACCTCCAGAGCGTTCGGCCTGGTGGCCTCGCCGGGGCAGGGGTCGTACACCGCCTCCAAGTTCGCGGTTCGCGGCTCACCGAAGCGCTGCAGCGCGAGTTGCGGACCCTGTCGCGGCGGATCGGTCCGCTGAGGAGGGATGTGGTCGGAATCGTTGTGCGCAAACATATTTGGGTGACCGAAAGTCGGGCCTGTTGATCGGCGAGTGCTCTTCGGTATGTTGACGGCCGAAGGCCGGCCTATCACCAACCCTTGCATTCAAGGTCTGTAATACTTTATTGTTGATCGTGCGGTTCATTTTCCAGCCGCGGTCGGAATTGCGTTGTCGCTACAGATTCCGAATCGGCTGCGGTGTCTCGCAACATCTTCGGACACGGTTCTGATCTCCCTGCGGCAGCCGACGCGAGCGCCCTGTCGGGGCGCGCAGTTGATGAAACCATGCTCATTTTTCTGAACGGTGAATCCATTGGAGTTCGATCAGGATCGGCGACCACAATCGCCGGAGGTACACGAGGAGTTCGATGTCGACCAAGGGGTCGTCGCGTTGGCGGCGACACTTGCGGTCGCACTCGGTGCATTGGTCCTTGTCGTCGGACTGGCGGTGAGCGGCTTGCTGACTGCGTTGCTGTGTGCCGTTCTTGCCGTCTGTGTGGTCGGACTGGCCGTGGCCATGTTGAGTCCCTGACCGGACGACAGTCGGGTCCGCCGTCGACGTTCAGAGACCCGTCTCGGGTCCTTCTTGCTCGTCCGCGCGCGGATACTCGTCGTCGTCTTCCGGCCCGTCGGTGACGGGGATTTCCTGCTCGAGCGCGTCGGCGGTGTCCGAGTGTGGAATCGGCTCGACGGGATCGGTCACGGGTGGTCCTCCTGACTGTCGTGCGATGTCTTCCTACGTGCGATGGGTTGTCACGTGCTCGGCAGGTATCGCAGCAGTGCCGCGACCCCGTCATCCGGGTTGATCCGCTCATCGATCTGCACCAGAGAAGCTCCCACAGCCACTGCGGCCAGTGGGAGCGCTTCGTCTGCCCGCACCGGGCGGGTGGCGGCAGATCCGAGTTCCGACAGGGTATCCGGGTTGGTGGCGAAACGGGTGTTGTCCGAATCGGCCAGCACGGTGGCGTCCCTGAGGTCGTTGACGATCAACGTGTCGACGTTTCCTTCCCGCAGAGCCCCGCACACGTCCGCCAGCCCTTCGACGACGAGTCCGTCCGGATCGGCTCGTCCTTCCTCGAAACGTCTGGCCACCTCGCCCATGGTCGTCAGCGTTTGTCTGCGTAGTGCCTCGGCGATCTCCTGCCGGACCTGTTCGTCGTCTATGCCGCTGTGCCGGGCGCCGCTGGTAAGTTCTGTCACGCGGTCATGTAAACGTTTCGGAAGGCTGGCCAAAAGGTCAGTGCGGGAACGTACTTCGCCCAACACGAAGATGTGGGGATAGTTCCATCGGTCGACGAGTTGAGCGACGGTGTGGGCCGTCGCGCGAATGTTCTTGCGCGCCGCCTCGTCGGTACGTTGCTGTGGGTCGCCGTAACCCGGTCTCTCGGCGCCCGCGGCGTTGTGGACGGGGTACCCGCCCCCGTCGACTTCTGTCGTGACCTCGTTGCCGGCGCGGTGCTCGGTGACGTCCGCACCGGTGTGGTCGACTGCGACGAGAAGATGGTCGGCCGGTTCATCGGCGTGTGCCACCAGTGGCAGCACGTACGGCAGATCCGACAAACGGACCGTCGGATAGTCGGGGGGCCGGGTCAAGTGCTCATCCAGCATCACTTTGCCGGCCGTCGCGATGAGTCCCCGGCCACTGGCGCCGATTGCCGGAGACGATTCGAATATCACCCGTTCGAGCTTGTTGACCAAGGGGGTTCCCGCGCCGTGGGCCTCGAGGTCCTTTCGGATGCCACGCCACGTCAGGTCGATCTGGTGTTCGGCATGCTCGGTGTTGTGCGAGTCATCAAAGTAGATCGAGGCGAACGGTCCGGCATCGTCAAGTAGCGGCCGCAGACGGTCTGATCTCATCTCTGCTCCTTTGCATCGCCCCGTTCAGCAATCGAATGCCCGATACCGGCGGTGCCGAAACGCCATCTGAGAAACTTTGCGGAGCCGCGACTGCGAAGCGCAAAGGCCGCAATTCGAACTTGAACGACTGAACGGACTGCTTGCGCCGGCATAAGGTCTCGGTCTGTGACAACGGCTTCGAGGCTGCTGTTGGCGGCGTAACATGTCGACTCGAACGTCCCATGCAGCGGAGAGGTGGCACGCCCCTGCGTTTCTCTGAGGGGATCTTGAAGCGTGAGTGAATCCACAGGAATCGATCTGCATCTTCGGATCGCTGATCTGGTACGAAATGCGCAATATTCGAGGGATGGAACGGGCGAGGCGCTGCACCGACTGACGGCGGCAGCGACGGAGATCGTCCCCGGTGTGCAGTACGCCGACATCACCCGGGTGGGAAAAGGCCACCGTCTCAGTGTGGCCTCGTTCGCCGGTCGGTACGGAGAATTGCCGGCTCAGATCATGATCAGGTTCACCAGCCCCTGTGTAGACGCGAGCAAAGGCCGGCAGGCCGTCGTCTCTGCTGACCTCGAGTTCGAGGACCGCTGGCCCGACTACTGTGACGAGATCCTGGAGGCGACCCCGATCCGGACGGTTTCGTCGCTACCCCTGTGGAATCACGCGTACGTACTCGGTGTCCTGAATCTTTACGCGGAGACGCCTGGGACCTTGGATGACCGGACGGTGGCATTCGCGAGGTCTTACGCTTCGCACGCCGCCATCGCCTGGGAGTCCCTGCGGCGTGAAGAGCAGTTCGCCGACGCCCTCGCGTCCCGCGACATCATCGGCCAGGCGAAGGGCATCTTGATGGAACGCTTCGAGGTGGATGCACAAGGCGCCTTCGAAATCCTGCGGCAGATATCGCAGGAGTCGAATACGGCGCTGGCGGCGGTTGCACAGAATGTCGTACATAACCAGGCGCCGACACCGGCGACGGACGTCAACGGCGTCGCGAGGGCCGACTACATCGCTACACTTCGGTTTTGGCAGCCCCCTGCAGAAGCCGGTTCGCCAGAAGCGCAGTCGCGCACGCCGGACATAGCGCTGCATCAGAGCTGATCGCCCATCCGCTGGTATAGCCCGTTTCGATCGCGACGGCGCGATCGATGATGTGTCGCATCGGCAACGTGCGTTCACACGTATCACAGCGCAAGTTCATGATTTCCTCTTGTTGCCCGGCGAGTATCGGGATCGAAGCTTGCACCTCGTTCCACAGGTGTCGGGCTGCAATTTTCAACCGAACCGAATCCTGGTGTATCCCGTTTCGCTTGGGTTTAAACAGCAGGGCGCCGGGGTTTTCCTTTTCTTGAAGCAGCCGCGGGTTCGTGCGGTGTGGATGGGCGCATTCGCGGGTAGACCACACATGATCACCGAGGGAGGTCTGGATGAAGTCCATGGTTTATCGAGGTCCATACCGGATACGCGTCGAGAACAAAGAGATGCCCCGGATCGAACACCCCAACGACGCGATCGTGCGGGTGACCAAGGCGGCGATCTGCGGCTCGGACCTGCACCTATACCACGGCATGATGCCGGACACCCGGGTCGGCATGACCTTCGGCCACGAGTTCGTCGGCGTGGTCGAATCCGTGGGTCCGTCGGTGGAGAGGCTCACACCCGGCGACCGGGTCATGGTGCCGTTCAACATCTATTGCGGGTCCTGCTACTTCTGCGTGCGGGGGCTGTACTCGAACTGCCACAACGTCAATCCGAACGCCACCGCGGTCGGCGGCATCTACGGTTACTCACACACGTGCGGCGGCTACGACGGCGGCCAGGCGGAGTTCGTGCGCGTTCCGTTCGCCGACGTCGGGCCGAGCATCATCCCGGAGTGGCTGGACGAAGAAGATGCACTTCTCCTGACCGATGCAGTCGCCACCGGATACTTCGGTGCGCAACTCGGCAGCATTCGCGAAGGAGACACCGTCGTGGTGTTCGGGGCCGGCCCGGTGGGGTTGTATGCGGCGAAATCGGCGTGGTTCATGGGCGCGGGCCGGGTGATCGTCATCGACCACCTGGAGTACCGCTTGGAGAAGGCGAAGACCTTTGCCCACGCCGAGACCCTCAACTTCGCCGAGTACGACGACATCGTTGTGCAGATGAAGAAGACCACCGACTATCTGGGTGCCGATGTCGCGATCGAGGCAGTCGGTGCCGAAGCCGACGGGAACTTCTTGCAACACGTCACCGCCGCCAAGTTCAAGTTGCAGGGTGGGTCTCCGGTCGCGCTCAACTGGGCGATCGATTCGGTGCGTAAAGGCGGGACGGTGGCCGTGCTCGGCGCCTACGGTCCCATGTTCAGCGCCGTGAAGTTCGGTGACGCCTTGAACAAGGGACTCACCCTGCAGATGAACCAGTGCCCCGTCAAACGGCAGTGGCCGCGCCTGCTCGAACACATCCAAAATGGCTTGCTCAAACCGAATGAGCTTGTCACCCACCGGATTCCACTCGAACACATCGGCGAGGCCTATCACATCTTCTCGGCGAAGCTCGATGAGTGCATCAAGCCGGTCATCACCGTCGGAGAAGGCTAGGAGCGGAGATATGACGTACACCGGAGAACCCCGAAGGGTCCCGACCGACGAACTGAAGGCAACCATTCCCGGGTGGGGTGTCGATCTCGACCCCGCTGACCGGCCGTCGGTGCCCCAGGAGCGGTATGACCCGAATGCCACTGGCGCGCACTGGGATTTCCCGGAACGCCAGGAAGAACGTTGGCCGCGAGAGCGCTCCATCGAGCACAAATTCCTGACACCGGTCTTCGGGACCTCCGTGCCGCCGAGTGGGTTGTCCGGTGCGATACGGAGGTATGCGTACCGATACAGCGAAGCCCGTGCGGCGCACTGGCTGTTGTTGCTGGCGGCGGATCGTGTCAATGTCGTCGAAAGCCGTGTCAGTGCAGTGACGACGCCCCGCGACGTCGTCGGTGATACAAGCGGGGCCGGCCGGACGGTGCACGGTGCCCTCGCTCGCAGCGGCACCGATCGGATCGACCGCAAACATGCCTGGATTGATCCCATCATGGTGACCGGGCCATGGTTGGTCGCCGGTGGCACCGTGGTCGGTGTTCTCTACGGTATCGCGAGGAAGACCGGGTTGGTCGGTCGCTGACGCGGACTGCCGTGGGCTGAGCGGCGCGGCCGATCGCGAGTGCACCGGATCGGCTTCTGCCGGGTGACCTCGCACCAGCCGCGTCATCAAAGGCGATTGTGTCGCACTTCTCGGGCAGAGGACACCCAACGTTTGCCGGGGTTCGCCGCCCGCTGAGGCCGGGGTGTGCTTAGAAATCGGGCGGGCGGGGTACACGGGCACTGCACGGTTCAGCAGTGGTAGCCGGCGGTCGCCGTTGTGTATTCACACTTCGCACGGCGACGACTTTTCGACGAGTGCAGCTCGTACTACTTCGAAGAAAGCTGAGTGAACATGCCTCCTTCACCCCGTCCGGATCAATCGGCACCGGCACCTGTCGGCCCGACCGGAGCCCCGGACACCCGCGCCCAAGAGGGGCGGTTTCTCACCACCGCCCAGGGCGTTCGTCTGCCGGACACCCACCACTCGCTCAAAGCCGGAGAACGAGGGCCCACCCTGCTCGAGGACTTCCATCTGCGAGAGAAGATCACTCACTTCGACCACGAGCGCATCCCGGAGCGGGTGGTCCACGCCCGGGGCGCGGCCGCGCACGGAACCTTTGAGTCGTACGGCACTGCCAAGTCGGTGACGAAGGCAGGCTTCCTCGCGGACAAGAACCGTAAAACGGATGTCTTCGTGCGCTTCTCGACGGTGTTGGGATCACGCGGCTCGGCGGACACCGTCCGCGACACGCGTGGCTTTGCCACCAAGTTCTACACCGAGGAAGGCACCTTCGACCTCGTTGCGAACAACATCCCCGTCTTCTTCATCCAGGACGGCATCAAGTTCCCCGACGTCATCCATGCCGGTAAGCCACAACCCGACATCGAGTTGCCGCAGGCGCAGTCGGCTCACGATGGATTCTGGGACTTCGTATCCCTGCACACCGAGGCCACCCACCACGTCATGTGGAATATGAGTGACCGCGGTATTCCGCGCTCCTACCGGACCATGGAAGGCTTTGGTGTCCATACCTTCCGGCTGGTCGCCGCGGATGGCACCACCAGCCTGGTGAAGTTCCACTGGAAGCCGGTGGCGGGAGTTCACTCGCTGGTCTGGGAAGAAGCTCAGATCGCAGCCGGCGTCGACCCCGACTTCCATCGGCGTGACATGTCCGACGGCATCAAGGCCGGGGCGCCGCTCGAATACGAGCTCGGCATCCAGGTGATGCCCGACGACGGCACCGAGACCTTCGAGGGTATCGACCTGCTCGACCCCACCAAGCTGGTGCCCGAAGAGCTCGCGCCGGTGCAGATGATCGGGAAACTGACACTCAACGCCAATCCGACCAACTTCTTCGCCGAAACCGAACAGGTCGCCTTCCACACCGGCCACCTGGTTCCGGGTATCGAGGTCACCAACGACCCGTTGATGCAGGCGCGCCTGTTCTCATACCTCGACACCCAGCTCACCCGTCTCGGCGGACCGAACTTCGCGCAGCTGCCCATCAACCGACCGCATGCCCCGGTCAACGACATGCATCGCGACGGATTCCATCAGACCGCGGTCCACACCGGACTCGCGCCCTACCGCGACAACAGCATCGACGGCGACGAGCCGGTGTTCGCCGACGTCGAGGATGGTGGGTACGTGCAGACCGAGCGGCCCATCGAAGGCCGTGCCGTCCGGGCCAATCCGGTGTCGTTTGATGACCACTTCACGCAACCGGCGATGTTCTACCGCAGTCTGACCGCGATCGAACAGGACCATATCGTCGAGGCCTTCACCTTCGAGTTGGGCAAGGTGTTCGAGCAATCGATCAAGGAACGCCAGCTGCAGGTGCTCGCGAACGTCGACACCGATCTCTGCGAACGTGTTGCTGCCGGTCTCGGTCTTCCGGCGCCCAAGGGCGAACCCGTTGCCAACGTGGTGACGTCGCCTGCTCTGTCCCAGATTGTCCTCGAACCCGGACCGATTGCGGGACGCAAGATCGGGGTCATCGCAGATGAGAACTCTGATCTGAGCGGGATCGGGAAACTGCGGTCAGCCGCTGAGGCCGAGGGCGCGACCGTGCACGTCATCGCACCCGTCGGCGGCTTCCTCGGCAAGGCGGCGAACAAGCAGGTCGTCGAGCGCACGTTCCTGACGGTCCGGTCCATCGAGTTCGATGCGCTGGTTGTCGCCGGTGGTACCACGCCGTCCACCGACATCAAGTTGATGCTGCTGTTGCAGGAGGCGTTCCGGCACTGCAAGGCGATCGGTGCCTGGGGTGATGGTGCGGCGATTCTCGAGGCCGCGGGCATTGCGGTGGACGATCCCGGTGTGGTGGTTGGTGATTCGGCCGTCAAGGCGTTCAACGAGTCGCTGCTGGCCGCGCTGGGGTTGCACCGGGCATGGGATCGTGCCCCGGCCGTGATGGCCTCAGCGGTTCCGCCGTCCGTGCCAGATCGACCGGCACGGAAGGCGAACGCCAAGAAGGACTGACCTTCGGCGGATCAGGGCTCGGTCAGCAGGGTGGTCATGTCGTCGAGTTGAAAGAACTCGGCGACGGACACCGCTGACCGAGCCCCTCCGTGCGGGTCGGCCCCGGCGGCGAGCAAGGCCCGGACGGCGGGTTCGCATCGACGGAACACCGCCGATCCCAGGGCTGTCTGCCCGTTGTCGTTGACCCGCTCGACGTCGGCGCCCGCGGCGAGTAGGACCTCGACAGCCTCGGTATGGCTGTAATACGCCGCGAGGATGAGCAGCGTGTCCCCGCGGTCGTTGGTCAGATTGACCGGCCCACCGATGTCGAGGAACGACTGCAAGGCGGCGCTGTCGCCGCCACGCGCCCAATCGAAGGCGCTCCGAAACAGTTCGAGTTCTTGCTCCGTGAGATTCACGCTGTCCTCCTGGTTGTGGGCATGCCGCGGAGTACCCAGTGGCAGCGCAAACAACACCGGGTCGTCGGAGTCGGTCTGGCGACCCGGTCAGTTCAAGGCAGCTGCCACGCGGCGCCACTGCTCGCGAGGGTAGGCCTTCGGGTCGGCATCGAGAACTTGCACGCACACGTGGTCGGCGCCGGCGGCATGATGTTCTCGGACCCGGCGGAGGATGGTCTCTTCGTCGCCCCAGGCGATGATCGCGTCGAAGACCCGGTCACTGACGGTGTCGAGGTCTTCCTGGGTGAATCCTGACCGCAGGAGATTGTTCGCGTAGTTGGGAAGCCCGAGGTAATTGCGGAGCCACTCGGTGCCGATGGCGCGCGCCTGGTCACGATCGTTGGTCAAGATGGCGGTTTGCTCGGGAAGGAGCAGTGGCCCCGAGCCGAGTGCTTCTCGGGCTTGCGCGGTGAAATCGGGGGTGACCAGGTACGGATGGGATCCGTTGGCGCGAGTTGCCGACAGGTGCAACATCTTTGGCCCCAGCGCGGCGAGTACCCGTCGATCGAGGGGGACCGGCTGCTCGGTCGCGTCGATCGCCTCGAGATACGCCTTGGTCGCAGCCAGCGGCTTCTTGTAACGGCCCGGCTCACTGGCGTCGATCAGTGGCGCGTGGCTGACACCGATGCCGAGCAAGAGACGGTCGCCGTACTCACCGACCATGCGGTGGTAATCGGTGGCCACATCCGCCGGCTCATGCATCCAGAGGTTGAGGATGCCCGTGGCCACCACCGTCTCGTTGGTTGCCTGTAGGAGATTGCCGACGGAGTCGAACACCGGCCCGCCGACGTCGGGTATCCACAGCGCGGTGTATCCCAGTGACTCCAGTTCGGCGGCAGCTTCTGCGGATTCGGCAGGATCGCCGTAGCGCAACTGTGAACTCCAGACGCCTACCCCATTGAGCTGCATGACTGCCTCCTCGTCCGACGCCATCCGGGCGCCGTCGGTGTTATCGGTCGCTGCCTGTGCACGCTATCGGAACGACCCGACGATTTGGAGCCGGGTCCCCACATCGGGCACTTTGTCCGGATAATGAACGGGTGCCCGACAACACGGCGAAACGCCCGCGGATCTCGGTGCGAGATGCGGTCGTTGACCACCAGCGAGATCGACTATGCGCGCGATGTTTTCGCCGACAGCCTCGACTACAGCGCGATTCGCCTCACCCGTGGCAGCCTGTTTGCGATGGGGTCGCCGGTCACCCTGGGTACGACGATCCATCTCAAGGCGGCGTGGGGACTCTTCGACGGAGATGGCCTCGAACTGACCCGGCGAGGCAGACAGATACTCATCCACGAGATGGTGCATGTCTGGCAGTACCAGAACGGCGGATTGGCTTACATCTTGCGGAGTTTGACCGCCCAGGTGCTTGCGACCCTGCGTGGCGGTGACCGTGGCGGTGCCTACAACTGGCGCGCAGCGCACGACGGGCAACGTCCATGGTCGACGTGGAACCCGGAACAGCAGGCGGCGGCAGTGGAGGACTACAACAAGTTGCTGCGCAAAACACGCAACGGTACGGCGACGCCTGCTGACGGCACGGAACTCGCCCTCCTCGGCGACTACATCGGCTCCGTGCGGAGACGCGAGGGTGCGACAGGCTCACGAAGAAGAATCTTCCGTCATCGGATGAGGAAATAGGTCTACGCGCCGAACTGGAATGCCGGATGGTCCCAGCCCGTTTGCTCGCGCAGTCAACGGGATTCGCGGTCAGCTGTTGAGGATCTTGGCCTTCTCGGCGGCGAACTCGGCCTCGGTGAGGACGCCCTGGGCCTTGAGTTCGCCGAGTTGCTGCAGGGCGCCGATCCGGTCGACAGGAGGCGCCGCGGGCGGTGGCGGCGCGTACTGGGGTTGTTGCGGGGGCTGCTGTTGTGGTTGGGCCTGTTCGGCCCAACGCTGACCTTGACGCCGTGAGACCCGGTTGGACACCGAGGTTGCGGTTCCGGCGATGACAGCAGTGCGGGCGACTCCGCGAAGTAGTCCGGGCATGATGTTCCTTGGCCTTTCGGTTCAGGCGTCCAGCGCGTCGAGGGAAGCCAAGATGGCTTGGGTTTGGATCCGTCCGGAGGCGACCAGTTGCGCGCCGTTGTGTCGTAACCTGGCGGCGAAGGGTGCGGCCCAACGATTTTCGTAGATCAGGACGGCGCCTGAGCATCCCGGTTGCAGGACCGAGGCGGCCTCGTCGAGGTCGGTGCGGTCGATGAGACCGGACGTCGCCTCGGCGAACAGGGTGACGTCGAAGTCGCCGGTCAGTCCGAAATCCTCGATGGCCACGCCGCTCACCGACCCATCGAGTTCCTTGCGGACGAACGTCAGATCCAGGACCCGGATCACCTCGCGTTCCACGAGATCGACGAGCAGCGGAAGCGCTGAGCCATCGGGAGTGCGATCGGCCGGGAACTCGATCACCAGATAATCAACTGGGCCGAGGTCATCGAAATCAAGTTCGGTCATGGTCGGGTTCTCCGATCGATCGGGGTGCACCGCGCCCACGTGGCGAGTGCTGCCGAATCGATTGTGCGCGGGCTCCGCCGACCGGACCTCACCTGTTTTGGATGAGATCTCTGCAGGCCGGGGGTCGCCGACCGGGCTCAGCTGTCCTGGGCACCGATACCGGTGCGTACCTCTTTCAGACGCATTGAACCCCGATCGCATCCGACCACCCGGGTCTACGGATTCGCGGTCTCGGAGCCCTCGAGCCGGGGCCTGGGAGCAGCCCACGTTCGGTTTTCTTTGCGCAGCGTCGTCAATCACCCGCTGTTTCAGGAAATCAGTGTCAAGCAACCATCATGACGATGAGGGTTACTGCGACGACCAGAAAGATGACGACGAAAACGATCACGCCGGCGATGGTCGCAACGCCCGTCGGCGGGAAGTGTCGTGAGGTCCGGGGCTCGTGTTCTGACACTCCAGACGTCTGTGACGCCTCCGGGGGTGTCGCCCCCGGTTCGACGCCGGTGGCGCCCTCCAACCCTGGCGTGCGCTCCGGGTCTGTACCACTATCAGGTAGGTCGTTCACGTGGTCCTCCCAACGATCCATCGTGTGTGTGTTCCAGTACGACGTACCCAATTTGTCAGCGATGAACCAAGCGATCGGGGTCACGGCGTTGCTCAGCCTGTGCGGCATCGACGGTGAATCCCTCCACGATCATGCCTTCGGCCTGACCGATGACGTCGCGCGAGGCCGGCGCGGAGTGCGTGGACAACAGATCGGGAACGCGAACCGTGAGGTGCTGCGCTTCTTTTTCGTGAGGGTGATGCCTGCTGAAACCGCGCCGTCGATCCCGTCCGACGCGGACACGGCGATGTCTGCCAGAACGGCCTTTTGGACCCATCCGGGTTTTGGCATGCAGAGTGCGAGACCACGCGCGGATGATCCTGGCGGCGCAACGCGAGAATCCACGAAATCCGGGGACCGCAGGCGGTTTTCGACTCGCCGGAGCTACCGATTCCGCCACGGATCGATCAGCGACCAACTCACCGACGCTGTGGGAGGCTCGGGCGTTTGTCGAGATGGTGACCACCGGGGTATGCCATGCTTCCCGCTATGAAGGAGAGATTTCTTCGGCTGGTGAACCGCACACCGTTCGTCGGCGGCAGTTCGTTGACGCGCGAGCAGATGGCAGCCCGGATCAGCGCCTACATCTACGGCAACATCCTGGTGCTGGCGGCGCTGATCCCGGTCACGGAGTCGCACGACAGGTTCGGCATCGCGGTCATCGTCGGTGCGGCCGTCACGACCTTCATCGCGCACTATTTCGCTGAACTCGTCGGCCGGTCGGTTCGTGAACATACGACAACCACCCGCGAGGACCGGCTGGCGGAGTTGCGCGACAGCCTGCCGATCCTGATCGCGGCGGTGATCCCCAGTCTCATCCTCGCCCTTGCGGTGGTGGGTCTGTTCGAGCCGAGGACCGCACAACTGATCGCTGAGCTGTTCATGGTTCTTCGCATCGCGACGATCAGCTACGTGATCGTGCGGATCCGCAGAGAGCGGGTGACCTCGAGAACCCATTGGACCGCGATCGGTCTCGGGGCGTTGGCCATGGTGATCGTCGCGTTGAAGTTGGCGTTCGGGCACTAGCCGCAGGTCGATAGATCAGTGATCCGGTCCGGGGTGAGATCATTTCGCGAATGCTCATTTCGGGGACAGGCCCCGGAGAAGCGCATCGATGATCTCGGTGATGAACCGATCGTCCAGCGGGTCGATGGTCTTGTTGTTCGCCATCACGGAAATACCTTGCAGCGTGGCGAAGAACAGGGTTCCGACCGTTCGCGCTCCGTCCACGAGCTCACCCTGCGATTGCCCGCGGTCGATCATGGCGGCCGCCGGGGCAAAGCTTGCTGCGCGCACATGCCGTAGCTCGTCCGAGACGTCGCCCCTCCGATACGTGGACATCAGATCGACCAACGACGGGTTGTTCGTGGCAAACCGGACGAACGCCACCGCGACGTCGTGCATCGTGGTCGTGAAGGATCGATGGTCAGGTGCTGCCGCGGTCTCGAGAGCGGCACCCAGTCGCCGAAATCCTTCGATGGCAAGCGATTCCAGCAGCGCCGCCTTGTCGTCGAAGTGCCGGCGGGGTGCTCCGTGGCTCACCCCGACCGCCCTTGCCAGTTCGCGTAACGAGAGGGCTTCGATGCCGGACGTTCGGAGTATTCCTTCGGCTTCGACAAGGAGGGCGGCCCGCAGATCTCCGTGGTGATAGGCCCTGTCCATGCGTGGGACTCTACCAATCAACGATCAATGTAGTCATTGACAACATTGGTTGATCGGTCCTAGTGTTCCCCCCATCGACCAGGAGGGACATGGCCATGATCACCAGCGAGATATCACCATCGATCGGTGTCGAGGTGACCGACGCGTCGCCGTCGATGTTCAGCGATCCGGGGACGGCTGCCGAGTCGCTACGGCTACTGGCCCGTCACGGCGTCGTCGTCTTCCGGGAGGCGCACATCGGTGACGCCGACCTGGTCGCGTTCAGCCGCATGCTGGGCGATGTGGCGGTGGGCAAAGTCGGTGGGCTGCCGGATCATCCGGAGGTCTCACCCATCACCCTCGATCCCACCAAGAGCAAGCTGGCCGCGATGCGCCGCAGCACCATCTTCTGGCATGTGGACGGCCTGACCGATGATGTGCCACAAAAGGCGGCGTTGCTCGCGGCGCGTGAGATCGCCGACGACGGCGGCGATACGGAGTTCGCGAGTACCTACGCCGCGTACGACGCGCTCCCGGAGAGCCGCAAGGTCGAGCTGGCCGGTTACCGGGTCGTCCACAGCATGGCCGCCGCGCAGCTACTGGTTCATCCCGACGCCACCGACAAAGAGAAGGCCGTCTGGGACCGGCTTCCGTCACGCGAACATCCGCTGGTCTGGAAGCACCGCGATGGACGCCATTCACTGTTGATCGGCGCCACGGCCGGTGAAGTCGTCGGTCTGAGCCCGACAGATGGGCGGGCGTTGCTGGACAGTGTCCTGGAATGGTCCACGCAGCCGCAGTTCGTCCTGCGTCACCGTTGGCGGGTGGGTGATCTCGTGATGTGGGACAACACCGGCCTTCTCCACCGGGCGACGCCGTATGAGTCGACGTCGAGGCGGCTGATGCATCGGACGACTCTTGTTGGCGAAGAGGCGGTTTCGTAGTGGCGGCAACCGGATCTACCACGCAGCGAGTTCTGATCGGGCACTTGATCCCGGTGAACAGTGGAGGGACGACCTGACATGGCGCGAATCGAGCCCTTACCGCTTCGTGAGTTCCCGAAGGAGATGCGCCAGGCCCTCGCCGCGATGACACCGCCGAACCCTCGGCATCCGCAGCCCCCTACGCAGGACCGGCCCAAAGCGCTCAATACGTTGGGGACACTCGCGCACCACCCGGCCTTGGCGCAGGCGTTCTTCACCTTCAATGGGCACCTGTTGATGGCGACCACTTTGTCCGAGCGGCAACGTGAATTGCTCATCATGCGGGTCGCAGCGGTCCGCGACTCGGGATACGAGTGGATTCAACACCTCTTCATGGCCCGCGATGCCGGGCTGACCGATGAGGAGGTCGGCCGAATCGCCTACGGCCCCACGGCGCCTTTCTGGGACGAGTTGGATGCTGCCATGCTCTCGGCCGTTGATGAACTTATCGGCGACGGTTGCATCGGCTCGGCGACCTGGCAGACGCTCGTCGCGCACCTGGACACCCGGCAGATTCTCGATCTGATCTTCACCGTTGGTGCATACGACACGTTGGCGCGGCTGTTCAAGTCACTGGAACTCGAGATCGACTCCGACATACCAGATCTGTTGAAGCGGGCCGGCTTTGGCGCAACCTGACCCCGCCGACCGTGCCGATATCACCGTCGAGCGTGCCAAAGAAACCGTCGAGCGTGCCGAAACTGCCTGTGCGGTAGAAACTTTGGCACGGTCAACGGTGATATCGGCACGGTCGACGGTGGGGCGCGACTAGTTTCCGGTGGCCTCGCGGGCTTCGCGTTCCTCGTGGTTTCGGACGAGTTCGCGGAAGCCGATCGGGTCCCAGCCAGGTTTCGGCTGGACGCCCCACTCGTCTTCGGCGGTCTGTTGGCCGGCACCTTCGGGTGGTCCGAACAGCGGGTACGGGTACTCACATTCGAGGGTGTCATCGGAGTAGCGGACCTTCAACATCTCGCTGCAGATCTCCTGGAACGACAGGGTGGGGTAGCCATACCAGATCGCCAGTGCCGGAACGGTGAACGCGCCTTCGATGACGAGGGCGAAAAGGCAGACGAACACTCCTCGTTTGATGAACCTGTGCATGCGGGCATAGGGGGGCGTTGTGCCCAGTGGCAGGTCCTCGTCGGGTGACTCGCCGGATGATGGAGATTTCGGGGACTCTGTGGACATGATGTCCTCCTTCTGGCGGTTGGATGGGCACTCAGTCGGTGAAGATCTCTCGATTCACCGTGTGCAGGTAGGGGATCGCCAAAAACGGGGTGATGTAGAAGATGTCGTACAGCCACCAGCCGATCACCGGGAGCACCACCCCCGAGTAACGCACATCGGCGTACATCGTCATGTTGAACGTGTAGCCGATCCAGATGACCACCCCGAACCAGCAGGTGACGATCATCCATTGGTGGCCCCAGCGCTTCATCTGTAGGAAGGCGATGCCGGCCGCTATACGCATCGGGAAGACGGTGAGCATCAGGGCCACCTCCCAACCCTTTTCACCCGGGCCGCCCGCGCCGCCGATCCACAGTTCGTTGTAATGCCAGAAGTAACCCGCGTCGAACATGTTTCCCCAGGCGGTGAGGATCACGCGGTTGATCAGGGTGTGGTTTGCGATCAGGTCGAGTGCCCAGCCGAGGCTGTTGAGCGCGGCGTCGAGGATCACCAGGTAACCGATCAGTGTGACGAGGATCGGCCGGACCGACAGGCCTTCGAGTTGTGCGCGTCGTTGGAGCCACACGCCGCGCAGGAAGACGGGCAGACCGAAGATTCCGAGGACCAGCGTTCCCATCAGCAGCGTCCCGATGGTGAGCCACCAATCGGCTTCGCGTTGTGCACGCCGCGAGTCGTCCTGATGTTCGTCGTAGGAGGTGGAGGTGGAGGTATTGCCTGTGCTCTTTTCGCGCCGCAGGTTGATCGAAGGGAGATTCATTGCCGGCCTACCAATCCCGAACGGTGTACATATAGAGCTGGATCAAGAACTGTGACAGCAGGAAGCCGTATACGAAGATCTGGAAGACGATCAGCGCCCGTTTGCGCCGCCTGTCCTGTTCGTTCATGAACCGCTCCCTCGATCAATATGATTGTGAGTCTTGGTATTCGGTGGCCCTCAGACTTGCCGCGGCGACTTCTTTGAGGCCGCTGCTGATGGCGCCGTCGGTGCTCAGCGGTGCCAGGATCGATGCCTCGGCGGCCTGCATCTCGGACGCTCCCGCGGCGATGAGCCTTGCAGCGGTAACCAGCACACGCGTCGACGGTGGTTCAAAGTGGTATACCTCGTCCGCCTCGCGGATGCTGTTGGCGCAGCGGACAAGTCGGTTGGCCGCGGCGATATCTATGCCGGCTTCGGCCACCAGGACGGCGGCTTCGCGCTCGGGTGGGAGGTAGTGCATCGGCAGGGTCACAAACCGTTGTCGGAAAGAAGGTTTGAGATCCTTGAGTGAGCTGCGGTACGCCGGGTTGTAGGAGCAGACGACCATGAACGACTGCGGTGCCTGGACGACTTCGTTGGCGCGGTCGAGATACAGGGCCCGGCGGTGGTCGGTCAGCGAATGCAGGATCGCGAGCGAATCGTGACGGGCTTCAACCACTTCGTCGAGGTAGCAGATCGCACCCTCCTTCACCGCACGGGTCAGTGGGCCATCAGTCCACAGCACGTCACCACCGGTGACCATGAATCGCCCGACGAGGTCCGAACTGGTGAGATCATCGTGGCAGCTGATGGTGACGACGGCAGTGCCCAGCAGTTCGCCCATGTGCTCGACGAACCGGGTCTTACCGCAACCGGTGGGGCCGGTCAGCATCACCGGAAGCTGTTGGCCGAAGGCGCGCTCGAACATCTCGATTTCGCTGCCGGTGGGGAGATAGAGGTCGGTGGTCAATGTCTTTGTGCTCCAATCGGTCAGGTGCTGACGAGTTCTCGGTGAACATGGGCCAGCACGCGGGGGAGTTGTTCGACCTGTCGGATTCGCTGGGAACGTCGGGGGCCAAAGACTTCGGGCAGTGGATCGACTCGGGCCGGACCGACACCGATGTAGTAGACCGATATCCCGGCCTCGTCGGCCTCTTCGAGGGCGTGTGCGACGTCGGCCCAGGCATATCGCCCCTCATAACCCTCGTCGGAGATCAGTCCGTCGCCGATGACGATGAGTAGTCGCCGCTCGCAGGGCTGGGTCAGCAGGCGGCTCGTGAGGTGTCGGATAGGGGCGCCGAGCCGGGTATAGCCACCGGTTGCCAGGCCGGAACCGCTCGGAACGACCACGTGTGTGTCGTCGAAGTCCTTGAGGCAGTTCACCTCCACGCGGTGGCGGGTGTTACCGCTGAAGACGAACACTCCGTGGCGTTCTCGGGCAAGCATCATCGCGCGCGAAAGTGCGTCTGCACAGGCCAGTTCCAACTCGAAGACCTCGCCACGGCGAATTCCGAGTGAGGAGCTGCCATCGAGGAGCAGAGCGGTGGTCACGTCTCGCGACATGGGCAACAGCTCCCGGAACACTCGGGGCTCGCCGGCTTCTCCGGTGATCAGATCGATGTGGTGGCTGACGTACGAGTCGATGTCGAGGTCGGATCCGTCCTCTAGCCGACTCCTGATCGATCGGTGGGTGTGTTCGGCGAACCACCGCCGTAGATCTGTCGACACCGGTGACCCCGGCCGGCCGGTACCCCGGTGCTTTCGTTCCAGCACCGCAACATGGTCGACGAGGAAGCTCTCGCGCCATGCGTTCCACTCGGGGTATGGGATACCCACCCGCTGGTCCGGCCGGATCTCGATGTCCTCGTCCTCGGGGCGACTCGGTGGTGGAAGGTTCGAATTACGCACTCCGCCTTCACCCCCGACCGGGATTGACAGCAGTCGCTGGGCATCGCTGCGGGGAGAAGTCCACGGCATCCGGCTGTGCGCCCTCTTGACCGCGGTAGCCAGGCCGCGGCCGGCCGGAGCCCGGAGCGGTAGTTGTCCCAGAAGCGGGTGCGGGTCGATTCTCTCGCGCGATCTGGCCATCATGTCCGCACGCCGGAGCATGTCGGTGGCGTCGAAAGCGCTGTCCGCAACCGATAGTCCGGTCAGGACGCGATCTAGTTCCGCTACCAGTCCGGGCCAGTGGTCAGCGATCCAGCGCAGCGCGACCCCGGCCTCGACGATGGACAATGCCGCGAGCTCACGAGTTGAGAGTTCGTGAAGCGGATAGCGTCCGATGTCGTCTTTGGACGGCGAACACTGCAGTGCGACACCGCAGGTCAGCGTTCGTGTTGTCCAATCCGTCAAGATCGGCGGGTAGGGCACCGTGACGATGTCCTGAAGGCGGTTGAGTCCGAACGTTCGATGCTCGCCTGACATCAGTCGGGCACCGCTCCGGCGTCGCCCCGAGAAGGCAACGGCAGTCAGGCCGCAGCTGCGCTCGAGGCGCAGCGCAGCTGGGATCGGCGTCGCGTTCATCGTGAATCAGTCGCGTCGCCAGCTATTTTCGCTCCGCCGAGGATGGCCATCAGAACGTACCGATGTTCTTCATGACCCAATACCAAAACGCGATCACGGCGCCCATCGCACTCCAAGCGACCACCAGTCGCAGAATGTCCAGCCACATATCCAGGACCCCATCTCGATCTCGGCGGATATGTCAGTTCTAGACCAGTTCGCTGACTGATGTCAATGAAAAGTGTCAATGGGTGGAGTTGGCGGGTCAGACGCAGCGCACGCCTGTCGTCGCGGTGGCCGCACTTCCGACTCTGCGTTTGACCACCTTGTTGCCCGAAACGTGCTTTCAGTGACGGTTATTCGACGCAACCGGGATCTGGTGGGATGTCAGATTCGTCGTCGGTCAGTTCCGCCAGCTTTTCGGCCAACACCGCCCGGCGATCGGCCAGAACCTTCTCCCAGGCTGCTGCCAAGGTTTCGTTGACGTGTTGGGCTCGGTTGACCCGCGGTTTTCTTTCCGGATCCACCGACGCCGGCGGTATCCAGCCGACCCGACCCGTGTCGGGGCCTTCGGTGATCATGATTGTTTGCCACTGATGCGGTCCGTCACCGATGAGTTTGTGGTGCGGTGGGCAGGCTGATCCCATCATGTTGATGTCGGTCAGGCCCCCGTTGATCCAGGCAAGTAGATGATGGGCCTCGACCCAGGTCGCCGGATTGGTACATCCAGGATGCGAGCAACCGCGATCCCGGACGAACAACGCCAAACGTTGCCCCTTCTGCGCAGTGCGTTTGGTCCGGCCGAGATGCAACACCTCAGCACTGTGGTCAGCGAACACGGCCAGATATTTGTCCGACCGCGCCGCCAAATTCAGGGCCTCGTTGACCGGAATATCGACTCCCGACGCCGTTCTGGCGATCCCGGCACACTCGTCAAGTTGCTCTTTGGTCATCGTGATGACCAACTGGGCCGGCAAACCCCGATGCGACTTACCCAGCAGGTTGCACTCCAGAATCGTCTTGAGGATCGCCTTGAGCGCGTCGTGACATTGTTGGCCTTTCGAACGGGTATCCCGCTCGGCCGCAGCCCTGATCAACTCTTTGTCCTGTTTCGGATCATCGGACGCACCGGTCGGCGAGTTGGGGTCGGCCGGGTTGTTCATCCCCGGCGCCGCCCACACGTCCATCACCGTCCGCAACAGGGCGAGGGTTTCGGGGTCGAGGGTGCCGGTGATCTTGGCCATCAGATCCACCCCCTGATCCCCGATACCCAGCGAGCGTTTGCGGGCCCGATCGGTGTCGTCGGTCAACCGGCCGTCGGGGTCGACCCGGGCCAACACCGCGCGACCGGCGGCGGTCAGTTGGGTGGGATCTTGGCCGACGGCTTCTTCGGTCATCCAGTGATCGACCACGTCATAGACTGCCGGATCCGAGGCCGACGGGATCTGTTTGCGCACGTCGAGCATGACATCCATGTGCGCCGCCCCGATCAAACCTTTCGACCACGCCTGCTCGGCGGCAGGGCATTTCGGCGCCAACTCCTCACCCTGCATCGTGTGGAATCGGCCGACCGCCTCCAGGGCCCGGATCCGGGACATGGTTTGCCCTTTGGTCAGCCGCAACTCGCTACGGGTGAAACCGAACAGTGACGAATACCCGGCTTCGGTAAACGATGACCGATCCGAGACCCTCAACAGGTGACGCAACCCGGTGAACTCAAACTTACGGGCGATCCGTTCATGCACCCGCACAAGCTCATTGACTTCCGCGCCAGACATATCGGAATCAGCGCAGTCCGCGATATCGGCAACGAGCAACTCCAACTCGAGGTACTTGCGCACCAGTACCGGAACCGGCGAGGAATCAACCGAAGAGTCAACAGGTGGATCGTCAGTCATCATGCCCCCCAGCACATCTGATCAAACGCTTGCGATCAGGATACACCGGAAATCCCAATGTGTCGAATGTTTGTTCGAGTAACAGGCTCTGTGCTTGAGCACTCCTGCGGGGGCAACGTGTCGCGCACGGAGCTGGGCAATCGCGCAGTCGGTCAGCGGGGTTCGAGGCCTCTCATCACGCCGGCCACGTACTGGTCGAGTGCGTGGGGATCCTGTGGTCCTTCGTGACTCACGGTCAGGTAGGCGTAGAGGCCGAGGAAGAAAAAGAGTGCGCTGTGTGCGGGGTCGGCGTCGGCATAGATCTCACCACGATCGCGGGCCTGTTCGATCTGCGTGATGACCAGTTCGATGACGGACAGTCCCTTGGCGGGGGCGGGATCGAGCTGTGGTCGGGTGGGGGAGAAGTAGAGGGCCAGGACGTCCCGGAACAGCTTCTTTCCCAGCCTGCGCTTCGCTGATTTCGTCAGGCGGACGGTCTCATAGAACACTGCGGACAAATCGGTCGACTTGGCGATGAATCGCTCGAGATCTCGTGCTGCCCTGGCAACCTCGGCGTTCTCGATCTCGATGAGTACGTGCTCTTTGTTGGGGAAATGGAAGTAGAACGTGCCGCGTGCGACGCCTGCTGCAGCCACGATGGCACCGACATCCGCGTCGGCCACGCCGGTTCGTTTGAACTCGGCCACCGCTGCATCGAAGATCCGTCGACGTGTCTCGAGGCGCTGTGCCGCACGCCCATTCGGCTTGTCCGGGGTCGGTCGTTCTGGTTTCTTCTCCGCAGCGTTGCCGTGACCCGTCATCTGTCCGAGTCTAGGTTGCGATCACGCGTGTGCGGTTGTTCTCCACCGCGAACCCGATCGCGGTGGTGGTCTGATCTGGGCGGGCGCTTGACCGCTCGGTGTCAGATCAGCGTCGACCAGTACCACCAGAAATGCTGTCCGATCAGGCCGGCGATCACGAGAATCCACACGACCGGGATCAATGAATGGATGCTCAGGGCCGCGTTCACCATCGTCCGCCCGAAACCGTCGGGGACGTGGTCGTCGGCATTGCGCAGGCTCACGTAGCAGAAGGCAACGATGGTCACCACCCAGACGACCATGCAATACGGGCACAACGCGTCGATGCGGTAAAGGCTCTGGAAGATAAGCCAGTGCACGAAGACGACGCCGGCGGTCAGCCCGACCTGCATGCCGAGCATCACCAGGGCAGACGGTTTACGTCCCATCATGACGGCGATCGCCAGCAGGGCCGAGAATCCGATGAGTCCGATCAGCGAGTTCGGAAAGCCGAAGAGCGCCGCCTGGGACGTGTCCATGATCGAGCCGCAATTCAATACCGGGCTGATATCGCAACTGGTCACGTAGTCCGGGTTCGCCGTCAGCTCGAACTTCTCGACGGTCAAGGTGAACGACGCCGCCAGCCCGAGGACCGCGCAGATGCCGAGGATCCAGGGGAGTAGTCGAGGGAACAGGACCGGTGGTGCGTCGTCGGTGCTGTCCGAAGTGGACACGTCTGTCGCTGTCATCGCCACATCGCCTCGCCGTTCATGCCACGAATCTACGCTGACCCTGCAGGCGAGCCGGTCGGGGTGCGGGAGGATGCCATACAGTCGTATAGGCTGGCGGGATCACCTTCAACAGGCAGGTTGGCAGAGTTATGCGAATTGGATTGACCGGCGGGGCTTCGTCGACAGACAAGATCGTCCAGCAGGCCGAGCGGGCCGAGGCGGACGGTTTCACCTCCCTCTGGTACGCCAGCACCGTCGCGGGTGATCCCCTTGCCGCACTGGCGGTGGCGGGCCGGGCCACCGCCTCGATCGAGCTGGGAACCGCTGTCCTCCAGACCTATCCGATCCATCCACTGCTGCAGGCCAACCGTGTTGCCGCGGTCGCCGAGGCGATGGGACGACCCGGTTTCACCCTGGGGTTGGGGCCGTCCCACGGACCTCTCATCGAGGACGTCTACGGGCTGTCGTACGAGCGACCCGGGCGCAATACCGAGGAGTACATCCAGATCATCGCCGCGCTGCTGCACGGCGAGGACGTCGATTTCCGTGGAGAGGACTGGACCGCCAAGAGCGCCGGGCGGATGACAGCGGTCAAACATCAGGTACCGGTGCTGCTTTCCGCCATGTCACCCCGGTTGCTGCGGGTGGCAGGGCAGTACGCCGATGGGACCGTGCTGTGGATGGCCTCGGCGAAGGTCATCGAATCGCAGATCGCCCCGGCCATCAGTGCTGCGGCTGCACAGGCGGGCCGGCCGGCTCCCCGGATCGTGGCGGGATTGCCGCTGGCGGTTCACGACGACGTCGAGGAAGCTCGCGCCGCCGTGGCCGCGACGTCGGGCATGTATGCCGGAATGCCCAACTACCAGCGCGTCATCAGTGCCGGGGGTGCCACCGATGCGGCTGAGATCGCCATCGTCGGCAACGAAGAATCGGTTCGCCTGCAACTGCAGAACCTCATCGATTCGGGTGCCACCGATGTGTGGGCGGCCATCACGCCGGTGGGTCCCGATCCCCGAGGATCGATGCGGCGCACCCGTGACCTGCTCCGCGAGCTGGCGTCAGCCGGGTAGCGTTTGCACTCAACGACCGCCAGTTCGTGTCGACAGGAGATGAAACGTGACCTCCACCGCTGATGCGGAATGCCATCTCGATGACGGTGGTGACGGCGGCCTGACCGCTCGGGCGGTGGCGGCCGTGCGACGGACGGCAGTGGCGCTGATCGGCGCGGATCCCGGTGCAGATCTCTCGGAGGTAGCCCGACGGATCCATGCCCTCGCCGACGACCTCGAGGCCCGCGCTCCCTCGGCGCGTGATCGGATCGAATCAATGGATCGCGAGGGCAGAGGTTCGCTGTACAGCCCGGTGGTCGGTGCGCACAATGCGATCGCTCCGCCCGTCGACCTGGGAGTGACTGCCGATGGGGCCGACGGAACGGTGTCCTTTTCGACCGCCTATGAACGTGCGCCGGGTGTCGTCCACGAGGGTGCCGTCGCCTTGGTTCTCGACGTCGCGCTGGCCAACGCCAACGCCTTGGCCGGCGTCGCAGGGATGACGGCGCAGCTCAACATCCGATTCCATCATCCGGTGCCACCCGATCGGGAGCTGACGATCCGGTCGCGCCACGAACGAGTCGACGGCAGAAAAGCGTATTCGAGCGCCGAGGTCTGGCTCGACGACGAACTGTGTGTGAGTGCCGACGGGTTGTTCATCGCCTCGAGAAAGCGAGTGCCCCATGCCGGGTGACGGTGCGCAACAGTCCGACGGCATCGCGTCGGCGGCGGCCGGGTTGCGACGACTCACCGAACTACTCCTCCGGGTCGACGCCGCCGACCCCGGGCTCGGCGCAGTGGCCGACGAGCTCGACCTGATCACCGAGCAACTCGACGCGCACCGCGGCTCGTCGAGCGAGCGTGACCCGGTGTCGGGTCGGGGGAATCCGATTGCGCCGCCACTTGACCTCGCCGTCGACGGCGACGGGAATGTTGCGGCGACAGGTCGTCTCGGACTGCAATATCAGGGGCCGAAAACGTTGGTGCACGGCGGCATGTCAGCGATGATGCTCAGCCATGTCGTCGCGGCGGCCGGTGGGGCCGGGACAGAGCAGGCGGTGGTGCAGGAGCTGTCGGTGCGGTATCACCGGCCGACGCCGTTGCTGACGGAGCTGCACCTCTCGGCGGAGCGCACTGATCCGTCCGGCCGGCACGTGCACGGGGCGATCGTCGTCGATGGGACGACCACCGTGTCGGCGGAGGCGCGGCTCGCGCCTTCCGCCGCCCCGGTGGTCGTCGATCAATCCTGAACGCCCGCGATCTCTTTGGCCTTCACGGCGAAGTCGGCGAAGCTGGCGCCGGACTTCTCGCGGGTGCTCCACGCGCGGGTCTGCACGTCGTGTCCTTCGGCGGCCTTGCGTAGCGCGCCGACCGTGGCCTGCTCCTTCGGGACGTCCTTGAAGGGATCGAACGAGTACCACTTCATCGCGTTCTGGTAGGTCATCTTGTTGATCTCAGCGTCGGTGACGTCGTATTTGGCGAAGACCCCCTCGAGTTCTTCCGGCGCGTTCGGCCACATCGAATCGCTGTGCGGGTAGTCCATCTCCCAGCAGATGTTGTCGATACCGATTTCGTTGCGCAGTTGCACGCCGACGGGGTCGGAGATGAAACAGGTCAGGAAGTGGTCACGGAAGACCTCGGAGGGAAGCTTGCCCTTGAAATCCTGGTTCGTCCACGTCGAGTGCATGTCGTAGGTGCGGTCGATCCGTTCGAGGAAGTACGGAATCCAACCGGTGCCGCCCTCGGACAGGGCGATCTTGAGGTCGGGGAACTCTTTGATGGGCGCGGACCACAGGAGGTCGGCCGCGGCCTGCACGATGTTCATCGGTTGCAGGGTGATCAGTACGTCCATCGGGCTGTCGGGCGAGGGGATCGACAGGCGTCCGGACGAGCCGATGTGGACGTTCATCACGGTGTTGGTGTCGACCAGCGCCTTCCACAGCGGATTCCAGTAGTCACTGTGGAAGCTGGGATAGCCCAGCGCCGAGGGGTTTTCGGTGAAGGTCAGTGAGTGCACGCCCTTCTCGGCGACCCGACGCACCTCCTGGGCGCAGAGCTCGGCATCCCAGATCGGTGGCAAGGCCATCGGGATGAACCGTCCCGGATGGGCGCCACACCATTCGTCGATGTGCCAATCGTTGTAGGCCTGCACCAGGGCCAGGGAGAAGTCGGCGTCATCGGTGGCGAACAGGCGGGCGGCGAAACCGGGGAAGGACGGGAAGTTCATGGTGGCCAGCACACCGCCGGCGTTCATGTCCTTCACCCGCTCGGCTGCGTTGTAGCAACCGGGCCGGATCTCGTCGAGACCCTGCGGTTCCAATCCGTACTCTTCCTTCGGTCGCCCGGCCACCGCGTTCAGCGCGACGTTGGGGATGACCGTGTCGCGGAACTGCCAGGTGTCGCTGCCGTCGGGATTGTGCACGAGTCGCGGCGCCTCTGCCTTGTATTTGGCCGGCAGATGGTTCTCGAACATGTCGGGTGGTTCGATGATGTGGTCGTCGATACTGATCAGGATCATGTCGTCTTTGTGCACAGCCACGCCTTCCGCTGGGGGGCCGGCCGTCGACAGCCGGCGCATACTGTACGAGTGTATTGAGGTGGGTGACCCGTGTGGTCGGATTCTTCGAATTGGCCGACGGGAGTGGATGCGTGGGTATTCTTTGGAGGCGAACCCCGAAAAGTGCTCTGCGCCAATGCGCGGAGCAGTGGGAGCCGGTCGGTCGACAATGTATCGAACCGCGCTGGAATTTCGAAAATCGTTACACACGAGAGCATTTCGCGAATGTGGAGGACACGATGCGCATTGGGTTCATAGGTCTGGGAAGTCAGGGCGCGCCGATGGCCCGACGGATCGTGGAAGCGGGCTATGACACCACGCTGTGGGCCCGCCGATCGGCGTCGCTGGAATCCTTTGTCGACACCGAGGCGAGAGTGGCGGACTCACCTGCCGAACTGGCGGCAGCCAGCGATCTGGTCTGCCTCTGTGTGGTCGATGACGCCGATGTGCGGCAGATCGTGACCGGTGAACTCGGAGTACTCGCCGGCCTGGCGCCGGGCGGCGTGATCGCAATCCACAGCACCATCGCGCCCGACACCTGTCGCGAACTGGCCGGAAAGGCGGCGGCGCAGGGGGTCACGGTGATCGATGCGCCGGTCAGTGGTGGCGGCCACGCTGCCGCGGCGGGCAATCTCCTGGTCATGGTCGGTGGCGAAGCGGGGACGGTCGAACGGTGCCGTCCGGTCTTCTCCACGTACGGAGAACCGGTGGTCCACCTCGGGCCACTGGGTTCTGGCCAGGTGACCAAACTTCTCAACAACGTCGTCTTCGCCGCCAACCTCGGCATCGTCGTCGATGCGTTGGCCCTGGGCGGGTCATTGGGGTTGGATCCGGAGCGTCTCGGCGAGGTGATCGCCAAGGGATCGGCGAACAGCTACGCCCTCGGCGCCATCGCGGCCTCCGGCGGAACGATCGATGCGATCGCCTCCCTCGCTGGGACACTTCTGCAGAAGGATGCCCGATTGTTCGCCGGTCTGGCCGGCGACGCCGGGGCCGAGTCGACGGCGGTGCTGGCCGCCGCCGACTCGACACTCGAAGCCATGGGCCACCCGCGCTGATCGCGCGTCGACCGCACGTCAGTCGTGGATGCGCGCGGGTTCTTTGCGTTCTGTCACCGGCCGGGCCAGCTCTTGTTCGACGCAGATGCGCTGCAGTTTTTCCAGTGTTTCGTCCAGGCCTGCGCCGACTCGTGAGGCCGGAGTGAATGTTGCCGGCAGGTACCGCATGCCCTGGATGACCCCGATGGTCTCGTAGTGGACGGTCCCTTCGGGGACGCAGCGATAGTCCGGCATCCGATCGAGCACCGCGGTCACCATCGACTTGAACACGGTGCGGGCAAGGTTGGAGCCGATGCACCGGTGCATACCCACACCGAAGCTGAAGTGTCGGTTGCCGCCGCGGTCCAGGACGATGTCGTTCGGGTCATGGAAGATGTCAGGATCGCGGTTGGCCATGGCCCACGACAACCAGAGGCGATCCCCTTCCTTGAGCTGCCTGCCGTCGAGTTCGATGTCGGCAGCGATGGTCCGGCCATCTCCGGGCGCAGGTGTGTAGAAGCGCAGGAACTCTTCGGTGGCCGGATCGAGCAGCTCGTCTCGCTCCCGACTGAGCACCTCGCGCTGATCGGGATTCTCCGACAACCACTCCAGTGCGTGGGCCGTCAACGCGGTGGTGGTGTCGAACCCGCCGCCGATGAGAAGGTTCAACATCCCGAGCAGCTCCATGTCGGGGGCGGGCTCACCATCGACCCGGAGCCCGGCCAACGCGTTGATGATCCCCGGGCGCGGACTCTCGCGGATCTCGGCCAGGTTCGTGAACAGATCCATCCCCATGGCCAGGTACAGATCCAGCACGCGTGGTGCATCCGGCGAATCGGGTGCGGTGTAGACCGACGCGTGGGCCGGTTCGTTGTAGATCTCCCACTTCTGCAACGGAATTCCCAGCATGGCCAGGGTGACCACGGCCGGGACGATATTGGCCAGGTCCTCGACGAAGTCGATGTTGCCGGTTTCTGTCTTCTCGTCCAAGCAGGCGCGCACCACATCGTCGATGAACGGTTCCCACCGCTTGATCGCGGCAGGTGACAGATACGGATTGAGTGCGCTGCGATAGATCTTGTGCTCGGGATCGTCCATCTCCAGCAGGCCGCCCCGGATGCTGACCTCCATCATCTTGGGTATCGAAATGCCCTGGTAGCCACGACGTTCACCGTTCACATCGTGATCGGCGGAGACATCCGCACTGCGGGCGAGCTCGAAGACCGACCGGTTGTCGGCGGCAACCCAGTGCCCGTTGTAGGTATCGGTCCACGCGAGGGGGCATTTGCTCTGCATCTCCTCGGTGATATCGGTGAAACGTTCCCGGTATTCCGCGGTGTGCCGGTCGAAATGGAACCGGGGCGATTTCCGGTCGCTGTCGCTGCCGTGGTCAACGCTCATGACTCATCTCCCTGTCGCCGTTCTGTTGTGGACGGTCCGCCTCAGAGTTTGAAGTCGTACCACTTGAGGTATCCGCCGCCGTCGATCCGCAACTGCATGCCGGTCATGTACCTCGACTCGTCCGAGGCCAGGAACAACACGGCGTTGGTGATGTCCTCTGGTTCGACGTAGGGAATCGGCATTGCCTGCATCACAGCGAATCCGGGTTCGGCGTCGGCACGCGTGGGGTGTTCGAGGTCGGGACGGAACGCCTTGTACATCGGTTCACTCTGGAGCATGTCGGTGTTGCAGTTGGTCGGATGGACCACGTTGGCGCGAATGTGCCTCGGTGCCATGTGCAGGGCGACCATGTGCATGAACTGCGTCAGTTGCCGCTTGGCCAATACGTATGCGGCGCCGCCGAGTTCGGTCCCGGGGGCTTCGGTTTTGCTCACGTCTATCAGGGCAGCGGTGGAACCGGTGGCGATCAGGGACGCACCGGCTTGCAGGTGCGGCAACGCCGCCTGCACCGCATTGATCACACCGAGCAGGTTGGTGTCGATGGTGTCGATCCAGGCGTTGACGCCGGGTTCACCGGTCATCGCGGCGATCCCGGCGTTGGCGACAACCACGTCGACCTTGCCGAACTCGGCCAGTCCCTGGTCCAGTGCCGCCACCATCTGGGCACGTTCTCGAACGTCGGCCTGAACCGTGACGATGCGACGGTCATGCTTTTCGACGAGCCGGGCGGTCTCGGCGAGATCATCGGGGGTGGCAAGGGGATAGTTGACGGTGCTGAGGTTTTCGCACAGGTCTACGGCGATGATGTCGGCACCCTCTTCGGCCAGCCGCACCGCGTGACTGCGACCCTGGCCGCGGGCGGCTCCGGTGATGAATGCGACCTTGCCTTGAACACGTCCCATGCTTTGTTCCTTCCAGAGGTTTCTGAGTACTGATGTGGTGAAGAGCCGAAAATTGTTCTGCCGCAACGTTGCGTCGGGTGCTATCCCGACATCACGGCCCCTCCGTTGACGGCAATGACCTGGCCGGTGATGTAGCCGGCGGCGTCAGAGCACAGAAATGCACACGTCGCGCCGATGTCGTCGCCGCTCCCGACCCGGCCGGACGGGATGACCCGCGAGATGTACTTGGCATCGGGGAGATGCTTGGCGTCCTGCGCGGCACGCAACATCGGGGTGTCGATGGTGAAAGGGGGAACGGTGTTGACCGTGATCCCTTTGGCGGCGTATTCCAGGGCCAATGTCTTGGTGAATGCGATGACGCCACCCTTGGTGGCCGAATAGTGTCCCTGGCGAAGGGCGCCGGTTTGCCCGGCCGCCGACGAGATCGTCACGATCCGGCCCCAGCCGGCGTCAACCATGTCGCGGATCGCGGCCTGGGCGCAGAGGAAGGTGCCGGTCAGATTCACCGCGATGTACCGGTTCCATTCATCGAGGGTGATGTCTTCGAACGGTGTGAATCCGGAGACGCCGGCGCTGGTCACCAGGATCTCGATCGGTCCGAATTCGCTCCTGGCCGTGTCGAATGCGGTGTTGACCGATGCTTGGTCCGCGACATCCACGGACACCGTCAGAGCCTTTGCGCCCTGCGCCCGCACGTCGGCCGCGACCCTCTCGGCGGCCGCGGTGTCGCGATCGAGGATGGCCACGTGGTGACCCTGCCGGCCCAGATGGTGACAGATCGATTCGCCCAGACCCGATCCGCCGCCGGTCACCACGGCGACGCGTCCGGTCGGATCGCTTTGTGCAGCATCTGGATTCATGGGACCTCCTGTCGCTGCTGTACGTATGTACAGCAATCGGTATGTGTATAGCACAGCAACGATGCGGCGCAGGCGGAAATGGAGACTCTCTTTCGGGACCGTCCATCCTGAAGTGGCCGGTGCCGGACTACCGTGAAAGGCATAGCCAACACGGAAGAACCGAGGTGCTCTGATGACCGTCCCCGATACCACCACCGCCCTGTCGAATTTTCTCGACGGCATCCTGACCGGCAGCCTCGAGGTCATCGATCTGACCACGCCGCTGAGCAGTTCGACTCCCGCATTGCGCCTGCCCGAACCGTTCGCGAACCTCATCGACTTCAGTCTCGAAGAAGTCAGCGCCTACAACGAGCCCGGACCGTACTGGCGTCACAACAACATCCACACCGGCGAGCACATCGGCACCCACCTCGACGCGCCGGTGCATTGGATCACCGGTCGCGACGGCGATGACGTCTCGCAGATCCCGGTGCAACGACTGATCGGTCCGGCCGCCGTCCTCGACCTGTCCACGAAGGTCGCAGATGACCCCGACTACCTTCTGAGCATCGCCGACGTCGAGGAGTGGGAAACCGCCAACGGGCCGCTGACGGCGGGGACGTGGTTGCTGCTGCGCACCGGCTGGGAGTCGCGGGGTGTTTCGCAGGCCGAGTTCCTCAATGCCGACGACACCGGTTCCCACACACCGGGCGTGGCGGTCGACTGCGCGCGCTGGCTGGCCACCGAACGGGAGATCACCGGCCTCGGCGTGGAGACCGTCGGGGTCGATGCCGGTCTCGCCGGCGGTTTCGACCCCGCATTCCCAGTTCACAACTATTTCCTGGGCAACGACAAGTACGGCATCACCTCACTACGTAACCTGGGTCGTCTCCCCGCCACCGGCGCGGTGCTCGTGGTGAGCCCGCTGCCGATCGTCGGTGGGACCGGCAGCCCGTCCCGGGTTCTGGCCGTCGTCGCCGGATCGGGCGCAGACGGAGCGGGTGCGTGAGCACATACGGTCCCACTGTTGCCGACGTCGTCGGACATGCCCTGGCCGACCTCGGTGTCGGGCACGTGTTCGGCGTGGTCGGTAGCGGAAACTTCGTGATGACCAATGCGCTTCGGGCGGGGGGCGTCCCGTTCACCGCGGCTCGTCACGAGGGTGGCGCGGCGACGATGGCCGATGCGTACTCGCGGATGTCGTCGCGCGTGGGAGTGGTCTCCCTGCATCAGGGATGCGGCCTCACCAACGCGATGACCGGTATCACCGAGGCGGCCAAGAGTCGTACCCCGATGATCGTCCTGACCGCGGACAGTCCCGCGGCGGCACTGCGCTCGAATTTCCGTATCGACCAGGACGCGCTGGTCACCAGCGTCGGCGCGATCAGCGATCGGGTGTACTCGGCGCAGACCGTCGTCGCCGACGTCACGCGCGCCTACCGGACGGCCGTCGCCCGGCGGCGCACGGTGGTCCTCAACGTCTCCACCGACGTCGCGGCCGAGCGGGCCACCGTCGACGGACCGATCGAGATCACGGTCGATCAGTCACGGGTGCGGCCCGACACCGATGCGGTCACCCGGCTCGTCGACGCCATTCGCGGCTCGAAACGGCCGGTGTTCGTTGCGGGGCGCGGTGGCCGCGACGCCGGTCCCCGGATCGCCGAACTCGCCTCGGCAAGTGGGGCTTTGGTTGCCACCTCGGCGGTTGCCAACGGACTCTTCGCCGGCGATGCGTTCTCCCTCGGCATCTCCGGTGGGTTCTCGTCACCCACCACCGCCGAATTGATCTCAGGCGCCGACCTGATCGTCGGCTGGGGGTGTGCCCTCAACATGTGGACGATGCGGCACGGTCGATTGATCGGACCGCAGGCCACTGTCTTCCAGGTCGACGACGACGTCGACGCGATCGGCGCGCACCGTCCCGTCGATGCCGGGGTGATCGGCGACTGTGCCCTCACCGCCACCGACGTTCTTGCGGAACTGTGGGGTGTGGAACCGGAAGGTGCGACCCGGTACCGGACTGCTCGTGTCAGAGCGAGGATTGCGGAATCGTCACGCTGGCAGGATGTTCCGGTCGACGACACGTCCGGTGCCAATCGCATCGACTCGCGTGCGCTGACCATCGCGCTCGACCGGATCCTGCCGGCGGAACGGATTGTGTCAATTGATTCGGGCAACTTCATGGGTTATCCGTCGACCCACCTCTCGGTTCCGGACCACAACGGATTCTGTTTCACCCAGGCATACCAATCGATCGGACTGGGGCTGTACACCGCAATCGGTGCGGGGATCGCGCAACCCGATCGGCTCGGCGTCCTCGGTGCCGGCGACGGTGGATTCCTGATGGGCATCTCCGAGATCGACACCGCGGTACGCCTGCGCCTGCCGTTGGTCGCGATCGTCTACAACGACTCCGCCTACGGTGCGGAGGTGCACCACTTCGCTGACGCGGACCATGGGACGGTGACCTTCCCGGAGACCGATATTGCCGCCATCGCACGGGGTTTCGGCGCGGATGGGATCACCGTGCGTACGCTCGACGACCTGGACGGCGTACGCACCTGGGTCGAGGGCTATCGAGCGGCCGGCGCGGCCCGGCCGCTGGTGATCGACGCGAAGGTCGTAGGTGACGGCGGGTCCTGGTGGCTGGCAGAGGCGTTCGCGGGGCACTGACATCACGTCGCACGAACCCGCCACCGGCGTCAGCCGATGATTGCCGGCATCGAATCCCAGCCGCGCACGGTGGAACTGCGGGCTCGTCGAGCTTGCGCAAGGTCGATGTCCCACTCCGGGAACCGGTTCAGGACCTCTTCGAGTGCAACCCGGCCCTCGAGACGGGCGAGTGGGGCGCCGAGGCAGAAATGCGCGCCCTTGGCGAAACTGAGGAGCGAGCCGGGTTGGCGGTGGATGTCGAAGCGATCGGGGTGCTCGAAGGCGCGTTCGTCGCGGTTGGCCGAGGCCAGCATGAGCAGCAGGGCGCTGCCGGCCGGAACCGTCTGTCCGTGCAGTTCAACATCTTCGGTGACGTATCGTGCGACGTGAGGTCCGGGCGGCTCGAACCGGAGGAGTTCGTCGATGGAACCGGGGATGAGTGAGTGGTCCTGCGCGAGTTCCTTGCGCTGATCGGGGTGCTCGGCCAGCACCTTGCCCATCCAGCCGAACAGTCGGCCGGTGGTCTCGACACCGGCTCCGGCGATGACCGCCAAGAAGATCAGGAGCTCGTCCTTCCGTAAATGGCGGGTGGTACCGGTGTCGTCGTCGAACTCCACGCTGAGCAGTTCGGTGATGAGGTCGTCGGAGGGGTTCTTGATCCGCCAGTCGACGTAGTCGGTGAACATGTCTCCGTCGAAGTAGTGATCTTTTCTCACCGGCAGTGGTTCGCCGGGTTTGTTGCGCAACACTCGATTTGCCTCTGCGCGCACGCTCGGCTGGTCCGCATCGGGGATACCGACGAGCATGCCGATGGTCCGCATCGGGAGCTCGGTGCCCAGGTCGAGAACGAAGTCGAACCGGTCGGCGCCGATCAGCGGATCGAGGCAGGCGTTGCAGAATGCCCGGACCTTGTCTTCGATCATCTTCATCTTGCGGGGTGTGAAGGCGCGGCCCACGATCTTGCGATGGATGGTGTGCAGCGGTGGGTCTTCGTTGATGAACACACCGGGCGGCATCACCGGGTCGGCTTTGACGACTTCGAGGATGTCGCCCTTAGCGGAACTGAACCGCTGCGGATCCTGCAACGCGGCGTCGATGTCGGCGTAGCGGCTCAGGCCCCAGAAGTCGTGTCGTTGGTTGTGGTAGAGCGGCGCCTCGTCGCGTAGTCGCCGATAGGTCGGGTACGGATCCATGTCGATCTCGACGTCCCACGGGTCGTAATACACATCGCTCACGAAACACTCCTTGATTCGGGTTTCGTGAGCGAGCATAGATCAACTGCTATACGCTCGTACAGCGAACGGTCGTACTTCGCCGGAGCCGGGCGTTTCATGGCCGAATTCGACTGGAGCGCGTGCAATTTCGGCTGTCGGCTTCTCGGCATGGCAGCACGACGAATGAAGGAGCCCGAAGATGAATGATCGGTTCTCGCTCGACGGGCGGGTGGCGTTGGTGACCGGTGGTGGCACCGGTATCGGGCGCGGTACAGCGCTCGTCCTTGCCGAACACGGCGCCGACGTCGTGCTCGCCGGCCGTCGCCGCGACCCCCTGGAGTCCACCGCGAAGGAGATCGACGCGCTGGGGCGCCGGGCTCTGGCCGTACCGGCCGATGTCAGTACCGCCGCCGGATGCCAAGAGCTCGTAGACCGGACGGTCGCGGAGTTCGGCCGGGTGGACATCCTGGTCAACAGCGCCGGGGGCGCCGAGACGAAGTCGATCAAGCGATGGACCGAGGAGGAGTTCGGTGACGTCTTCGCCCTCAACCTCGGCAGCGTCTGGAACCTGTCGCGGGCGGTGTCGGTCCACATGCTCGAACGGGGCAAGGGGGCGATCGTCAATATCTCGTCGGGAGCGAGTTTGCTGTCGATGCCCCAGGCAGCCCCGTATGCGGCGGCAAAGGCCGCGGTCAACAACCTGACCGGTTCCATGGCCGCCGCATGGGCGAGCAAGGGTATTCGCGTCAACGCGATCGCGGTCGGCGCGGTCCGGGCTCCGACGCTGACCGACGAACTGGCGCGATACAACCTGGAGCCCGATTCGGTCGCCGGGTCCAATGGTCTCGGCCGGCTGGGTGAACCCGACGAAATCGGTTACGGCGTCTTGTTTTTCGCCTCCGACGCGGCCAGCTTCTGCTCAGGTCAGACGCTGTACATGCACGGCGCGCCCGGGCCTGCGGGCGTCTAGGGACGCCGGTCAGCCTCGGTTGCGCACCGGCCGTTTCCGGGGCCGCGGCGACGTCGGCGGTTCGAGCGCGTCGAGCAATGTCTCGAACGACGCCACCACCTCCTCGTGGGCACTGGTGATCCCGGCGCCCTTTTCCAGATTCAGCAGCTTCGGGATGCCGGAGATCAGGACCACCAGGCCGCCGGGGGTGAGCGGGAAGTCGGCGGTGCCGGTGGTCGCGGAGATCGCCGCCAGGGTGTCGAGCTGTATTTGTCTTATCCGTGCGGTGACCTGCGCGATCTCGGCGCCGATCTTTGCCCGGTGGTTCCCCAGTGCCATGAACTCGGTGACCAGCGCGCCCTTGGCTTCGGCCCAGCTGAACTCCCACAGGACGTGCAGTGGCTGGTCGGGCCGGGCGTCGAGGGCCTCGGTCAGTCGCTGGGCATTCTGATCGGTGCGACGACGAATCGCGGCCAGAAAAATGTCGTCCAGGGTGGGGAAGTAGTACTGGACGAGGCTCGGTGTGACGCCGGCCTTCGCTGCCAGCACCCGGTACGTGACGCTCGGATAACCGTCGGTGACCATGATCTTCTCGACGGTGTCGAGGATGACGTCCCTGGTCTTCGATGTTTCTGCGCCCACGCGCCGAGCCGATGGTGGCATGTTCACGTACCTCACTTCGTAGTCTTGTTCATTTTCGCACCCCCGGCTCGCTGTACGACCGTATAGTGGCTGTGGGCTTGGTCGCAGGCATTTGGGGGCCGAGCGCCACCGGGCACGTCCGCCCCGGCGGAGAAGCATTGCGAAACGGAGAGATATGTCGACGCTCGAAACCACCCTGGAGCAGTTGCAGGCCGATGTTCGGTACCTCAAGGACCGGACCGAGATCCTGGACTGCATCTCCCGGCACGCTCGTGGCTGCGACCGCCATGATGTCGACCTGATCACTGCCGCCTATCACGACGATGCTGTTGACGAGCATGGTCACGCGACCAATCAAGGCCCCGACTACGGGGATTGGGCCAACAAGGTGCATGCCGAGACGTCGAAGGTACACACCCACAACATCACGACACACTCATGCGAGATCGATGGTGACACCGCGCATGCCGAGAGCTATGTGCTCGTCGTGCTGGTCGGTGGCGACGGAAAGACCGCCCAGTTCATCAGCGGTCGTTACCTCGACCGGCTGGAGCGGCGAGAGGGACAGTGGCGCATCGCTCTTCGGCGATCGACGGTGGAAGCTATGTTCCTCGGTGATGCGCGGGTCCTCACGTCGTCCTTCTTCACCGAAAAGGGTTACCTCGTCGGGACGCGCGACCGTAGCGACCTCTCCTATGAACGTCCGCTGAAGTTGGACATTCCGGCCCCCGCGCGGTGGTGATCGGAGTACCGTAACCGGCGACGCTGCCATGCGAACTCTGCGCCATGGTTCCCGGATCCGCTCAGCTGCAAGGAGATAACGATGACAGACGTTCAAGTCGAGACCGGATTGCTTGCCGGTGATCAACGAATGCTGATCGACGGGGAGTTGCAGCACACCGCAAGTGGCGCACTCTTCGACGTGATCCACCCGGGCTCCGAGCAGGTGGCCGGGCAGGCGACGGACGGCACCGTCGCCGATATGGAGCGGGCCATCGGTGCGGCGCGGCGGGCGTTCGACGAGACCGATTGGTCCCACGACGTGGAGTTCCGGTACCACTGCCTCACGCAGCTACACGAGGCCCTCGAGCGGAACAAGGAACGGATCCGCCGGATCGTGGTGACCGAGGTGGGTTGCCCGATCAGCATGACCAGCAGTCAGGTCGATTCCCCGATCGCCGAGGTCAAGCACTGGGCCGAGTACGGCCGAGCGTTCAACTATCTCGAAGACACTGGCGTCCACGAGACGGTGATGGGGCAGGCTCGGCACCTGATCCACTACGACCCCGTCGGTGTCGTCGGTGCGATCACGCCATGGAACGTGCCCTTTTACCTCAACATCGCCGAAACCGTGGCGCCGCTGATGGCCGGGAACACCGTGGTGCTCAAGCCCGCTCAGTGGACGCCGTGGTCGGGTAGCGAGCTGGGCCGGATCGTCGCCGAGGAGACCGACATCCCGGCCGGGGTGTTCAACGTGGTGGTCTCGAATGCCAACGAGGTGGGTGCTGCGTTGTCGGCGGATCCCAGGGTCGACATGATCACGTTCACCGGTTCCACGGCCACCGGACGGGCGATTCTGGCGGCCGGGGCCGCGACGGTGAAGAAGTCATTGATGGAATTGGGTGGCAAATCGGCCCACATCGTCTGCGATGACGCCGATCTGACCGCCTGCCTGCCGATGGCGGCGATGATGGCCTGTGCCATGTCGGGTCAGAGCTGCATCCTGCCCAGCCGAATTCTGTTGCCGCGTAGCCGTTACGAAGAGGGCCTGGCGATCCTGGCCGCGACGATGCAGAACATCCCGATGGGCGACCCCTGGCAGGAAGGCATCATGCACGGGCCGCAGATCAGCGAGACCCAGCGCAACAAGGTCCTCGGTCTGATCAAGTCGGGTATCGATTCCGGTGCCAGGGTGGTCATCGGCGGCGGAACCCCGGAGAACCTCTCGACCGGCTACTACGTCGAACCGACTCTGCTCGCCGACGTCGACCCCGACTCGCAGGTGGCCCAGGAGGAGATCTTCGGTCCGGTTCTGACCGTGATCCCGTACGACACCGACGACGAGGCGATCGCCATCGCCAACAACTCGATCTACGGACTGTCCGGCGAGGTCAGCAGTGCCGACAACGACCGGGCGCTCCGCATCGCCCAGCGGTTGCGGACCGGCAGCGTCACCGTCAACAGCAAGTCGTTCTTCGGTATCACCAGCCCGTTCGGTGGCACCAAACAGAGCGGTCTGGGCCGTCGCAACGGCGACTTCGGTTTCAAGGAGTACCTCGAGGTCAAGACCATCGGTCAGCCCGTCTAGGACCGTGCCGCCGAGCGCGGCAGGTCCGGAAGGTTCGGCGATCACGGGAACAGGGAGTGCGATGGGAACGGCCAACAACTGGGGTCGCTGGGGTACCGATGACGAACGGGGAGCGCTGAATCTACTCACCCCGGATGTGGTCAAGGAGGCGCTGAGGGCGCCGAAAACGGGAAAGGTCTACCCGCTGAGCATCCCGATCCAGCGATCCGGGGTGCCGAACTTCGATTTTCCGCGGCGCGCCGCAGCGCCTGACGCTGGCGGGGCAGGGCGATGAGGCGTTCCATCGTTCGGTTGGCGGAGCCGAGGGTGTGGGTGCCAATGAGGACATGCTCGTGATGGCGGCACACACCGCTACGCATCTGGACGCTCTCGGCCATGTGTACGAGGACCGGAAGTTGTACAACGGCTTCTCTGCAGAGGATGTGTCCTCTATGAGTGGCGCACCGCGATGCGGTATCGACAAGATCGGTGCAATTGTCGGTCGCGGGGTACTCGTGGATGTGGCTGCGGCTCTTGGTGTCAGTGCGCTCGAACCCGGACATGTCATCACTGTTGCCGAGTTCGAACAGGCGTGCTCGAGTGAGTCCGTCGAACTCCGTCCGGGCGACCTGGTGTTGATTCGTACTGGTTGGCTCGAGGGGTATATGAACCCAGATGATGGATTCGACATCCATCCCCAACCCGGTATCGGCCTCGAGTTGGCAAGACACCTTGCCGCCTACGACGTCTCAGTGGTCGGGGCGGACAATTCTGCGGTCGAAGCGCTACCGTTTGACCAGGGTGTCTACCTGGGGTCGCACATTGTTCTGTTGGTATCGCACGGAATTCATCTGATGGAGCATCTCGCCCTGCGAGATCTCTCGCGGGATCGTTGCTACGAGTTCCTGCTCACCATCGCGCCACTGAACATCCCCGGGGCGACGGGCAGTCCCGTCACGCCCATCGCGATCGGGTGATCCACCTCCACAAACGAGCCCGAAATACGAAGACGAGCCACAAATATGTGGCTCGTCTTCGTATTTCCGGCTCGTTTGCGGGTCAGAGTTTGAAGCGGCCGGCGAAGCCGCGCAGCGGCATGTCGGCGCTGGTGAGGATGCCGGGCCGGGCGTCGACGACACTTCTGATCGCGTTGAGTGCCGGAAGTCCGGTCACGGTCATGCCGATCGACGCGAAGTCTTCGGGATTATCGAGTCTGACACCGGGTTTGGGGAAGATCATGTGTTTGCTGTAGATGTTCGGGTCGCCCGAGATCTGGGTGATGTAGCAGCCCTTGATGTCCCAGGCCGGACTGGTGTACGGGGTCATCTGCCATTCGAGATGTGATTCGATGCGGGGTATCCCATCGACGATGCCCTGGTACTTGATGTAGTTGGCGCCCAACGATCCCTTGGGCAACTGGTACCAGCCCAGGTCGACGTCCTTGGTGCAGGCGCCGAGTTCGTAGGAGAACGTGACGTCGTCGAGTTCGAGACCGAAGCAGTCGGCCATCAGGTGGACGCTGTCGGCGAATACACGGGTGTATTTCTCGAGGGACCCGGGGATGCTCGGGTCGTCGACCGGCACTCCGTAGCCGACTTCCTTCCAGGTGTCGACCGAGTGGTGACAGGAGACGTCCACCGATTCGATCACGGTGACGTTCTCGATCTCCGATACGTCGGCGCTGTGTGCCACCGCGAGTATCTGGTTGAGGCCGGGGTTCATCCCGGTGCCGTAGAACGTCGAACCCCCACGCAGGCAGGCGTCTTGCAGTACTTCGGACACTTTTCGGCCCGACGGGTGCGGGTGGTTCTGGTTGCGATGGTGGCCGGTGATCCAGTCCGCGGTCGTGACGATGTTGATCCCGGCCTCGAGGATCTTCTCGTAGAGGGCTTCGTCGGGGAAGACCCCGTGGAAGGTGAGCACGTCGGGCCGAGCGGCGATGATCTCCTCGACGGTGCCGGTGGCGATCACCCCGACCGGGTCGAGTCCGGCGAGTTCGCCGGCATCGCGACCGATCTTCTCCGGTGTGTAGCAGTGCAATCCGACCAGTTCGAGATCCGGATGGTTACCGATGCGTTTGATCATCTCGGTGCCGACGTTGCCCGTCGCCACCTGGAAGGCTCGGACGCGGTCGGCCTCTGTGGTGCTCATCGGTGAAGTCCTTTCGTCGGGTAGAACTGCGTGGCCCATTGCCGCAGTTGGGTGAAGCCCTCGTATTCGCCCCGGGACAGGGCCGGCGGATCGGAGTAGCGCTGATGCGACCAGATGTTGATGTCGGCGACAAATTGCTCGATCACGGCATCGGCGAGAAACTTTGCCCCGGAGGTTATCTCGGCTCGATCATCTCCGGGACGTCGGCCGATCCAGACGCTGAAGCGGATGTCGGAGGTGAGATCATCGACCGGTGTCACGGCCGTGAGGGTGCGGTTGTCGATCATGCCCCAGCTCTTGGTCGCCGCGACCCCGAGTCCGGCGTTGATCGCCTGCACACCGCTGTTGATGTCGTCGGCCGAAGCGTTCTCGTCGAACGCGATCGTGAAGTCCACGTAGGAGGTGGCTTCGGTGAAGTCGTGCCTGGTGATGTCGGGCATGAACGGGACCTTGTGGACGAACTTGAAGTGTGCGAAGTCCACACCGTTTTCCATCACGTACTGCGGATGCAATTCCAGCCCGGGCCGGAACAGTGTTGCCTGCGGGTATGACGGGTAATAGTCTGCGGCCGTGAGGTTGTCGTCGAACCCGGCGAGGACATCGGGTACCTCGAAGTACGGTGCGACGCCATCGACGTCGTGCCAGATGAAGATCGACTCGTTGAGTTCGGCCACCGGGTAGATGCGGATGCGACGGCCCTTGTTCGGGTGCTTCTCGTAAGGGATGCACACGTTGCGGCCCGCGCTGTTCCACTCCCAGCCGTGGAATGGACAGACGATGCGATCGCCTTCGACGTGCCCGCCGTAACCGAGGTGCGCGCCGAGATGCTCGCAGTACGCATCCATCACCGTCACCTCACCGGTGGACGACCGCCACGCGATCATCTCGGTGTCGAAATACTTCATCCGGTGGACCTGACCGGCGGCGATCTCGGCAGCCCAGGCCACCTGGAACCAGCCGGTGGGTTTCATCGACAGGGGAGTTCTGGCCATCTGGCATCCCTTCGTCCGGGGAGCGACCCGACTCGATCTGTCCAGAATCGTAGTGGGGTCTGTGAAAAAAGAACAGAGGGCTCGTTGAAACTCGTTTCCCGTACTGGCAGCAGATAGAGTTGCCCGGGTGAGCGAATCGGGTGTGGTCGGCAGACGCAGTAACAAGCGTGGTCTGGCCACCCGGGAATCGATGCTGGACACCGCTTTACGGACGCTGGCGACCGGCGACCCGGCAGCGGTGTCGGGCAATCGGATCGCCAAGGAGATCGGTGCGACCTGGGGTGCGGTCAAATATCAGTTCGGTGACATCGACGGGCTGTGGGCGGCGGTTCTGCAACGCATCGCGCAGCGTCGGGGTGATCTGCCGGTCAGCGCGCCGATCGACGCAGCACTGCAGGTCCGGGTGGGTGCCATCATCGACAACATGTACGAGGGTCTGACCGTCGGTGATTCCCGGGCGATCGAGAACCTCCGGGCCGCGCTGCCGCGTGAGCGTGCCGAGCTCGAACGCCTGTATCCGCGCACCGCAGCCGAATTCGAGTCGTGGGGCCAGGCGTGGCTGGACACGTGTCGCCGGGCCTTTACCGGTCTGGATGTCGATCCCGATCGGGTTGCCGAGGTGGCCGCGTTCATCCCCGGCGCGATGCGCGGGATCGTCTCGGAGAAGCAACTCGGGACCTATACCGACCTCGACCTCGCCAGACGCGGGATCACCAACGCGATCGTCGCCTACCTGCAGCCGCAGTGACCAGCTACTGAAGGACTGCCGCCCGGCGGCGACCCCCTCGTCGATTATTGCGATAACGGATTACAGAAGCGCAGTTTGAGTATTGGACTGAGCCTGATATTGGCGCAATAGTGTGGGAATGGACACGCTCAATCCGGACGTACCCGACGACGTCTTCGCCGACATCCTCAAGCAGGTCAATCAGTTCGTGCGGACGCGCGTGATTCCGCGGGAGCTGGAGATCATGAACACCGACACGATCCCCGAGGACCTGCGGACCCAGGTGGCGCAGATGGGTTTGTTCGGTTACGCGATACCGCAGGAGTGGGGCGGTCTGGGATTCAACCTGATCCAAGACGTCGAACTCGCGATGGAACTGGGCTACACCTCGTTGTCGCTCCGGTCGATGTTCGGGACCAACAACGGGATCGCCGGGCAGGTGCTGGTCGGGTTCGGCACCGATGATCAACGCGCACAGTGGTTGCCGGGTATGGCTTCCGGAGACGTCGTCGCGTCCTTCGCGCTGACCGAACCCGGTGCGGGATCGAATCCGGCCGGCCTGAAAACGACGGCCCGGGTCGACGGCGACGGGTGGATCATCGACGGGGGCAAGCGGTACATCACCAACGCGCCGAACGCGCATCTGTTCGTGGTTTTTGCGCGCACCTCACCGGCGCCGGAGACCGGCAACGGCATCGCGGTCTTCCTTGTGCCGGCTACCGCCGACGGCGTCGAGATCGGCCCGAAAGACGCGAAGATGGGACAAGAGGGTGCGGCCACCGCCGAGGTGAATTTCAACGGCGTCCGGGTGGGCCCCGAAGCGCTGGTCGGGTCAGACGCCGAGGTCGGATATCGCGCCGCGATGACGTCGCTCGCACGTGGTCGGGTGCACATCGCGGCTCTGGCCGTGGGCCAGGCCCAGCGGGCACTCGACGAGTCGGTTGCGTATGCGGCGACCGCCACCCAGGGTGGGAACGCGATCGGCGATTTCCAGTTGGTGCAGGCAATGCTCGCGGAGCAGTACACCGGGGTGATGGCCGGACGTGCCATCGTGCGCGACGCCGCGCGGGCCTGGGTGACCGAGACCGATCGCCGGATCGCGCCTTCGGCGGCCAAGCTGTTCTGCACCGAGATGGTCGGCAAGGTGGCCGATCTGGCTGTTCAGGTCCACGGCGGCGCCGGGTACATGCGGGACGTGCCGGTGGAACGGATCTACCGGGACGTCCGGGTGCTGCGGCTGTATGAGGGGACCAGCGAGATCCAGAAACTGGTCATCGGCGCGGGTCTGATCCGGGCCGAGAAGAAGAAGCTGTCATGACGTTGCCACTCGACGGCTACACCGTGGTCTCCGTCGAGCAGGCGGTGGCGGCGCCGCCGGCCACCCGGAATCTCGCCGATCCCGGTGCCCGGGTGATCAAGGTCGAACGGCCGCGCCGGAACTGGCAGATGATCCGCGCTGTGCCACCAATGTCGCGCGGGTGCAGAATCGGGCCGCCTGTGACGCGGAGGTGACCGCGCGCACCAGGCGTCGCAGCACCGCCGCCAAAGCAGGGCTGTCCGGTGCGGTCGCCGATGACCTGCTCGCCGGCGGCACGGCGATCGGGCCACCCGGATAGCCACCCCAGGCGGCGCGATGGCGCCGCGTCGTCACGCAAGAAAGCGCAACCGAGAAAGGACATCATGCTCGCCAACCGCACCGCCGTCGTCACCGGAGGAGCCCAGGGGATAGGGCTGGCCATCGCCCGTACATTTGCCGACAACGGCGCCCGGATCGTGATCGGGGACCTCGACGAGGCCAAGGCCGAGGAAGCGGCTGCCTCGTTGCCGGTCGAGGCGATCGGCGTCCGTTGCAACGTGACGTCCGCAGGGGAGGTCGCCGCCCTGCTCGCCGCCGCGACCGACACCTTCGGGTCGCTCGATGTGATGGTCAACAACGCCGGCATCACCCGCGACGCCACCATGCGCAAGATGACCGAGCAGCAGTTCGACGACGTGATCGACGTCCACATCAAGGGCTGCTGGAACGGAACCCGGCTCGCCGCCGGCATCATGCGGGAACATGGCGGCGGATCGATCATCAACATGTCGTCGATCTCGGGCAAGGTCGGAATGCTCGGGCAGACGAACTATTCGGCGGCCAAAGCCGGAATCGTGGGACTGAGCAAGGCCGCTGCCAAGGAGGTCGCCCACCTCGGTGTTCGGGTCAACGTCATCGCGCCAGGACTCATCCGCACCGCCATGACAGAGGCGATGCCGCAGAAGGCATGGGACTCGAAGATGGCAGAGATCCCGATGGGACGAGCCGGTGAACCGGACGAGATCGCCCCGGTGGCATTGTTCTACGCCTCGTCGATGTCGTCCTACATGACCGGAACGGTGGCAGAGGTGACCGGCGGACGCCACCTCTGAGGGTCAGTCGCCGACGCCGGGTCGGGATTCGTGGTGCCGCCTGCCGTGGGTTCTGCGGCGTTCCTTCATCTCGGCCTCGAAGAGGTGGCGGTTGCCCTTCTGGAGCTCTTCGCGCACCCGGCGCTCATGGTCGCGGAAGGCCGACCAGTACGTGTCGTCGAACTCCTCGACGATCTGGAAGGTCCACCGGCCCTCGATGACGTTTCGGCCGACCAGTTCTTCGCCGAGCCGGTCGGCGATCTCGGCGTGACCGGCAGCGCGCAGGGCGTCGGTGGCGTCACCCAACAGCAGGTCGGTGTGGCCCATCAATTGGTGGAACGAGTAGAGGTGCCCGCGGGCGCGTTCGAGGCATTCCAATGCTTCGGACAATTTCCCGACAGCGGCGACGGTGTCGTCATCGACACCGCCGGGGCGTATGTGGGTGGGCGATGGCTCTCCAGCGGTGTCGGACACCGATGCGGAGTACCCCACGTCGACCGACATCAACCGTGCCAGACCCCCAGCCGACGGTTACCGATGGTCGGTGAGCCGGGAACGACCGGTCTGTCCCTTTCTGGACATCACCTCGACCCACCACGATTCGAGCGGGCTCGGCTCGGGCCACCGGACGTCGGGCCGACTCCACAACTCGACCACCTCGTCGACGGTGGAATGTAGATCGAGTACCTGTTCGAGCTGCAGGGCGATGATCGGGCGGGCTGTCGAGGGACGTGCTGTCACCACCGCGAACATGGCACCGGTCGCCTCCGCGCGCTCCCGGGCCCGTTCGAGGGCTTTGAGGCCCGCAGACGCCAGGAATGTGGTCTGCGTCAGATCGATGAGGAGGTTGGCGGTCCGCTCACGGAACGCGCCTTCGATGGCCTGGCGGAAGAGGTCGATCGTCAACAGATCGATGTCGCCGCACACCGCCAGAATGGTGGCGTTCCCCTGCCGCGACGATGAGATCGTCAGGGGTGGAGACACCGTGTCCGGTGTCATCGTAAAAGTGTCGTCGCATCTGGACAAGATCGCTCCCTCGCCATGGATGGGAGCGTAGGCAGACCGGCAGACTGCCTACGCAATACGCGGCTAGTCCTTAACCTTCCTACATGGTGTCAGTCATCACACCTGTTCGCAACCCTGACCGCGCCACCAGTCGTCGAACGGCGTGACCGCGAGATGCCTTTTGTGTCGGGTGCGGAGGTAGGCGGATTCGATGGTCCGCGCGGCCTCGTCGGGCACGCCGTGGCCCTGTAGGTAGCGGTCGATATCGGCGTAGGTGACACCGAGGGCCTCTTCATCGGCGAGGGCCGGGCGGTCGTCCTCGAGGTCGGCGGTCGGGATCTTCCGCCAGGTGCGCTCCGGCGCGCCCAGTTCTTGGAGAAGCTGTGCGCCTTGACTTTTGGTGAGCCCGGCGAGTGGATTGATGTCGCTGCCACCGTCACCGTATTTGGTGAAGAATCCGGTCACGCCTTCGGCGGCGTGATCGGTGCCGACGACCAGCAGCCCGAGCTCGCCGGCTATGGCGTACTGGGCGACCATGCGCTCGCGGGCCTTGACATTGCCTCGGACGAAGTCGGTCAGCCGCTCGATCCCGAGTGCGCGCGCCGCGGCTGTCGCGGCGGCGTCGGTGCTCTCGGCGATGTTCAGGGCCACTGTCCGGGACGGCTTGATGAAATCAAGTGCCAGGTCCACGTCGGATTCGTCGGATTGGCGCCCGTAAGGCAACCGGACACCGACGAATTCTGCGTTGTGGCCGGCCGAGGTCAGCCGGTCGACCGCGAGTTGGCTCAGTCGACCGGCCAGTGTGCTGTCCTGCCCACCACTGATTCCGAGGACGAAACCCGACGTTCCCGAGGCGCGTGCGTAGTCAGCGAGGAACTCGACCCGCCGCTCGATCTCGGTGGCGGGATCGATCTCCGGGCTGACGTGCAATTCCGTACGAATTCGTTCGGACAATCCGGTCATGCTCACTCCTGATCGAGGGGGCCCGAGCCCCGCGCAGTTGATTGCTCAGATGGCGGCGATCGAATATGCGTGCCGCAAAAGTACTTCCAGGGCGTGTTCGATTGTCGCGGCCAGGATTTCGGGTGGACTGCCCGGGAACACGTGCTGTCCTGCCGTGGTGAGCCCGGGTTCGGCGACGCCGAACCAAACCGTCCCCGGGGGCACGTCCTCCTGGGTCTCCGGGCCGGCCTCACCGGTGACGGCAAGTGTCAGGTCGGCCCCCATCAACGACGCGGTGGTGTGGGCCATGGCGATCGCCGACTCCCTGCTCACCACCGGCCCCTCGGGGACCTTCAGCAGCGAGTGTTTGACCTGCGCGTGGTAGGCCACGATGCCGCCCAGAAACCATTCGCCCGACGCGGGTGCCTTGCCCAAGGTCGCGGCGAGGTTTCCGGCGGTGAGGGACTCGGCGATCGCGATCCGCAGACCGTGACGGCAGGCCAGATCGGAGAGCTCTTCGGTCATTGTGTCGACTCTGTCCTGGGACAGTGCGTCGTTCAGGTCGATGGTCATCGATTCAGCTCAGCGGGCACCGTTTTCGGCAAGCAGCGTCAATCGTCGCAAGCACTCTTCCAGGCGGGGAGCGACCACCAGTCGTTGCGCGTTGTCGGGTATCCAGCGGAAGGGCGCGGACTCGGCCGTCTCGTCCATCGTGACGCGCGAGCCGTTGCCGTCCTTCTCCACGTGGAGCCGAATGCGCGCGGTTCCGACCGGACCCGCATGCGCCGACAGCTCGAGATAACCGGCCGACGACTCCCGGACCTCCGTCTCGTCGTCGATCACCGCAGGCCACAACCCGAACGAGTGTGCGACCTTCGATCCGGTCTGTGGCCAGTCCTTGTCGACGTTCCGGATCCGGGACGCACCGACGACCCAGGAGCTGTACAGCCAACCGTTGGATAACACGGACCAGACCTGAGCGGGGGTGGCTGTTGTCGTGCGTTCGACCTCGATCATTTAAAACCTCGTTCTGTTGGTGCGGGGTGAGAGGGTGTGGTCAGCCCGGCAGGGTCTCGCCGCCGATGGGCGCCAGAACTTCGCCAGAGTAGTAGGACGACATGGTCTCCGAAGCGAAGAACACATAGGACGGTGCGATCTCGTCGGGCTGCGCGGCACGACCGTAGGGTGCCTGCTTGCCGAAGTCCTCGACTTTGTCGGCGGGCATCGTCGCCGGGATGAGAGGAGTCCATACCGGTCCCGGCGCAACACAATTCACGCGTATCCCGCGCTCGATGAGGCTCTGGGCGAGGGAGTAGGTGAGCGCGATGACCGCACCCTTGGTGGCGGAATAGTCGATCAGTGTCTTGTTCCCACGGAGCCCGTTGATGGATGCGGTGTTGATGATGGCCGACCCAGGATCGAGGTACTTGAGCGCTGCCTGCGTCACGTGGAAGTAGCTGTGGATGTTGACGTCGAAGGTGCGCTGCCATTGCTCGGGCGTGAGGTCCGCGAAGTCCTCGACGACCGCTTGGAAAGCAACGTTGTTGACGACGATGTCGAGGGTCCCGAGTTCGTCGGCCGCGCGGGTGACCACATCTGCGCAATGCGCGGGGTCGGCGAGGTCACCGGGAAAAAGGTGGCAATCGCGGCCGGCCTCTTGGACCTTGGCCCGCGTGTGTTCGGCGTCCTTCGTCTCCGAGAGATAGGCGATGGCGACGTCGGCGCCCTCTTTGGCAAAGGCGATGGCCACTGCCCGGCCGATGCCGGAGTCGCCGCCGGTGATCAGGGCCTTTTTGCCTTCCAAGAGGCCCCGGCCGACATAGGACGCCATTTCATCGTGTGGCTTGTCCTTCATATCGCCGGTATTGCCGGGATACGGAATGGTCTGCGGAGGGTGCTCGCTCATAGCCTGCGGAATACCCCGCGAACGGTGGCTAAAACATCAGCGGCGCACGGCCTCCGCGGTCGCGGCTCTCGCCTCGTCCCTGGCGCCGGTCAGTCTCCCGGCCACCGCCGCTGCGGCGGCGGTGACACGAGGGCCGGCCTGCTCAGCGTCGAGTTCTCGGACCGTGATGATGCCGACGCTGGCCTCGAGGCCCTCGACACCGAGGACCGGCGCTGCCAGACCGCGCGCGCCCGACTGCAATTCACCACTGGTGACGACGTAGGCCTCGGTGGACTCGCTCCTGCCCAGCAGGATCGCCTTGCCTGCCGCTCCCTGGGTGAGGGGGTGGCGGGCACCGACCCGGTACCCGACATGCAGGTCGGTCCAGGTGGGTTCGACGACCACCAACGCCAGGGCATCGCCACCGTCGGCGATGGTGAGGTGCGTCGTGCAGCCCAGATCCTCGGCGAGTTCGCGGAGAACCGGTGTTGCGGCATCACGCAACACCGGTGTCACCGCGGTCGCCAGGGACAGTGCGCCCAGCCCGACGCTGAGCCGACCATCGGCCCGGCGCTGCACCAGAGCGTGTTGCTCGAGCGTGCTGATCAGGCGATGAACGATGGTGCGGTTGATACCCAGCTCCGCCGACAGGGCCGACATGGTCAACCCGCCGGGATGCGCGGCGAGTGTGCGTAGGGCACGCAGACCACGGTCGAGGGTCTGAGCGGTTTCGGCGGGCATGCGCTGCAGCTTAGGCCACGCCGCGGACGCGGTCAGCGCTCATCGATGATCCGGCCGGTCACTTCACCGAGCGCGATCCGGCCACCGAGCGTTCCCTGCGCCGTGTACCGCAACGTGACCGTGTCGCCGTCTTCGAGTGCGAGGCGCTCGTCGTCGCCGACCGGGAACGGGTTGCGCCAGCCCCAGCTGAGTTCGAGGAACGAGCCCCGCTGGTCGGGTTCTGCACCCGAGATGGTTCCCGAGCCCCACAGGTCACCTGGGCGGATCGACGCACCGTTGACGGTCATGTGCGCAAGCATCTGCGCGGCACCCCAGTACATCGACCGGTAGATCGGCCGGGTGACGACATGGCCGTTCACGACGACCTCGACATCGATGTCCAGGCCGGCGGGCCCGTCGACAGCCAGGTAGTCGAGCACCTTCGGATTGCCTTCGGAACCGTCCTGTCCGGGTAGTTCACACCAGGCCGCGGCCAACGCCGACAGCGGCGTGACCCAGTGAGAGATGCTGGTGGCAAAGGATTTACCGAGGAACGGGCCCAGGGGAACGTATTCCCAGGCCTGGATGTCACGGGCCGACCAGTCGTTGAGTCCGACAACACCGAAGGTGTGCTCGGCGAACTCGGCGGTACCGACCTGATCGCCGAGGGCGGTGCCGGTTCCCACCACGAATCCGAGTTCGGCCTCGATGTCGAGGCGTGCACTCGGGCCGAAGACGGGCTCGGCCGCGTCGGCGGGTTTGCGTTGTCCCTTGGGGCGCTGAATATCCGTGCCGGAGGGAACCACGGTTCCGGCGCGGCCGTGGTAGCCGACCGGCAGATGTTTCCAGTTGGGGAGCAGTGGCGCCTGGTCGGGACGGAAGATCTTGCCGACGTTCGAGGCATGGTCCGCCGAGGCGTAGAAGTCGACGTAGTCGCCGACCTCGAACGGCATGTGCATCGTCACATCTGCCAGCGGCACCAGATGTGGGACCACCACGTCGCGGTGTTCGATGTTGGTCAGCCGTTCGATCAGCCAGGCCCGCACCGCATCCCAGGAATCCTTGCCCAGTGACATGAACGGATTGAGTGTGGCCGCATCGAACGCCGCCGCGACATCGAGACCCGCGTCGGCGGCCACCGGCGCGACATCGAGGACGTGGTCGCCGATGCGGACACCGACGCGACGAGCTCCCGGGTTCGCGGTGTGATCGAAGATCCCGTAGGGGAGGTTGTCGACGTCGAACAGTGAACCGGCGGCTCCGTCGACCCAGGTGGTGGTGTTGCTCATTGTGGTCCTTCCAGCAGTTCGAGAGTGAGGAGATCTTCCAGGGGTTCGGTCACACTGCAGCTTCCGTGTGAGACGAACCGGCGTCGTACGGCCGGGACATCGATGGACGCGATGCGCTGGGCCAGTGCGGCCGAGTTCTCTTCGGCGAGCAGGGCGGTGATCTCTGCGATGTCCGCGCCGCCGGACGCGGCATCCGTTGCTGCCATGACGTTCAGGAATCCGTGATGGACGAAACCGTCGTCGGCGTTGTGTCGCACTGCCTTGTGCAGGCCTGCAGTGCATTTGAATGCCACGTTGCGGTTCACGGCGGCGGCGATCCACGAGGCCAGCGTCTGCGAAGAGGGAAACAGGTCGGCGGTGACGCCACCGGTCCGGAACTTCAGCAGCAAACCGCGCTCGCCTGCGACGTCCACTGCGTCGAGCCAGCCGCCGGTGGCCTCGGTCTGTGGTAATTCGACGTAGACCGGGGTGCCAGAGTTCAGGAGGCCACCGGCCTGGGCGATGTCGCGCACGGCGGCGGCTCGTCGCACGGCGCCGGGCAGGTCTGCGGTGTCGCGGAGGGCAACCTCGACCGCGACGACCCTCACGTTCACCGTGCGCGCGGTGGCGAGTGCGTTGTGCAGGGCGTCGGGTCCACCGGCGACGACCAGCGATACCGGTAGCTCCGTGGGCGAATCGATCTCCGAGACTGCGGCCGCGGAGACCACGAAGCTCGAAACCAATGGCGCATACCACTGTTCGCGGCGACGCGCGTGAAAAGCGGTCACCGCGCCGGACAGTGGACTGTTGCCGGGCGGAAAGATCGCCGCGTCGTCGATGAGTCCTGCCCACTCCGCGGGCACACCTTGGTTCGGGCCAGGGGTAGCTGTGCTGGATGTTGACATGGCTTGTACCGTAGCGCACATCCCCAAATAACGAACATAGATATCCGATATTCGGACATCGTCACCGTAGGGGTGGTGTTCGATCCAACCAAAGGAGCAGCCGATCGTGGCCTTCTATCAGGCAGTGGGCGATATGCCCCGCAAACGCCACACGCAGCATCGTCAGCCCGACGGGACCCTCTATCGAGAAGAACTGATGGGTGAGGAAGGATTCTCCTCCGACTCATCATTGCTGTACCACCGGGGCGTTCCCGCCGCGATCGTCGATTCCCGGGTCTGGGAGTGGACCGACCAGCAGCTGATCCCGAACCACCCCCTCAAACCCCGCCACCTCCGGCTGCACGCACTGTTTGCCGATGGTGCCACCGCTGATGCGGTCACCGGACGACGGTTGGTCCTGGGCAACAGCGATGTGCGGATCGCCTACGTCGTGACCGGAACCGAAGCGTCTGTCTACTACCGCAACTCGATCGGCGACGAATGCGTCTACGTCGAGCGGGGCAGCGGTGTGATCGAGACGGTCTTCGGCACACTTCCTTATCGCGCAGGGGATTACGTCATCGTCCCCAGGACGACCACGCACCGGTGGTTGCCGGCGGAGTCGTCGGCTCTGTATGCGGTCGAAGCCAATTCGCACATCACACCCCCGGCGCGCTACCTGTCCAAATATGGTCAGTTCCTCGAACACGCGCCCTTCTGTGAACGTGATCTCGTGGTCCCGTGTGAACCGCTGCTGGCCGAGGGCCGCGATATCGAGGTGCACGTGAAACACCGTGCCGGAGGCCGGATCCTGGGCACGGTCATGACCTATGACACGCATCCCTTCGACGTCGTCGGCTGGGATGGTTGCCTCTACCCCTACACGTTCAACATCGAGGACTTCGAACCGATCACCGGCCGGGTTCACCAGCCACCGCCGGTCCACCAGGTCTTCGAGGGGCACAACTTCGTCATCTGTAACTTCGTGCCGCGCAAGGTCGATTACCACCCGTTGGCGATCCCGGTGCCCTACTACCACTCGAACGTCGACTCCGATGAGGTGATGTTCTACGTCGCCGGAGACTACGAGGCGCGCAAGGGTACGAACATCGGCTTCGGCTCGATCTCACTGCATCCGGGCGGGCATGCCCACGGTCCTCAGCCATCGGCGACCGAGGCCTCCTTGGGCGCGGAGGTTTTCGAGGAGCTCGCGGTCATGGTCGACACCTTCGCCCCTCTCGATCTGGGTGAAGGCGGCCTTGCGGTCGAGGACGACACCTACGCGTGGAGCTGGGCCGGCCGCGGCCGGTAGCACCACGTCCTCCCCGGGCGGCGCGCGTGGTTCAGCTCAACGCGCGCGCCAGCTCGGTGGCACTCTCGAGGACGGCGGGCGCTGCTCGTTCGGCCTGAGCGGTCTCGAACACCGATACCCCGATACTCATCGGGGTTCTTCGTCGTGCCGGCACAACGGCAGAGATGCCGTAGACCGAGGAGATCACCTCGGAGAAACTCACCGCGTATCCGCGCTCGCGCGCGCTGGTGACGTCGGGCCGCTCTTCCTCGCGAGGTGGACCGGCCGCGAGTAGCGCCAGTCCGGCAGAGCCGCGGTCGATGGGTCCGAGGTGGCCGGCCCGAAAGGCGATGTGCATCGGCGCGTGACGCGGCTCGACGACAAAGATCGCCCGCACGTGGTCGGGACCTTCCTGCATCGCCAGGTGTGCGGTGGCGCCGGTGCGGTCAGCGAGTTCCTGTAGAACCGGCACCGCCAGGGCCCGCAGGTCCCGCTCGACCGGTTCGGCGAGCGGCACCAGCCCGGCCCCGGGGAAGAACCGCTTGGACGAATCGTCGCGCCGGACCATCCGATGCGCTTCGAGCGTGCGCATCATCCGATGGGCAACCGTGCGATGCACCCCGATGGCCTCGGCGACCTGTGTGACCGTCAATCCGTCTGCCGACGCGCAGACCGCTGCCAGCGCACTCAGGCCCGCATGCAGCGTCTTCGACATCCCGGAGTCGAGTTCGGGGCCGCCCGCCGCCACCTGATCGTCGGGGTGCGAATCCGTGGTTGTCATGTGTTCGTACCGACCTTTCTCCGACGCTGCGCGCCACCAGACTTGACGTAGACATTGTGACCTGCATAACCTCGCGTTCGGTTATTGATCACCGCGTTCGATTATCGCACGCATACAGAGAGTTGGCCAGTGTCCGCACACTCTTCCGCAGATGGCAACACGAGCGAGTTGTCGTCGCAGGACGGTCTTGACGACGTATATCCGCAGGTGGTTCGCGCTTACGCACGTCAGGCACGCCTGATCGACTCCGGTGACGCGAGCGGCTGGGCGTCTACGTTCACCGCGGACGGGATCTTCGAATCGCCGTCTTACCCGGCTCCGGTGCAGGGACGGACGCAGCTCGAGGCCTTTGCCCGACGTTTCGCCGAGCAGGGCATTGCCGACGGTGTGGTCAGCCGGCACGTGATCACCAACGTCGACCTCATGCCCGGCGCCGATGCCGATCACCTCGTGGGGCATGCCTATCTGCAGATCGTGGCCACGCCGAAAGGTCAGGTCAGCACGCTCGTGCGGCTGACCACCACCGTCGACCAGTGGGTCCGGGCATCGTCCGGCCGGTGGCTGGTGGCGCACCGCCAGGTGCTCCGCGACGACTAGGCCACCCGGGTCACGCACCGCGACCCCGGCGAAAACCTGTCTTTAGTTCAATCCGCAAGAGAGAGAAGAAAACCCGATGACTTCGACCACTTCCGACGCCGGCAACCCCGAGAACGCACATCCCGGTCGGGTGCAGGGGACCCCGATGGTTGTCAGCCATCCGGATCTCGCAGGCAAGGTCGCCGTGGTGACCGGCGCGGCCCAGGGCATGGGCGCACGTTTCGCAGCCGCACTGGCCCGGCGCGGGGTCAACGTGGTCGGCGCCGACATCAACGGCGAGCAGATGGCTCGTACCGCCGATGACCTCAACACAGAGGTCGCCGATGTCGAGAACGCCGGCCGCGTCCTGGCGGCGACGGTGGACGTCCGTGATCCCGAAGCGCAGCACGCACTGGCCCAGAAGGCAGTCGGGGAGTTCGGCGCCGTCGACCTGTGGATCAACAATGCCGGCATCTTCCCCGAGGCCCCGGCCGCGGACATCCCGCCGTCACAGATGCAGGCATCGCTGTCGATCAACGTCGAGGGCGTCCTCTACGGGGCGCAGGCCGCCGCGTCGGTGATGGCTCCCGGCGGCGCGATCCTGAACATGGCATCGGTTGCCGCGGTCCGGGTCCGTCGTGGTCGGGCCGCCTACTGCTCCGCCAAGGCCGCCGTCGCGCACCTGACCGAATGTCTGGCCGTCGAGTTCGGTGACCTGGGTATTCGCGTCAACGCGATCGCGCCGGGATTCATCGACACCGAGATGACCCGGTGGGTCCAGGACGATGCACCCGCTCTGGCCCGGACCCTGGACATCATCCCGCTGCACCGCATCGCCTCGCCGGAAGAGGTCGTCGGCCCGATGCTGTTCCTGCTCTCGGACAGCGCCCGCTACGTGACCGGTCACATCCTGGCCGTCGACGGCGGATCCCGTCATGTCTGACCCGACCCAGGGCCACAAGGTCGTCCTGATCACCGGTGCTGCCGGTGGGATGGGCGCCGGCCACGCCCGGACCCTGGCCGCCGACGGCTGGCATGTGGCGGTCGGCGACATCGTCGACACCGCTCCGATCGTCGACGAGATGGTCGCAGCCGGGGGCTCGGCCACCGGTCATCGCCTCGACGTCACCGATCCGGCCGATTGGGCTCGGGTGATCGGTGAGATCAGCACATCGTGCGGAGCCCTTCACGGCCTGGTCAACAACGCCGGCATCTCCCGGCGCCGCCGGTTCATGGACACCACCGTCGAGACCTGGCGGATGGTGATGGCGATCAACCTCGACGGCCCCTTCTACGGCATTGCGGCAGCGGCCCCGCTGATGCGTGATTCCGGCGGCGGCTCAATCGTCAACATCTCGTCCATCTCGGGACAGATCGGCTACTTCTCACCGTCCTACTCGACCTCGAAATGGGGTCTTCGGGGGCTGACCAAGTCCGCTGCAGGTGAGCTGGCAGCATGGGGCATCCGAGTGAACTCGGTTCACCCCGGACTGGTGGAAACCCCGTTGCTCGCCGGTGCCGATTCATTCGTCACCAGTGCGGTGGCCAGTGTCCCCGCCGGTCGGATGGCGCAGCCGTCGGAGATCACCAGCGTCGTGCAATTCCTCCTCGGTGACGGGTCGTCGTACATGACCGGTGCCGAGATGACGGTCGACGGGGGGCTCGTCTCCAACGGGACGTACCACCGGATCCTCGAAGAGATGGACGGAGAACTGTCATGAGTGGACACGACTACGACGTCGTGGTGATCGGCGGCGGCGGTGCCGGTCTGGCCGCCGCGGTCTCGGCTGCCGAACGCGGTGCCTCGGTGATCCTCTTCGAGTCCGAAGGTGAGCTCGGTGGATCCACGCAGCTGTCGGCCGGGATGTTCACGGCCGCACAGACCAGTGTCCAGAAAGAGCTCGGGATCGAAGACACCGTCGAACGGTTCTTCCAGCACTACATGGACCTGAACCAGTGGCTCCTCAAACCCGGTCTGGTCAGGCGCTTTTGCGAGCTCGCCGGACCCACGCTCGAGTGGATGCTGCACCTGGGCGTCGAGGTGCCCGCCCAGATCTCCGGTAACGCCCACACACCGGGTCTGACCCGCGCGGGTGTCGAAGACGTCTGGCGTGCCCACGTCCCCAAAGACCAGGGTTACGGCCTGGTGCAGGTCCTCGACAAGGCCCGCAAGGCCCACAAGATCGACGCCGTCATGCACACCCGCGTCGAGCAACTCCTGTCCACCGACGGCCGGGTGACCGGTGTCGTCGTCGACGGTGTCGAACTCGAGGCCGGCGCCGTGGTCGTCGCATCGGGTGGCCTCTCGCAGAACAAGGCGCTCGTCGATCGATGGTTCCCGCACGCCAACCGCGCCGGTGACTCCCTGTTCGTTGTGGCCGCACCCGGTTCGCGCGGCGATCACATCGGATACGCCGAACAGGTGTCGGCCTCCATCGCCGGTGATGGCTGGGGACTGTTGCTGCCGACCGCAGAGTTCGTCGGTTACCACCACTGGCAGGCGGGATTCCCGCCCCGGTCACGCCTGCACATCAACGGTGCCGGACACCGGTTCATGGACGAGGATGCCTCCTACGCCGTGTCCGGTGGTCTGATCGACACCCAGATCGACCGCTACGGGCAGCCGGTGTGGATGGTCTTCGACGAGGATGCCCGACGCACCCTCCCGCCCGGCTACATCGACTGGACGCCGGAGCTCGTGGAGGATCACGTGCGCGGGGGATCCGTTCTGAAGGCCCAGACCCTGGCCGAATTGGCCGCCAAGGTCAACGTGCCGGCGGATGCGTTGCAGGCCACCGTCTCCCGATGGAACGAGCAGCTCCCGAACGGGACCGACGTCGACTTCGAACGCGATCGGTCGCTGGCGGCCAAGGGTGTCACCGGTGGGGTCACCCCGATTGCGGAGGCGCCGTATTACGCCACCCGGCTCGTGCCCGCCGAGTTGGTCTGTACCCACGCGGGTCTCGAGATCGACGTCCGGGCAGCGGTTCTCGACACCCAAGGCAATCCGATCGATGGCCTGTTCGCAGCCGGCGAAGCCGGTGGCGGAATCCTCGGCAGCCGCTACGTCGGTGGCGGCAATGCCGTCGCGAACGCACTGACCATGGGCCGGCTCGCCGGCCAATCCGCGGCATCGGCCGCCCGATGACCGCCGGTCACCGGTATCCACAATCGACTTTCACAAGGCGCCACTTCAAGGAGACGTCATGAGTATCAACACCTCCGCGGTCGACCAATCCGCGGTTCTCTCCAAGGTGTCGCGATCAATTCTGCCGATCGCGTTCCTTCTCTACATGTTCAACTACATGGACCGTTCCAACATCAGCTACGCGCAGCTGTCGATGTCGGAGGACCTGGGTATCAGCCTGGCCACCTACGGCACCGTCGCGGCGATCTTCTTCGTTGCGTATGTGGTCCTGGAGATCCCCAGCAACATCATCATGAAGAAGGTGGGTGCGCGGATCTGGCTGGCCCGCATCGCCATCTCGTGGGGCATCGTCACCATGGCGACCGGGTTCGTGCAGAACACCGCTCAGCTCTACATTGCCCGCATCATGCTCGGTATCGCCGAGGCCGGGCTCTTCCCCGGACTGCTTCTTTACTTGACCTTCTGGTTCCGTAACCAGGACCGCGGTCGCGGCATCGCCCGGATGTCGCTGGCGCAGCCGATCGCCCTGATCCTCGGATCGCTCTCGGCCGGATGGATTCTCGACCACGTCGAGTGGTTCGGGTTGTCGTCGTGGCGTTGGATCTTCCTTCTGCAGGGTTTTCCGCCGGTATTGCTCGGAATCTGGGTGCTGTTCTTCCTCGCCGACAGTCCGAGTAAGGCGAAATGGCTGAAAAAGGACGAGGCGAAGTGGCTCGAAGGCGAGATCAGCAAGGACTACAACGCCGAGGACGATGAGTCGGTACACATCGATCTCACTGTGATCAAGAACCCGAAGGTTCTCTACCTCGCGGTCATCAACCTGCTGTATGCCGTTGGCCTGTACGGGATGACGTTCTTCCTCCCGCAGATCGTCAAGCAGCTCAACCCGGACTACTCCGCCACCAATATTGGTCTCCACGGCTCGATCCCGTACATTTTCGGTGCCATCGCGATGCTCCTCATCGCCCGCTACTCCGATCTGATGGGGAACCGTAAGGTCGTCGTGATGGGGACCTTGGTCGTGGCAGTCGCCGGACTGGTCATCACCATGGCCACCCGTGACCACGCCAACGTGGCGATGTTCGGTCTGGTACTGCTGGCCGTCGGTGTCTTCGGTTACCTCGGCCCCTTCTGGGCGCTGGCCACCGAAGCTCTGCCGCGGGCGCAGACCGCGGTCGGCCTGGCCGTCGTCAACTGCATCGCCGCCGCCGGTGGGTTCTTCGGTCCGTACATCATCGGCAAGACCTCCAAGGCCGATGACGTCACCTTCGGGCTGCTGTTCCCCGCGGTGTGTATGGCCATCGCGGTGGTCATGCTGATCTTCGTCAAGTCGGCCAAATCCGAGGACGAAGTCGACGACGCGGAAAAGGTTGCCCTGCGCGACTGACCCTTCGATCCACCGGACAACAAACCGGCCGTTCGCATGTACGTATGCGGGCGGCCGGTTTTGTTTGTCCGGGCCGAAGGTCGTGGCGGATCAGAGATTGCGTACCCGAGCGCAGACCGCGTCGTAGATCGTCAGCAGGTCGGCGTCGGGTTGACCCGGTTCGCAGGCGTTGACCCACTCGTCGAACGCGCATTGCACGCACAACTGCGCGATCTCGAGGATCATCCGGAGACGTGAACGGGTGGTGGCCGGGCATTGCTGATCCAGTCGTGCCAACCGGCGCCGGGTGTTCTCGGCGCATCGGCCGATGGATGCGTTGCTCAGCGTCGGGCTGGCGCAGACCAGCTTCCGGATGCGCAGGGAGGTCGCGGCGACTTCACTCTGCTCGTGCCGAAAACCTGTGATGGCGCCGCGGAAGGCCTCTTCGATGTCGGCCAGTGTCAGGGTGGACAGGGATTTGTCGGTGGCCTCGGCCGCTTCGATGCAGGTCTGGAGTGCGACGTCGAAACCGTGGGTGTCTCCGAGGATGCAGTCCTCTTTTGTCGCGAAGTAGCGAAAAAAGGTTCGGGGCGAGATGCCGGCGACGCGCGCGATCTCATCCACCGTCGTCTCGTCGAAACCGTGCTGCTCGAACAGGTCGAGCGCGGCCCGCTGGATCTCGCCCCTGGTTTCGTTGCGACGCCGGGTCCGCAGGTCGATCGTGCCGCCCGGAGAAGAGATGGACATGACCTCGACCATACGTCACCTGATGCCAAAGTGGCAGTCACTGACACTTGACTATATGCTGCGAAAGTTCTTCCGGCGGCTACCCGAGTGGATGTGATCGTGACCGAGAGTGTGAATGTCAGCGTCAGAGCCGATGAGCGGGGCGGAAGTCCGGCAGGCAGTGTCCTTCTGATCTCGTTGCTGCTCATCGCCGCATTTGTGGTGATCCTCAACGAGACCATCCTCGGTGTCGCACTGCCGACGCTGATGACCGATCTCGACATCACCGCGGCCACCGCGCAGTGGCTGACCAGCGGCTTCCTGTTGACGATGGCGATCCTGATCCCCACCACGGGGTTCATCCTGCAGCGGTTCAGCATCCGCTGGGTCTACGTCGCAGCGATGTCGTCGTTCACCATCGGCACGCTCCTGGCCGCGGTGGCACCGGGTTTCGAGGTGCTGATGATGGCCCGGGTGATCCAGGCCGTGGGCACTGCGCTGATGATCCCGTTGCTGATGACCACCATCCTCAATGTGGTGCCGGAGCATTCCCGCGGCCGCGTGATGGGACTGGTGTCCGTGGTGATCTCGGTGGCGCCTGCCATCGGGCCCACCGTGTCCGGTCTGATCCTCGAATCGCTCAGCTGGCGCGCGCTGTTCTGGATCGTCTTGCCGGTGGCGGTTGCCGTGCTGATCTCGGGCGGCATCCTCGTACGCGACGTGGCCGAGCGGCATCCGTCGCACCTCGACGTCATCTCGATCCCGCTCTCGGCCCTGGGCTTCGGCGGAATCGTGTACGGCCTGAGCAGTATCGGTGAGTCGTCCACCGGGCATACCCCGGTGCCGCCGTGGATCCCACTGGTGATCGGTGTGGTCTCGCTGGGGCTGTTCGTGGTCCGGCAGATGAAGCTGGTCGAACGCGGCCGGGCGTTGCTGGATCTGCGGACCTTCAAGATCGTCCAGTTCCGGCTCGCGACGTTGCTGATGGGCGGGCTGATGCTCACCCTGTTCGGCGCGCTGATCCTGCTGCCGCTGTATCTGCAGAACGTTCTCGACAAGAGCGTCCTGACAACAGGTTTGGTCCTGCTTCCCGGTGGCCTGGTGATGGGCCTGCTGGGGCCGGCCGTCGGTGCGCTCTTCGATCGTTGGGGTGCACGGCCTCTGGTGCTGCCCGGCACGATCGCCATGAGCGCCGGCACGTGGTTGCTGGCGATGCTCGATGCCGATTCCGAGCTCTACACGGTCATCATCGCCCACGTGATCCTCAGTGCCGGCATCGCGTTTGCCCTCACCCCGTTGATGACGTCGGCCCTGGGTTCGCTGCCGCGCGAACTGTATTCACACGGCAGTGCGACGGTCAGCACGATCCAACAGGTGGCCGGCGCTGCCGGCACCGCCCTGTTCATCACCCTGATGACGCGGGGTATCACGGCGTCGGAAGACGACGGCAACTCCGCGATCATCGCGAATGCCGACGGAACGCACCTGGCATTTGTTGTCGGTGGCGTCATCTCGGTGGTTCTCGTGCTCGCCGCGACACTGGTGCGATCGGCCGACAAGCCGGCCATTGCCGAAGTGACCGAGAGTTAGGGCGCAGTAGGGGGTTGCCGCCGAGGTTTCGACGGCGAAGACCATCTCGCTGCCCGAGGGGGCAGCCCGGGACCATCTCGCCCAGCCGGCTCGGATCAGCTTGTGACAGAGGGGCCTTGGGCGTACGCGTCGGCGAATTCCCGGCTCGGTGCGATCGGTGAGATCACGTCGAGGAGGACGCCGTCCGGTGCTTCGATGATGAAATGGCGCTGACCGAAGTCCTCGTCGCGCAGCGATTGCACGACCGGAAGTCCGCGCCGCTCAACGAGTTCGGTATACCAGTCGGCGGCATCGGGAACCTCGACGTTGACGAGGATCCCACCCAAGGGTGCCCGGCGGAACGCCGCGGGGACGGTCTCGTGGTTGCGGTCGAGGATCGCCAGTTCGAAACCGTCGCGGCGGAAACTGACATACCAGTCGCTGGTGAAGGTGGTCTCCAGTCCGAGGGTGTCGCGGTAGAAGCCCGCGGTTGCGCTGACGTCGTCGGTCATCAGGACGGGGTAGAGGCTGGTGAGGGACATGACGTGATCCTTTACGTACGATGTGTAGGTATATCGACCATACATACACAACGTACGTAAAGGAAGGCCTTTCGATGCCTCGTGCCTCCGCGGCCGCGGCCGCCGCCACAGCCGCGACCATCCTCGACACCGGCACCGCGCTCTTCTCGGAACGGGGCTTCGGCGGCGTCTCGCTCGATGATGTGGCCGCTGCGGCCGGTGTGACCAGAGGCGCTGTGTACCACCACTATGCGAACAAGCGCGGTCTGTTCCAACAGGTGGCGGCCCGGTTGCAGGCGAGCGTTGCCGATGCGGTCGTTTCTGCGGCAGAGGCCGCCGGTGACGGTCCGGCGGACCAGCTCAGGGCCGGTTGTCATGCGTTTCTCGACGCGATCACGGCCGGCGGGACCGCGCAGGTGCTGCTGGTGGACGCGCCGGCCGTGATCGGCTGGGCCAGATGGCGTGAGCTCGATGCGAGTCATTCCGCCGCGCACCTGAACGAGGCGCTCGCATCTGCCGGCGTGGAACCCGGACTCGTCGAGGCGACGACGGCGCAACTCAGCGGGGCGATGAACGAGGCTGCGTTGTGGCTGGTCGACAAGGCCGAAGAAGGTGATGGCCGGCCGGGCTCGTCGGACTCACGAGAGCAGGCCCACCGGGCCCTCGACCGCCTCCTCGGTGCGGTCCTGTCCGAATGACCTGACCTGCACCGCCACCAGGTGTTCGGTGACCTGGTCCCGGCGGTCAGCGGCCGCCGTCGTCGGCCCGGATCGCCGCACCTGCGGCCGCCGTGCTGTTGGCCTCTTCCTCGAGCTGTCTCAGGTGGGGGACGACCTCTTCGGTGATCGCGGCGTTGTAGGCCTCCGGTTGCTGCTTCGGGTTGGCATGACCGGAACTGGGCATGCGCACCACGAACAATCTGCCCGAAGGTCCGCCGGTCACGTCGAAGAGGACTTTCTGGGAGTAATCGACGTCGACGACGGGATCGTCGGTGCCGAAGTCCGGACGCAGGAAGATGATCGCCGGCAACGGACGATCGCCGGCCTCCTTGTCGATCGCGGCAAGGTCGTCCGAGGCGCCCGAAGCTGCGATGGCAAGGAACTGGGACTGGATCAGCCCGTTGCTGGCGGCATCGGTGTTGAAGATCTTGGTTCTGAGCACGTCGCGGATGGTTGCGCCCAGGGCCAACGGGTCGAGCAGCGGGTGGGGCTCGGAGTCCGTCAGCAGGTACTGGTCTTTGCGGGCCGCCGTCTCGACGGCCAGGCGCAGGCCGCGGCTTTCCCTGGCGCCGGGAAGCCAGCCCATCCAACGCAGGAGATCTTCGCCGGCGTCGCGGCTGCTCGGTCGCACCGCGTGCAGATTCACCGGTGTGCAGTCGAGGATGAGCGCGACCAGCGTGACCTCGGTGTCATGGACGATGTGCTCGCCGACCTCGATCGCGATGATGCCACCCATGCTGTGCCCGACCAGTACGACCTTGTAGATGCCCATCGACTGCGCGTAGGCGGTGACGATCCGGCTGATCACGGCGGTGTCGAGACCTTCGTTGTCGTACTGCACCGCCCACACCTGTCCGAGATCGGCCAGCGCCGGCAGCGAGCGAGCGGTGGTCCTGGCGTCGAGGTTGCCCAGGCCGACCATGTCGACGACCGCGGTGTCCTGGTTCGCCGGATCGGCCGCGTCATAGATGAAGTGGATCTGCGGCTGTGTCTGTGCCAGGCGCTGACGTTCCGGCGCGACATCGCGAACCCAGTACTGCGAACACAGGATCATCACGGCCAACACCACGTAGCCGCACCACATCGCGAAGCGACGTACGCCGGACAGTTCAATCCGGTTGTGGCCCAGTCGGGTTGATCGCAGAGCTTCTTTGCGCCGTTCATCGCTCCAGTCGGTGACCGGATGATGTGGCCCGCCGAGACCTGGTGTCATCCTCCCCAGCGTAGCGACGTTTTCACACTCCGATCGGGTGGCGGGCAGGTATGTGATTCCATGGAATACATGGAGTTCGGAATCTCGACATTTGTCACCGATGAAGGCATCCGTCCCGATGCGCTGGGCAGTGCCCTCGAAGAGCGTGGGTTCGATTCGTTGTTCCTGGCGGAACACTCGCATATCCCGGTGAGCAGGCAGTCGCCGTACCCTGGTGGCGGGGACCTGCCGCGGGTGTACTACCGAACGCTGGATCCGTTCCTGGCGCTGACCGCTGCGGCGGGCGTCACCACGCGGCTGCTGCTGGGGACCGGCATTGCGCTGCTTCCGCAACGCGACCTGATCCACACCGCGAAAGAGGTTGCCACACTTGATCTGCTCTCCCGGGGCCGGGTCGCGTTCGGCGTCGGCGTCGGATGGAATCGGGAAGAGATGCGGAACCATGGAACCGACCCGCGGACCCGGGGTGCGCTGATCGATGAGCAGCTCGCCGCGCTGAAGGCCATCTGGACGCAGGATGAGGCCGAGTTTCACGGGGAACATGTCGACTTCGATCCGATCTACTCCTGGCCCAAACCGGTCCAATCGCCGCATCCGCCCATCTACATCGGTGGTGAGAGCCCGGCTGCGCTGGCTCGCCTGATCAAATACGGCGACGCCTGGCTTCCTCGCGCCCACACCAGCGCCGACGAGATCATTCGGGTGCGTGGGCTGCTGGCCGACGCCGGCCGAGGCGACATCCCGTTCACGATCTTCGCGGCGGGGTCGTCGACCGACGAGCTCGACGGCTACGCCCGAGCGGACGTGCAACGGGTGACGTTCCTGTTGAAGACAGCTCCGCAGGATGAGACGCTGCGCCGGCTCGACGAGTTGGCCGCTGTGGCCGAACGCTATCGCTGATCCGATGGACGCTGATGCGGCGCGGCGCGCGCTCGAGACCGCGCGGGCCGAGACAACCGACCTGATCACCCAGATGTCGGCGAGGCTCGCTTCGGTTGTCGATGCGGCTGCGGAGGGGACCGCTGACGACGAGCATGATCCGGAGGGCTCGACACTGGCGTTCGAACGAGGACAACTCGTCGCGCAGATCGAGCGGTCCGAGATCAGGGTCGCCGAAATCAACACCGCCCTCGAACGGATCGCGCAGGGCACATACGGTCTGTGCGAACGGTGTGGCGCCCAGATCGGGGCAGCCAGGCTCGAGGTGCTTCCGGCGACCCGCCTGTGTATCAACTGCGCGACGTCGAGGGACCAATCGCGCCAATGGTGAGATGGCCCTACGTCGCAAACGAGCCAGAAATACGAGGACGAGCCACAAATTTGTGGCTCGTCTCCGTATTACCGGCTCGTTTGACGGATCAGGCTACGTAGTCGGCCATCACGTCGGCGAGTGCCTGCGCGCCGCGGTGACAGTCGGCTGCCTCGGCGAACTCGTGCGGGGAGTGGGAGACGCCGGTGGGATTGCGCACGAACAGCATCGCCGTCGGTACCTTCGCGGACAGCACCCCGGCATCGTGGCCCGCGGCGGTCGGTAGTACCGGGATGTCGCCGAGGTGACCGAGCGCGGTCTGCAGCCGACGGCGGATGTCGTCGGGGAACTCGACGATCGGGGAGACCGACTCGGCGACGATGTCCAGGCCGATGCCGTCGCGCTCGGCGTGGGCGCGGGCCTGCGCGGAGATCGCCTCGACCAGCGCGGTCAAGGTGTGTTCATCGGCGGCACGGGCGTCGAGCCAGGCCATCACCTCAGAGGGGATCGCGTTGGCGCCGTTGGGTAATACGCGCACCTTGCCGAAGGTGGCGACCGCGTCGTGCACTGCGGCGGCCTCGCGAGCGGTGTGCACCGACGAGGCGAAGGCGAGCATCGGATCGCGACGATCGACGAGGCGGGTGGCCCCGGCATGGTTGGCCTCACCGGTGAAATCGAACAGCCAGCGACCGTGCGGCCAGATCGACGACGCGACAGCGATCGGCTGATCGACCAGGTCGAGTCCGCGTCCCTGCTCGACGTGCAGTTCGACGTACACCCCGACACGCTCGACCAGGGTGGGGTCGGCACCCAGATGTGCCGGATTGCGCCCCGACGACGTGAGCGCTTCGGCGAGCGTGATTCCTTGGGCATCACGCAGTGTCAATGCGCGTTCGGGGGTCAGCGCGCCGGTGCTGAGCTGAGATCCGACGCAGGCGACACCGAAGCGCGCACCCTCCTCGTCCGAGAATGCGGTGACGGCAATCGGTTTCGTGGGCGTGATGCCCCGGGCGCGGACGATGTCGATGGCCGCGAACGCCGAGACCACACCCAGTGGGCCGTCGTAGGCACCGCCGTCGGGTACCGAATCCAGGTGAGAACCGGTGACAAAGGCGTCGCGGGGGTCGCCGACCCATCCTTCCGGCAACCACCATGCCCAGAGATTTCCGTTGCGGTCCTCCTCGGTGGACATGCCACGGGCCGATGCCTCGGTGGTGAACCACTCCCGCAACGTCATGTCGGCGTCGTTCCAGGCGAACCGCCGGTAGCCGCCGGTGGTTGCGCGACCGACATCGAGTATCGACGCCCACAGGGTGTCGAAGGCTTTCATCTATGTGTCCCAATCATTTCGGAGTAGTTGTCCGGCGGGTGCACCACGGTCAGTACCTACCCGGGATCCAAGTGGTGCCGGCCAGCGGAACCCGGGCCATCGCCGAGGCCTCGACGGTCAGGGCCACCAGATCCTCCGGTTCGAGGTTGCGCAGATGCGACTTGCCGCAGGCCCGGGCCAGTGTCTGGGCCTCCATGGTGAGCACCCGCAGATAGTTGGCCAGCCGGCGCCCACCCTCGACCGGGTCGAGGTTCGCCGACAGTTCGGGGTCCTGGGTGGTGATGCCCGCCGGGTCGCGGCCGGCCTGGAAGTCGTCGTAGAACCCGGCCTCGGAACCCAGTGCGCGGTACTGCTCGGCGTAGCGAGGACTGTTGTCGCCCAGTGCAATCAGTGCCGCGGTGCCGATGGCCACCGCATCGGCGCCCAGTGCCATCGCCTTGGCGACATCCGCGCCGCTGCGGATCCCGCCGGAGACGATGAGTTGCACCTTCCGGTGCACGTCCATCTCCTGCAACGCCTGGACCGCTTGGGGGATGGCGGCGAGGGTCGGGATGCCGACGTGTTCGATGAACACGTCCTGGGTGGCGGCGGTGCCGCCCTGCATACCGTCGACGACCACCACGTCCGCGCCGGCCTTGACCGCCAGTTTGACGTCGTAATAAGTGCGGGTCGCGCCGACCTTGATGTAGATCGGCTTTTCCCAGTTGGTGATCTCGCGGAGTTCGATGATCTTGATCGCGAGGTCGTCCGGCCCGGTCCAGTCCGGATGGCGGCAGGCGCTGCGCTGGTCGACACCCATGGGCAGGGTCCGCATCCCGGCGACGCGTTCGGTGATCTTCTGTCCGAGCAGCATTCCGCCGCCGCCGGGCTTGGCGCCCTGGCCCAGGACGATCTCGATCGCGTCGGCCTTGCGAAGGTCGTCGGGATTCATGCCGTACCGCGACGGAAGGTACTGGTAGACGAGATTCTTGGACTGGCCGCGCTCTTCGGGCGTCATGCCGCCGTCACCGGTGGTCGTCGAGGTCCCGACCTCGCTGGCGCCGCGGCCGAGTGCCTCTTTCGCCTGGCCTGACAGCGCGCCGAAGCTCATTCCGGCGATCGTGATCGGGATGTCGAGGTGCAGTGGGAACTTGGCGTGGGTGTCGCCGAGAACCACGTCGGTGTCGCACTTCTCGCGGTAGCCCTCAAGCGGGTAGCGGGACATCGATGCGCCGAGGAACAGCAGATCATCGAAGTGGGGGAGCTTGCGCTTGGCACCCCATCCGCGGATGTCGTAGATGCCGGTTTCTGCGGCTCGCTGGATCTCGGAGATCACACCGCGATCGAAGGTTGCCGATTCGCGCAGGGACGGGTTGTGGGTCATGAAGTCGCTCCTAGAACGTCGAGGTGTCTATACGCGCGGGTGCCGTCAGTACGCGGACGCGTTGTCGACGTGGAAGTTGTAGAGTCGGCGTGCCGAGCCGTAGCGGGTGAAATCAGCTGGGTCGGCATCGATCCCGGCGGCACCGAGCAGTTCGGCGAGTTCGGCGAGGTGCTCGTCGCGCATCTCCTTCTTGATGCAGTCGGCACCCAGTGAGGCGACGGTGCCGCGGACGTAGATCCGGGCCTCGTAGAGCGAATCGCCCAGGGCCTCACCGGCGTCCCCACAGACCACCAGTCGCCCGGCCTGTCCCATGAAGGCGCTCATGTGGCCGATGTTGCCGCCGACCACGATGTCGACACCCTTCATCGAGATACCGCAGCGGGCCGCGGCATTGCCGTCGATGACCAACAGGCCGCCATGGGCCGTGGCGCCGGCCGACTGCGACGCATCTCCATGGACCCGAACGGTCCCGGACATCATGTTCTCGGCGAGACCGACTCCGGCGTTGCCGTTGATCGTGACGCGAGCCTGCTGGTTCATCCCGGCGCAGTAGTAGCCGACATGGCCGTCGATGGTGACGTCGATGTCATTGTCGAGCCCGCACGCCAGGGCATGTGCACCCTGCGGTGAGGTGACGACGGACCGCTTCGGGGCCTGCGGCGACTGCAGGGTCTCGTTGACCGCACGGACCGTGCTCGAGAGCAGGTCGAAGACTGCGACCTCGGTCTCATCGACAGGGGTCGGGGTGTCGGTCACTGACGCTGCCATACGTACACCTGTTCTGGTTCGGGTTCGAAAATGCGGGCGGATTCGACGCCGGGCAGTCCTGCCAGAGCGCGGTATTCGGAGGCCATGGCCACCCACCGGTCGGTTTCGGCGATGACGGCGGGCTTGCAGGAGATCGCGTCGCGGACAACGGCAAAGGAATCACTGTTCGACACGAGCAGTGTGTAGAAACCGTCGAACCTCTCGTTGAGCATCAACAACGCCTTCTCCAGGTCGACACCCTCGGCCAGCTGTTCGGCCACGTATCGGGCACCGACCTCGGTGTCGTTCTCGCTGTCGAAGACAACGCCGTGACGCTCGAGATCGTGCTTGATCGACATGTGGTTGGAGAACGAACCGTTGTGGACCAGACACTGGTCCGGGCCGACCGAGAACGGGTGCGAACCGGCCGCGGTCACCGCGGATTCGGTGGCCATCCGGGTATGGGCGACGCCCTGCCATCCCGACGCATCAGGCAGTCCGAATCGATGGGCCAGTGCGGTGGGGTTACCCATGCCCTTGAGGACGGTGACCTCGTTGCCGAAGCCGATGATCCGGGCGGTCGGCGCCACGGCGCGGGCGGCGGCAACGAGTTCGTCCGACGGCACCGGCGCATGGACGACGGTGGTGGGGTCGAGGTCGATGACCGTCGCCTCCACGCCCATCGCTGCGGTCAGCGCCGCGGCGAGTTCGGTTGCCGACACGGGATTCTCGAGCAGCGAGACGGTCGCGTGACCCTCGGGTGACCAGGTCGGGTCGCCGTAGATGGACATGCCGGCCGAGTCGGGTCCGCGGTCGCACATCGCATCGAGCATGCCGGTCAGCAGTGTGCCCAGTTGGGGATACAGTGCCCGGTCACGAAGGTGCAAACCCACGATTCCACACATGTGAAACTCCTGTTCTCAAAGTGGGTGATGGTCAGAAAGCTGTGAGGTACTCATCGATCTCCCAGGCGGAAACCGTGTTGTGCCAGGCGAAGAACTCTTCGCGTTTGCGCTGTGCGAAGTACTCGCTGACACCGGGGCCCGCGACGTCGAGGGCGGCGGTGAGGACGTCGTCTGCCTCGAGTGCATCCATCGCATGGAGCAATGTCATCGGCAGCATCTCACTCGGGCTGTCACCGCTGCCCGGTGCGCCGGGATCGAGATTGCGGCGGACGCCGTCGAGTCCGGCTGCGATGGCCCCGGCCGCGGCCAGGTAGGGATTGGCGCTGCCGTCGCCCCCGCGGAGTTCGACGCGATTGTGGTCGGGCACGCGAAGATAGTGCGTGCGGTCGTTACCGCCGTAGGTGGCGTACCGGGGTGACCAGGTGGCGCCGCTGGTGGTCGTGGTCGCACCGGTTCGCTTGTACGAGTTGACAGTCGGTGCGATGACGGCCTGTAGCGCACAGGCGTGCTCGAGGATGCCGGCGATGAACGAGTAGGCGGTGGACGACAGTCCCAGGCCCTTGTCGTCGGTGGCATCGGGAAAGACCGCGCCGTCGGCGTTCCACAGCGACAGATGCATGTGCATCCCGGACCCGGTGCGGTCGGTGAACGGCTTCGGCATGAATGTTGCCTGCATACCTCGCTTTTCGGCGATCACCGAGAGCAGATAGCGGGCGGTGATGACCCGGTCTGCGGTCACCATGGCGTCCGCGTAGTCGAAGTTCTGCTCGAACTGACCGTTGGCGTCCTCGTGGTCGTTGGCGTAATTGCCCCACCCGAGCAAGTTCATGGCGCCGGAGATCTCGGTGAGATGGTCGTACATGCGGGTCACGTCGCGGGCGTCGTAACACGGCCGGCGACTGGAATCCGACGTGTCGGCGGTGGTCAGCTCGCCCGACTCGCCCTTGTTGACAAGGAAGTACTCGATCTCGGCGCCGATATTGACGCTGAAACCGAGGTCGGCAGCCTGACGCAGTGTCTCCTTGAGGATGATGCGCGGGGCGTACGGCCACGGCCTGCCCTCGACGTGCGGATCGCAATGTACGAGAGCCAAACCCGGCTGCACGAAGGGGATCGGGGTGAACGACGACGCGTCGGGCATCGCGACCAGGTCAGGATCTTTGGGCTCCTGACCCATCATCCCGGCCGCGTAGCCGGCGAAGCCGACACCGTCCTGCTCGAGCTGGCGGATGGCCTGCGCGGGAACGAGTTTGGCACAGGGCTTTCCGGACAGGGTCACGAACAGCGCCAGGACGAAAGTGGTGCCGGTGGCGTGGACCAGCTCGGACAAGGTCGATTCGGCAGCGGGAACCGTGGGGGTGAAGGCTTCGGCGGCGTCTATGGCCATGGCAGGCTCCTGGTGGGGGACTTTCGATGGAATGGAGGTCGTGGTCATCGCATCTCACCTGCACCTTCGTAGGGGTTCAGGCTCAGTAGCAGGTCGTTCTCTGCGAAACGGGCGTACCGGAAGTCGTGCGGGTCCACGTTCGGCAACGTGGTGGTACCGGTGGTGATGAGGTCGGCGACGAGTTCGCCGACGGCGGGGGAGATCTTGAATCCGTGACCGGAGAAGCCGGTCGCCAGGAAGAGTCCGTCGGCCGGAGACGGTCCGATGATGGGGTTGTAGTCGGGTGTCACGTCATACGCGCCCACATACGAGCTCGTGATCCGGGGATCAGGCATGTCCGGCAGCCGGCGCTCGAGCTTCATGATCGTCTTCTCGACGGTGCTCTCATCGGCGCGGTTCACGTAGTTGTCGGGGTCGATGTACTGCGGTGCCTGGTGGTCGGAGTTGCCCACCAGTAGTTCGCCGTTGGGTTCCCGGCAGATGTACTGGAGTCCGGCCAGGTCGGACAACACCGGGACATCGGGGGTGGGGACACCCTGGTCGACCAGAACCAGCTGCGCGCGTTGGGCCTTCACATCGACGTCGACGCCGGCGGTGGCCGCGAGTTCCGGAGTCCACGGCCCGGCGGCGACGATCACCTGCTCGGCATGGATTTCGTCGCCGCCGGCCAGGGTCACGCCGTAGACGGTCCCCGCAGTGTTCTGCAGAAGTCTGGTGACCCGGGTCGACTGTCGTACCGTGACGCCGAGCTTGCGGGCACTGGTGCCGAATGCCATGCCGGCCATGTACGCCTCACCTCGTCCGCCGAGTGGTTCGTAGGCGAATGCGGCGAAGTCATCGAGGTGCAGGCCGGGCCAGAGGTCGGCCATGGTGTCGTGCCCGATGAAGTCGACGTCGATGCCCAATCCCTGCATCATCGCCACGTTTGCCTTGAGCGGCACGAGGTTGTTCTCGCCGACGCCGACAACGTACCCACACTGGCGGAAGGCCATGTCGTCGCCGAAGAGTTCGGTTGCGCGGGTGAAGATGTCGACGCTGTACCACGACATCGCCGCCAGGGAGGGGGTGCCGTAGTGGCAGCGGACGACGCCGCTGGACTTGCCGGTCATCCCCGAGCACAGGGTGTCACGTTCGAGGACGAGCACGTCGGTTTCGCCGCGGTTGGCGAGGGACCAGGCGATGGCGAGTCCTTCGAGTCCGCCGCCCACGATCACATACTTCGCAGTTTCTGTCACAGTCGACTTCCTGGTGGGTAACCGGTGAAGGTTCTTTTGATTGTGTTTCTCAGTATGACTCGGCGTTGTATGTCAGGAAACAGACCCGATGTGACAGATTTGTTTCGGAATGATCAAGCCGGCGTGACGAAAGTTGCTGACGGGCCCGCGAAGATCGAGCGCACCGCGGCCGTCCGAGGTCGGGGGCGTCGGCAAATTAACACTGCCGCAATCGAGGATGTGGTTTCCTCTCAATATCTACAGTTTCATGCGCTCAATCGGACCGTGTTGAACCGGGAGGACCACATGACCACCACAGATTCCGGCAAGGACCTCGCCCCGTTCCGGGTGACCTCTGAGTTCTGGAAAGACCTGCCCCAGATGCCGACCGGCGAGTATCCGGGGACCGAAGGATTCATCGACGACGTCTATGCCAACCCGGAAGGATCGGAGATGTCGGCCGGCTACTTCGAACTCAGGAACACCGATGCACCGCTCGATTACCACTACGCCTACGACGAGATGAAGGTGGTGCTCGAAGGGACGTTCCGACTCGAAAATCTCGACACCGGGCAGGTGGAGCATGCCGGACCGAAGGACGCCATCTTCTTCCCCAAGGGTTCGCGGATCAGATTCACCACTCCCGACCGGGCGTTGGCGTTCTTCGTCGGCCACCGTTCGTTCGCGCCGTGACGATGGCGGTGTCGATGGCCTCGACCAGCGTGCCGCGCTGGTCGGCGCAGGCCCTGCCCGACGTCGAGTTCGACGGGCACGCCGCGCATCATGTAATCGTCGCTGCCGGACCGGATGCGTTGGCGCACATCGCGGACCATGTCGCTGTGCTGCCGGACCGCACGTCGATCGTCGATGCGGGTGGTTCGGCGGATCCCGGTGCGTCGATGGCCGACGTACTCGGCGCCGCTCGGGTCGGCTGGCGGTTCGTGGTTGTCGGCACCGGCGCCGCGGTGATGCGACTGCGGGCGCTGATCGTCGCGGCCGGCGCAATCGAAGCCGAGATCGAGGTCGTCCACCTCGGCGGGACGGACGGATTCGCGGCCATCGAACGTGACGTCTTCTGTTCCCACTGCCACACCATCACCCCGACCACCACCGGCATCGATGAAACGATGGTTTGCTCCGGCTGCGGTGTCGAGTTGGTCGTCTACCACCACTTCTCGCGCCGGCATGCGGCGTATCTGGGCTTCCGGCCGGATTGCGAAGAACTCGCCGGAGAGGACAATGCGAGATGACCGTACCGGCCACCCCCTGCCCCGATGTCGCTGTCGGTGGTCTCCGCGTCGTGGTTGCCGGGGCACGGGTGCTGTGTGACGGTATCCGCGAGCTCGCTTTCGCCGACGCCAATGGTGATGCGCTGCCGTCGTTCTCGCCAGGGTCCCACATCGGCGTGCAGTGGCGACCCGGTGCGCGCAACTCATATTCCTTGACCGGTCCGGCGGTCGATCCCGCCGAATACTCGATCTGCGTGCGCCGCGACGACTCCGGACGAGGCGGTTCGGTGTGGCTGCACGGCCTGGACGTCGGGGACCGTGTTGTCATCTCGCAACCGCGCAGTGCCTTTGCGCCGATCGCGACAGCGCGCCATCACCTGCTGATCGCCGGCGGGATCGGCGTGACACCGATCCTGTCCCACGTCCGGGCGGCGGTGGCGTGGAACCGCTCGTTCGAGGTGATCTATGCCCACCGGCCCGGATCGGGGGCGCTCGCCGACGAGATGCGGAGTCTGTGTGGTGATCGATTGACTGTCGTCCACACCGCGGGTGCCTTCTGGGATCGCCTCGGGCCCAAACTGTTCGACTCGCCCCTGGGTACGCACGTCTACACCTGTGGACCGGGTTTGATGATCGACGATGTCGCGGCCGCAGCACTCGTCGCCGGTTGGCCGGCTGCGCGAGTGCATTCCGAACAGTTCATGGTCGACGTCGAGGTCGGTGGGGACCCCTTTGCCGCACGGCTGCGCCGGACCGGCGGACTCGTCCCGGTCGGATCCGAAGTCTCGCTGCTCGAGGCGTTGATCGAACGTGGTGTGGCGGTCCCCAGTCTGTGTCGCCAAGGGGTGTGCGGTGAATGCCGGGTGCCGGTGCGCTCCGGCACCATCGATCACCGCGACTCGTATCTGACCGACGACGAGCGCGCTGCAGGCGATGCGATGATGCCCTGCGTTTCGCGTGCGCTCGGTGACCACCTGGAGTTGGACCTCTGATGACGACCACCGGAACCTTCACCCGCGATGACGTCGCGAATTATCCGTTTCCTTTCCCCCGAGACCAGTACCGGTACAGCACAAACGTGGAACCGGCGGCGGGACGGAAGGAGACCGTGGCCGGTGGCTGGGGTCAGGCGCGGATCGTCATCGACGGACACCACCGTCGCGAACTCGCCGAGCGGGCGCGGATCCTCGCAGCGGATCCCTCTCGCGCGCAATGCCTCCCGCACATGGTTCCGGCCGCCTGGGACGCGATGCTGACCGTCATGCACGAGCTCGCCGGTAGCTATCCCGACCACATGACGCTCGAGCGGCTCAATGCCGGTGACAAGCCCTCGTACCGCTGGCGCAACAGACTTCTCGACATCGACGACACTTTCGTCTTCGGTGACCCGACCGGTTTGCCCGCACCACCACTGCCATACATCTGCGGACAGGTCCAGGAAGACGTGGTGCTGCTCGACCAACGGGAAGAACAGATGTGGGCCGACGCCGGAGTCGTCACCTTTGCCGCGGACTGGTCATTCGGCTTCGACGTCGGGATGAGCTTTCTGCAGATCCATGGTCCGGTGCCACGTCTGCATACGGAGAAGATCGCCACCCGCGCGCACGAGTTCATCAAACGACTCCAACCGGCGCAGAGTTATCGGCGGACGAACTGGACGCTCACGGTCGACGGCAAACTCGACACATCCGCCGAGACCTATCCGGAATGGGGCAGGGATCGAAGGACTTTGGCCGACGGTCCCCTGGAAGACGTGGGGGAGCGGTTGTTCCTGCGGACCGAGGTACAGCATCTGATCCGGCTGCCGCAGAGCAACGCGGTCATGTTCCTGATCCGGACGTATCTGTTGCCGTTCCGGGCGATCGCAACGATCCCGGAGTGGGCTGATCGTCTGTATCGGGTGCTCGACGACCTGCCGTCCGATATGGCCGACTACAAGGGCGTGTCCCGAACCCGCGGTGCGGGGATGCGGTGGCTCAGTGCATACGGGGGTGTCGTTCCCTGACTTTCACGATCAAAAATATGCTGTGTCACAACGGTTTCCATGACAGTTGTTCAGATTGCGCCGTTACACGACTGCAACAGCTGGTTGCGGGAGCGCAACACAACAGTGGTCCACTTGCAGTGGTCCACCAGCGGTAGACATCGTTCCCTGCGGCGCCGGCGCCGAGGATGAAACTTTTGAGGTGAAAACATATGGATGAAGCGATCGCGGCTGCCGATACCGCGTGGATGCTGGCGGCTTTTGCCGCCGTCAGCCTGATGGTTCCCGGCCTGGCCATGTTCTACGGCGGGATGGTCAGTGCGAAGAACACTTTGAACATGGCGATGATGACCTTTGGCGCGTTCGCCGTGGTCGGCATCCTGTGGGTGCTGTTCGGTTATTCGGCGGTCCTGGGCAACTCGCTCGGGGACGCCGGGATCCTCGGCGACCCGTTCGAGGCGTTCGGCCTGCAGTCGCTGCTGGCCGAACCCGAAACCCCGGGACTGCCGCCGGCTCTCGTCGCCGCGTTCCAGTTGTTGTTCGCCGCCATCACCGTGGCGCTGATCTCCGGTGCGGTGGCCGACCGGATGAAGTTCGGTGCCTGGATGGTATTCGCCGGATTCTGGGCCGCGCTGGTCTACTTCCCGGTGGCCCACTGGGTGTTCGCCTTCGATTCGGCTGACGGATCGGTCATCGGCGGCTGGATCGCCAACGACCTGATGGCGATCGACTTCGCCGGCGGAACCGCGGTACACATCAACGCCGGTGTCGCCGCGCTGGCATTGGTACTGGTCCTTGGCAAACGAAAGGTGTTCCCGGCAGCTCCTCGCCCCCACAGCCTGCCGCTGACCATGCTCGGTGCCGGCATCCTGTTCTTCGGGTGGTTCGGGTTCAACGGTGGTTCGGCGCTGGCCGCCGGTAACAGCGCATCGGTTGTTGTCCTCAACACCGTCGCCGCCGCCGCGGCCGGCATCTGCGCCTGGCTGGCGGTGGAGAAACTGCGCGAAGGACGCGCCACCTCGCTGGGCGCCAGTTCGGGTCTGATCGCGGCACTGGTCGGCATCACCCCGGCCTGTGGCGCCGTGTCGCCCATGGGTGCGCTGCTGGTCGGCGCCGTGGCCGGTGCAGCCTGCTGCCTCGCGGTCTCGATCAAATATCGTCTGGGATACGACGATTCGCTCGATGTCGTCGGAATCCACATGGTGGGCGGCATACTCGGGACCCTCATGGTCGGTCTGATCGCCGACCCCGACGCCCCCAACGGCGTCACCGGTTTGTTCTACGGTGGCGGCCTGGACCTGCTCTGGCGGCAGGCGGTCGCGGTGCTCGCGGTGGTTGTGTACTGCTTCGTGGTCACCTGGCTGCTCGCCAAGGCGCTGGACAAGACCATGGGTCTGCGTGTCCACGAGGATTCCGAGGCAGAGGGGCTCGACGTCTCTGTCCACGGTGAGTCGGCGTACGTGATGGAGAACGCCCCGTTGAGCGCGGCGCCGGTGAAAGAAGTCGATGCCGTTGTCGCTGCAGAGGCGATGACGGAGGCCGCTTCGGAAGAGAAGGCAACTCCGACGGCCACCTGACGAATGATCGATCAAACCCCCTTTCGGCGACCGGTCGAAAGGGGGTTTGTTTGTGGGAAGACACGCGGGAAAGGTTTCATTCCAGGAAACGCTGTCGGCTAGGATGGGCTCTCATGGCAGGTCAAAGCGCACATGTCGTTCGTGACACCGGCGACCCGGCACCAGTGCATCGTGAGGTTGCCGCCGATGCCCCCACCGGGAACGATCTGGAGGCGGCCATCGCATCCCAGGTGAGAATTCTCCGGAAGGCCACCGGGTTGTCCGTGGGTGACATGGCCGAGCGGGTGGGTATCTCCAAGGCGATGCTCTCGAAGATCGAAAATGCTCAAACATCTTGCAGTCTTTCGACTTTGGCGCGCCTGGCCGCGGGCCTCGACGTGCCGGTGACGTCACTGTTCCGCGGAGCCGACACCAAGCGCGAGGCCGTGTTCGTGGAGTCGGGCCACGGCGCAGTCATCGTCGGGCGCGGGACCAGGGTGGGACATCACTACGAGTTGCTCGGCGCGTTGCGCGGACAGCACAAACGACTCGAGCCGGTGCTGGTGACCCTGACGGACGCCAGCGAGGTGTTTCCCCGCTTTCAACACGCTGGGACCGAACTGCTCTACATGCTCGAAGGTGTGATGGTCTACGGGCACGGCGATGCCGAATACACGCTGCGGCCAGGCGACTCGCTGCTGCTGGACGGCGAGGGGATCCACGGACCCAATGATCTGGTCCGTCTTCCCATTCGCTTCCTCGCGGTGACTGCCTACCCCGACAACCACGAAGACTGACGGTGGACGGAACCGGTGAGGATCGGCGGAGTTCGATTGCGGCGAAGCTGAGATCGGCGCCGGATGCCGCGGTCGGGCACGTCCGGCAGCTGCCCGGCGGGTCCGTGGTGCTTCAGCTGGTCTCCGACCTTGCTCGCAGCGAGATCGCGGATCGGTCGATGACCCTTGCCGGGCAGGCCTTCACGTCGATCCTCCCGGTGATGATCGTGCTCTCGACCCTGCGCAGCAACGGATACATCGACCACGCCCTCGACGGCTACGGGCTCTCGGCCGCAGACCTGGCGTTGACGTCAGGGGATACGGGCGAATCGGCGGTCACCTTCGGCGTCATCGGAGCGTTGATGACGGTCATCAGCGCGACGTCCTTCTCTCGTGCCCTCGACCGGATGTATGCCCGAGTCTGGGGCACTCCGAAGCTGACCTTCAGCAAGGGATGGCGGTGGATCGTCGTCGTCCTGGCGATCACCCTGGGCGTGGCGGCCCAGGGTCTCATCGCGAACCTCGGTGACATCGGCTGGATTTTCGGTCTGATCGGTCTCGTTCTGGAGATCTTCGCGGACCTGGCGTTCTGGACGCTGCTCTGGTTCTGGGTCTGCCGCATGCTGACCGAGCGGCGGGTGAACATCCGCTGCAGCCTGTTGACCGGCATGATCTCGGCGATCGGACTGACGGCGCTGTCCTTCGGTTCGCGGGTCGCACTGGGGCCGGTCCTCGACAGCGCCACGAGACAATTCGGCATCCTGGGTGTCATCTTCACCATCATCAGCTGGTTGTTCCTGTTCTCGGCAATCCTGGTCGCCGCCACGGTGATCGTTCACGCGCTGGCGTCGGACCAGGGACGGATCGGCCGCTTTCTGCGAACCCCCGAGAAGCAGGACCCGCACGTCGGAGCTCCCTCGGCGGCCTGAGGGACACGTCGCCGGCAGTTCAGGCGTCCAGCAAACTCACAGCATCAGCGCAGGTTCCCACCATGTCCGGTGGGTCTACTGGGGTTTTCAGAAGATTTTGATCTGGCTCGGCTTTGCAAGGGAGAAGTGATGGGTAAGCGTCGGTTGTTCGGACAAGGACCAGAGGGCGAGGTCCATGAGCACGACCTGGGCCTGGCACACGACATGCAGAAGATGATGTCGCGGCGTGGTGCGCTGGCACTCTTCGGTGCGGCCGGCGCGGCAACTCTGGTGGCCTGCGGAACCTCCTCGTCGGATTCGAAGACGTCGACCGCGGCGGGTTCGTCGTCGGCCGGTGGCAGTTCGACCACCGGGGCCGCGACCGCGATCGGCGAATGTGTGGACGCCGCGCCGCAGGAGACCGCCGGACCATACCCGGGCGATGGATCGAACGGCCCCAACGTACTGATCGAGTCCGGCATCGTGCGCCAGGACATCACCACCAGCTTCGGCAGCATGTCGGGTACGGCCGAAGGTGTGCCGGTCACGATCACCATGGCCCTGCAGGACCTGACCAAGGACTGCAATCCGGGCGAGGGCATGGCCGTGTACATCTGGCATTGCGACTCCGGCGGCGAGTACTCGCTCTACGGATCCAAAGTGGCTGATCAGAACTACCTGCGCGGCGTACAGGTGGCCGGCGCGGACGGCACGGTCTCGTTCAGGTCGATCTATCCCGCCTGTTATTCGGGTCGCTGGCCCCACATCCATTTCGAGGTCTACGACTCCCTCGAGGTGGCGGTCGCCGGCAGTGATGCCCGGCTGACCTCCCAGATCGCTCTTCCGGAAGACGTCAGCAAGATTGTCTACGCCACGGCCGGATACGAAAAGAGCGTCTCCAATCTCGCGGCGATCAGTCTCGACAAGGACAACGTATTCGGTGACGGCTGGGACGCCGAGATGGCGACCGCCGAAGGCAACGTGGCGGACGGCTACCAGGTCTCGATCACCATCGGTGTCGCCGAGAACTCGGCGAATGCGCAGCCGGCGCCTCCCGGAGGCGGTGGAGGCCCGGGCGGTCAAGGTGGCCCCGGCGGACCGGGCGGAACGCCCCCAGAGGGGATGACACCACCGGACGGCATGACACGGCCTGAAGGTATGCCGGATATGCCGGCTGCGGGCAGCACCGAGGCCACCAGCACGTAGGGCTCGTCTGCCCGAGCAGGAGCACCCGATACGCCGAAGGGCGTTCGGGTGCTCTCACCTTTTCGAGGCTCTCATAGGCTGCCGCGATGGAACCTTGCCAGTGACTTGGTGACGTCGGATGCGACGACCGCATGCCCGGCCATCGTGAGGTGAATGTGGTCTGCGCTCAACCAATTCGCCCGCAACCTGGCCGGGTGGTCCCAGAATTCGGTGAGGATCGCGTCGTGGCGGATGGCCACCCGGCGCACGATGTCGGCGAAGGCGACGAACGTGGGGCGCAACGAGCGCAGGGGACCGGTGAAGGCATCGGCCAGGGTGAACATCGACAGCCTGGCCCCTCCTGCGGTCGCGGCGGTGCAAAGATCGTCGAGGTCGCGTTCCACTGCGAGCAGGTTGGCGTCGCGCAGGAACAGATCGTTGCCGCCGCCGGAAACGTGCACCAGATCCGGTTCGAAGTCGAGGGCGGGGCGCACCTGTTCGGCATGGACCTGACCGATGGTGGCGCCGATCTTGCCGGTGTTGAGATAGGCGAGATCTGGATGTACCGACCTCATGGTCGCCGCCAGCCGGTCGGCCCACGGCACATCGGCGTACCCGGGCCACGGATCACCGGTGCCCGCGGCGATCGAATCGCCGATGACCGCGAACCGGCGCCACGGCGTTCCTGCCAGCATCTCGTGGGCTGCATCGGGGGTCAGCAACATCGGATCGTCCACCTCCGTGTGGTTGTCGATGTCGCGACTGTCGTTGTAGCTCATCGTGATTCTCCTCGAGGGCTGGTGGGAATGGCTGCGGCGCAGGCGGCGGCCGTGAAAGCGATCCCGGCGCAGACGGCGAAGACGGTGTGGAACGCGGACAGGTGCCCGCCGGGGTTGGCAGCGAAGACGGCGGCGAGGATTGCGACCCCCAGCGCTCCGCCGGTCTGCCGGGCGGTCAGGTTCATGCCGATGCCAGTAGCAAACTGCTGCGGCGGAACCGATCCCACGGCGGTGGTCCCGAGCGTCGTGAGTATCACGCCGATACCGCCACCGCCGAGAATCCCGGCGGGCACCCAGGCCTGCCACAGCGCGGGTTCGGCACCCCAGACATCGGTACTCATGTACGCGCACGACGCGGCGAACATGAGGGCGCCGACAACACCCAGTGCGCGTTGACGATTTGCCGGTACCCGCCCGGCGCCCACCGCGGTGACCATGGCGGCGATCGCCCCGACGGTCATTGCCGCCGCCGACTCCAGAACGGAGTAGTGCCAGATCGCGTCGAGGCACAGCGGACCGGCCAGCAGCCACGCGAACATCGCGGCACCGAAGACGAACGAGGTCATGTTGGTGAGCGCGTAGCGGCGGTTGCGCCACAACTCCACGGCGATGGCCGGTCTCGGGTGTCGTCGGGATCGCAACAGGGCCATGGCCAACGCCGCAGTTCCTGTTCCGGCGCACAGCAGCGTTTGCCATGCAAGCCAATCCCACTGGCCGCCTTCGGTGACCGCTGCGACCACGGCCGCGATGCCCAGCGCGGTCGCTGCCGTTCCGAGCCGGTCCGGGTACCCGTGTCGGGCCCTGCGCGTGTCAGCGGTGGTGATGGTCAGTCCGAACATGATGAGAACCGCGGCGACCGGGACGTTGATGATGAAAACCGAACGCCACCCGAACCATTCGACGAGGACGCCACCGATGGCGGGCCCGACCGCTGCGGCAAACCCGCCGGCGGCGGTCCATGCGGCGACCGCGACTCCGACGCGTTTCGGTTCGGTGGCGCCGAGCACCAATCCGAGTCCGGCCGGGATCATCAACGATGCGGCCGCACCCTGCAGGAACCGGCCGCCGATCAGCCATCCGGCATCGGGTGCGAAGGCGCACAGTAGTGAGGTGATCGCGAAAGCCCCCAGCGCATAGAGGAATACGCGGCGCCGCCCGAGGACATCGGCGAAGCGGCCCGCCGGGGTGAGCAAGGCGGCGAAGGCAACCGCGTATCCGCTGACCACCCAGGTGAGTGTGGTCGCCGGGGTGGCGGTGAAGTCACGGGCGATCGCCGGAAAGGCGATGTTGACGACCGACAGGTCGAGGAATGCGATGAAGGCCGCACCACAGGCGACCAGCAGCGACAGCCGGGCCGATCGGGCGGTGGACTGCGGCGGTGGCGGGGCGGTGCCCGGCGCGGAAACCTCGGTCATGGGATTGCCTCTCGGGTGACGTGGAGGGCGGGGGTATCGGAGGAGGAAGACGGAGAACCATAAACAACACGGACGGTCGTACGTATTTATTAAAAAGTACGACCGATCGTTCGACTTTGCAAGACCCAGATGCCACGATGGAGAGATGGCCGAGCTGATGCAGACCTCCGACCAGCGCTTGGTCAAGGGGGCGCGCGCCCGGGCGACCATCGCGCGCCACGCCGCCGACGTGGCCTCCGTGGAAGGGCTCACCGGGCTCAGTCTCGGTAAGCTCGCCGCCGATCTGGGTCTGAGTAAAAGTGGTGTCGCCACCCTGTTCGGCACCAAAGAAAATCTGCAGGTCGCCGCAGTGCAGGCGGCCCGTGAGGTCTTCATCGACCACGTCGTGAAGCCGGTGTTCGGCGAGCCCCGGGGGATGCCCCGACTGCTGGCGCTCGTCGACAACTGGTTCGACTACGTCAGTGGGCCCGTCCTGCCCGGCGGTTGTTTCCGCGTCGCCACCACCGTGGAGTTCGACAGCCGCAGCGGCCCGGTTCGTGACGCGATCGACGCCGATCGCCGCGACTGGTTCGCGCTGCTGGAAACGGAGATCGGACGCGCCCAGGACCAAGGTCATCTCGCGGGACGCGATGCCCACGCCCTGGCCTTTCAGCTCGATGCCATCGTGGCCGCCGCCAATACCGGCGCCCGGATGGGCGACGAGACGGCGATACCGACGGCGCGCACGATCGTCGACAGCCTGCTCGGGGCGGCCGCGTAAGCCGAATCCCAGGCACGGCGCATCGCGTTGTGCCGCTTACCGTCGTTCATTCGGTAACTCATGCGGTATCGTCGATCCAGACATGCCGGACACGTGTGCGGCCATCGGGGTTTTTCTGCGACTGGTTGACCAGTTTCGCGAAATAGTGATGTTGACCTCACTTGATGGGGCATGCTATTCAAGTGCTCAGCAATGCAAGGCGAGTGCTCAGCAATCGGCGGGGAACGGACACAGCCCAGGGGTCCGAAGTTCGACCGAGAACGTGAATGGCAACGGCCAGTCATGCACCACGAGGGAGGCGTATTACGTGAGTGACTTCGATTCGATCGACTTCTTTACGGATCAGTCGATAATTCCTGACCCGAATCCGTACTTCGATCACCTGCGGTCACAGTGCCCGGTGCTGGTCGAACCCCACCACGGAGTGGTGACGGTGACCGGACACGACGAAGCGCTCGCGGTGTTCCGCGACACCGAGAACTTCTCGTCCTGCAATGCGGTCGGCGGGCCTTTCCCCGACCTGCCGTTCACCCCCGAGGGCGACGACATCAGTGATCTCATCGCCCGGTACCGCCCCCAGATGATCATGCACGAGCACATGGTCACGATGGACAACCCCGAACACAAGCTGTCCCGCGGACTGCTGAACCGCTTGTTCACGCCTCGCCGCATCAAGGAAAACGAAGAGTTCATGTGGCGTCTGGCCGACACGCAACTCGACGAGTTCGTCAAGAGCGGTAGTACCGAGATCTTGAAGGACTACGCAAAACCCTTCGCGCTGTTGGTCATTGCCGACCTCCTCGGTGTGCCGGAAGAGGACCACGACGAGTTCCGCACCCGTCTCGGGTCACCGCGTGAAGGTGCCCGGGTGGGTTCACTCGACGACGACACGCTCGATCAGAATCCGCTGGAATGGCTGGACTCCAAGTTCAGCAAGTACATCGAGGACCGGCGGAGAGAACCCCGCGGTGACGTGCTGACCGCGCTGGCGGAGGCCAAGTATCCGGACGGTTCGATCCCCGAGGTCATCGACGTGGTGCGTTCTGCCACATTCGTATTCGCGGCGGGACAGGAAACCACGGTCAAGCTGCTCAGTGCCGGACTGCGGTTCCTGGCCGAAGACCCGGAGTTGCAGCAGCGCATCCGCGACGACCGCACGCTGATCGGGAACTTCATCGAAGAAACCCTCCGGATGGAGGGGCCCGTCAAGTCGACGTTCCGGCTGGCCAAGAAGACCACCACCGTCGGCGACCTGGATGTCAAAGCCGGTACCACGGTCATGCTCTGTGTCGGCGCGATCAACCGTGACCCCTCACGCTTCGACAACCCGCACGAGTTGGATCTCGAGCGGCACAACGTCAAGGAGCAGATGGCATTTGGCCGGGGCATCCACTCGTGCCCCGGTGGGCCGCTGGCAAAGGTCGAAGGCGAGGTCTCCTTCAATCGTTTCCTCGATCGGATGGGCAACATCCGGATCAACGAGGAGAAGCACGGTCCCAAGGACGCTCGCGTCTTCAACTTCGAACCGACCTACATCCTGCGTGGTCTGACCGAGTTGTACCTCGACTTCACGCCGATCGACTGAGCGTGTCGATGACCGAATTGGAGAACGACGGCACCGTGAGCCGGGTCGCCGTCATCACCGGTGGCGCCTCGGGTATCGGACTGTCGGTGGCACAGCATCTTGCCGCGGCCGGACATCGCATCGCGATCTTCGACCTGAGTGGCGACGAGGCGCACAAGGCGGCCGAGGACCTGAGATCTCGTGGGACCGAGGCGATGTCGGCCGAAGTGGACGTCACCGACCGGGCTGCGATCGACGCCGCACTCGGTCGGGTTCGGGAGGCGTTCGGCCCGGTGCAGATCCTGGTGACCAGTGCCGGCATCGAAGCGCAATTGCCGTTCACCGACATCACCGCGCAGGGGTGGGAACGCATGCTCTCGGTGAACCTCACCGGGACGTTCAATGCGGCGCAGGCGGTCATCCCGGATATGACGGCCGCCGGCTGGGGACGGATTGTCACGATTTCGTCGTCCAGCGCGCAGGGCGGAGCACCACAACGGGCGCACTATGTGGCGTCGAAGGGTGGCGTGATCGCCCTGACCAAGGCTCTGGCGTACGAGTATTCGCCGGAGGGGATCACGGTGAACACCATTCCGCCGTCGATCATCGACACCCCGATGGCTCAGCAGGGCGTCAAGAACGGATACATCCCGGCGATCAGCGATCTTGCCGCGATGACTCCCGTTCGCCGGGCGGGGCTGCCGGACGACGTGGGTGCTGCCGCGGCATTCCTGTGCACCGAGCAGGCCGGTTTCATCACCGGGCAGAGCATCGGGGTCAACGGCGGCTGGTACATCTAGCCGGGATCTGTGAAAAGCGGGGGGAATCCGCTCGATCATGACACATCGATAACGACGACAGCCATACTCGATACTTGTCGCCTCGCGTTCACAAGCGGTGAAATCGACTCCACTGCTTGTGATCCGGGGGGATCAAGGGGGAATCAAGAATGCTGAGTGAACGTACGTCACCCGCCGTGGGCACACGGCCAGGTATCACTGCAGCCGAGAGTTGTTGATGGCCATTCTCGATCATCCGCCGACCGCCGGGTCCAAGGGCACGGCGCCTCGCAAACGGGATACCGAGCCGCGGGATCGGGCACCGCGGCGGTCGGCCGTCGGTGAGATCACCGGTTGGATGCGCGGCTACGTCCGTCGCCATCCGAAGGCCTCACTGGAAACCGTTGGCGGTCAATGCGTCTTGGGACTGCGGGCGATTCAGTACCTGATCATCGACATCGTCCGGCTGCGGTTCCCGTTCGAAGAGTTCGTGCGACAGTCGGCCTTCATGGCCTCGGCGTCGGCCATGCCCACCGTGTTCGTGGCCGTACCCATCGGCATGACGCTGTCCATCCAGTTCGCCCTGTTGGCAGGTCAGGTGGGTGCGACGTCGATGGCCGGTGCGGCCAGCGGTCTGGCGGTCATCCGGCAGGGCGCCCCGATGGTCGCGGCGTTGCTCATGGCGTCGGCCGCCGGTTCGGCGATCTGCGCCGATCTCGGTTCCCGCAAGATCCGGGACGAGATCGACGCGATGGAGGTGATGGGGCTGTCGGTGATCCAGCGACTGGTCGTGCCGCGCCTGGCGGCGGCGATCCTCGTCGGCGTGAGTCTGACCGGTGTCGTGTGCTTCGTGGGGTTCTTCTCCGGCTACCTGTTCAACACCTTCGTGCAGAACGGAACCCCCGGCACATTTGTCTCCACCTTCGCATCGTTCGCCACGGTCGGCGACTTCTATCTGACGATGATCAAGGCGGTGGTCTTCGGGGCGATCGTGGCAATCGTGGCCTGTCACAAGGGTTTGAACACCAGGGGTGGACCGGCCGGCGTCGCGAATGCGGTCAACGCGACGGTGGTCGCCTCCATCATCCTGTTGATGGTGGTCAACGTCGGCTTCACCCAGCTGTACGTACTGCTGTTCCCGCGGACGGGTTTCTAGATGGCGTCGAAATACTATCCACCCGGAACGCGCCCCTTTGTCAGAGCCGCCAACGCGCAGGGCGTCCTGGTCATGCGCCTGGGTCACATGGTCGCGTTCCTCGTCCGGGCGCTGGTGTCGATCCCGTTGACGCTGCGCCACTATCGCAAGGAGTTCCTGCGGATTCTCTCGGACGTGACCTGGGGCAACGGATCGATCGTCGTCGGCGGCGGTACTGCCGGTGTGATCATCGTCCTGGGAGCGGCGGCGGGCGCGCTGGTGGCGATCGAGGGCTATCAGGCGCTGCATCTGCTCGGTCTGGAGCCGGCGACCGGCATGGTCGCATCGACGGCCGTCACCCGGGAACTGGCACCGATCATGGCCTCACTGGCGTTTGCCGCGCAGGCCGGTTGCCGGTTCACCGCCCAACTCGGTGCGATGCGGATCTCCGAGGAGATCGACGCGATGGAAGCCCTGGCCATCCGGCCCATCCCGTACCTGGTGACCACCCGGCTACTCGCCTCGATCGTTGCCATCATCCCGCTCTACCTGGCCTGTCTGACTTTGAACTATGTGACGGTGCAGATGATCGTCGGCCTTTCCAGCGGCATGCCCGCCGGAACCTACGAGCACTATTTCCGGCTGGTGCTCGGCGGCACCGACGTCTTGTACTCGTTGGCCAAGGCAGTCGTGTTCGTGATCGTGACGTCGACGATCCAGTGTTACTACGGCTATTACGCGGCCGGTGGACCACAGGGTGTCGGTACGGCGGCCGGACGGGCGATGCGCGCGAGCATCTCGGCGATGATTGTCCTGAATCTGCTGCTGACGATGGCATTCTGGGGCGTCGGCACCGGTGCAAGGCTCGGTGGTTGAGATGGCGGTCATGTTCGACGCAGACCCGCGGGGGAACTCCAACACGCGGCTGTACCTGATCGGTATCAGCGTGTTGGTCGTGGTCACACTGCTCCTGGTGGCGTTGATGGCCAAGGTGAACGGCAAGTTCGACGACGTCCTGAAGGCCACCGCAGTACTCGCCGACGTCGGTGACGGACTGCCCAACAACTCGGACGTCAAATACCGCGGTGTGCTGGTCGGCACCGTCAGTGGCCTGGAACCGGGACAGGCCGGCGGGACGAATCATGTCGACCTTGCGCTCGATCCCGCGTACGCCCGGGACATTCCGCAGACGGTGACCGCACGAGTGGTGCCCAGCAACGTCTTCGCGGTCTCGTCGATCCAGCTGATCGACAACGGTGCGGCGCCGCCACTGACCGAAGGGGCGATCATCGAACAGGACGAGAGTGCCTCGACCATCCAGTTGCAGACCGCCATGACCAAACTCCGGGAGATCATCGCCGCGTCGGCCCGGGTGGGTACCGATGAAACGGTGGGACTGCTGGCGGTGGTGGCGCAGGCCACCGATCGCCACGGTGCCGAGATCTCGGACGCCGGAGCCGCACTCGATCGGATCACCAGAGAAATGGACGCGATCATCGGAACCGGCGATGGGCGATCGACTCTGAGCGCACTGAGCGGTGCGGTCCAGGGTTTGAACGAGTCGGCGCCCGAATTGCTCGACGTGATGCACAGCGCGGTCGTGCCGATGAAGACACTCGCGGAGAAGAACCGTGGGCTGAACGAATTGTTGGCGGGCGCCTCGACCACTCTGGCGACGGCGAACACGGCACTGGCGAACAACACCGACACGATCATCGGGATCACCACCAACCTGTCGCCGGTGCTCGGTGTGCTCGCCGACGGTGGATCGTCGTTCTCCCAGATCACCACCAGCCTGGCGAACATCTCCGACAAGTGGTTCGAGGAGTTCTGGCCGGTCGGTGCACAGAACGGCGCCGGAAAGTTCTTGTTCCAGTTCACCCCTCACCGCATGTTCACCCGCGCCGACTGCCCGCGTTACGGCGCGCTGGAAGGGGCGAGTTGCCAGACGGCTCCGGTGGGGGACGGGACGTCGGTGTTCCCCTCCCGAAGCGGGGCGCAGAATTTCATGTCCGCACCGATGGGAGGCAACGTCGGCTCGGTGGGCAGCGCGCAGGAACAAGAGGTGCTCGGCCAGATCATCGGTGAGGCCCCCAGCGCTGCGTCCACCCTCTTGCTCGGACCGCTCGCCCGTGGGACCACGATCGATGTCGCTGCGGCGGAAGAGGAGCCGCAGTCATGAGTTATCGCAAGCCACTCATCGGTCTGATCATCTTCCTGGTCGTCTCGATTGTGTTGACGTGGACCGTCTTCAACACCCTGCGGCGCAGCGTCGACGGTCCGTCGACCTCGTATACGGCGGTGTTCAGCGATGTATCGGGTCTCGGTATCGGCGATGACGTCCGGATGGCCGGTGTCCGGGTGGGGCGGGTCGATTCGATCGAGCTGGACGGGCTGGTGGCCAAGGTCGGCTTCCGGGTGGAATCCGACCAGAAGATCTACGGCGACACGAAGGCCTCGATCACCTACGAGAACATCATCGGTCAGCGCTACCTGGGACTCTCACTCGGCGATTACGGTGACCCCCGTGTCATGAAGGGTGGCGAGATCCCGCTTGAACGGACGGAACCATCATTCAACATCTCGGTGCTGCTCAACGGATTCGAGCCGCTCTTCAGTGTTCTGGATCCCAACCAGATCGACAACATCACCACCTCCATCATCCGGGCCCTGCAGGGCGACAACGGGTCGATCACGACCCTGGTCGCGCAGACATCCGAACTCGCGGAATCGTTTGCCGGACCCGATCAGATACTCGGAGACATCATCGGCAACCTCGACGGCATCGTTCGGACCTTTGCCGAACAACGTGGCGCGGTCGACACGGTGATCACCCAATCGCAGGCGATGTTCACCCAATTGGCCCAACGGCGTGAAGAACTCGTGACCTCCATCGATTCGATCTCGACGGTGGTGGGGCGGGTGGCCACACTGGCCAATGAGGCCGCCCCGGAACTCGACCAATTCCTCACCCGGCAACCGGGTTTCGCCAAGCACTACATGGAGAACCTGGATGCGTTCGCGTACCTGGGCTTCAATGTCCCGATCCTGCTCAAGGGCCTGGCCCGCGTCACTCAGGCCGGCGCGTACATCGACACCTACCTGTGCACCCTGAATGTCACGTACATTCCGGCGCTGAGCAACGTGATCCCGTCCATCGTCGACGCTGCCACACCCGGCGGCAAGACCACGTTCTCCCCGGCGTGCCAGTGAGGACATCATGCTGAAACGAATGGTCTCCGGAGCGGGCGGGGTGATCCGCCGGCCGGTCGAAAAGTACAACATGGCAGTGCTCGGCGCGGTGACGGTGGGCATCATCGTGGTCTTGCTGGTCGCCCTGGTGCAGGTTGCGGGGGCCGGGATCGGCAAGGCCAGATACGACGCCGACTTCGCGCAGGCGGCCGGCGTCAGCCCAGGTGATTCGATCACCGTTGCCGGTGTGTCGGTTGGTACGGTCGCCGCGACGCGGTTGGCGGGTGACCACGTGGTGGTGACGTTGGAGATCGACGACGATGTGAAGCTGGGTGCGGACACCACCGCCTCCATCCAGCTCACGACGTTGTTGGGCTCGCGGTACGTCGAACTCAAACCGGCCGGCACCGGGGGTCTTCCGGGTGGACGGATCAACCTGGCGCACACGGCTGTTCCCTACGACCTGCAGCAGCTGATCACCAGCGCCACCACAACCTTCGAACAGGTCGACTTCGCGAACATCGGAGAGACGATGTCCACACTCTCGGCGCAGCTCGAGGGGACGCCGGAGCTGATTCCGCAGGTGCTGACCAATGTCGAGAGCCTGGCATCGATCATGGCCGATCGGCGGGGTCAGGTCGGCTCGTTACTGGACAGCACCAAAGTGCTCACCGACGTGATCCGCAAACAGCAGGGCAACCTGGGATCATTGATTGCGCAGGGCCGGGAGGTGTTGCAGGAGATCAACTCTCGGCGCGCCATGATCGACCAGCTTTTTGCTGCAACAACAGAACTGGTGGACCAGCTGCAGACGATCGTGGTGGACAACCGCCCCGCGGTCGATGAGCTGATCACGAATTTGAACGGGATGCTGCAGACCCTGGCATCCAACGATGATCTGCTGCGCAACGCCCTGCAGATCCTGCCGGTCCCGATCCGCAATTTCGCCAACGTCACCGGCACCGCGAACGAAGCCGACTTCACCTCGATAGCAGGGCCGTTCGTCGATTCCTGGATGTGCGCGATCAGTGGCCGGGCGAACCAGGTGAACCTTCCCGAATACCTCAAGGACTGCAAATGAGGACGCGCAAGGCGATCGTCAAGGTCGCCCTCATCGTGATGCTGGTCGCTGTGGTCTGCTTCGGCAGCGTCCGCGCTGCCACCGCTTCTGAGGGATCGATCCGGGTCAGCGCACTGTTCGACAATGCGGTCGGGCTGTACGAGGGCAACGCGGTGTCGGTGCTGGGGATGCCGGTGGGGACGGTGGAGACGATCACGCCGAAGGGCACCCACGTGGAGGTGGCGATGAAGATCGACAGCGACGTCGAGATCCCGGCAGACGTGAACGTGGTGACCGTGTCGACCTCGATCCTCACCGACCGGCACATCGAACTGTCACCGGCCTATACCGGTGGGCCGACGTTGGAGAACAACGATCAGGTGGGTCCCGCCCGCACCAAGACCCCGGTCGAGTTCGACCGGTTGCTGGCGATGGCCGACGACCTCGCCGTCGAACTCCAAGGTGATGGGCAGGGTGCCGGCCCGGTCGCGGAGCTGCTCGATGTCGGATCGGCGATCACCGAAGGCAACGGCCAGGACATGCGCGGTGCGTTGACGCAGTTGTCCAACGCGCTGCGGATGGGCGAAGACGGGGGCGTCGAGACCAAGAACGCGATCACCACCGTCGTCGACAACCTGTCGGTCCTGACCGATGCCGCAGCCTCCAACGACGGGCAGATCCGGGAGTTCGGTTCTGCGATCAGTCAACTGAGCGACATCCTCGCCGACCAGGACCTCGGGGCAGGCAACACCGGCGCCCAGGTCAACGAGATCCTGTTGCAGGCAGAAAGTCTGCTCCGGGACAACCAGGGAAACCTGAAAACAACCGCGACCAACGCCAATACGCTCGTGAAGTCGCTGGCGGACTATCGGCGGGAGATCGGCGAGTTCCTGGATGTCACACCGATGTTGCTGGACAGCGTCTACAACATCATCGATCAGGACAACAAGGTCGCCAGGGTCCATGCGCAGATCGAGAAGGTGTTCTTCGACGGCCAGCTGTTGAAAGAAGTGTGCAACGTGTTGGGATTGCGTCAACTGGGCTGTGCCACCGGGACGCTGTCCGATTTCGGCCCCGACTTCGGGGTCTCGGCAATGCTCGAGGGCATGGCAGGACTGCCCCGATGAGGCGCCGGGGACAGGTCGCGTTCGGCGGAGCGCTGGTTGCGCTCACGGTGTTCACCAGCGCGTGTTCGATGGACCTCGAGTCGGTGCCGCTGCCCGCGCGCAGTGTCGCCGGCGACACGTACACGCTTTACGCCACCTTCCAGAACGCACTCAATCTCCCGAATCAGGCGAAGGTCAAACTCGCCGGTGCAGACATCGGTGAGGTCGAAGGTATGCGGGTCGAGGACTACACGGCCGTTGTCACGCTGAAGATCAGCGAGAAGGTGAGCCTGCCGTCCGGCACCCGCGCGGAATTGCGTTCGGCGACACCGCTCGGCGACATCTTCGTGGCGGTGCAGCCGCCCCCGGATGCGGCCCCTGATGGCGCGGTCCTGCACAACGGAGATGCCATCGAGATCGAGCAGACCTCCGCGGCCGCCACCATCGAGGAAGTGCTGACCACGTCGGCACTGCTGGTCAACGGTGGCGTGATCCGCAATCTGACCAAGGTCATCAACGGCCTGGGGACAGCGGTGGGGGACAAAGGGGATCGGCTGGGTGCGCTGATCGACCAGTCCACCAGCCTGATCGGCAAGCTCTCGGCCCGTTCGAGCGAGATCCGCACCACCCTGAACCAGACCAATCGACTGGTGTCGACGTTGTCGGCCGGTCAGAGCACCATCACCGATGCGATCGCGGCGGCGGGGCCGGCGCTGACCGTCCTCAACGCGAACACCGGTCAGATACTCGGCGTCGTCAAGCAACTCGCCGACGTCACCGCCCAGTTGGCCGAGTTCCCGTCGGTGGCCGGTACGGGTGACCGCGGAATGATCGCCGACCTCAACGCGCTTGCGGCCGAACTCAATGCCGCCGCGACCAACCCCGAGGCCGACCTCGACAAGGTGAACGCGTTGCTGGCACCGGTCATCAAGATCACCAATGGCACCGCGGCCCATCCGTATGCCGATCTCGAAGATCTCTCGATCGGTGCGGTTGCGGACCCGGGGCACTCGGCCGATCCGGGAAGCCGACTCCCGACCCTGGAAACCGACGGCGCCAACGCCATCGGCACACTGACCCACACCCTCGAGCGGCTGCGTGGCCATCTGACGGGACCGCGCCGATGACCCAGCAACTCGAGTACGCCACCGGGCCTTTGGAGACACCGGCAAAACTGGTCGTCAACGGTGTGGGGAAGTTGGTCGACCATCGACTGTGGCTGTCGGTCGGCGCCCTGCTGACGGTGCTGGTCCTCGGCGTCACCTACCTGGTGTTCGGGGTCTTCCAGGCCGATCCGACCGCAACGAAGATGACGGTGCGGGTCAATCTCGCGTTGTCGGGTGGGTTGCTACCGAACCAGGACGTGACCCTGCGAGGTGTGCCGATCGGCAAGGTCGCGAAGGTCGAACTCTCGGATGACGGGGTGGTGGCGGTTGCCACGATCCAAGGCGGAGTGCAGATCCCCAGTGATGGCGAGGTCAGGGTCGCCGGACTGTCACCGGCGGGCGAGCAGTACCTCGACTTCCGGCCCACCACCGATGACGGCCCCTACCTGACCGACGGCTCGGTGGTAGAGGCTGACCAGACCACCACACCGGTTCCGATGGCCGATCTGCTGGGCGACCTCGACGGGATGTTGGCACAGATAGAGCCGGAAAAAGTCGAGACGATCATCACCGAACTGGGGGTCGGTCCGCAGGGTCCCGAGAAGCTGGAATCGATCATCACCGGCGGAACCTTCCTCATCAATACGCTCGATTCGGTGCTCCCGCAGACGGTCAGCCTGCTCAACAACAGTCGGGTTGTCCTGGGCACTCTCGAGGAGATGAGCCCGGGGCTGGCGGACACGTCGGCGAATCTTGCCGGAACGTTGGACGGAATAGCGTCGATGGACAAGGGCTTCCGGACGTTCATCGACCAGACCCCGGCGACGTTGAAGGCCGTCGACTCGATCATCGCCGACAACTCACCGACGATGGTCCAGCTCCTGGGGAGCCTGACGACCGTCGCCCAGCTGACCTATCTGAGAGTTCCTGCGTTGCAAGAGTTCTTCTTCCCGCAGGACCGCGACGGTTCGACCCTCGACGCGATCGCATCGGTCATGCGCGACGGAGGTATCTGGGCTGCGGTGAACATCTATCCGCGGAAGAACTGCCAATACGATCTGCCGCGCCGTCCACATTGGCAGGTGGACTTCCCGGAGCCGTATCTCTACGGCACGTACTGCACGGAAGACGATCCGTCGCAGCTGATCCGGGGTGCGGCCAATGCTCCACGTCCCGCCGGCGACGATTCGGGCGGTCCGCCACCCGGTGCCGATCCGCTCGCCACGGCATCACCGACCCCCATTGGGCCGGAGTCGATTCCGTTGCCCTATGCGGGCCCTGTCCTGCCCTCGGCGCCATGACCACACAACAGCCAGGTGGTCACCACAACCACAGCGGAGACAATCCAGAGGAGAGAACGATGAGCAAGCTCAGCGGAACGGTCACCTCCACGCCCGAAGAAAAGTGGGAATTGATGGCCGAGGACGCGGACACCGAAGCCGAATCCGAAGCCGCAGAAGCGGATACCCCGGCGGCCACGGTCGACATCTCGAAGGCCGGCACTTCAACGGACGTGGTCGAGGGGCCGGCAGCCGATGAGGTTGCCGAGGACAAGGGACCCGAGGACAAGGCACTCAAGGACAAGGCCACCGACGAAAAGGCCACCGACGAGAGCGGCAAGGATACCGGCGGCCGTTCCTGGCGGACGGTGTTCAGGATTCGCCGGATCGCCGTGGCCGCGCTGGCAGTCATCGCCATCGCGGCAATCGTGGTGGCCGCGGTCCTGGGCTGGAAGCTGAACGAGCAGAACAACATCGATGCGGCCGCCGACGAAGCCCGGGCGGCGGCAGAGCAATATGCGGTCACCCTGACCAGTGTCAGCTCGGACAGGCTGGACCAGAACTTCGCGGCCGTACTCGACGGAGCCACCGGGGAGTTCAAGGACATGTACTCGCAGTCGAGCGGGCAGCTACGCGATCTGCTGGTCGAGAACAAGGCGAATGCCCAGGGTACGGTCATCGACTCGGGTATCAAGTCGGCGACGACGTCCAAGGTGGAGGTCATGCTCTTTGTCGACCAGAGCGTCACCAACACCGCGACGCCGGACGCGAGAATCGACCGGAGCCGTGTCCTGATGACCATGGAGAAGGTCGACGGACGCTGGCTGGCCTCCAAGGTCGACCTGCCCTGACGCACCCAAGCCAGTGGCGCTGCCGCCCTTCCCGCCCAACCGATTTGGAACGGGCGACAGCATCACACGCTTTTCACACTATGGAGTTGTCAAAGATGCGTGCGCGGTCCCGACAAGATCTCGGGTGCGCTGGTGGTGGAAAGTTGGTTCAGGCGGCGAGGGACAGGGTTCGTCGGTTGTAGGCCGGTAAAGGTTTTCGCTGCGGATCGATATCGGCCGGCGGGATCATCCACGGGTGTCCGTCCGAGCCCATGATCACGTCCCAGCCGGTGTTGTGGACCGCCATGTGGCAGGTGCGGCACAACAAACACCCGTTTTCCAACGTGGTCGCACCGCCGTCCACGAAGTGCACGATGTGATGGCAGTCCGACCAGCTGGCATGGCCACCGCATTTCACGCAGCAGGTGTCGCGGACGATGATCGCTTTACGCACCAGACCGGTGAACAACCGTTTCAGTGGACTCAGATCGATCGGGACCTCCTGACCATCGAGGGTGATCGAGGTGATCGCCGAATCACATGCCAACATCGCAGCGGTAGCTTCGGTGACCGGCCCCATCCACGGCAGAGTGGCGGCCTCGGGATGGTCGGCGGGCACGGTGACCATCACTTCGGTCCGCGGTGCTGACACCAGCGTTTGCCCACCACCACCGCAGTCCAACAAATGGTGCAACGCATCAGCGCGGCGTTGCTCGGGACTGCGGCTGTCGTCCGAGCCGTCGGGTTCGGGGCGCGCCCGGGACCAGAGGTCCAACACGGAGTGCAACTTCTCTCCGATCACCGCATCCACATCGAACGTGCCGACACAGCGGCCGTCACGGACTTTGTATTCGAGACTGTTCAGCGACCGGTCTTCGGCCGGCGGCGGGCCCCCGGTATCTGCGGCGACCTCATTGCCCAACGCTCGAGCAGCTGCGCCGATCTCCGCGGGCGGCGCCCCGGAGATGGCGTGGTTCAACAGTTTCCGCTCGAACCCGACCTTGTGCTCGGCGGTGACCTGATCCTCGGACCGCCCGACGACATGTGCCACGCCCTTGACCACCGCGTCCACGTGTTCGGAGGACAGAAACCCATCTCGCGAATACCCGGCCGTGCGATCCAGGCCGGCCAAACCGGTTCCGATCCGCAGCCACCGATATGCGGATGCTGGGGCTGCACCGTTGGACTGCAACAACTTTGACGTCGTCGAACCGGCCTTACGGGCGATCCCCGACTCGTCGATCACCGCCGCACACACTGCAAGTTGATGCTCGGTGGCGTTGCGCAGCGTGATCAGATCTTTCACCACCTCCAACACCGCGTCCGCGTCGTCGGGTATCAGCAGGTCAACGATATCGTCGACCATCTCGAGTATCCGCATGGCACAGCACCTTCCGAGGCGGGGAAACCAAACCAGGGACATCGACCGGAGTGTCTCTGCGGGGAAGGCGTCAGATACGTGGGGCGTGTGGCCGACTGACTCCACTGTACCCATTCGAAAGCATGTTCGCAAGGGGTGCCAGTGTCCAATTATGCTTATCTGCAACAACTTCCGGTAGCGACGCGAAGAAGTTCGTATGTGGTCGTGCAATCAACCGCGGCAAGGAGCGGATGAGTTCTCGGGCCGCGGGATGAGGTGGCGCCGGTGGTATCTGGTTGCTATTCATGCGTTGCCACGTCGGGAACTGGTCTGCGAGGGCGTGGTGGTTGAGGGACGGTGGACTCGATGCTGCGCCCACCGGACGTGATTCGATGAAATCTTGAGGTCGGGGCGGATGTGGGCAACGTGCCGGACCATGGCGGATTGGGCCCGAAGCCGAGCGGGCGTCACATTCTGTGCTTACGTTGGAGGTCGGGTCGGCACGTCGAATCGGCAGTGGCCGGTTACAAAGGGGTGCGGGCAGAACGGGCCGCGGCCGCGTGGAGGAGTTTGAGATGCAGGACGTGCTGGCAGATCTGATGCGTATCTGGCGTTCGGGTGCCACCGCAGGCGTCGGCACGGTTGTGCAGACCTTCCGGTCGGCGCCACGGCCTCCTGGAGCGCTGATGGTGGTGTCTCCCGACGGGGCGGTGAGCGGTTCGGTGTCGGGCGGATGTGTCGAAGGCGCTGTCTACGAGCTGGCCGCTGCCGCTGCGGCGTCCGGTGTCCCGGCGATGGAGCGGTACGGGGTATCGGATGACGATGCCTTCGCGGTCGGGCTGACCTGTGGCGGAATCCTGGACGTTTTCGCCGAGGCGATCTCGCAGGAGACCTTTCCTGAACTCGGTGACGTCGCCGACGACATCGACAATCACCGTCCGGTCGCGATCGCGACCGTGATCGAACACCCGGATTCGGAGTGGGTGGGTCGACGGCTCGTCATCCGGCCGGAATCGGTGGAGGGGTCGCTCGGGTCGGGTCGGATGGACAGCGCGGTGATCGACGACGCGCGGGGGCTCCTGGCCTCCGGGCGCAGCGAGATCTTGCACTACGGACCGGAAGGAGAACGCCGGGGCGAAGGCATGGCGGTATTTGTGTCCAGTCACGCGCCCCGTCCGCGGATGCTTGTGTTCGGCGCGATCGACTTTGCCGCCGCGGTGGCACAGCAGGGATCGTTCCTCGGCTATCGGGTGACCGTCTGTGATGCGCGCCCGGTGTTTGCCACATCGGCCAGGTTTCCGACCGCTGACGAGGTCGTGGTCGATTGGCCCCATCGATATCTCACCGAGCAGGTCGACGCCGGTGCCGTGGACGGACGGACGATCATCTGCGTCCTGACCCACGATCCGAAGTTCGACGTACCGCTACTGGAGGTCGCGCTGACAATGCCCGAGGTTGCGTATGTCGGCGCGATGGGGTCGCGGCGCACCCACGAGGACCGGATCGAGCGTCTGCGAGCAGTCGGCTTGACCGACGACCAGATCGCGCGATTGGCGAGTCCGATCGGACTAGACCTGGGGGCGCGGACGCCGGAGGAGACCGCGGTCTCGATTGCCGCAGAGATCATCGCCCGGCGATGGGGCGGCGGGGGTCGCCCCTTGACCGAGACGGACGGACCGATCCATCATCCGCAGGACCGCCTGCAGGAGTCCAGCGTCCCAGCAGAGAACAGGTGAGCGCGGCGGCCTATCGGAACGTCTCCTGGACACCCTCGGACCACTTCTCCGGTGCCGCTTCAGCTCGCTTCGTGCCGTCCAGTTCTGCCCTGCGCAATGCATTCGGTCACATCTGGTGCGGGTCTTCGCAGATCAGGCGGTGTCGGCAGACGAACGTTCACCCCGGTGGAATGATTCGGACCACGGTCCGGTTAGATCATACGTAGTCCCAGCCAACAGACTTTCCAAGGAGAACCACATGAGCGCCACCATCACCACCACCGATCTGGAAGCCGGCACCTGGACCATCGATCCGACCCACTCGGCGGTCGCCTTCTCCGTTCGCCACCTGATGGTGAGCAAGGTACGTGGAAACTTCGAGACCTTCTCGGGAGCCATCACCGTCGACGAGAACGGTGTCCCGTCCGTCACCGCCGAGATCGACGTCGCCTCGATCAACACCGGAAACGAAGGCCGTGACGGCCACATCCGCTCCGCCGACTTCTTCGAGGTCGACAAGTACCCGACTGCGACCTTCACCTCGACCGCGGTCAAGGCCGACGGCGACGACTACCTGGTCGACGGCGACTTCAGTCTTCACGGCGTCACCCGGCCGGTCACGCTCAAGCTCGAGTTCAACGGCGTCAACCCGGGCATGGGTAACGGCCCGGTTGCCGGCTTCGAGGCCTCGGTTGTCCTCAACCGCAAGGACTTCGGCATCAACATCGATATGCCGCTGGAGACCGGTGGCAGTGTTGTCGGCGACAAGATCGCCATCACACTCGACATCGAGGCAGTCAAGACTGCCTGACCTCGCGCAGTAACGACGACGTCCAAGCGGCGGTCGTGTGTCCGGATTACCCCGGATGCACGGCCGCCGCTGTCGTCTGTCGCAACCGCGGATGAGGTCAGCGCGGACCGAAGCCGGCCATCAGTATGTCGATGAGCGCTTCGATGAACGTCGGATCCACCGGCTCTCTCGTGAGCAGGACGCGCGCGTAGATCGGCGCGTGGATCACTTCGAGGAGCAGCGGATAGTCGGGTTCGGTGGTGATGTCGATTTCTCCGCGCTCGGCCGACCGTCTGAATATCGAGGTCATCACCTCGATCCGGGCCTGCGTCATCCGGCGTTGCATTTCGACGAGTGGACCGATGTCGATGGGCATGGCCACGAGTCGTGAGAGCGTCTTCACCTGGGGTTTGGTGAGGGCGGCATGGAGATCGATGGTCAGTGCGATCAGGTCGCCTCGCAGAGACCCGGTATCGGGCGCGTCGATCGTCGAATCGAACTGATCGAGCAGGGCGTCGGTGACCAACTGTTCCTTGGTCTTCCATCTGCGGTAGATGGAGGTGACATGCACGCCTGCCCGGTCCGCCACCTGCGCGATGGTGAGCCCGTCGAGGCCGACGTTGAGCAGTTCGTTCACGGTCGCCGACATCACGCGATCCCGGACGGCCGCCCCGCGTCGGTGTGACCGGCTCCGTGATGTCGTCTCGGGAATGGGGTCCGAAGACCCGGTTTGACGCACCCATCGACTCTAACGCAACTCGAGTTGCATTATGTATAGTTGCCGTCAGCTGCGATCGAGAACTGGCCGCGCCCGTGGTCCGCTGATCGGCGGTGAGAGAAGGTGGACCTTGACGGCGCACCAGTCCAGCCGACGTTCCCGGCTGGCCAACGCCGTCAAGAGCATTCGCCGTATCGATGATCGGATCGATCACTACTTCGTCGATGTACCCGATCCGAGTCTGGATGGTCCGGCCAGTCGCCGGCACGTGGCCAACCGCTTCGTGGTCCTGGCGCTGATCGGCATTGCTGTCAGCAACCTGGCGGCGGCATTCGAGACCGTGGTCATGATCCAGTTGGTGATGACCGGCGGTGAACTGAGCGTGCCGGGGATGATCGACGCGGCGAATATCCCGGTCCTGATCTGCTCAGTGGTCATCGGCTTGTTGTTCGGCGGTGCGGTCAGTACCGCCGTGTTGTATCCGCAGCTGGTCTGGTTTGTGAAAGCCGTTCCGGCGACACCGGATCGGCGCAGATCGATCCAGATGATGCCGCTGCAGCAAGCCGGCGCGACGCTGCTCACCTGGGCGATCGGGGCACTGATCTACATCCCCTTCGGACTCGGCGGCACCGCTGTGGAGTTCGTGGTGTTCGGATCGGCCTTCCTCATGGCGGGGACGTCGGCGGCCTGCCTGGCGTACCTGTTCGTCGAACGTGTGTCGCGGCCCCTGGTGGCGATCGCGTTGCGTGACGGGGTGCTGGGCCGGTCCATCCTCGGCGTCCGGGAACGCCTGATCGCGGTCTGGATCGTCTTCTGCGCCGTCCCGCTGGTGGGCCTCATCGCGATCAACGTCGGCCGGTTGCCGGACTGGATCCCGGCGAGCCGGTACGTCGTCGACGTTCCGACGGTGGTCCTGGCCGGCTTCTGTCTGGTGGGTGGTATCCGGGCGACGGTACTGGTGTCCCGCTCGATCACCGACCCGCTCGGTGAGATCCGCAGCGGGATGGAGCGCGTGAGGGCCGGGCAGTCGCATCCGGTCCTGGAGGTCTACGACTCCTCCGAGCTCGGGATCCTCCAGCAGGGGTTCAACGACATGGTGTCGGGGCTGGCCGAGCGCGAGCAGATCAGAGAGCTGTTCGAACGGCACGTCGGAGATGGCGTCGCGAAGCTGGCGCTGGAACAGGGTGCGGGTTTTCATGGCGAGAACACCTATGTCGGTGTGATCTTCGTTGATGTGCAGGGCTCGACGAAACTGGCCGAACGCGAAGCGCCCGAAACCGTCGCGACCCTTCTCAACAGCTTCTTTGCCATCGTCGCGGAGGTCGTCGAACGGCACAGCGGATTCATCAACAAGTTCGAGGGTGATGCGGCGCTGGCGATCTTCGGTGCGCCCAGTGCGGTGGCCGATCCGGCGGGCGCCGCACTGGGCGCCGCTCGCGATCTCCATGCCGAACTCGAAGTGCTTCGACCGCTCCACTTTTCGATCGGGGTCTCGGCGGGGACCGTGTTCGCCGGCAACATCGGCGCGGTCAAACGCTACGAGTACACGGTGATCGGCGATGCGGTGAACGAGGCGGCGCGGTTGTCCGAGGCCGCCAAATCGGTTCGCGCGCACGTGCTGGCCAGCGGATCGGCGATCGAGCACTCCGACGACGAACACGGTCACTGGGATTCGATCGGATCGCTGGTGTTGCGGGGCCGCGCGGTACCGACCAGGCTCTACACGATTCCGGTCGACAGCGAACAGGGCAGCCGTAGCCTGAAATCGCTGATCGGCACCGCTTTCAAGTTCCCGACGACCATGGTTTCCGGTGTTGTCGGTGAGGGGACCCGGTCGCTGTTCGGGATGCGCGACCGGAGATGACAGGGCAAGACACATCGATGCTCGAACGACGAGGGGTAGGTTGAGGCGATGACATGGACCACGGCGGATATCGGCGATCAGAGCGGACGTACCTTCCTGATCACGGGAGCCAACGGCGGACTCGGTGAACAAACCGCTCTGGCGCTGGGAGCTGCCGGGGCGAACGTGATCCTGGCCTGCCGGAACGTGGCCAGTGCCGAACCCGTGGCCGCCCGGATCGGTTCCAACGCCACGGTCACCGAACTCGATCTGGCCGATCTGGCTTCCGTCCGCGCGTGCGCCGAGCGGACCGGTCCCATCGACGTGCTGATCAACAACGCCGGCGTCATGGCAATACCGCTGCGGCGCACGGTCGACGGTTTCGAGATGCAGATGGGTACCAACCACTTCGGGCATTTCGCGTTGACGGGGCTGTTGCTCCCCAAGATCTCCGATCGGGTCGTCACCGTGTCGTCGGCCATGCACCAGATGGGCAAGATCAACCTCGAGGATCCCAACTACCGGCAGCGCTCGTACTCGCGTTGGCCGGCGTATGGCCAGTCGAAACTTGCCAATCTGCTGTTCTCGTACGAGCTCGCGCGGCGGCTCGCCGCCGCCGGGTCTCCGGTGAAATCGATGGCGGTCCACCCCGGATACGCCGCCACCGGGTTGCAGTCGCACACAGAATCGGTGTGGGACCGCTTCATGGTTCTCGGTAACCTGATCGCTCAGCCGGCCGCCGACGGCGCCCTGCCCACCCTGTACGCCGCGACGTCCGATCAGGCACGGTCCGGCGGGTTCTATGGTCCGACCAAACTCGGCGGATCCCGGGGTGCCCCGGGACCGGCCAAGAGCAACAAGCGCTCACGCGATGAACTGACGGCCGCCGGTCTGTGGGAACTGTCGGAGTCGTTGACCGGCGTGACGTATTCCGTGGACCCGGCCTCGTCGAACTGATGCGGGTGTGACCTTCCCGTTCTGAAAATCGCGGGATGCCGCTCCTGCGATCCTTAATCTCGCCGGCCGCCGGAATATGATGCTCGTCACAATTTTCGGAGTGATCGGGTGGGAACGCCGGTTTGACGCGCGCAGGTTCCATTGAACGATTGACGGAATCCGACCGTCCGTTCCACTACTGACTCTAACGGTCAATCAAGTGTGGTGAATCATCCTGTAAGTGCTGTTGCGCGAACGCAATCGAGCAGCGATGCTCACATCTACTGATTCGAATACCAACTCGGCCAATACCTTCGGAGTTCTGCATGCGCGTATCTTTCCGCGAAGTAGGCTTTCGCAATCAGGACTTCGTCCATCGTCGGCGGGGTCTGGTGATGGTTGTGCGCTGTTCCGGCGGAGCGTGACAATGCGCCTCGAGGACCTGATCGTCGAGAAGAGCCGGATCACCGGTGACCCCTCCGACGATTGCGGCGGGCGCGTACGACTTCAAAACATGAACACTCGTATTCGTTGCCTCGGCGCCGCGATGCTGGCGATCATCACGCTGTCCGTGAGCCTGGGCTACGTCTACTGGCTCACCTTCGCCGGGACCTCGGTTGCCGGCCGGGTCTCGGTTGCCGGTTCGATCGTGTTCGTATTGCTCGCGATCTCATTGCTGATCGAATCCCTGCGGATGATCCTCATCTGCATGCTGGCCACGTCCACCGTCCTGGTGAAAAAGCCGGTCCTTGTCAGACCTCGCGCGGGTTTGAACGTTGCGCTCTTCATCACCTATGTTCCGGCCAGCGAGGACATCGATGTCCTGGCGGGAACCCTGCGCGCGGCAAAGTTGATCGAGCATCACGTCGAGAACGAAAACGGCGTGCAAACGGGAACTTTCGATGTGTTCGTGCTCGACGAGGGTGATCCGCACGATCCGCAACGCGTGCCCGGGCTGATCGACGCGATCAACGACGAGGTCAGCGGCAACATGATCTACCACTTCAGCAGGCTGGGGATACCCAACTATCACGCCGGCAAGAAGTTCTCGACCAAAACCAAGTACGGAAACATCAACGCCGCTTTCGACTGGCTGAGCACCACGGACCGTTTTCCCGCGTACGACGTCATCATGGGGCTCGATCCCGATCATGTTCCGCTCCCGGAGTTCGGTGACCGCATGCTCGGCTATTTCGAGGACCCCGATATCGCCTACGTTTCGGGACCCCAGGCGTATGCGAATGCGACCTCCAACGTCGTCGCCAAATTGGCCGAGTCGCAACAGTTCCCATTCCACGCCCTGATCCAGACCGCAGCCAACACGTACTGGGCGCCGATGCTGGTGGGCACCAGTTATGCGATCCGCAGCGACGTGTTGCGTCAGATCGACGGCATCCAGTCGTCGATCACCGAAGACATGGCCACCAGTTTCGAGGTCCTCTGTCGGACGAACCCGAACACCGGTCGCCTGTGGAAAGGGGTGTACACCCCCGACCTCCTCGCACACGGTCAGGGACCGGACACCTGGGGGAGTTTCTACAAACAGCAGACCCGTTGGGCGCGAGGATCATTGGAACAGATGTTCGCCGGACCGTTTCTGCGTCAGATGTGGGGGATGCGGCGGAGTCCGCTGCGCATCGCGCATTACCTGCTGTTGATGTCGTTCTACCCGGTGATGGCGGTGACGTGGCTCCTCGGGGCGGTCAATGCGCTGCTGTTCGGTATTTTTGGCGTCAGTGCCACCGGCGTGGCCCCGGATGACTGGCTGCTCTTCTACGGTTGGGTGTCTGTTCTGCAGATGTCGGTCTACGTCTCGTCGCGGCGTCACAACGTCAGCCCCTATGAGGTCGGGCGGTCCTGGGGCGTCTACGGGATGTTCATGAGCGTGGTCACCGCGCCGGTCTACGCCGCCGCACTGATCAAGATGGTGCTCCGGCGGAAGGCCGGCTTCGAGGTGACGCCCAAAGGCGTGCACAGCAACCGGGACACCTGGTTCGCCTTCCGGCTCAACATCATCTGGCTGCTGTTCTACGTGATCGTGATCGTCCTCATCTGTGTCAATGGCTACGCCGACCCCGCGACCCTGCTGTGGCCGCTGTCGGCGGCGGCGCTGTCGGCCTCACCGATGGTGATCTGGCACTGCTCGACCTTCCGGAAGCGGGCGGTTGCGGTGGGGGCCGCTGCCGATCCGGATGCTGCCCACACCGGCACGTTGGCTCGTACGCCGGTGAACGCTTGACTCCGCGAATACGCCGGAAGCTCAAGGTGAGCTTCGCGTCGGTGGTGAATTGGCGAACGGCCATCGGCGTGGGTGCGGTGCTGTTGCTGGCCGGCTTCTCCGCGCCTCCGGCCGCCGAGCTGATCCAGAACGTCAACAGGCATCGGCTGATCAATTCCGACGAGTACAAGGCTCAGCACGGCAAATGGGAGACCATCACGCTGCCCGGCGATCACAAGATCAATGCGGTACACGCGGCGTTGCTTCCCTCGGGGCGGATACTGCTGATCGCCGGTTCGGGCAACGACAAAGAGAGTTTTGAGGCCGGGCAGTTCAGCACGGTCGTCTACGACCCGTCCGACGGGTACATCAAAGAGGTCAAGACACCCGAAGACATGTTCTGCGCCGGCCACGCCCATTTGGCGAGTGGCAACCTGCTGGTGGCCGGCGGAACGCAGGGGTACGAGAAGGCGGCCAAGGACGTCACCAACGCCGGTGGCTACGTGACAATCCGGAACGAGACGCCCGGCAAGTCTTTTGTGGTTCCCAAGGGCACGACACTGACCGCGCTGGCCAGTGGCAGGCAGTACCGGTCCGACTCGGAGGTCGTGGTGCCCGCGGCGACGGTCAATCCCCGGACTCGTAAGGTCGCGCCGACCGACCGAAACGTCTTCGTGGAAGCCGTGATCGCCGGAGCGGCGGGAGTGTCACTCAAAGGTGAGGCCTACCGGGTGGAACTCGACGGGATGTCGCCGGCGGATCGGCGCAATCTGCACGGTTTCGCGCCGAAGATGACCTTGGAGAAGAAGGAGTATCAGGGGACCCGCTACTCCTATGAGTTCAACCCGGTCACCGAGGAATACGAGCGGGTCGGCGACATGAACTACGCCCGCTGGTATCCGACGCTGACCACCTTGCCGAACGGAACCGTCATCGCGTTGTCCGGTCTCGACAACTCCGGTCGAATCCTGGACGGCCAGAACGAGATCTACGACCCCAAGACGAAGCAGTGGACGGAACGGGGCAGCCTGAAGAGGTTCTTCCCGACCTATCCGGCGGTGTTCCAGACCGCTCGCGACGACGTGCTGTTCTTTGCCGGGCCGTCAACCGGATGGGGACCCGCCGAATCGGGTCGGGAGCCCGGCCTGTGGAACCTGAAGAACAACACATTTGCGCCGGTGCCCGGACTTCGCGATCCGGATCAGCTCGAAACCGGGTCGTCCACGTGGATCGGTCCGGTCAACGATCAGCGGTTGGTGGTCGTCGGCGGGGGCGGCATCGGGAACTCGCCGCTGTCCACGGAGAGGATCGACGTCATCGACCTCAAGAACCCGGCACCCCGATTCGAGCCGTTCGGTGAGTTGGCGGACGGCACCCGGTATCCGAGCCTGGTACCGCTGCCCTCGGGTGACGTGTTCATCACCGGAGGGTCCCGGGACTATCGGGGTGGCGGTGAGAGCGACCTCCTCAAGAGCTATGTGCTGACCGCCGGCGGTCAACTCACGGCGATGGCCGATCCGGGTGTCGGCCGCAACTACCATTCGTCGGCGATCCTCCTGCCGAATGGGCAGATCCTGACGATGGGATCCGATCCGCTGTTCTCGGACAAAGCCAACTCCCTGCCCGGAGAGTTCGAGCAGCGGTTGGAGATCTACACCCCGTCCTACCTGTTCCGGCCGGACGGAAAGACGGTGTCGCGCATCGAGGTCTCCGATGGTCCGGTCGCATTGCCGCTGGGCAGATCCGGAGTCTTCAACCTGGATCCGGGATCCGAAGGCACGACGATCGCATCGGCGAGGTTGGTGCTGCCGGCCGCAACGACGCACGTCACCGACACCAATCAGCGGGTTGTCGACGTCGGATTCGTCCAAGATCGGGATAAGGTCACCGTGACCTTGCCGACCGAACGAGCCCTACTGCCCAAGGGGAGTTACATGCTTTTCTTCAATGACACCGCGGGGGTTCCCAGCATCGCGAAATGGGTTCAGGTCGAGTGACTCCGGTTGAGGAACCGTCGGTCGGACCAATCCGCGCCTCGCCGGTGCGTCGAGTTGCCCTGGCGTGGTCGGCTTTCGGCGTGCTCCTGCTCTCGGCTTGCACCGGTGGGGCCGAAGGTGGTCCTGCCGACAGTGCAGCGGTTCCCGAACGTGCCGCACCGGCGCGCGCCGACTATTCGGTCCGGGCCGACCCGGAGTACACGGCGAACCTGGTGGCAGCGAAAGGCTATGTCCCAGCGGACAAACAGCAGTCCCTGAGAAATCTGATCGACACCCCGGTGGCGGTGTGGCTCTTCGCCGACGACTCCGCGCAAACCGTTCGTGAGGTGCTGGACCGTTCGGTGGCGAGCGGATCGGTGCCGGTTTTTGTGGCCTACAACATTCCTCATCGCGATGACGGTGGTCATTCGCAAGGTGGTAGCGCATCGGCCGCGTCATATATAGCGTGGATTCAGGGAATCAGTGACGTGATCGGGCAGGGCGATGCGGTGCTGGTCCTGGAACCGGATGCGCTCGCGCATCTGCCGGATCTGCCCGACGCCGATGCCGCAGAGCGTGTCTCGATGCTGGCCGCAGCGCTGAAGGTACTTGCCGCGAACACGAACACCGCGGTCTATCTCGATGCAGGCAACAGTACGTGGCGCACCCCGCAGGTCACGGCAGAGTTCCTCGCACGGATCTCGGCGCATGACGTCGACGTACCGGGAATCGCGCTGAACGTGGCGAACTACCGTCCGCGAGTCGAGACCGAGCAGTACGGTCTCGACGTTCAACATGCTTACGGCGAGCATCTTTTCGTGATGATCGACAATTCGCGTAACGGCGCTGCCGGTGGCAGCGCCGAGTGGTGCAACCCGCCCACGCAATCCTTGGGCACGATCTCGGACAGAACATTCGATCCGGATGCCAGGGTCGAAGAGGTGTATGTGAAGGTCCCCGGCGAGTCCGATGGACAATGCGGGATCAGCGACAAACCGGCCGGTGAGTTCGACGGAGATCTGCTGGTCGCCCAATTGCCCTGAGGTGACGGCCGAGTCCTGGCGGAACTCGGCCGACGCCTCAGACCATCATGCAGATCGTCTTCGACTCGAGGTAGTTGTCGAGGCCGGGTGCGCCGTTCTCCACGCCCCAACCGGACTGCTTGTGACCACCTTTGGGTAGCTCAGGTGAGAAGTAGGAGTGGCAATTGATCCATACGGTTCCCGCCTTGACGTCCGCGGAGAGCCGATGGGCGGCACTGAAATCGCGGGTCCAGACGCTGGCGGCGAGCCCGTAGTCGGTGTCGTTGGCCCAGCCGAGCACCTCGTCGATGTCGTCGAACGCGGTGACCGCCACCACCGGTCCGAAGATCTCCTCCCGCATCAGCGCCATGTCCGGGCCGGCGCCGGTGATCACGGTCGGCCGGTAGAAGCTGCCCTCCCCGTCGACGACCGTGCCGCCGGAGACCACTTCGGCTCCACCGGCCACACCGCCGTCCACGTACTCGGCGACCCGCGCCCGGTGCGCCCGGCTGACCAGCGGACCGAGATCGCTGGCCGGGTCGAGTCCGTGGCCCAGCCGCATCGAGGAGGCCGCGGTCGCCAGACCGTCGACGAGTTCCTGATATGCGTTGCGCGCGACATATACCCGTGAACCGGACACGCAGACCTGCCCGGCGTTGGCGAAGATGCCGCGGGCGACGCCGGGCACCGTGATCGACATGTCGGCGTCGTCGAGGACGATCACCGGCGACTTGCCGCCGAGTTCGAGCGTGAGCCGGGTGAGGTTTCTGCCACCGGCGTTCTCCACCAGCTTCTTACCGACCTCGGTGGACCCGGTGAAGGTCACCTTGTCGACACCGGGATGCTGCGCCAGCGCTCGTCCGACGTCACCGTCGCCGGTGACGATGTTGACCGTTCCGGCCGGGATGCCCGCGGCGAGAATCAGTTCGCCGAGGCGGATCGCGGTCAGACTGGTGTCCTCGGCAGGTTTGAGCACCACGGTGCAACCGGACGCGAGTGCGGGAGCCAGTTTCATCGCCGCCATCAGCAGCGGCGAGTTCCAGGGCACGATCGCCGCGACCACGCCGACGGGCTCGCGCACGGTGTGTGCCATCACCTTCCGTCCGGCCGGCTGGTAGGTGACAGACGGTGTGATGGTGGTTCCCGAGATCTTGTTCGCGTAGCCGGCGTAATACCGGAACTGTTCTGCAGCCGAGGGAATCTCGGCGAAACGGGAGGTGGCCCACGTCTTGCCCTGGTCGAGTGTCTCGAGCTCGGCCAATTCGTCGGCGTGCTCGTCGATCAGATCGGCCAGGCGCCACAACAACTTGCCACGCGCGGTGGGTGTGCATTGTGCCCACTGCCCGGTCAACGTCTCACGCGCCGACCGCACGGCCTGGTCGACGTCAGCCCCTGAGGCGCAACCGATCTCGGCGAGCAGCTCGCCGGTGGCCGGGTCGCGGCTCTCGAAGACCCCTCTGCCGGCCGCCACCCATACGCCGGCGATCAGGAGTTTCTTGGGTGAGGTACTCAGGAACCCGGCGCTGTGGCGAGGAACTGTGGTCGGGGTGTTCACGCGTCTGCTCCTCGGCGGCTGCGGGCGGGCGGAAAGGGCAGGGCTCCGTAGCGCAGCCCTTTCGCCTTGAGCCAGCGTCGGTAGGTGATGGATGAACCGTCTGCCCGGGTGGGGATTTCGTCTCGCGGGTCCAGCGGCAGCAAGAGGGGGCGCTGATTCTCGACGATGATGCGGTCCTGCAGGAAGATCGTCTGCTCGAAATGGAGCAGGTCGGTGTAGTCGGCCTCCTGATCGACCAGGTACATCACCGGCTGTGCCCGGCACAGGGTTTGGGTGATCGGCTGGATGAACAGGGCGATTGCGTCCTGGCGGGTCGGGTCGGCCGGTGACACCCGGTAGAGCACCACCAGGTACGGGGCGGGGACCCGGTAGGACAACTGCGCGAACGCGCCCTCGGAACTCGCACTGACCTGCGGCTGGAAGAACGTGCAGTTGGTGGCCCACACCTCGTCGACGTCGCGGCGGATCTCCGATTCGTACTTGGCCACCTCGGTATTCGATTCGCCGCCGAGGATCCCGGGATGCACGAACGGGAAGTGGGCCATGTCGAGGAAGTTCTCCACCACCCGGCCGGGCGAGGTGCGCATCGTGATCCATCCGCACGGTACGTACCGCCGATCCGGTTCCAGCGATTCGGGGAGATCGAAGATGTCCCCGGCCGGGGTGCCGAGCGTGGTCCAGACGAACCCGTAGCGCAGGCGGACGGGCAGCTCGACGCCGTCTGCGTGGACCAGCGGGATGTCCGCCCCGTCGGCCACACAGGTCACTTCGACGCCGAGAAGTGTTGTCGTGATTGCACCACCGTCGCCCAGTTCGGTGAGGGCGCACACGGCATACCATTGGTCCAGAACCACCGGATCATCACAGCGGCCGTCGCCATCACTGCCGGCATCGCCGTGGATATCGTCAATCGTGGGCACTGAAGACTCCTTCCAGGTCGTCGTGTTCGGCGAGCCAGTCCGCCCGCCGTTTGAACAGGCCCGGAACCGAGGCGCGGGCGCGCGCGATGATGTCGGGCAGATCCTGCGACACGAGTTGTCCGTCGCGTACCACGACCCGGCCGTCGATCATCGTCAGGTCCACATCGGAGCCGCGCACCGCATGGACCAGGTTGTGCTGCAGATTGAAATACGGACCTTCCGGGAAGAACGGTGTCATCCGCGGGGTGTCGGTACGGATGGCGATCAGATCGGCCTTCTTCCCCGGCTCCAACGACCCGATGTCGGCGTCCAGCCCGAGACCACGGGCACCGTTGATGGTGGCCATCTCGATCACCTTCCAGCTGTCGAGGGCGGCGGCATCCCCGCTCGAGAGTTTTGCCAGCAGGGAAGCGGCTTTCATCTCCTCGAACATGTCGAGGTTGTTGTTCTCCTTCTCGCCGTCGGTACCGAGCCCGACGAGTACACCGGCAGCGAGCAGGCGTTCGATCGGTGCCACCCCGCTCGCCAGTTTCATGTTGCTCACCGGGTTGTGGACCACGGCGACACCACGCTGGGCGAGCAACGCGATCTCGTCGTCGTCGAGCCAGACCGCGTGCGCGAGCATGGTGCGCGGGACGTCGAAGAATCCGAGTCGCTCCAGCGCCATCATCGGCCGACTGCCGTATCGCTTGTCGAACTCCGCGATCTCGATCTCGGATTCGCTGCAGTGTGTGTAGAAACCGGTGTCGTAGTCGCGTGCCATGTCGATGGCCCGGCGCTGCCCGGCGGCATCGGCATAGAAGACGTGCTCGAGCCCCACCCAGACCGACACCCGTCCGTTCGCGGCGCCCTGACTGCGCTGCAGCAAGCGTTCGTTGTCGTCGAGGGTGTCGAAGTAGTCGAAGTCGGGGTGCGCCCCCACGTAATTGACTGTGACAAGCCGGTTTCCGACTCCGGTGGCGGCGGCGACGCTGCCGTGCATGTGCCGCCACATGTCCACCACGGTCGTGGTGCCGGCCAGCACACTCTCGGCGTAGCAGAGCCAGGACGCCGCCTCCGCCTCGGCAGCGGAGACCACCCGGTGCATGGGATCGATGTGCACGCGCAGCCATTCCCAGACCGGAAGCGCCTCGGCCGTACCGCGCAACAGCCCGGAGTGGCTGTGCGCGTTGATGAGTCCGGGCATCAGCAGCCGTCCGGGCAATGCGGTCACGTCGGCCTCGGGGTACGTGGCGGTGAGTTGGCCGGTGGGTCCGACGGCGACGATCCGGTCACCGTCCACCAGGACCGCGCCATCGGGGATCACGGTGCGGGCGGCGTCGACGGTGACCACGGCGTCGGCGGTGAGAAGAGTGCTCATGCGGCGGACCTTCCGGCGATCAGATCTGCGGCGCGCTCGGCGAGCGCGACGACGGGGGCGTTGGTGTTGCAGGAGGGCAAGATGGGGATCACCGAGGCGTCCACCACGCGTAGGTTCTCGATGCCGTACACGCGCAGGTCGGGGTCGACCACGGCGGCGCTGCCGGTCCCCATCGCGCAGGTGCCCGCGGTGTGGAAGAACGTCGAACAACTCATGCGCACGAACGCTGCGCGGTCGGCTCCGGTGAGTCGGCGATCCGGTGCGATCGGGCGCTCGATCAGCTCACGGTAGGCCGCGGTCTCGGCCAGATCCATGACGGTGTCCAGTCCGGCGACCAACGCGGTGAGATCACGGGGATCGGAGAGGTACCGCGGATCGATCTCCGGTGCGGTCGCCGGGTCGGCGGAGCGCAAGGTCAGCTGTCCGACGCTGTACGACCGCATGAGCCCGGGAGAGACCGCAAAGATGTTGTCGGAACCCGAAAGTCCGTACGTCGCCGCGACCTCGGGCGTCGCGTGTGGGCCCTGGACGACAAAGGCGTGCAGGTCGGGGAGGGGCTGCTCCGGTGAGCTACACCAGTTCAGGATGGCCCCGCCGCCGTTGTCGCGCACCGACCCCAGCGGCAGGCGTGCGGCGAAGTTCACCCCCATCAGAAGCGGGTGGTCCTGCAGGTTCTGGCCCACACCCGGCAGGGCACTTCGGACCCGGATGCCATGCGCACCGAGCTGTTCGGGGTCGCCGATGCCCGCAAGCAGTAGCAGATGGGGACTCGAGATCGCGCCGGCCGCCAGGATCACGTCCCGATCGGCACGAACCATGGATCCGCCGATCTCGACCCCGATGCAGCGCGGACCATCGAATACGAGGGCATCGACATGGGTACTGGTCCGCACGGTGAGATTGGGCCGCTGCGCCACGGGGTCGAGATAGGCGCGGGCCGTACTCATCCGTCGGCCGTTCGCGATCGTCAGATTCGCCAGGGAGGCGCCGTGGACGTCATCGCCGTTCGAGTCGTCGAGGACCGGAAAGCCCAGTTCCGCCGCCGCTCCCAGCAATGCCTCGGCGACCGGATGGGGTTCTGCGGGTGTGGTGATGGTCAGTGGTCCTGCCCCGCCGCGCAATTCGGAGGCACCGCCTTCCCAGTTCTCGCAGCGACGGAAGTACGGGAGCATCGACTCCCAGTTCCATCCCGGTGCGCCACTGTCCTCCCAGGCGTCGTAGTCGCGCGGATGTCCCCGGTACCAGAGCATGGCGTTGATGCTGCTCGAGCCTCCGAGTACCCGTCCGCGGGGTATCGGGACCACGCGCCCGTCGAGGCTCGGGTTGGCCGCGTAGGAGTGACCCCAGTCGTGGTCGCCCGACAACAGTGACGCCCAGCCGGCCGGCTCGTCGATCTCGCGGAGCCCGACGTGACTCGGGCCGGATTCCACCAGCAGCACGGTGACGTCCGGATCTTCCGAGAGTCGCGCGGCCAGAACACATCCCGCCGACCCGCCACCAACGACGATGTGGTCGAACGTCTCAGTTGTGTTCACTGGGCCCCATGATGGTGATCTGTTCGGTGGCCTCCACATGCCGGACGAAGATGTACTTGTCCTCCCGGCCGTCGCTGTGTTTGCGTTTGATGCCGGGCTCGACCACGCTCGAGACCTTGGCGACCAGCACATAGGGTTCGTCCGCCGTCAGTCCGGCCGCGCAGTGCTGTTCGAACTCCTCGAGAGTGGTTGCGGTATAAGCATGTTCGATACCTGCGCCGCGGGCGATCGCCGCAATGCTGACGATGCCCTTCGACGTGTGGGTCGGTGGGCCCCCGATCGACTGGTAGCACTCGTTGTCCCAGACCACGGTGAACAGATTGCGGGGACGTTCGTTGGCGAGGGTGGCGAGTATGCCGAGGTTGAACAGCATCCCACCGTCGGTGTCGAGGGAGATGATGCGACGGTGCGGCAGACCGGTCGCGAGTCCGAATGCCTGCGGGGTCACGCATCCGAGTTGCTGCTGGAACAGGCTGGCGCTGCGCATGTGTGGTGCGGCGTTGTACCACTCGTCGACACTGGCGCCCAGCGAGACGATCACCAGTTCGTCCGACAGTTTGTCGGCGAGTACCTTCATGCAGTCGAATCGGGTCATGTGTTCGCTCGAGTCGTTCATCGGACCAGACCTCCGCCCAGGGCAATTGCCGAATGATGGTATGCCGCATAAGACCACTCGAAGGCATCGTGGATCGCCCGCTCGATCTGGTCTTCGTCCCGCACGATGCGGTAAGGGATCCGCAGCGCATCGAGGATGGGTTCCATCGTGATGCCGTGCGGGACGGCCCACCAGTTGTTCTCACCGAGTTCACCGCGGTAACTCATGAGCATGATCACCGGTATCCCGGCGCCCAGGCCCATGCGGGCCAGCGGTTCCACCGAGGCGCGCAGCCCGGAGTTCTCCATGATCAGGGCAGCTCGTTTGCCCGAGAGGAAGATGCCGCCGCAGATGGCCGCTCCCTCACCCTCGTTGGTGACCTGGATCGTGCGGATGTCGGGGTCGGCGTCCAGCGCGGGATAGAGCTCTTTGAACAGGGAATCGGGGAGATAACACACGGTGCTCACGCCGGCCTTCTTGAGACCGCGGATCACCGCATCTACTGCGTTTTGTTGCATGGCAAGCCTTTTCTTCTCGGATGTCAGGGGAAGACGGGGATACCGGGCATCGTGACGAAACCGGGCAGTGACTGCATTCGGCGCAGCCACCACCGCAGCGCTGGATAACGCCCGCGGTCGATGCCGATGTCCCGGGTGAGGGCCGCGCCGGGGAAGAGCGCGATGTCGGCGATGCTGGGATGTGGTCCGGTGACCCAGTGGTTGTCTGTTCGCGCCAGCGTGAGGTGGTCCTCGAGTTGTTGTACCGCCACCGTCGCCCGGGCGGCGGCCTCATCCAGCCGGGCGGTGCTGTACAGGGCCAGGTCGCGCGCGGCGTTGATGGCACCGAATGTGTCGGCGCTGAAGCCGAGCCAACCGGTGAGCTGGGCGTCCGCGGATTTGCTCGGCGCCCAAGTGGTATCGGCGGCGAACTCCGTCGCCAGGTACTGCAGGGCCTCCTCGGCGCCGCGTACGGTGTGGTCGCCGTGGTGCAGGACGGGGACCTCACCTGCCGAACCGGAGATAACCGGATAACAGTTCACGGGCACCTTTGTGTACTCGATACCGAGCAGCGCCAGTCCGAGTCGCACCTTGTAACAGTCGAGGTCGAGTTCGAAGTCGTCGAGCAACAATTCACTCACGATGCCACCGCCACGTGTGCGTTCATCTCGTCACGGAACGCCTGCGCCCACACGTTGATCTGGCGCAGGAGAGCCGGGTCGGCACCCTCCACACCGACGCAGATGTGCATCCCGGTTGTTGCCTCGTCGCGGACCTGGAGGCCGATGACGATGTCGGATCCGTCGATGGTGGTGTGGAGGAGATTGTCGGCGTGTTGCATGGTGTCCGTGCGGGCGCTGAGCCACTTCAGGATCTGGGGGAGCGTCGCGTTCACGTACACCGAGCAGGCGGGTGTCGCAGGGTATTCCGGTGGCATCTCCGCTGCCGGTTCGATCTCGCCCCGGGTGGTGCCGGAGCGACCGTCCACCCACACCATGCCGTAACGCTCGGCGGTGCGGTACCGGTCCGCGCGGACCGAGCTCGGCGGATCGAGGTCGGGATGGGCGGGTATGTGGCGACATCCTCCGGTGGACGCGTATTCCCAACCGTGGTAAAGGCATACGAGCCGATCGTCCCGGACGAAACCCAGGCTCAACCGCATGCCGCGGTGTGGGCAACGATCGTCCCAGGCGTGGACGAGTCCATCGCTTCCCCGCCATAATGCGATGGCGTGGCCCTGCAGCATTGTGTCCGTCGACGAACCGGATGGCACGTCGCGGCTCAATGCCACCGGGGCCCAACCCGAGGCCGAGTCGCGGTGGGATGAGAGCATCTCGGTGATTCCTTTCTCTTGCGCTGTTCGTGATCAGTCGTGGCGAACGACATCGTGGACAACGCTGGTGCCGGGCGCGAGTTCGCAGGCCATCTCCAGGGCGCCGACGAGGTCGGACCGGCCACCTACCCGCACGACGATCCGATGTGGGGCGGCCTCCATGACCTCCGCCTGCACGTCGAGGACCTCGGCGCGCGCGATGATGAAGTCGCAGAAGACATCCGGCATCAGATCCCCGGTCAGGATCAGGGTTGCCGCCATGTACACCACTCAGATCATGTCGAGGATCTTGGTGGTGAACAGCTGCTCCGCGGTCACATCGATCCCGTTGGCGGACAGTGTCGCGATGTTCTTCTCGATCAGGGCCGGCGGCAGGGTGAGCAGTCCGCCGGCGTCGGTGTCGGGTGTGACCATGATCTGCGGCAGGGTCTGTGACTCGAGTAACTGCTGTGCGCGGTCGAAGCCCTGATCTTTGCCGAAGACATTGAGTGTCAGGTCGGTGCCGAGCGCGGGATCGGCCACGTTCGCCTCCCAGCCGAGTCGTTCGGCGCGAAGGAATCCGGCGAGCATCTCGGGATTGTTCTCGACGGTCTCGGTTTTGGCGAAGTAGACACCCGAGAAGACGGCGTAGCCGAAGTCGGCGAACAGAAAGGTGTTGGTGGCAATACCTTTGGCCTCGAGTTGTGTGGGCTCGTTGATGACGAAGACCACCTGGCCGTCCACTTCCTTGTTCACCACGGGTGCGGGATCGAACTGAACGGGGACGACTTCGATGCTGTCGGGGTCGATGTTGTTGATCTGCAGCAACAGGTTGAACGACGTCTCGTTGAGCGCAGCGACACCGATCTTCTTGCCGACCATCTCCTGGGGGGAATTGATGGGTGTTTCGGCGAGGGACAGAATGCAGAAGGGGCTCTTCTGGAATCGGGTGCCGAAGACCTTGAGGTCGGCGCCCTGGGTGATCGCGTTGGCCACCACATCGGCGTTGCTGCCGCCGACAGCGGCCTTCCCGGACATCACCACGGTGTCGGGGCTGACGTTGGGGCCGCCGTTGAGAAACCCGACCTTGAGTTTGTTGTTCGTGTACAGACCTGTGTCCGAGGCGATCCAGCTCCCGGAATGTTCAGTGGTCGGCAACCAGCTGAGCTGGTAGTCGATGGTGGTGGTGCCGTCGGCTGCCACCGATGTCGAGGACCCCGAGCAGGCCGTGAGCAGTGTGGGTCCGCCGAGGGCGATGGCTCCGAGTCCGAGACCGCCCTTGAGCAGACTCCGTCGGGACAGCGAAAATCCTGCGTGGGACATGGGGTTTCTCCTTGTGGTGAAGACGTGTGGCGAGACCGGGACGCCGGTGTCAGGTCAGGACGGTTGTTTGCATACGGGTGGCGATACGGCGATGTTCGCGCAACATCTCGGGAAGGGCGGCGAAGACCGGTTGTCCCTCGTCGACAACGACTTTGCCGTTCACGACGGTTGTCCAGGCGCGGGCGGGACCGCAGCGGAGCAGTGCCTCAACGGGATCGGACAGCGCGCCGGCCAGGGATACCGGGTCGAGGTGCCAGGCGACCAGGTCGGCGACCGAGCCCACCGTGAGCCGTCCCAGTTCGTCGTCCCACCCCAGGCACCGTGCCGAGCCGACGGTGGCGATGTCGAGGGCGTCGCGGGCCGTCATCGCAGTCGGCCCGCCGGCGAACCTGGCCAGCAGCAGCGCTGTTCGCGCTTCCAGCCACATCGAGGCGTGGTCTGTGGAGGCCGATCCGTCACAACCGAGACCGACGGCCATGCCGTGCTCGCGAAGCGTCTGGACCCTGGCGGTGCCGCCGCCGATCAACATGTTGGAACTCGGGCAGTGGGCCACACCGACGCCTGCCGTGGCGAGTCGTCGGGCCTCGACGTCGCTCGGGAAGATGAAGTGCGCCACCCACGATCGGGGTCCGGCCCAGCCCACATCCTCGAAGTGCTCGACCGGTGTACGGCCGTACTTCTCGAGGCAGAAGGTGTGCTCATCGGTGTCCTCGGCGAGGTGCGTATGCATGCGGACGTCGTGTTTCTCGGCCAGCTCGGCGGTCGCACGCATGAGCGTGTCGTCGACGGAGAAGGGGGAGCACGGCGCGAGGCCGATCCTGATCATCGCGCCGGGTTTCGGGTCGTGGTACCGCGTGACCAGGCGTTCGGAGTCCTCGAGGATCGCCTCTGTGGTCTGCGTGACGCTGTCCGGGGGAAGTCCACCGTCCTTGACGGACAACGACATCGAACCACGCGTCGGATAGAACCGGAAGCCGATGTCAGCGGCTGCGCGGATCTGGGCGTCGATCAGATTCGGACGTGGATGCACGTAGAGGTGGTCGGTGGAGGTGGTGCAACCGCCGAGCAGCAGCTCGGTGAGCCCGATGTACGTCGACACGTACACCGCCTCCTCGTCGAGCGTCGACCAGATCGGATAGAGGCCGGTCAGCCAGTCGAACAGGGATCCGTTCACCACCGGACCGTAGGAGCGAGTCAGATTCTGATAGATGTGATGATGGGTGTTGATCAGGCCGGGAGTCACCAATCGGCCGCCGAGAGAGCGGGTTTCGGCTGCTTCGGGCTCAGTGCCGGCGGATCCGACGGCGGCTACCCGGCCGTCCGACACCGCCAGCCAGGCATCAGGCAGTTCGTTACCCGGCTCCAGCATGAGATGTCCGATATCACGAAAAAGCAGGTCGTACATTCAATCCTCCAGTGGGCCAGACAACTTTCGTCTGTGATGGCCCTCGCGCCCACCACTGGAGGTGAAATGTCCTCTTCTGGAGGGGAGCTCCAGATCGTGTCCGGCAAGCCGGGCGGACTGTCCCGGCTCGATCGCTCTCCGCCGGTAGTTCCTGAAGTTACGGTTGCCGTTTGTCTGGGACGAAACGGCGATGTTAACGCTGCGTAACCGGTCACCGCCGCCGAGCGTGCCGAACCGACCGTCGAGCGTGCCGAACCGACCGTCGAGCGTGCCGAACCGACCGTCGAGCGTGCCAAAGATGCACAGCCCCCTCCGTGTCAGCCTCAAGGTGAGTCACCGCACCGAGAGGAAGCCCGATGCTCGCCTTCACCACCGATGAGAAACGAGAGTTCGTCCTCGATTACCTCCAACAGCGCCACGGCAGCAAGACCGCCTGGCTGCAGGACAAACCGTTCAGCCTCCGACAGTTAGCACGCTGGCGCAGCGCCTATCTCCACGGCGACCTTGACCGCGACCTCGTACCTCGCAAGACTCGAGGAATGACCAGCCACCCTGCTCGACTTGAGGATCTGGAAAAACTCCTGACCCAACAACAACGCGAACACGACGCGCAACTGGCCGAACTCCACGAGGAAAACTCCTCCTTACGAGCGGCCAACGACGCGTTGGGAAAAGCTATCGGGCTCATGCACAAGTGGAGCGAGCACACGCCCGACGACACCCCCACTCCACCCGAGCCACCCAGTTCCTGACCTCCGAAAACATGCTGGTCACCCTACTTGCACAGCTACCCGGGATGAGCCAACGCAAAGCCCTTGCCGTACTGAATATTTCACGGTCAACCTGGCAATACCGCCAACGCCCCCGAAACCGGGTGAGCAACCCGATCTCACACCCCCAACGCCACCAACCACACGCACTGAATCTGACCGAGATCACCACGATCGAGGAGCACGTACTACGGGCCTGGACGCGCGGCGACTCCGTCGACCAGGCCTACGCCACCGCCTGGGACCAGGGCATAACAGTCGGCTCACGCCGCACCTGGTGGCGCTACGCCGCAGCCTTGGAACAATCACAGCGACCAGTCAAAACCCACCGCACCAAAACCGGGCCCCGCGAAAAACCCGTACTGCTGGCCACCGGACCGAACCAAATCTGGTCCTGGGATATCACCGACTTCAAAGCCCCTTACCGCGGACAAGCATTCAAGGTGTACTCAATCATCGACATCTTCTCCCGCAAGATCATCGCCAACCGCGTCGAAAACCGTGAACTCGACTACATGGCAGTGGAAATGTTCGAAACCGCATTCACCACAGAAGGAACCAAACCCCAATGGGTACACGCAGATTCAGGATCAGCGATGCGCTCCGATGCCATGAAAACCATGCTCGGCAACAACAAGATCAACGAATCGCACTCACGTCCCAGCGTCTCTAACGACAACCCGTACTCCGAGTCAGAGTTCCGAACCCTCAAACACCGCAAACATTTCCCCGGCATCTTCGAAACCCTCAACGACGCCCGCAACTACGTCACCACCTACACCGACTGGTACAACAACCACCACCGCCACAGCGGCATCAGCCTCTACACACCCAACGACGTCCACGACGGATCCTGGCGAGAAACCCACCGCCGCCGGCAACAAGCACTCGACGCCTACTACACCGAACACCCAGACCGATTCCGCCAACCACCAACCGCCCCACCCGCCCCGAACTGGTCAGGAATCAACTCCACCGGACCCCAACCCGCCACAAAATGACTCCACACAGGTTGACATCTACCG
>NZ_JCANWW010000005.1:0-488606 GCF_059553395.1 Williamsia sp. z34 | reverse complement strand
CGCCAAAAGTTGCTCCTATGTCAAGCGGCGGCGGTCTGAATGGCTCGTGGTTGGGGCGCAGTGTCGGTGATCAGGCGTTGATAGACGGTGCGGACCAGGCGGCGTCGGAGTGCTCGGAGGGCTGCGGTGGTGGAGTCGCCGGCGGCGCGGCGTTTGCGGTAGTAGGTGTAGCCGTCGCTGTCTTCGAGTCGGGTTTGGGTCAGGGCGATGCGGTGCAGGGCGGTGGTGAGTTGTCGGTTGCCGCAGCGCGGTAGCCGGACGCGGCCGGCGGTGTTGCCGGACCAGACCGGGATGGGGGCGGTGCCGGCGTAGTTGGCGTAGGCGTCGGCCGAGTGGAAGCGGGCGATGCCGGCGGTTTCGCCGACGATTTTGGCTGCGGTGAGTTCCCCGCAGCCGGGTAGCTGTAGTAGCGAGGGAACCAGTTCGCGGACTCGTTTGCCGATCTCGGTGGCCGTGGTGTTGATCCGGGTGGTCAGGGAGATGATCTCGTCGAGTTCTTCGCGGGCGATGTCGGCCAGCAGTCCGGTCTCGGTGGCCAGCTGTGCGGCGAGGATCTGTTGGTGTTTGTGCATGCTCAGCGAGCGTGGTTTGGGGGCGTAGGCGGGGTTGATTTCATGGACTCGCCACAGCAGTCGGTTGATTGTTGAGGTGCGTTGTGCGACAAACACTTCGCGTCGATCGACTAGTAGACGTATCTCGCGGGATCGGGGGTCGGCGCCGGCGGCGGGCAGGTTCGGTTCGCGCAGCACTGCCCGCGCGACGGCCAGAGCGTCGATGGGATCTGATTTGCCGCGGGTACGTGCCGAGGCACGGGTGTGGGCCATCATTTTGGTGGGTACCCGCACGGCGGTCTGGCCGGCGGTGAGTAGGTCGCGTTCGAGGCGGGTCGACATCTGTCGGCAGTCTTCGATGCCCCAGAGCAGGTCGGTACCGAACTGGGTGTGGGCCCATCGCATCGCGGCATGATGGCCGGCGGTGGTGGCCGGGGCGGTGAGTTGGCCTAGCTTTTTGCCGACGGGATCGACGGCAACAAATGTGTGTGAGCTCTTGTGTACATCGACTCCAACTACAACCATGGTGGTTGCCTCCTGATTTCAGAAACAGGGACCAGGGACGGTTGGGCCGGTCGGTGGGCAATCCTCAGTTGGGGGCGTTGCCACGCTCCTATCAAGCCACATCGGCCGGTCCTTCCCACCTGGTGTTGGCATAACTTTTGCAAGACCAGACATGCGCATCAATGCGATGCCGGCAGGCACATCAAGAGCCAAACACCAGGTGACCAGGACCCAACCACCGCTCAGGCGGCAACACAAGAGTCACACTGAGGGCACATCATCGGGTTCAGGAGCGGCGTTGGCGAGCGAACTCGGCGAGCACGACACCGGCGGCGACCGAGGCGTTGAGGCTCTCGACATCCCCGGCCATCGGGATCGACAGGATCGAGTCACACGATTCGCGCACCAGGCGCGAGAGGCCCTTGCCCTCGGAGCCCACCACGATCACGGTGGGTCCGGAGCCGTCGTACTCGTCGAGGGTCACGTCACCATCGGCGTCGAGACCGACGAGCTGTACACCCGACTCGGCCCAATCCTTCAGTGTCCGGGTCAGATTCGTGGCCTGCGCGACGGGCAGACGCGCTGCGGCACCGGCACTGGTACGCCATGCCACCGCGGTGACCGACGCACTGCGTCGGGCCGGGATCACCACACCGTGGCCACCGAATGCGGCCACCGAGCGGATCACCGCACCGAGGTTGCGCGGGTCGGTGATGTTGTCGAGCGCGACCAGCAACGGCGGACGACCACTGTCGATCGCCTGCTGCATCAGGTCGCTGGGGTGGGCGTACCGGTACGGCGGGACCTGCAGGGCCAGGCCCTGGTGCATGCCGTTGGCACTCATCCGGTCCAGTTCGGGACGCTGCACCTCGAGGATCGAGATACCGGCGTTCGCGGCCAGCTGCACCGACTCGGTGACCCGCTCGTCCGCCTCGCCACCGAGGACCACGTAGAGCGCGGTGGCCGGAACCCCGGCACGCAGGCACTCCACTACGGGGTTGCGACCGAGTACGTACTCGGGACCATCTGTGGTCGGCTTGCCGCGCGGCACGCGTCCGCCGGTGGTTCCACCCGAACGCTTGGCAGCGGCCTTCGCCTTCTTGTGCGCCGCGTGGTACGTGCGCTCGGTCGCCTTCGGGGTTGCGCCCCGGGCCTCGAGTCCACGGCGGCGTTGTCCGCCCGAACCCACGGTCTGTCCTTTTTTGCTGCCGCCCTTGCGGACTGCACCCTTACGTTTTGAATTGCCGGCCATCAGGCCACCCACCTTACGCGAAATGCGCTGTAATCCCCGGTGACCGGTTTACCCGGCACCGCGTTCATCGGTCCGTCTCCACGGATTCTCTTGTTTCGGACATCGACCACTGCGGGCCGTCCGGTGTATCTGTCACTTCGATCCCGGCGCGCGCCAACCGATCACGAACTTCGTCTGCGGTGGCCCAGTCCTTCTCGGCACGGGCCGTGGTCCGGCGTTGCAGCTCGGCCCGGACGAGCACGTCGAGCGCGGCCTTGGTCTCTGCGTCCGGCCCGGAAGCCGCCCAGTTCGGCGCCAACGGGTCGACGCCGAGCACGCCCATCATCGCGCGCACCGATGCGGCCGCTTCCACGGCGGCCTGATGGTCGCCCGACTCCAGTGCCGTGTTCCCGACCCGGACCGCACCATGGATCTCGGCAAGGGCCGACGGCACGCCGAGGTCGTCGTCGAGCGCCGCGGCGAACGCGTCGGTGATCTCACCGATCGGTACTGCACCGGCCCGCGAAACCGTCCGGTGCACAAAGGATTCCACCCGCCGGTATCCGGCGGCGGCCTCCTGCAGTGCGCCCTCGGAGTATTCGAGCATCGACCGGTAGTGCGCGCTGCCCAGGTAGTAGCGCAGTTCGACGGCCCGCACCCGCTGCAGCATCGCCGGGATGGCGACCACGTTGCCGAGCGACTTCGACATCTTTTCGCCACCCATGGTGACCCAGCCGTTGTGCATCCAGTACCGCGCGAACGGGTCGCCGGCGCCATGGCTCTGCGCCTGCTCGTTCTCGTGATGCGGGAAGATCAGATCCATTCCGCCGCAATGGATATCGAACTCCGAACCCAGCAGCGAGGTGACCATCGCCGAGCATTCCAGATGCCAGCCCGGACGCCCGCGGCCCCACGGGGTCGGCCAGGACGGCTCGCCGGGCTTGGCGCACTTCCACAGCGTGAAGTCGCGCGGATCGCGCTTGCCGGTGCCGGCGCTCTCACCCTGATGGACGTCGTCGAGACGATGTCCCGACAGCGAGCCGTAGTCGGGCAGGCTCAGCACATCGAAGTACACGTTGCCGTCGGCGGCGTAGGCGTGCCCGCGCTCGATCAGCCGCTGCATGTACTCCACCATCTGCGTGATGAAGCCGGTGGCGCGGGGTTCGGCCGAGGGCGGCAGCACCCCGAGTTGGTCGTAGGCCTTGGTGAACTCTCGCTCGTGGGTGGCGGCCCATTCCCACCAGGGACGACCGGCATCGGCCGCCTTGCGCAGGATCTTGTCGTCGATGTCGGTCACGTTGCGCACAAACGCCACATCAAGGCCCTTGTAGGCCAGCCAGCGCCGCAGGATGTCAAAGGCGATACCGCTGCGGACGTGGCCGATGTGCGGCACACCCTGGACGGTGGCGCCACACAGATACACAGAGGCGTGTCCGGGACGGATCGGCGTGAATTCACGCAGATCTCGGGCGGCAGTGTCGTAAAGGCGCAGGGTCACGATCGGCAATCCTACTGGTCAAGCAACAGTGCAGTGGCGACGGCAGCAACGCCCTCGCCCCGTCCGGTCAATCCGAGACCGTCCGTGGTGGTGGCGGAGACCGAGACCGGCCCGCCGAGCAGACCACTGAGTACCTGCTGGGCCTCGGCGCGGCGCGGCCCGATCTTGGGCCGGTTGCCGATCACCTGGACGGCGGCATTGCCGACGACGAATCCCTGGGCTTCGTAGAGTTCGCGGACATGCGCGAGCATCCGGGCGCCGCTGACGCCCTCCCACTGCGGTTGTCCGGTTCCGAACACCGAGCCGAGATCTCCGAGGCCCGCTGCGGACAGGAGTGCGTCGCAGAGCGCATGGACGGCCACATCGCCGTCCGAGTGCCCGGCGCATCCGTCTGCGTCCGTGAAGAGCAATCCGGCCATCCAGCAGGGCCTGCCGATTTCGATGGGATGGACGTCGGTTCCGATCCCGACTCTCATGCGCGCGCCCGATCGGTGAGCAACCAGGTGGCCAGATTCAGATCCCAGGCGGTGGTGATCTTGAAGGCGAGCGGGTCGCCGGGGATGGTCTGCACGGCGATGCCCTGCGATTCGACGAGACCGGCGTCATCTGTGAAATCGGTCTCCGCGGCGGCGTAGGCAGCGGTGAGCACGGCGTAATCGAATCCTTGCGGGGTCTGCACCGCACGCAGCGAGGAGCGGTCGACGGTCCCGGTCACGAGGCCGGTGGAGTCGACGGATTTGATCGTGTCCGCCACCGGGAGGGTGGGGACAACCGCGGACGCGCCCGATCGGACAGCGTCGACGACGTCGGCGAACAACGATGCGGGTGTGAGGCAGCGGGCGGCGTCGTGCACCAGCACCACTTCAGTATCGGACGGCGCGGCCGACAATGCGGCCTTCACCGAGTCCGAACGTTTTGAACCCCCGGCCACCACGGTGACCTCGGGGAACTCGGACCGGACCTGGTCAACCAGATCGACGGGAACCGAGATGACGATACGATCGACGACCCCGCCGGCCAGCGCACCCTGCACACAGTGGTGCAACATGCTCTGACCTGCGAGATCGACAAACGCTTTGGGTAAACCCATGCCGAGTCGCTCTCCGCGACCTGCGGCCGGGATCAATGCAACCGTAGACATTCAGTGAATCAAGCGACGCGCTCAGGAAGCGGCGGCGAGAACCTCGTCGAGAATGATCGAAGCCTTCTCGTCGTTGGTGTTCTGTGCCAGCGAAAGCTCGTCGACCAGGACGCGACGCGCACGGGTGAGCATTCGCTTCTCACCTGCGGAGAGTCCACGATCCTGTTCACGACGCCAGAGGTCGCGAACGATTTCGGCAACCTTGATGATGTCGCCGGAGATCAGCTTTTCCTGGTTCGCCTTGAACCGGCGAGCCCAGTTGGTGGGCTCCTCGGTGTGGGGCGCCCGGAGGACGTCGAATACCTTGCCCAGACCTTCTTCTCCGACTACGTCACGGACTCCGACGTACTCGAGCTTCGTAGACGGGATCTGAACTGTCATGTCACCATCGGCCACCTTCAAAACGAGGTACTCTACGGCCTCGCCCTTGATGGTTCGGGTCACAATGTCTTCGACCAGTGCGGCACCGTGATGGGGGTAGACAACGGTGTCACCAACTTTGAAATTCAATGTTCCATGCCCCTTTCGATTTCACCAGTCTAGCACGGTGCGTTCCGCGCCATCAGCCAACTGCGCAGGTCAGCGGCATAGCGGCCGGATTCGAAGTCTTGACGACGCCCGAAATGTGTGCTGGCGCACCGCCTCAACCCAGGGGGCCACAGCACTCGAAGGCCCCGCCCGACAACCGATTTTGGCGACCGCTTCAGACCGCCGCGAACGGGACCGTTCCGGGCCCGCGCGACCCCGTCGGACCGCTACGACATCAATTGATGCCGAAGTGTGACCGTCGTGAGCGCCAGCACCGTGTCACCGGCACCCGCGTCGACCAACCGGACATCCACGACACTGTGGTCGCCGGCATCGCGGACGACCTCACCACTGGCCCGGGCGGGCCCGACCCGGACCTGCGACAGATAGTGGATCTGCATGTCGCAGGCCACCATTCCCGGCCGCATGGCACAGGCGGCGGATTCGGCGAGCACCGCCAGCGCCCCTCCCTGGATCGTGCCGATCTGGTTGACGACGAAGGAGGTGAGGTCGAGTTCCAGGACACCGGAACCCGCATCGACGACCCGCATGCCGAGCCGCGTATAGACGGACCCCTCGACCGGTATCGGCGTGCGTTCCCGGATCGTGCCGACGGTCTTCGCGGGCGAATACAGATCGGCATCGACCGCCGCGGTGCGCGGGATCCGGGCGAACACGACCAGCGCCCGCCCGGCGTGCGTGAGTCCATGGGCTCCGCGATCGATGTCGTCGGTCAGCACCCGCAGATCGGTGACCCCACATCCGTCGTAGATGTCGACCGAGATGACGACGACCTTCTTACCCGCCCGGACCAGCCTGGCGTCGGCGACGATCGGCCCCCGGGTGATCGGGTCGGCGGCGTACAGCGACAGATCCTGGGTCGCGGTCCAGTCCGGGGAGGCGGCGATCAGCGCGGGGTCCGAGGCGACGATGTCGACCACGGTCATCAGGACCCCGGTCGAGGCCGACCCGCCGGCGTCCCGGAGTTTGTCGGTCAGGGTGGCCCGGACCACGGATCGTTGCGGGGACGGCTGGAACGACGTCAGCCCGAAGTCCGAAGCGAACGACACCGGACCCGGCAACACCATCCCCGGCCGTCCGCCGACCTGGGCCGGACGCGAGGTGGAAATCAGATTCTCACTCATGAGAATCATCATGCCAGTTTGGTGGGCGATGCGAAACGGACCGTTTTTGCGACCCGATCGGAATTTGCCGACACTCGCCCACTACGCTGCGTAGTGCACGCGTTGTGGATTTTGGTGGGCGCCGGTGAGTATCTGCGCGGCCGCCACACAAGGCGCGCGTCGCATCAGGACCTATCTCGGAGGAAAACCGGTGTCAGTGCACAAAGAATCGGCCCGGCGTGGTCGAGTGGGAACGATCCTCGCCACCGCAGCCATCGCCGCAGGCCTGCTGATCGGCACCACCGCGTGCGGCGCCGGCCAGATCGCCCAGACCCCCGATCAGGCGCCGGCCATCAACGGCAACGAGATCGACGCCGGGGCCATGGCATTGCGCAACGTGCACATCATCTACCCCAAGGGCGGCAGCACCGAGGAGTTCGTCAACGGCGGACCGCTCCAGTTGGCATTCCTCATCGCCAACGAGTCGCCCGACACCCCGGACAAACTCGAGAGCATCACCTTCCCCGACGGCAAGGGCAAGGTGACCGTCGAGGGCGAGACCGAGATCGATCCCCTCGGCGTGCTTCGCGCGGGTGACCGCGACGTGGTGCACAACACCACCCTCGACCCGATCAACCCGAAAGAGAAGTGGGTCGAGGTGACCGTGCAGGGTGAGCCGAACAAACTCACCCCCGGCCTGACCTTCCCGTTGGTCTTCAAGTTCGAGAAGGCCGGCGAGACCACCATCGACGTCCCGATCGACGCCGGGCCCATCCTGCCGCGCCAGGACAAGCCACGGGGCATCGACGCCGACCACGTCGAAGTGGGCGGGCACCACTAGCATCCGGTCACCACAAGAACCCGAGAGAGGGGCCACGGCAATCGCCGTGGCCCCTCTCTCGTGCGCGGGTCGGCACAGCACTGTCGGACCCGCTGGCTAGAGTCAGCCGGTGGCCAAACAGAAGTCGACATATCGGTGCAGCGCCTGTGGATACCAGGTCGCCAAGTGGGTTGGCCGTTGCCCGGAATGTGGTGAATGGGGTTCGGTGAGCGAAGCTGCCCTGGCAACCGTGGGCAGCTCCGGGATCGGTGGGGGTAAATCCGCCACCGTCGCAACCATTCCCAGCCAGCCGGCTCGTCCCATGACCCAGATCGACGCGACCAACGCGGCCGCATTCCCCACCGGCATCGGCGAATTCGACCGGGTGCTGGGCAAGGGTATCGTCCCCGGTTCGGTCCTGCTCCTCGCCGGAGAACCCGGTGTCGGCAAATCCACCCTGCTGCTCGAAGCCGTCAAACAGTGGGCGCTGCAAGGCCGCCGGGCGCTGTACGTCACCGGCGAGGAGTCCGCCGGGCAGGTGCGACTCCGCGCCGAACGCACCGGCGCCGTCCACGACGAGATCTACCTCGCCGCCGAAACCGACCTCGGCGCGGTACTCGGCCACGCCGAGGCGGTGATGCCGTCGCTGATGGTGGTCGACTCCGTGCAGACGATGATCGCCCAGAACGTCGACGGTGTGAACGGCGGTGTCACCCAGATTCGCGCGGTGACAACGGCATTGACGTCGTTGGCCAAGAACGCCGGCATCGCCGTCATCCTCGTCGGCCACGTCACCAAGGACGGCACCGTGGCCGGTCCGCGCTCACTGGAACACCTCGTCGACGTCGTCCTGTCCTTCGAGGGTGACAAGCACTCCCCGCTGCGCATGGTCCGGGGAATCAAGAACCGCTTCGGATCGGCCGACGAGGTGGGCTGTTTCGAGCAACGCGAAGACGGCATCCACGAGGTCACCGACCCGTCCGAACTGTTCTTGCATCACCGCGACATCGGGGTCGCGGGCACCGCCATCACCGTGGCGATGGACGGGAAGCGGCCGCTGCTCGGTGAAGTCCAGGCGCTGGTCTCGAAATCGAGCCTGGCCAACCCGCGCCGCGCCGTCGTCGGGCTCGATTCGGCCAGGGTGGCAATGATTCTGGCCGTCTGCGCCGCCCGGGCCAACCTGCCGACCTACGACCAGGACGTCTACGTCGCCACCGTCGGCGGCATGAAGATCAGCGAGCCCGCCGCCGACCTGTCGGTGGCACTGGCGCTGAGTTCCATCCTCGCCCAACGTTCGCTGCCCGGTTCGATGGTGGCGCTCGGCGAGATCGGTCTGGCCGGCGAGGTGCGCCGGGTGGCCGGGGTCGGCAGGCGGGTGGCAGAGGCAAAGCGGTTGGGCTTCAAACACGCAATCGTTCCGGCCGGGTCCCTGGATCTGCCGTCGGGCATCAAGATCACCCAGGTCGCCGACCTTCAGACGGCGATGCGCGCGGCACTCAAGGGCCCGGCCGGTCCGTTCTCATTCTGAGGATTCGGCCCGGCGCCTGCGCTCCTCCTTGCGAGCCAGGCTCTCGGCGAATTGGTCGGCGGCGCCGCTGTTGGCGGCACTGTCCTTGAAGTGCTCGGCGGGGTCGATCCGGACGTAGATCGCGTGCGCGGCCGCGACCGGCTCGGTGTTGTCGCCGAGATACGCGATGCCGCTGGTGTAGATCTTGCGCCGCACGGTCCCGTGGGCCACCGCCTCGATCCGCAGTTCGCTGCCCAGCGGGATGGGCTTGGCGAAGTCGATCTCCAGATGCGCGGTCACCGCGGCGCATCCCACCATCCAGTGCGTCATACCGAGCGCCTCGTCGAACGCGGCCGACAGGATGCCACCGTGGATCACGCCGGGGCCACCCTCGAATCGGGGCTCGACCTGCATGCGTGCGGTGACCGCGGCACCCTCGCCCGCAGTGGCCACCATGTGCAACCCGTGCGGCACCGTCTCGCTGCAGCCGAAGCACATGGGGTAATGAGCGCGCAGCTTCTCGCCGAACGCCGGAGCGCGGGGCGACCGGACCGCGGCGACGAGCTCATCGGGCAAAACAAAAGAGGTTTTCACAGACAGCTAATCTAGTCACCACCTGCGTTACTACAGAAAGGCGCCTCATGCCAGAGGTACCGGCCTCCGATCTGCTCCGCACCACGATCGCCCGGCTCGCACCCGGCACTCCCCTCCGCGATGGCCTCGAACGCATCCTGCGCGGACGGACCGGCGCCCTCATCGTCCTCGGGCACGATCCCGAGGTCGAGAGCATCTGTGCGGGCGGCTTCGATCTGGACGTGGCATTCGGGCCGACCCGGCTGCGGGAGCTGTCGAAGATGGACGGCGCGGTGGTCCTGTCGACCGATGGTGCCCGGATCGTCCGGGCCAATGTGCAGCTGGTTCCGGACCCGTCGATCCCCACCGAGGAATCCGGTACCCGGCACCGCAGCGCCGAGCGGACCGCCATCCAGACCGGGTATCCGGTGATCTCCGTGAGCGCGTCCATGTCGATCGTGTCCGTGTACGTCGATGGAATCCGGTACGTCGTGGAGGGTTCGGATGCCATCCTCTCGCGCGCGAACCTGGCGGTGGCAACGCTCGAGCGGTACAAGACCCGCCTGGACGAGGTCAGCGCCCAGCTCTCGCGCTCGGAGATCGAGGATTACGTCACCCTGCGCGATGCGATGACCGTGGTCCAGCGGCTCGAGATGGTCCGCCGCGTCTCCGAAGAGATCAAATACTACGTCGTCGAGCTCGGCGTGAACGGCCGACAGCTCAGCCTGCAGCTCGAAGAACTGGTGGGCGACAACGACTCTGCACGCGAACTGGTGGTTCGCGACTACTTCGCGACCCCGGAACCGGCGAGCACCCAAGAGGTCGAGCAGGCGCTTGCGGCCATCGAGAAGCTCACCGACGCCGACCTGCTCGACCTGACCGCGCTGGCCCGCGCATTCGGCTACCCGGACACCGTCGACGCCCAAGACACCGCGATGAGTCCACGCGGCTACCGGCTGCTGGCCCGGATCCCGCGACTGCAGTTCGCCCACATCGATCGACTCGTGCGCAGCTACGGCACCCTGCAGGCGCTTCTCGCGGCGACTGCGGCGGACCTGCAGGCCGTCGAAGGTATCGGGAGCATCTGGGCCCGGCACATCCGCGAGGGTCTGTCCCGGCTGGCCGAGTCGAGCATCGAACGTTTCGACTGAACCCAAACCCGCTTGGACACCTACCCTGGGTCCATGGCCACCATCGCGGACACAATCGTCGACGTCATCCACTCTGCAGGCGTCGAGCGGGTCTACGGCCTGCCGGGCGACTCGCTCAACGGGCTCACCGACGCCATCCGGCGCGCCGGCAGCGTCGAGTGGAAGCACGTACGCCACGAAGAGGCAGCGGCGTTCGCGGCGGCGGCCGACGCCGCACTGACCGGCGAGTTGGCGGTCTGCGCGGGTAGCTGCGGGCCCGGCAACCTCCACCTGATCAATGGGCTGTTCGACGCGAACCGGAGCCGCGTACCGGTGCTGGCCATCGCGGCCCAGATACCGGCCGCCGAGATCGGCAGCACCTACTTCCAGGAGACGCACCCCGAGCAGCTCTTCAACGAGTGCAGCGTCTACAACGAACTCATCAGCGTGCCGGAGCAGTTGCCCCGGGTGCTGGAGATCGCGATGCGGACCGCCATCGAGAAGCGCGGCGTCGCGGTTGTCGTCATCCCCGGCGAGATCTTCCTGAAGAAGAGCTCCGGTCGCCGGCGTTCGTCCCCGATCCGCCACATCCCCCGCATCACCCGTCCGACCGACGATCAGCTCCGCGACGCGGCCGCCATCCTGAACTCCGCCGACCGGGTGACCATCCTCGCAGGTGCCGGGGTCGAGGGTGCGCACGAGCAGTTGCTCGCCATCGCCCAGAGACTGCAGGCCCCGATCGTCCATGCCCTGCGCGGCAAGGAGTTCATCGAATACGACAACCCGTACGACGTGGGTATGACCGGTCTGCTGGGGTTCGCCTCGGGCTATCGCGCGATGGAGAAATGTGATGCCCTGCTGATGCTGGGCACCGACTTCCCGTACCAGCAGTTCCTCCCCGACAAGGCCAAGATCATCCAGGTCGACATCCGCGGTGAGCAACTCGGTCGACGTGCCCCGCTCGACTGTGGACTGGTCGGCAGCGTCGAGGACACCATCGACGCCCTGCTGCCGATGCTCGCCGAGCACGCCGACACCGAGCACCTCGACGCTTCCGTCGCCCACTATCGCAAGGCCCGCTCCGATTTGGACGCCCTCGCGACCAACGACCGCAACCGTCGGCCGATACATCCGCAGTATCTGGCGAAGCTGGTGGACGACAACGCCGCCGAGGACGCCGTGTTCATACCCGACGTCGGGTCACCGGTGGTCTGGGCGGCGCGCTATCTGACGATGAACGGGCGTCGCCGCCTCATCGGTTCGTTCGCCCACGGCACGATGGCCAACTCGGTTCCCCACGCGATCGGCGCCCAGTGCGCTTTCCCGGGGCGGCAGGTGATCACGTTCTCCGGTGACGGCGGCCTGGCCATGCTGCTCGGGGAGCTGCTGACGATCCGCCAGCACAGGTTGCCCATCAAGATCGTGGTCTTCAACAACTCGTCGCTCAACTTCGTGGAGTTGGAGATGAAGGCCGCCGGCATCGTGAACTTCGGGACCGAGCTGGACAATCCGGACTTCGCCGAACTCGCCCGGGCGCTGGGCATCCACGGCGTCCGGGTCGAGGCGCCCGAAGACCTCGAGGCCGCGGTCAAGGAAGCCCTCGCCCATGACGGACCGGCGTTACTCGATGTGGTGACCGCCCGCCAGGAGTTGTCGATACCACCGACCGTGACGGCCGCCCAGGCGAAGGGCTTCACCCTGTACGCGCTGCGCACCATCCTGTCGGGGCGGGGCGACGAGGTGATGGATCTGGCCGACACCAACGTCTTCCGGCGTCTGTTCGACTGACCACCGGGCGGATTCGCCGCAGGCTACTGGACGTTGACCCGATCGATGTTGAACGTGATCGGTGCGCTGGCTTTCTCGCCGATCTTGGCCACCGCCTGGTAGGCACCCGGAACCACCGGCTCGCGCGGGGTCTGGCAACCCGGGGTGCTCGTGGTGCCGGACCACTGGATGGTGTCCTGCACCTGCTGGCCCGGCTTGAGGAGCTGGTTGTTGACCCCGGCGACCGGAGCACAGTCACCCGACGCCCAGATCCGCCGATCACCGGCGAGGTTCAGCACGGTCACGCTCTGCATCGCCTTGCCGACGTCCCGCGTGCACTCGGAGAGTCCGGCATTGGTCACCGCGATCGTGAAGATCGGCTGTTCGCCCTCGGTGTACGCGGGCTTGTCGGTGTAGAGGACCACCGAGATGTTCTGGTCGGGACACAGGCCGCTGGCCGGCACCGGAGCCGGGGTCTCACCGGGCGCGCCGGCGGCCGCCGGGTCACCGGGAGCCGGGGAGCCATCTGGTCTGCCCGGTGCGGCTTCGCCGCCACCACCACCACCGCCGCCGCCGGAAGCCCCGCCCGCACTCGGACTGGCCGATTCCGAACCCGAATCGCTGTAGGCCGACGGCAGGGCGTAGCTCGACGAGCTGGTGAGGTCGGTGCCGTTGGCGGTGTTCTTGTTGCTGTCTTCGCCGCCGGTCACCCAGAACACCAGACCCACGATGACCGCGAGCACAACCACCAGCACACCGACTGCCAGTGCACGTCGGCGCCAATAAATTTCCGGTGGCAGGGGGCCCTGAGGATCCAACACACCCCGACGCTAATGGGAGTGTGCCACCGGCTGTCCGACCTCGGGCGGCGTGTCGCGAGACGATGCTGTGCGCGAGGTCTCAGTTGACCGCCGGCCGCTGCTCAGGAGGCGAGGCTGGGCATGGCCGGGTCGTCGCCGATCTCGCCCAATGTGCCCCGCACGCTGACCGCGCCCTCGGCGAGCTCGTAGGTGAGTCCGACGATGCCGAGCCGTCCGGCCTGGACCCTTTCGGAGATGATCCGGCTGCGCTGCATCAGCAGACGACCGGTCTCCTTGACGTGGCGTGCCTCGAACTCGTCGACGCGGGTGAGCCCTTCGCTGCGACCGGCCAGGATGCTGGGGGTGACCCGTTCCACCACGTCCCGGATGAAGCCGCCCGGGATCTGCAGGTCGTCGAGCGCGTCGAGGGTGGCCTGGACCGCACCACAGCTGTCGTGACCGAGGATGGCGATCAGGGGCACGTCGAGCACCTCGACGGCGTATTCGATGGAACCGAGGACCGCGGAGTCGATCACGTGCCCGGCCGTCCGGACGACGAACATCGAGCCCAGGCCCTGATCGAAGATGATCTCTGCAGCGACGCGAGAGTCAGCGCATCCGAAGAGGACCGCCTGCGGGTGCTGCCCGGCAGCCAGACGCGCGCGGTCCTCGATACCCTGACTGGGATGATTCGCCTTGCCCGCCACGAAACGGTCGTTGCCTTCGCGCAGGTTCTTCCATGCTTGAGCCGGAGATGTTGAGGACATGACCGACATTCTGCCCTTGTCCGGTTCGGTGCCGCCAGGCAAGCTCCTTTCCTGGTTCGATCAGGCCGAACGAGACCTCCCCTGGCGAGCGCCCGACGTGAGCGCCTGGCACATCCTGATCAGCGAAATCATGCTGCAACAGACCCCGGTGTCCAGGGTCGCCCCGATCTGGGAGCAGTGGGTGAGCAGGTGGCCGGTTCCGTCGGCGATGGCCGCGACGCCGGTCGGTGAGGTGGTGCGGGCCTGGGGCAAGCTCGGCTACCCGCGTCGCGCGATGCGACTGCACGCCTGCTCGGCCGTGCTGGCCGCCGAACACGGGGACATCGTGCCCGCCGACGTCGACGTACTGCTGAGCTTGCCCGGCATCGGGGACTACACGGCCCGCGCGATCGCGTGCTTCGCATACGGGCAGTCGGTGCCGGTGGTCGACACCAATGTCCGCCGGGTCATCGCCAGGGCGGTGCACGGGCGCGCCGAACCGGGAAATCCGGCGCGATCGGATCTGGCCGATGCGCAGGCACTGCTTCCCGACGACGCTCGCGCACCGAGGTTCTCGGCAGCCCTGATGGAGCTGGGTGCACTGGTGTGCGTCGCCAAGAATCCGAGATGCCAGAGCTGCCCACTGACCGAATGCCTCTGGGTGGCCACCGGCTCACCTGCCCACACCGGCCCGGTGCGCAAGGTCCAGAAGTTCGCGGGCACCGACCGTCAGGTTCGCGGACTGTTGCTGGACGTGTTGCGCGACAGCACCATTCCGGTGCCACGCACCGCACTCGACATCGTCTGGACCACCGACACCGCCCAGCGCGACCGGGCCCTCGACTCGCTTCTTGTCGACGGCCTGGCGGAGATCACCTCAGATGGCCGCTACGCCCTTGCGGGCGAAGGGACCTGAACGCCCGGGAGCCGGCCGATCACCGTGCTCTGCAGACCACAGAGGAACGCCTCCACCGCGCCCCGGTACTCGTCGGGTGCGCTGTCATGGACCAGATGGTCGGACCCGGCCACCTGCAGCAGGATCGAACTCTCCACCGCGGCAGCCATCTTCGCCATCTGACCGTCCGGCGTGACACTGTTCTGGGCCTCGATCAACAGGGTCGGGGCCTGCACGGCCCGCCACTGCTCCCAGAAATCGCGCCGCCCCCACTCTTCGGCGATGTCGGCCCACACCGTCAGCCGGCCGTGCAGCACACCGTCGTCGAACGCCTCGTAGAAGTACCGGCCCGCGACCTCACCGAACATCTCCTGCGCCTGGTCGAGTGAATCGAAACGGTCCGGCCAGGACGAGAACCACGGTTCCCAGCCGGCCGTGGTTCGGCCTCGGAAGTCGGGGGCCATGTCCTCGATCACCAACGCCGCCACCAATTCCGGGTACTCCGCCGCCGTGCACCACGCATGCAGCCCACCCATCGAATGGCCGATCAGAACCGCAGGCCCCATGTCGATCCAGGTCAGGACCTCGGCCAGGTCGGCGACGAAGCGTTCCGTGCACAACTCCTCGGGACCGCTCGGCAACGTCTCGTCGGCGCCGCGATGACCGGCCGCGTCGTAGGTGAAGACCCGGCCATGGCCACGCAACCACGGGATCTGCCGCCGCCAGGTCCGGCCCCGGCCCATGAGTCCGTGCAACAGGACTATCGGCGCCCCGTCCGGCCTTCCGCCGTAGTCGATGAATCCGATGTCAGCGCTCACGAAGTAGAACAGTAGCTGCGAAAACCACCTTGCCCGGGATATCCGGAAGTGCCGCTTGCCGCAGGCGGCCGACCGCACGTTCACGGGGTTCACCGGCGCGATCGACGGCAGTAGGGTGAGCGACATGGCAATTGTGAAGATCAACGCGATTTCTGTCCCCGAAGGCGCCGGCCCCGAACTGGAGAAGCGGTTCGCCCAGCGCGCACACACCGTCGACGGCTCGAAGGGCTTCCTCGGGTTCCAGCTGCTGCGCCCGGTGAAGGGCGAGGACCGCTACTTCGTGGTCACCCAGTGGGAGACCGAAGAAGACTTCGCGGCCTGGGCGGGTGGACCGGCCCGCGAGGCGCATGCGGGCGAGAGCAAGAACCCGGTGGCCTCGGGCGCGAGCCTCCTCGAATTCGAGGTTGTCATCGACGCCCGCCCCTCCACATAGAACTTCGTACCGGTGACTGCGGGAACCACGTCGATCACGTGATTTCCGCAGTTCCCGGCGTCGCGCTCGACTGACGAGCCCCATACTCCCGCCGCAAAACTGGAACGTGTTCTACCATTGGCCACCAGAGGCAACCACCAACTGGAGGACCAATGACGGACACCGCCCACGCGGCACCACCCACTTCCCGCGACTACAGCGAACTGCTGATCGGCGGACGCTGGACCCCCGCCCACTCCGCAGACACACTCGAGGTCTTCTCACCGGCCACCGGTCAGCGTGTGGGCAGCACGCCGCTGGCCGACGTCACCGACGTCGACACCGCGGTCAAGGCCGCGCGGGCCGCATTCGACTCGGGTGTCTGGCGCAACACCTCCCCCGAAGACCGTGCCGCCGTCGTCGCCAAGGTCGCCGATCTGATCGACGAACGGGGCGCAGAGATCGCCGACCTGGTCGCATCCGAGATGGGTGCACCACCGATCGCGGTGAGCACGTTGCAGCAGCTGCCCGCGACCGGTGTGCTCCGCGAATACGCCAAGGCCGCAGTCAATTACAACTGGCTCGAGTACCGCGACGGATTGTTCGGCAAGTCCCAGATCACGCGTGAACCCGTGGGTGTGGTCGGTGCGATCACCGCCTGGAACGTGCCCCTGTTCCTGATCTGCAACAAACTCGGCCCGGCCCTGTCCGCCGGATGTTCGGTGGTCCTCAAGCCCGCGCCGGAGACCCCGCTCTCGGCCAACTACATCGCCGAGCTGTTCACCGAAGCCGGATTGCCCGAGGGAGTGCTGTCGGTGGTGCCCGGCGGACCGGAGACCGGAAAAGCGCTCGTCGCCCACCCCGACGTCGACAAGATCACCTTCACCGGTTCGACCGCGGCCGGGCGCTCGATCGCAGCCGCCTGTGGTGAGCAACTCAAGCGCTGTTCACTCGAACTCGGCGGCAAGTCCGCGGCCATCGTGCTCGCCGACGCGAACCCGGCCGAGATCGCCGGAATGCTCACCTTCACCGGCCTGATGAACACCGGCCAGGCCTGCGTCGCCCAGACCCGCGTCCTGGTCCCGAGCGCCAAGCGCGACGAGATCGTCGACGCCATGGTCGAGGCCGCCAAACTCCTCAAGCCGGGTCTGCCCGACGACCCGGAGGCCCAGCTCGGACCGCTGATCACCGAGAAGCAGCGCGCCAAGGTCGAGGACTACATCCAGCAGGGCAAGGATGCCGGCGCCACGGCGGTCCTCGAGAGCGCCCGCCCGGAGGGTCTGGAGTCGGGGTACTACCTGAGCCCCACCATCTTCACCGGCGTCACCAACGACATGACCATCGCGCGTGAGGAGATCTTCGGCCCGGTGATCTCGGTCATCGACTACGAGACCGAGGACGAGGCCATCGCCATCGCCAACGACTCCGACTACGGTCTGGCCGGGACGGTGTGGACGGCCGACGTCGAACGTGGTCTCGAGATCGCTGCCCAGATCCGGACCGGCACCTACGGCGTGAACTGGTACGCCATCGATCCCGGGTCGCCGTTCGGTGGCTACAAGAACTCCGGCATCGGCCGCGAGAACGGCACCGAGGGCCTCGAGTCGTACGTCGAACACAAGTCCGTCATCCTGCCGATGGGCTACGACCCCACCGCCTGACCTCCGCCTCCCCCGCAAACGAGCCGGAAATACGAAGACGAGCCACATATTTGTGGCTCGTCTTCGTGTTTGTGGCTCGTTTGCGGGAGGGGGTCAGGGGGTCGGCGCGGGCGCCGGCACCGACGACTCCGTCGGCGGGGGCACCGAGATGGTGGAGGCGCCGGCCTTGTCGGCCTCGGTGGCGAGCTGGGCCTTCACCGAATCGTCGGTGATGATGTCGATGTTGGTGACCAGCCACCGGTCGCCCGAGCGCTCCATCGAATACTGGAGCCGGCTGGGATTGATCGCCACCACGTCTTTGCCGCCCTTGGTCACCGACTGGTTCATGAAGATCAGGACCAGTGCCGTGTCGCGGGTGTTGGTGACGACTCCGGCCTCCTGGATCGTCACCTGGGATTTGACCTGCTGATCTTTCACGGAGGCAACCAGATTCGAGTCGGTGACGATCTGGTCGTACTCCTTGGCAGCTGCGCCGGAGACCAGCGTCTTGGCCTGCTCCACCTGCTGCGCGACGTTACCCGGGTCGTATCCGAACATCACCGATGCCGTATGGGTTCCGGCGTCCAGCGCTTCACCGCGGGCATCCTCCGTCAGCTTGGCGTCGCGGTAGTCGAGACCGGCGATCGTCGTGATGACCACCCCGGCAACCAGGATCACGACGGTCAGTACCGACACCGTCCACCACCAGAACTTGCGGGACATCTACGTCACCCACTCGAAGTTGGTCAGCTTGAGTTGCCCGTTGATGCGGGTCATCTCGACCTTCACCCGGAACGTCTGCAACACGGTCTGCTGCTCGGGAACGTTGGGCTGGTTCATCTCCCAGCTGTACACGACCATCACCGTGCCAGAGTCTGCGTCACTGGCGGTGACAGCGTCCGAAATGACGGTGCCCTTCGTGGACACGTTGTCGGCCTTGATCATGTTGACGGACTGCTCGATCGCTTGGCCCGACTGCTCCATGGCCTTGCCACTGGTGCTGTCCTGAAAAGACTTGATGGCGCCGTCGACGTTCTCGGGGTTCAGCGTTGTCAGGTTGATGATCATCTGACGGGCGAACGCCGAGTACTCGGCGCGCAACTCGTTGCGCTCATCGATCTTGTCCGTCCCCAGGATGAACAGCGTCGACGCGACGACCATGCCCGCGATCAGACCGATCGACACAACGGCCGCCAGCACGATGCCCAGTCCACGCAGATTCCCGCGGCCACGCCGCGAACCACCGGTGTCGGACGAGCTCCTGTCACCGGACCGGCCCAGGCGAACCCGGCGCTTCCGCGGATCGGACTTTCGGCCACCCCCGCGCCGATCCCGGTACGACACGCCTCCGGTCACCGACGCAGACCCGAAGGACTGCACCGAACCAGAGTCGGTCTCGGCCTCGGCCTCTGTCGCGGCCGGCGCGGTGTTGACCTCGTCGGCCTCGTCGATCTCGGGCTCCGGCTTGCCCAGATCCACCGGAGGGCTTGCCGACGCGACGGTCGGCCTCGGCTTCTGCTTGCGGCCCAGCGGCGACGACTTCACCGGGATACCCGCGTTCTTGCGGACCTTGCCGCTCGGCGCGGTACCGCTCGGCGACGACTCGGGCGCATCCGGTGGCGGACCGGCCGGTCGGCTGGCCCGGCGACGCCGAGGCTTCTGTGGTGCAGGTTTCGGTGCTGCGGCTGTCTGTTCGGTCGGTGTCTGTTCGGTCGGTGTCTGTCCAGTTGGTGTCTGGGCCGTCACTGGACGGTCCCCGTGATCAGGCTCTGCCATTGACTGTTGTCTTTCTGCTGCTGTCCGCTACCACCTGTACCAGTTGTGCCCGACGGTACCGCGGTGCCGGCGTTGTACGTCTTGCCGTCCGGGCCGATGTAGTCACCGCTGACCGGGTCGTAGCTGGTGGCGTAGACGGCGGGACTGCCGTCGTCCGCGCCGGGTGCGCCGGTGGTCAAAAAGCCCTGTGGCAGGTCGACTCCCGGAAGCCCGTTCGGGAACGGCACGTTCTCGCCGATCGGTTCGTAGCCGGTCCGGCATTCGGCCGGGGTCGATGCGCGGCGCCCGGGGATCTCCATGCAGGGGAAGTTGCGGGTTCCGCGGACCGCGACGTTGGAATCCTGCGGGACGCGGCACAACATGCCCGGCGGGAGGTCACGCGGGGTCTGCGCCGACGCGTCACGCTCCGGTGTCATCGGCATGAAGCCGACGGTGCAGGTGCCGGGATCCTGGAACCCCAGGGCGAAGTCGACGTTGGCACCGTTGCGGTAGTCCTCGCTGTTGAGTGCGGTGATCAGCGCCGCGATCAGGCGCGGGTAGATCACCACGATCTGCTGCAGGTTGGGATGGTAGATCGCCAGCGTGCGGGCGGTGGTGTTGAGATTCGAGAACAGCAACGGCAGAGACTGATTCATCGAGGCGAACAGCTCTTGGCTCTGCTGCGCAACGCCCGGACCCTGATCCAGGATGCCCTGGATCTGCGGGTCGTTCGCCCGGAGCTGGTCGGTGACCTGCACGAGATTCGCCGTCCACGCGCGGATGTCGTCCACCGTGGCGGTCTGCGTCTCGAGCAGCGGAGCCGCTTGATCGATCAGCTTGACGATCGCCTCCGAGTTCTCGTTGGCGTCACCCACCAGCAGGGTCATCGAATCGAGCAGTCGTTGCAGGTCTTCGCCGGTGCCGTTGAACGCGTTGAACGCCTCGTCCATCACCCGGCGCAACTTCGTGTCCTGGATCTGTTCGAGCAGGGCATCGGCCTGATCGAGCAGCGTCCCGACCTCGACCGGAACCGTCCCGTTCTCCACCACCGAGCCGTCCTTGAGATTGCCGGTCGCCGGCGTCTGGGGATCGGGTGTGAACTCGATGTACTGCTCACCGACCGCCGAGACACTGCGCACCGCGGCGATCGAATTGTTCGGGATCTCGGTGTCGCTCTTGATGGACACCGTCGCCAACACACCCGTCTCGGTCAGGGCCACCGTCTGAACCTTGCCGACGTCGACGCCGCGGAAGCTGACGTTGCCGTTCTGATAGAGACCACCGGTACTGGGCAGGTCCACCTTGACCGTGTACTCCCCGATCCCGACCATCGCCGGAACCCGGATGTAAAAGACCGCGACGGCGAGCATCGAGACCACCGTGATGATGGTGAAGATGATCAGCTGCATGCGGACGAACGGTGTGATGCTCATGAGCCTCCCTCCGCGTTCGGCATCGGTGAGGGCTGATTGTTGTCGACCGGCATCTCCGCGGTCAGCGGACCGGTGAACGGATCGCTGCCGCGGGCCGCCGCACCGGCCGGCGCGCCGAGGAGACCCTCGGGGCCGTAGAGCCGACTCTGCCCACCGAGACTGGCCAGCGCACCTCGCTCGAGACGACCGAATGTGAGGTCGAGGTTGATCTCACCGTTGAGATAGTCGCCCCGGACCACCTGTGGGATGACCTCCTCGGCGAACGGGAACGTCAGCAGGATGCCGAGCGACTGGGTCAGGGCCGGGCCGGTGGACTGGAGCTGGTCGAGCACCGGCACCAGATTGTTGACCAGCACCGTGATGTCCTCCGAACTCGCGTTCAAGATGTCATCGGTGGTGCGGCTCAGGGCACTGAGCGAACCCAGCGCGTCGGTGAACTGGACCCGTTGATCGGACAGCAGCGACAGGATCTTGGGGCCGTCGGCCAGCGCCTTCTCCACCACCGGTGTCTGCTCGTTGATACGCGCGGTCATCCGATCCAGGCCCTCCATGGCGCGAATGATGTTGGCCCGCTGACCGCTGAGCTCGTCGACCAGCGTGTCGAGTCGCGGAATCAGTTCGCGCAGGATGTCTTCGCGTCCGGCCATCGAGTTGTTGAGCTCGGTGATGATGTCACCGACCTGCGCCAGACCACCGCCGTTGAGCACCACCGACAACGAGCTGAGTACCTGCTCGGTGGTCGGATAGGTGCAGGCGGCCACCTGCTGCGCCGAGTTGATGTCGGGTATGGGCTGCTGGTTCTCCGGCTCGGCGATGTTCTCCGCCTCGGGACAACCGGCCGCCGGGATCTCGTCGCCCGTCTGCAGAGTGCCCGCATCGGCGTTCTCCGGCTGGACGATCTCGAGGTGCAGCGAACCGAGCACGCTGGTCATCCCGACCATCACGTGAGATCCGACCGGCACCTGGGTCCCCTTGTTGAGCCGCAGCGTCAGTTGCGCCTGCCAGTCCTTCACCGAGATCTTCCCGACGCTGCCGACGGTGGCGTCGTTGATCATGACCGGCGCGTTCTGAACCAGGTTGGCGGCGTTCGGAATCATCGTTGTCAGCTCGTAGGAACCTCGGCCGGTACCGTCCGCGCCGGGGATCGGCATCGAGTTGAGCCCCTCGAAGCCACAGCCCGACGCCACCAGCGCCGAACTGATCACGGTAGCGCCGAGGATGTTGCGGCCGAGGGCTTTTCGCCTCAGATTTGCACGCATCAGCCCTCACCTCCGAACGGCACCAGCAGCTCGGCCAAACCGGGATTCTTGTACTGGGAGCGGGTCGCGGCGTCCTGATCGCGAATACCTTGCTGCGCACGCGCTTTCACGCCCGAGTTCTGATATGAGATCTGATCGGGCGTGGCGTTGATGCCCGACACCGGATTCGTCAGGAACGGCGGGTAGTTCACCCCGATCGCTCCGAAGATCGGACCCAGGACATCAACACACTGCTCGACCAGGTCTTCCTGGCCCGGACGGGCAGCACCGGCCATCGAGCCACAGAGGAGATTGATCAGGTTGCCGCCCATGCCCAGACCGAAAATGCCCGACAACGACCCCTGCAGAGGGTTGTAGATGTTATAGAAGTTCGACAGCTGCGTCGGCCCGGAATGCAGCAGACCCCGGATCTCTTCATCTTTCTGGGCGAGCACGTTGGTGGCTTCGGAGAGATCGCCGACCGACTTGCTGAGTGTCGCCCCATTGGCGTCGATGAACGTCCGGATGTCGGTCATCGCGGTGTTGAGGTTGGTCAGTGCGCCGTTCAGATTGTCGGTGTTGTCGGCGAGCACCTGACTCACCGACGCGATACGGCCGTTGAACTGCACCAACTGCTCATGGCTCTGCGACAGCGCCTCGGTCAGTGTCTGCAGGTTGCGAATCGACTTGAACAGATCGTCGCTGCCACCGGCCAGCGTGCCGGTGACGTCCGACAGTTGCTGGATGGCCTGGCGGATGGCCGTGCCGTTGCCGTCGAGGTTCTGATCGAAGACATCGACCGAGCGGGCAACCGAGCCGGGGTCGGCGCCCTGGGGGCCGACCGCCTCGGTCAACCTGCTCAGCTCCGCCTTGATCTCATCCCACTCGACCGGCACCGCGGTGCGCTCCATCGGGATGTCCCCACCGCCGCCGAGCGTCGGACCACCGTCGTACACCGGGGTCAACTGGATGAAACGTCCCGAGACCAGGGACTGCGCGACCACGATCGCCTCGACACCCTCGGGCAGTTTCCGGTCGCGGTCGATCTTGAGCTCGACCCGGACATCGTTGTCCCGCGGGGTGATCGATCCGACCGAGCCCACATCGACTCCGAGGATCTTCACCGCATCACCCTCGTACAGGGCATTGGTGTTCGAGAAGTACGCGGTATAGGTCTTGTAGTTGACCTTCTGAAAGCCGTAGTACACCGCCACGACCGCCACGATGGCGGCCACGACGATCGCGGTGACCTGCCAGAACCTCTTGCTCAACCGTCCCATCATCATCCCCCCGCCGGTCCGGTCGGATACGACGGTGCCGGTGCCGGTTTGTTCGAGTCGGGCGAGTTCGCCATGTCCGGGCGGGTGGTGATGTCCGGCGGAATCTTGAACGCGTACTTGGTGAATGCCTCGAAGGCTTCGGGGTACTTCTGCTGGAACACCCTCAGGAACGTCGCGGTGAGGTCACCGAAGGTGGTCAGGCCGACCAGCGAGGAGAAGTAGGGTCCGCTCGAGACCGCCTCTCCCAGCACGTTTGCGTACGGACCGAGTTCGTCCAGGGTCAGCCCCAGGTTTTCCTGGTTGTCGACCAGAATCGCGAGTACTCCGTTCAATTGATCGAGCACCGGCTTCAGCTGCGCATTGTTGTTGTCGATGAACAAACTGATCTGCGCGGTGACGTTCTCGGTTCCGGTGATCAACTGCTCCAACGCATATCGGCGGGCCTGGACCTCACCGAGCAGGGAGTTCGCGTCGACGAGCAGGCTGTTGATCTGGCCGCTGCGCTTGGCCACCACATCGGTGACGCTGCCGGCACGGTCGAGCAACTGCGAGAGGGACTCGTCGCGGTCGGCGATCGCCTTGGACAACCGCGCGACCCCGTCGACGGCCGACCGCACCGATTCCGGGGTGTCGGAAAAGGTGTCGGACAACGTGTTCAGTGCATCGTTGAGCTGATCGGTATCGGTTTCACCGATCGTGTCGGTGGCCCCTTCCAGGGCATCGATCAGCGAATACGGCGCCACGGTCCGCTCGACGGTATCCCCCGGCATCAGCTTTCCGGTGCCCTCGGACACCAGGGTCAGATTGCGGCGGCCGAGCACGGTCTCGGTCTTGATGATGGCCGTGCTGGCGTCTCCGAGACGGGCTGTGTCGGCCATGTTGAACGTGACCTTCGCCTTGGTTCCGTTGTCGGTGTCGGCCAGCGAGATCCCCTGGACGGTACCGACATTCACCCCGGAGACCACCACGATGTCACCGGTGGACAGGCCACCGGCATCGTCGAAGAGTGCGGTGTAGACGCTGCCGTTCGACAGGAACGGGAGCTTGTCCATCTGCAGGGCCACGATCACCACCAATACCGCGATCACCACACCGATGAAACCCACCCGGGCGCGGTCGGGTTCACCACGCTTGCGGCGCCGGGCCTCGTCGGCCTGGTCGGTGGCGGTTCGCTCACCCTTGAACAGTGCAGACATCACAGCGGGTTACACCTCCCTCCGGGGTTGGTGTTCGATCCGGTCGCGTCTGTCGACTTCCAGACGATCTCCTGCCCGTCGGGGCCGGTGAACATGAGATTGACCTGGCAGAGCCAGATCTGCAGCCACGCACCATAACTGCCGAGGTTGGACAGTGCCTTGAAGTCCGACGGCAGACGACCGAGCAGACCCCGCACGTAGTCCTCGCCCTTGAGTACTTCTTCGGAGACCTGTCCGGTGGCGGTGATCAGCGACGTCAGATCGGACTGGTTCTCGGCCAGCACATCGTTGAGGTCATTGGTCACCTCGGACGTGTTGGTGATGGCCTCACCGATCACGTCGCGCTGCGAGTCGAGACCCGAGATCAGCTTCTGCAGTTGATCAAGCGAGGTGTCCAATCCCTCGTCGTCGGCCTCGATGGTGCCCACGGTGGTGTTGAGGTTGTCGATGACCTGGCCGATCAACTGGTCGCGGTCGGCGAGCGAATCAGTGAAAGTGGCTGTGTTGCTGAGTAGTTCACTCAGCGCCGGCCCCTGACCCTGGAACACCTTGACCAGGGACGCCGACAGCTCGTTGACCTCTTTGGGGTCGAGTGTGCGGAACAGTGGCTTGAAACCACCGAGGAGGTTGTCCAGATCCAGCGCCGGTTCGGTCTGGGTGATCGGGATCGACCCGTTGTCCTTGAGCAATACGCCCGGCTCACCGGCGCCTTCTTGCAGCTCGAGAAAACGGTCACCGGTGAGATTTTCGTAACGGATCAGCGCTTGCACAGAGGTGGGCAGGCGATACTTCTCGTTGACGTCGAACTCGACAACCGCCTTGTTGTCGGGGTTCAGGCCGACCGAGCCGACCTTGCCGACCTCGACGCCGGCGATCCGGACCTTGCTGCCCGACTTCAATTGCGAGGCACTGGTGAACGTCGCCTTGTAGGCCAGGCTCGAACCACTGCGGTACTGGCTGAACACGACCACCAGGCCCACGAAGATGAGCAGCATCACCACGGCGAACGCGCCGAGTTTGATGACGGTGGCGCGAAACGCGCGCTCTCTGGACACTGCCATCTCACACCTCCCTTGGCTGACTGTTCATCGGTTGTTCCTCATCCACGCGGCGCCGGCCCGAACATCACGTCGAACAATTTGGACGCATCCACCTTGCGTGTGGTTCTCGGTTGGTACGGGACCGCGGCATTGTCGCCGACGTAGAACCCGGCGTGCTCACGACTATTCGGATCACTGAGCCCGTATTCACAGGTGGGTGGTCCGTCCATGTTCACCCTGGGCAGGTCCTCGGGGTAGCGATACGGTTCTTTACCCGGCAGCAAACCCGCGTTCAGATGCACTCGCGCGTCGTCGACACCGAACACCGGCAACGCTTTCTGACCGGCACTGGCCGTGGCCGTGATGAAGCAGGCCAGACCCGGGGCCTGGTATCCGAGCAGTGTTGCGGTCGGGTTGAGGTTCGCCAATGTCGAGATGATGTTCGCCTTGGACGGCGCGATGACACCGTTGATGGTGTCGGCCATGCCCGTGACGTTCACCAGCAGCGCGTCGAGGTCGGACGAATTGTCCACCAATGTATTACCGGTGGCCGTGAAGTTGTCGACGATCTTGAGCAGGTCGGGCATCACGTCGGCATAGACATTGGTGAACTCGGCGGTGGCCTCGATGTCGCGGCTCAGTTCGTCCATGTGCGGATTGACCTTGCCCAGCAGATCCGACAGGTCGGCAAACCCCTGACCGATCTGATCACCCCGTCCGGACAGCGCGGTGTCGAGGGCACTGATGGTGGCGTTGAGTTTCTCGGGCTGGACCGCGGCCAGCACACCGACCAGGCGCTGATAGATCGTGTTCAGTTCGACCACAACACGATCGGTGTCGATGGTCGAGCCGCTGCGCAGGGTCTCCTGGCTCGGATCCTCCGGGATCTCGAGGTTGACCGACTTGGCACCGAACACCGTGTTGGATTTGATGTCTGCCCGGACGTTGGCCGGAATGTACTGGAGCTGGTCCGGATTCATGTCGAGGACGAGTTCTACCCCGTTCTCCGATTCGGTGATCGCACCGACGCGACCGACCACCACGCCACGCAACCGGACCTTCGCATCCGGGCTCATCACGAGTCCGGCCCGGTCGGCGGTCAGTGTCACCGGCACCGTCGACGCGAACGAGCCGAGGAACTGCAGGGAGGCCAACGCGCAGGCCAATATCAGCGACATCACCAGCACGGTGGCCGCAAGCTTCTTCGCCCAGGTGGGGCGTTCTGTTCTCTGTGACATGGCCTACCCCGAGAGGTTGAACTTTCCGTCGACGCCGTAGATGGCCAGTGAGGTCAGCAGGGTGATCACGACGACGACCACCAGCGACGCCCGCACGGCGTTGCCGACGGCGATACCGACACCCACCGGACCGCCCGAGGCGTTGAACCCGTAGTACGTGTGGATCATCATGACCGCCACCGCCATACAGATCGCCTGGACGAACGACCACAGGATGTCGGTGGGGATGAGGAAGGTCGAGAAGTAGTGGTCGTACACGCCGGACGACTGGCCGTAGAGGAACACCGTTGCAAAGCGACTGGCCAGAAATGAGGCCACGGACGCCAGAGAGTACAGCGGGATGATCGCGATCAGACCGGCCACGATCCGGGTACTGACCAGGTACGGAATGGATTTGATCGCCATCGCCTCGAGGGCGTCGATCTCCTCGCTCACCCGCATCGCACCGAGCTGTGCCGTGGCACCGGCCCCGATCGTGGCCGCCAGGCCGATGCCGGCGATGACGGGAACCGCGATTCGGACATTGATGAAGGCCGAGAAGAATCCGGTGAGTGCCTCGACGCCGATGTTCGACAAGGAGCTGTAGCCCTGGACGGCGATGGTGCCGCCGGTGAAGAGCGTCAGGAAGCCGACGACCACGACGGTGCCACCGATCATGGCGAGTGCGCCCGAGCCCATGCTGATCTCAGCGATCAGCCGCAGCGTCTCTTTTTTGTACGCCCGCACCGCGCGCGGGATGTTGATGAGACTGTCCCAGTAGAAGAATGCCTGATCACCTATGCGATCCCAGCCGGAACCGGCTCGTTTGAACGCCACACGCGTTGAGCGTAGTCGGACGGTATGAGGAAGGATCATTCGCGCTACCCTGCAGTCGCTTTGAGGCCGACCGCGGTGACCACGACGTTCACGACGAACAGCGCCATGAACGAATAGACCACGGTTTCGTTGACGGCATCACCGACGCCTTTGGCGCCGCCGGCCACGTGAAGGCCGCGGTAGCAGCCGACCAGGCCCGCGGCGAGGCCGAACAGCGCGGCCTTCACCATCGAGATCATCAATTCGGGAAAACCGGTCAGCAGAGTCAGATTCGCGATGAATGCGCCCGGGTTCACGTCCTGCAGATAGACCGAGAACACGAAGCCGCCACCGATACCGATGGTGCACACCAGGCTGTTGAGGAGGATTGCGACGAGCGTCGAGGCGATGACCCGGGGAACCACCAGCCGGTGGATCGGGTCGATGCCGAGGACCTGCAGGGCGTCGATCTCCTCCCGGATCGTCCGGGCACCGAGGTCGGCACAGATGGCCGTCGCGCCGGCTCCGGCGACGATCAGCACGGTGACGATCGGGCCGATCTGGGTGATGGTGCCCAGCGCGGCGCCGGCGCCCGAGAGATCCTGGGCTCCGAGTTCGCGAAGGAGGATGTTGAGGGTGAAGCTGACCAGAACGGTGAACGGGATGGCGACGAGAACGGTGGGAACCATCGACACCCGGGCGATGGCCCACGACTGCTCGACCGTCTCGCGCCACTGAAAAGGTGCCCGGAAGAGCTCCCGTGCCGCACTGACGCTCATGGCAACAAAGTCCCCCACGCCCTCGAACGGACCTGCCAGTCTGCGGTTCACCAACTCTCCTTCAGCAAAAGACTTTCCCCCGGACCCGACTGAGCTGTCTGATCATAACGTGTTCTAGTTCCGATTTCGGTGATTCGCACTAGTTGCCAGCTGGAACTTTCCACCATCGGCGTCCATCCCACAGCTTTCATATTGAAACACGTTCCACACCTGCCCCGCCCTACGCTCCCCCGACGGAGGCCTGGCAGTTTGACCGCGAACTTATCACACGTCCAGTTCACTCAATGGGAAGAAACGACCAAGACCAAGGTCTCGAAATGGCTACCCGAACAGGGCTTTACCGGCAGAGAACGTCTGTGCCGGATCGCGGTCGACGAAGTATTCGGTCAGGTTCTTGGTGAGATCTCCGCGATCCCAGGCGTCACCGCCCGCGACAAAGCTCTGCTCGACCGTCGGCGCCGCCATCAATGTCACCTTGGGTCCGTAGACCACGAAGACCTGACCGTTGACGCCGTCCGATTCGGGACTCGCCAGGAACTGCACCAGCGTGACGACATGGTCGGTCGAGAGCGGATCGATCGAACCCTGCGGCGCGTCGCCGAAGGTCCCCTCGGTCATCGCCGTGCGGGCCCGCGGGCAGATCGCGTTCGCGCGCACGCCATAGGCGGCCAGGCCGCGCGCGGCGGTCAGTGTCAGCGATGTGATCCCGGCCTTCGCCGCCCCATAGTTCGCCTGCCCCACCGGACCGGTCAGGCCGGCCTCGCTGGATGTGTTGATCAGACGACCGAACACCGGCCCCCCAACCGATTTCGACTGCGACCGCCAATACGCTGCGGCATTGCGGCACATCAGGAAATGACCGCGCAGATGGACCCGGATCACCAGATCCCACTCATCGTCGGTCATGTTGAAGAGCATCTTGTCGCGGACCAGGCCCGCATTGTTCATCACCACGTGCAGGCCACCGTGCGTTTCGGTGGCGACGCGCATGATCTCGGTGGTGGTGGCCGAGTCCGAGATGTCGCCGGCCACCGGGACCCCGACGCCGCCGGCCGCCTCGATCTCCGCGACGACATCACTGGAATCGAGTGCACCGGCGAGATCGTTGACGATCACGGTGGCACCGAGGGCGCCGAGCCCGATCGCTTCGGCTCGCCCCAATCCGGCTCCGGCACCGGTCACCACCGCGACTTTCCCGGCGAGTTCCGGCCCCGACCGCGCATCCCGGTCGAGCTGCGTCTTCGCATCCTGGTCGAGCTCCGCCTTCGGCTGCGTCTTCGAGATTGCGCTCACAGATCCTCCACTCGATGTCACCAACCCCGGCGGAGCCCCAGAGGGCCGCGCGGGACGTGTCGAGACAAATGTAGAACGTGTTCTCGATTTAGGGCAACTATCGGATCTGCAATCTCAGGTTCGGACCTCCGGTGCGCCGCCCATCGACGCACCGGATCGCCGCCCTCACTCCTCGACGGACAATGCCGACTTGGGGCAGCTGCTGACCACCTGACGCATCTCCTCGCGTCGCTCTTCGGGCACGTCTTCCTGCAATATGACCAGGTAGTCGTCGTCATCGAGATCGAAGACGTCCGGTGCCATGCCCACGCACACACCATTGGACTCACATAGGTCGAAATCAGCCTTGATCTTCATCGCCACGAGCTCCCTTCCCTTGCCGCCACAGGCGGCCCCAGTATTGACGGACACCTACCAACACGTTAGAACGTGTTATAGAAGGAATGCGACACGGAACCCCTCGGCCGCAGCCCCTCCTGTCACCCGAACCCCCTGGAGCACCGATGCGCATCGCTTATACCGACCAGCAACAAGAGCTTCGGCGCGAACTCCGGGCGTACTTCTCCCATTTGATCACGCCGGAACGTCGATTGGCACTGTCTTCCACCAGTGGAGAGGTCGGCGAGGGCAACGTCTATCGCGAGGTCGTGAGCCAGATGGGCCGCGACGGCTGGCTCGCGCTCGGCTGGCCCAGGGAGTACGGCGGACAAGAGCGGTCGATGATGGATCAGCTGATCTTCACCGACGAGGCAGCCATCGCCGGTGCGCCGGTCCCGTTCCTCACGATCAACTCCGTCGCGCCGACGATCATGCACTTCGGTACCGATGAGCAGAAGGCAAAGTACCTGCCCGCCATCGCATCCGGCGACGTCCACTTCTCCATCGGGTATTCCGAGCCCGGCGCCGGTACCGATCTGGCGTCGTTGCGCACGACCGCGGTCCGCGATGGTGACGATTTCGTCATCAACGGCCAGAAGATGTGGACCAGCCTGATCCAGTACGCGGACTACATCTGGCTCGCGTGCCGCACCGATCCCACCGCGAAGAAGCACAAGGGCATCTCGATGCTGATCGTGCCGACCGATGTCGAGGGGTTCTCGTACACACCGGTGCACACGATGTCGAGTGTCGACACCAGCGCCACCTATTACCAGGACGTCCGCGTACCCGCCGACTCGCTGGTGGGCGAGCTCAACGGGGGCTGGCCGCTGGTGACCAACCAGCTCAACAACGAACGGGTGTCCCTGTGTAGCGCGGCGCCGATCCAGACGGCGTTGCGCGAGACGATCGAATGGGCGCAGAACACCAAAAATGCCCGGGGGGCACGGGTCATCGATTCCGAGTGGGTCCAGGTGAACCTGGCCCGGGTCCACGCCAAGGTCGAGTTCCTGAAGCTGATCAACTGGAACATCGCGTCGGAAGCAACTGGCGGTGGATCCCCGTCACCGGCCGACGCGTCCGCCACCAAGGTCTTCGGTACCGAGTTCGCCACCGAGGCCTACCGGTTGCTGATGGAGGTGCTCGGCCCCGCGGCCACCCTGCGTCCGGGCAGCCCCGGCGTTCATCTACGAGGTCGCCTCGAGCGTTTCCACCGGTCGTCCCTGATCCTGACCTTCGGCGGCGGCACCAACGAAGTCCAGCGGGACATCATCGCGATGCTCGCCCTGGGCCAACCCGCTGCCCGACGCTGATCTCCGCCCGCTGTTCACGGACCAAAGGAACCTTCACCATGGACTTTCACCGCAGCGAGCAGACCGCCGACCTCGCCGGCCTCACCCGCGACATCACCAAGAAGCTGGTCACCACCGACCGACTCGAGGCCCTCGAGCATCGCGGCAGCGCACCCGGCGCCCAGCAGGGGAGCTTTGATCCCGAATTGTGGGCCCAGCTCGCCGCCTCCGGACTCCTTGCCCTCGAACTCGACGACGACCTGACGGTGCTCGACAATCTGGCGATCGCCGAGGAGCTGGGCCGGGCCCTGGCGCTCGTCCCGTTCGGCCCGGTCGCCTTCACCGCGGTACCGGCCATCGCGCGCTTCGGGACCGCGGATCTCAGGGCGCGCCGGCTCCCGGGTTTGTCCGAGGGCACCTCGATCATCACCGTCGGGCTCGACGAGGACCTGGCCGACGATCCACTCGCCCCGGTGGCGAGCGCCACGCCCACCGATGACGGATGGGCGCTCTCCGGCGCGAAACTCAATGTGCCGTATGGCCAATACGCCGACGCCATCATCGTGAATGTCGCGGCGCCACAAGGACCGGTGGTGTTCATCGTGCCCACCGACCGCGCCGGCCTCACCATCACCCCGGCCCTCTCGACGGGACAGGCGCCCGCCGCACTCGTCGAACTCGACGGGGTCGCGGTCACCGCAGAGGATCAATTGGGCGACGGGGGCACCGACGTGATCGACTTTCTCCGCGACCGGATGACCCTGGCCCTGTGCGCCGAACAGACCGGAATCCTCGAGCGCGCCCTGGAGTTGACCGCCGAATACGGCCGGGAGCGTGAACAATTCGACCGCAAGATCGGCTCGTTCCAGGCGGTCGCACAACGACTTGCCGATGCGTACATCGATGTCCGGGGTCTGCGGCTGACCACCCTGCAGGCCGGCTGGCTGTTGTCCGAGGGTCTCGAGGCCGGCAAAGAACTAGCCACTGCCAAGTTCTGGGCTGCCGATGCCGGCCACCGGGTCGCGCACACCGCCGTCCACATCCACGGTGGTGTCGGTATAGACATCGACCATCCCGTGCACCGATATTTCCTGCGCGCCAAGCAGAACGAGTTCGAACTGGGGTCGGCACCGGTTCAGTTGCGGCGGATCGGGTCGGCACTTGCCACCGAACCCGCCTGAGCCGATGACCACCCTGGAGCACCTCACGCCGGTACCGGGTACGGTCGGCGCCCTGCTGTCACCGCTGGCCGACTCCGTCGACTCCGGCCTGTACTTCGAAGACGAATTCGTCTGCTGGCGAGACCATTTGAAGCTGTCGGCGATCCGGTCGGCAGCGTTGCGCGGTCTGATCGACCCAGCCCGTCCCCCACATGTGGCCCTGCTGCTGGAGAACATTCCCGAGTTCAGTTATCTATTGGGAGCCGCCGTCCTCGGAGACCTCGTGCTGGTCGGGCTCAACCCGACACGACGCGGATCGGCCCTGGCCGCAGACATCGACACCGCCGATTGCCAGCTGGTGATAGTCGAGAACGCGACGGCGCACCTGATCGATGACCTGGATGCACCGAATGTCCTGGTACACAACGTCGAGGACCCCCAGTGGGAACAGCTGCTGGTCCCGCACCGGGACGCCGAGCCCCGCTTCGGTACCGGCGATCCCGACGCGCTGCTGATGTTGATCTTCACCTCCGGCACGAGCGGTGACCCCAAAGCCGTCCAGTGCAGTCACCGGAAGCTGGCGGCCAGCGGCGTGATGCTCTCCACGCGGTTCGAACTGGGCCCCGACGACGTTGCCTACCTGTCGATGCCGCTGTTCCACTCCAACGCGATCATCGCCGGATGGATGGTGGCGGTCGCCGGGGGTTCGTCGGTGGCGTTGCGGCGCAAGTTCTCGGCAGGTGCCTTCATCGACGACGTCCGCCGGTACCGCGCCACCTACGCCAACTACGTCGGCAAACCGTTGTCCTATGTGCTGGCCACACCGCCGCGAGCCGACGACTCCGACAATCCCCTGCGGATCCTGTACGGAAACGAGGCGTCCGCGGCCGACATCGCCGCCACCACAACACGTTTTGATGTCCGGGTGGTCGACGGCTTCGGTTCCACCGAAGGTGGCGTCGCCATCACCCGCACGGCCGATACCCCACCAGAGGCCCTCGGCCCATTGGTGCCGCCGAACGAGGTCCGCAATCCCGAGACGGGCGAGGTCTGTGCCGTCGCCCGCTTCGACGAGTCGGGACGGCTCACCAACGCCGACGAAGCCGTCGGCGAAATAGTCAACAGCTCCGGCGGTGGTCTGTTCACCGGCTACTACCGCAATCCGGCCGCCGACGCGCAGCGGATGCGCGGCGGTATCTACCACACCGGCGACCTCGGATACGTCGACGAACGCGGATACGTGTATTTCGCCGGGCGCCTGGGCGATTGGGTCCGGGTGGATGGGGAGAACATGGGTACCGGCCCCATCGAACGGGTGCTCCTGCGGCATCCGTCGATCGCGATGGCCGCGGTCTACGGGGTCCGGGCGGAGGTCGGTGACGAACTCGCCGCAGCCCTCATCGCCCCTGATCTGACCGCCGAGCAGCTCACGGATTTCCTGTCGGCACAACCGGATCTGGGTCCCAAGCAGTGGCCGCACAGTATCCGGTTGGTCGATGACCTCCCCCGGACCGACACCTTCAAGATCCTCAAACGGACGCTGGCCGCCGACACCACCGCACCCACCTGGATCCGCCGTGACCGCACCCTCGAATACGTCCCCCCACCCCGATAGTGTGCCCTTTTTGCGGTGCCCACCTGGGCTTTTAGTCGCCAAAAGGCCACATCATCGGGGGGCCGGGGTCAGCTGCGGTTGACCCGGGCGAGGTACTTGGCCCGCTCGGACTCGTCGAACTCCAGGAACATCATGTCGAAGCCGAAGTACTTGCCGTAGAGGTTCTTCAGAAACCGCGGTGTCACCATCCAGCCGAGGACGGACATGCTCTGCCGCGGGATCACCACCCGGTCGCGGTTGGTCTCGATACTCCGGACGATCTCGCGCGCAACATCATCGGGTTCGATGGGCGGCATCATCTTGGTGGTCTGCAGGCCGTCGATGAGTCCGGTCTTGGTGAAGTTCGGCATCACTGCCAGGACCCGCACACCGCGGGAGCTCAATTCACCGTCCAGGGCCTCGGAGAACGCGATCACGCCGGCCTTGGCCGCGCTGTAGATGCTCAGTCCCGGAAGGGGAACGAGCCCGGCAACCGAGGAGACATTCAGGATCTGGCCCGAACCCCGCGCCACCATCCGCCGGGCGGCCAACCGCGTGCCACGCACCACCGCGAGCAGATCGATCTCGAAGTTCCGGGCGATGACCGCATCGGAGAAGTCGAGGAACGGTCCGGTCGGCATGATCCCGGCGTTGTTGATCAGCACGTCGAACCCGCCGAACTCGGCATCGACCCGGTCGAGGAAGGCGGCGAACGATTCGTCGCTGGTGACATCGAGGGGGTAGCCCTCGCAGCCGAGGTTGGCCGCCGCCTTGGCGACAACTTCCTCGTCGATGTCGCCGAGTACCACCTTTGCGCCCTTTGCCTGCAGCTCGGCCGCGGTGGCGAGCCCGATACCGCGCGCGCCGCCGGTGATCACAACCACCTTGTCCCGCAACGACACTGCCGCACCCTTACGACTCCGCACCACCGCCCGCAGATTTCCCGACTTCCCCATCTTGCCCCTCACTTCATCTGCTTGCGGCCGCGATCCATGACGTTGTCCCGAGCCTGTGCGACGGAGGACGGATCGAACGAGGCCATCCAGGCGGCGGAATGCGTTGCCTCGGTGTCCAGTACCGGACCGAGGACGTGTTGCTGGGCCTCGCGGTACGAGGCGAGCAGCGCCGCGACGGCCGGGGTGTTGTTGCCGGCGATGTCCGCGGCCAGCGCCATGGCGGTCGGTATCAGCGCGTCATGCGCGACGACCTGCGTGACCAGACCTACCTCCAGGGCCTTCCTGGCGTCGATGAAGTTGCCGGTCAGGCTCATCCGACGGGCGAAGCCCCAACCCACCGCCGCGGACAATCGTCCGGTCAGACCCCACGCCGGGACCATCCCGACCCGGGCGTGGGTATCGGCGAAACGAGCCAGATCGGAGGCGATCAGAAAATCACAGGCCAGTGCCAACTCGAGTCCGCCGGTGACCGCGGCGCCGTTGATCGCACCGATGACCGGCTTGCGCAGTGGAATCCACGGGTACCCGGTCGGCACGCCGGGGACGTTCACGTCGTCCCAGCCACCCTCGGATCCCAGTGCTTTGAGGTCGACACCCGCCGAGAATGCCGGATCAGAACCGGTCAGCACCACCGCACCCACGGAGTCGTCCGCATCGGCAGCGGCCAGGGCGGCACGCAGGGCCCGGACGACCTCTCCGGTCAGGGCATTACGTGCCTCCGGACGGTTGAGCGTGACCACCACGACGGTTCCGCCCGACTCGGTCTCGACCCGCGCCGTGAGCACCACGTTCGTATCCTGCTCGGCCATGCCCCCACCTCCCGCCCTTTCGAGAATTTGCTCGACGGCTGTGACCATATCTGATCACAGCCGTCGACAAAATAGACCTGCGCGGGTCTAACGGGCCTTCTGCAGCCGGTCGACGGCCACGTCGTACTCGCTGACCAGGTCGTCGATCAGGTCGGCCGTGGGGGTGATCGCGTTCATCCGCCCGACGATCTGTCCGGCCGGCATCGCCACGACGCCGGGATCGTCGGCGGCCGAGATCCGCGCATGGGCCTCGGCGACCAGGATGTTCTGCAGGGGCATCGGCAAGGCCTCCGGGGCATTGGCCGCGTCCCAGGCGTCCGTCCACTTGGTCTTGAGCAGACGGGCGGGCTTACCGGAGTAGATCCGCCGACGCACAGTGTCCTTCGAGGTGGCGTTCAGGATCGCCTGCTGCACCACCGACGGACCCGCACCGCGAACACCGAGCTGGTATTCGGCTGCAGTGAGCCAATAGGTCCCCATCCAGACCCCGCTGGTGCCCATGGCCAATGCGGCAGCGATCTGACGACCGCTGCCGACCCCTCCGGCCGCGAGCACATGCGCCGTATCCCCCACGGCATCAACAATTTCCGGCCACAGGATCATCGACGTGACCTCCCCGGTGTGACCGCCGGCCTCATAGCCCTGCGCGATCACCAGATCCACCCCGGCGGCGACATGCCGCAACGCATGCTCTTTCGCGCCGGCCAGTGCCGCGACCTTCACGCCGTGCGCGTGCACGTTGGCGATCACATCGTCCGGGGGTGAACCCAGCGCGTTGGCGATGAGTTTGATCTGTCCGTACTTGTCGGCGTGTGTCATGGCCACATCGACGTGGGACCGGGCGACCGAATGCAGCCATCCCAGGACACCGGCGTTGACCCGATCACCCTCCGGCAGAGGTGGCACGCCGAGGTCATCGAGCGTGCGCTCGACGAACGCACGATGTTCCGGCGGGATCATCGCGTCGAGGTCGATCTGCGAACCCTCGGTGGGGATCTTGGCCGGCATCACCACATCGACACCGAACGGTTTGCCGTCGGTGTTCTCGCGCATCCAATCGAGGGTGGCGTCGAGTTCGGACGCCTCGTTGAACCGCACACAGCCCAGCACACCGAGGCCACCGGCCCGGCTGATCGCCGCGGCCACATGCTCGGACGGGGTGAACCCGAAAATCGGGTATTGGATTCCGAACTCGTCGGACAGTGAAGTACGCACCGGCGTCAGGCCTTTCGTGAACTGGTTGTCAGATTTTGGTCGGCAGGCCGGGATTCGGCGATGTCCGCCGCCCAGCGATAGTTGGGCTTGCCTGCCGGGGAACGTTTGATCTCGTCGACGAACCACACCGCCCGCGGACACTTGTAGCCGGCGATGTCCTGCCGGGCAACGGCATTGATCTCATCGAGCGTGGGGCGGGCGCCGTCCCGGGTCGCGATGACCGCGGCGACCCGCTGCCCGTACCGTTCGTCGGGCACCCCGACGACCACGGTGTCGAAGATGTCGGGGTGGGCCTTGAGCGCCGACTCGACCTCCTCGGGATGGATCTTCTCGCCCCCGGAATTGATACTCACCGAACCACGCCCGAGCATGGTCACCGTGCCGTCGTCCTCGACGCGCGCCTGATCCCCCGGGATGGAATACCGGACGCCGCGGTAGGTCTTGAAGGTCTTCTCGGTCTTGACCGGGTCGTTGTAGTACCGCAGCGGGATGTGCCCGGTCCGGGCCAGGATCCCCACCTCACCCTTGCCGGGCTCGATCACCGAACCATCCTCCCGCAGCACAACTGTCGACAGGTCCGCCTTGACCCGCGGGCCACCACCACTGTGCGACGTCTCCTTCGAGATGACACCCATCCCCGAGAAACCGGTCTCCGACGAGCCGATGGCGTCGATGATGACCGCGTTCGGGAACTTCTCGACGAACTGGTCCTTGACCGAGGCCGAGAACAGCGCCGCCGACGACGCGACCGAGAACACCGAGCTGACGTCGTAGTCCTTCTGCTCCAGCGCGTCGATCATCGGGCGCCCCATGGCATCTCCGGTGATGAAGATGACGTTCACCTGGTGGCGCTCCACGATCTCCCACGTCTGATGGGCACCGAACTCGGGGTAGACGATGGCCTTGCCGCCGGCGAACAACGCCTGGAAGACCGCCCACTGGGATCCACCGTGGATGAACGGTGGGATCGGGAACCTCACCAACTGGCCACCCGCGGCCCCGGTCTTGGCAAAATGCCACTCATCGGTGACCGCTTCGCCGGTGTACCAGTCGATTCCGCCGCCGAGGACCCGGAACACGTCCTCCTGCCGCCAGACCACACCCTTCGGGTTCCCGGTGGTGCCACCGGTGTAGAGCATGTAGAGGTCGTCGTCGGAGCGCGTCTCGAAGTCGCGCTCGATCCCGCCGTCGGCAACCGCCTGTTCGTAGGGGATTCCGTTCACCGCCGAGATATCCAGGTCGGAGCCGTCCTCGATCACGATCACCGACCATAATTCGGGCGCCTTCGGTAACACGTTCGCCACCTTGTCGACGTACTGACGCTCCACGATCAGCGCCTTCATGTCGGAGTCGGTGAAGATGTGCTCGAGTTCGCTCTCGACGTACCGGAAATTGACGTTGACCATCACCGCCCTGGCCTTGAAGATCGCCACCATCGATTCGACGGCCTCGATACCGTTTCTGCTGTACAAGCCCACAGAATCGCCCGGAGCGACGCCCAGTTCACGCAGGGTGTGCGCCAGCCCGTTGGCGCGCTGGTCGAGTTCGGTATAGGTCTCGCTGCGCCCGTCGGTTTCCAGCGCCACCCGGTCACCCATCGTGTCGACGGCATGCTCGACGAGGTCGGCAATGTTGTAAGCCATACCGACAAAACTAGAACGTGTTACCGTTTGATGGCAAGGCCCACGGAGATACAGGTCACGCCGCGCCCACGCGCGACTTGTCATGCGAGAAAACAGGAGCAAATCATGTCGGACGCTGCCCCCCACTGTCTTGTCTCCAAGCGCGGGCACACCTTGATCGTCACGATGAATCGGCCCGAGGCGCGTAATGCACTCTCGGGCGAGATGCTCGCGATCATGAACGAGGCCTGGGATCAGGTCGATTCCGATCCCGATATCCGGGTTGCGATCCTCACCGGCGCCGGCGGCTACTTCTGCGCGGGTGCCGATCTCAAGAGCATGAACAAGAAGGCCCCCGGTGACTCCTTCAAAAAGGGTGGCTTCGACCCGAAGATGCTCGACGCCCTCCTCAAAGGTCGGCGCCTGACCAAGCCCCTGATCGCAGCCGTCGAGGGCCCGGCCATCGCCGGTGGAACCGAGATCCTGCAGGGCACCGACATCCGGGTCGCCGGGCAAAGCGCCAAATTCGGTGTGTCCGAGGCCAAATGGGGCCTCTACCCGCTGGGCGGGTCGGCGGTCCGGCTGGTCCGGCAGATCCCGTACACCGTTGCCGCCGACATCCTGCTCACCGGACGCCACATCACCGCCCCCGAAGCACGCGATTACGGCCTCATCGGGCATGTCGTCCCCGACGGCACCGCGCTCGACAAGGCCATCGAACTCGCCGATCAGATCAGCGCGAACGGTCCGCTCGCGGTCCAGGCAATTCTCAAGACCATCCGCGACACCGAAGGCATGCACGAACAGGACGCGTTCAAGATCGACGCCGATCAGGGCATCAAGGTCTTCGTCAGCGACGACGCCAAGATCGGCCCGAAGGCGTTCGCGGAAAAGACGATCCCCGACTTCACCGGCAAGTAGCGGCCGACGCCCGAGCTCGTGCGGCGTCGGTTCCTCAGACGGTCGGCGTGCCGTAGCAGAGGAATCCGACCACGGTCCTGACTGTCTCCTCGACGTCGAGTTCGGCGGAGTTGTCGAGCATTCGCGGCAGTACCGCGCCGAGAAGGCACGACACCATCGCTTCGCCGGCGAACTCCACGTCGAGGTCCTCGCGTAGGTATCCGTCGGCCACCCCGTGTCGGAAGTATTGTTCACACAGCTGCCCGAGCTGAACGTAGCTGCCGGTCAGCAGCTCGAGCGACGCCTCGTCTATACCGGGCGCCTCCAGCATGACAAACGTCAGCGCTTCGGGGTGCTCGTTCACATGGTCGACCAATCGGCGGACCAAAGACTCCATCGCCGTGATGAATTCGCCCGCGTCGCGCGGTCGGGGGCGGTGCAACTCGGCTATCGCGGTGAGCTCGGCGAGTTCCCGGGCCAGGACTGCGTCCAGCGCATCGCGTTTGTTGTCGAAATAGTTGTAGAACGTGCCGTGGCTACAGCCGATCCGGGCGACGATCTCGGCGACACCGACATCGCTGTAACCGCTGTCGATGAACGTGCCCAGTGCGGCATCGAGCAGTTGACCTCGTCGAAGCCGGGTCCGCCGGGTGTCCTGGCGAGCTGTCGGTTGGACCATCACTCCCCATCCTTCGCCGGCGGCCGTTTCATCATTCCATGGAAGGCCAGATCGGCTGCGCCCCTGACGAACCGCTCGCGCTTCTCCGGATCGTCTTCCGACCGGAGCGACAGAACCAACCCGGGCAGCGCCAGCATCATCAGCAACCGGGCGACGATCTGGCGCTGCGGCCCGGTCAGGGTGAACCATTCGTTCTCGACCGCCCGGGTCAGCGTCTTGACCACCAGGGAGTTGATCATGAACTCGAGCCCGACCACCCGCGCCTTGAGTTCTTTGTCGATTGCGCTGGCCTGCACCCCGATCAGCTTGAGCATCGCCGGATCGTCGTCGACCATCCGGTGGAGCCGTTCGCCGATGACCCGGATGTGCAGGGCCATCTCCTGCGCCGTCTGGGCTTCGGACGCGAGCAGCACGTTGGGATCAACGGTTGCGAAGATCCGCTCCACCGCCCAGTCGAAAACCATGTCCAGCAGTTCCCGTTTGCTGTTGACGTAGCGGTAGACCGTCCCCTGCCCGATGCCTGCACGCTGCGCGATCTCCGCGATACTCGTTCCGTCGTAGCCTTTTTCGGTCAATACGGCATAGGCCGCCTCGACGATCTGGGTACGCCGGTGATCGGCCAGCCCTTCGACTTTGGGCCGTCCGCGGCGACGGCGCACGGGAGCGTCAGATGTCATCGCCCGACGGTCACGCCTTCAGGACACGGCTGGCGAGGAATCCGATGTACCCGACCAATCCCAGGTAGCCGAGCTTGCGGGTCCGCTTGTTCGCGATCGCCAGCCCGACCAGGGTTTCGGTGGCACCGTTGGAATAGGTCCACTTCGTGGTGTCCTCCGGAAACGCCGGCTTGGTGATCGGCTCGAAAGTCTTCGGAGTGATGAAGTGCGCCACCCCGGTCGCGGCCAGGCCGAGCCCGGCCACCCGCGGCAGGACCGCGTCCCGAGAGCCGGTGTCGGTAGCTTTTTCGGAGTCCTTTGACCCGCGGGCCGCGGACAGACCCGCACCAGCAGACTTTTTCAGCACCCGCGCGAGCACGATTGTCATTCGTTGCCTTTCGTTGTTAACAACACTATCGACCTCTTACCCAGGACAGGCGTTCTCTGAACATCGCCGGGATCATCTCGTCGTACCCCCCGCACCTTCACCGCCGCGGATCCGGTGCCAGTTCGCAATCGCGGCGCCCATCGGAGTCGCCGGCGCGACATCGTCGTAGATCCATTCCCGGACGATCGAACCCCACGTCGCGGTCGCCTCCAGTCGGCCGAGGAGTTCGCACACACCGAGTTCGGTGCGCCGCGAGAACACGTGCGTCTCCACCAGGTCCTGATGCCGGATCTGACGATAGTGTCCAGAGCCGGGCAGTACCGCGCCGGCGAAGGCCCGCCGCGCCACCTCCCGGGTGACCGTCGACCGGTCCGGCGACATATGCCATCCGGCCACCTTGCGCGTGTAATCCGCGACCTGTTCCATCGACATCGCGTCTTCGTCGGGGATGAATCCGGCGTCGATCGCCAACCGGTAGACCTCCTCGTCCCGGTTCTCGAGCAGGGCACGAAAGACTGTGCGCTGCAGCGCTATATCCGACTCCCCCATGGTCAGGTACAGACCGAAGTCCAGAAAGCCGACCTTACCGTCGTCCAGCACCAGCACATTTCCGGGATGGGGGTCCGCACAGAATTCGCCGCGCTCGTAGACCCCGCCACAGTAGAAGCGGTACACCGCCTCCCCGATCCGGTCCCGATCCGCCGCCGGCAGTGCGCAGGCCGCGGCCAGCGGCATCCCGTCCAGGTATTCGGTGACCAGGACCTGGTCGGTGCTGAACCCGGCGTACGGCCGCGGAATGGTCCAGACCGGATGATCGAGGTAGAAGTCATGGACCCGTTGATGATTGGCGAGTTCGGCCTTGTAGTCCAGCTCTGCCAGCACCTGCCGTGAAACCTCGGCCACCACGTCGTCCAGGTTGGCACCCGGCAGCCGGCCACGACCCATCCTGACCACCAGGGCAAGATTCTTCAGATCCGCCCGGACCGCCGATTTCACGTGTGGATACTGAACTTTGACCGCCACCCGGTCGCCGTCGAGGGTGGCCCGGTAGACCTGGCCGATGGACGCGGCCGCGATCGGTGTCGGCTCGATGTCCAGGCGGGCCATCCGGGTCGGTCCCAACGACGACTCCAAAACCGCCATCATCGACTTGTTGTCGAGGGCCGGGGCACGGTCGAACAGCGGGGCCAGCCTGGCCGCGAACTCCGCCCGCGTCGCCTCCGAGCTCAGGCCCAGATCGAACATGGCCAGCATCTGTCCGAGCTTGAGCGCCGCGCCCTTCATACTCCCGACGACGGTGACCAGTTCGTCGGCGAACCGGAGCACCTGCTCGTCCTGCTTGCGAGCGCGGGCCTGAGCATCTGCCGCCGGCCCGGTCAGCTTGCCGGTCGCGGTCCGGACTGCATGCCCGGCCACCACCCGGCCGATCTTCTGGCCCCGCCCGATCCGGGCACCGACCTGCCGCGCCGCATCTGCGCCGCCGGGCGGCTCGGGACCTGCGGACGTGTCCGACACGGACGGGACTTTACGCATCACCGACCTCGATCGTCGACCACTTCGCCATGCCGACCGGATTTAGAACATGTTCGCCTACACCAGCCGGCCCAGTCGCGCGATCTGGTCGGGGTCGCGATTGGTCACCATCAGCATGGTGACCCCGGCTTGTTCCCACCGCTTGATCTGACGCCGCACCTCGTCCTCGTCACCCACGATCATCGTCTCCAGGACCATCTCGTCGGGCACTGCCGCGATCGCCTCGTCCTTGCGCCCGGAGAGGAACTTCTCACCGATCTCCCGGACCACCTCGCCGTACCCCATCCGGGTGTAGACCTGGGCGTGGAAGTTCTGGTCCTTGGCCCCCATCCCGCCGACGTAGAGCGCGGTGGACGGTCGGTAGGCGTCGATGACCGCCGGGACGTCGTCGGTGATCTCCACCTGTACGGTCGCGGCGACCTCGAACGTGTCGCGGGTGCGGCGCGCCCCGGGCCGCGCGAAGCCTTCGGCAAGCCACGACTCATACATGTCCGACAGTCGCGGCGTGTAGTAGATCGCCAGCCAGCCATCGGCGATCTCCGCGGTCAACGCGACGTTCTTCGGTCCCTCGGCACCGAGCCAGATGGGCAGGTCAGCGCGCAGCGGATGGGTGATCGGCTTGAGCGACTTGCCGAGCCCGGTCGACCCGGCGGCCTGCGGCGGATAGGGCAACGGGTAATGCGGTCCGGCGTTGGTCACCCGCTCTTCGCGGGCCAGGACATCGCGGATCACGCGGACGTATTCGCGGGTCCGCGCCAGCGGCTTGGCAAAGGGCTGGCCGTACCAGCCCTCGACGACCTGGGGCCCGGACACCCCGAGTCCCAGGATGTGCCGGCCACCGGACAGATGATCGAGTGTCAGCGCCGCCATCGCCGCCGACGTCGGCGGTCGCGCAGAGAGCTGAGCGATACCGGTACCGAGCTTGATCGTCGACGTCTGTGAGCCCCACCAGGCCAGCGGTGTGTAGGCATCCGAGCCCCAGGATTCCGCGGTGAACACGGCCTCGTAGCCCGCCGCCTCCGCGGCGGCGATCAGAGCCGGCGCATCCGCGATCGGCGAAGCCCCCCAGTACCCCAATTGCAGACCGAGCCTCATGCCTGGCGACCTCCCGTTCGGCCTAGTCCTTGCGTGACAATCTAGAACCTGTTCTACTCGATTCCGTGACCGTGAGCCAGATATCCGCAGGATTTGCCGCCGTAGTCGCCCCGATCGAGAATCCCGACGACCCCGTTCTGTCCGCACCGCTGCACAACGCGTTCGACTACACCCGTTCGCTCGGGCCGGTTCTCGGACGTTTTGCGCAGGGTCTGCTGGACGGAAAGGTCGTCGGCGGTCGCAGTGCCGATGGGACCGTGTATGTCCCTCCGGTCGAGTTCGACCCCGTCACCCGGGGCCAGATCGACGACTTCGTCGAGGTCTCACCCGTGGGGACGGTGACGTCCTGGACCTGGATGGCAGAGCCCATCGCAGGCCAGCCGTTGTCGAACCCGTTCGCGTGGGCCCTGATCCGGCTCGACGGGGCCGACACCGCCCTACTGCACGCAGTCGCCGCCGACGGACCCGCCGACTTGCGCACCGGAGCCCGCGTCCGCGCGGTCTGGAAGCCGGCGCGCACCGGGCGGATCGACGACATCGACCACTTCGAACTCGGCGAGACACCGAACCCGGTATCCCCCAACACCTCCGAGCCCACCGCATCCGATGGCGTCATGATCACGACGCCGATCGACCTGACCATCGACCACACCGCCTCCATCGAGGAGACCTGGTATCTACAGGGACTCAAGGAGGGCAAGCTCTACGGCGGGCGGACCGGCCCGGGCGAACCCGTCTACTTCCCGCCGCGCGGGGCGGATCCGACCAACGGCAAGCCGACCAACGAGAAGGTCGAACTCTCCGACAAAGGCGTGGTGACCACGTTCTGCATCGTCAACGTGCCGTTCCTCGGGCAGCAGATCAAGCCGCCGTATGTCGCGGCGTACGTCCTGCTCGATGGTTCCGACATCCCGTTCCTGCACCTCATCCTCGACACCGAGGCCGCCGACGTCCACATGGGCATGCGGGTCGAAGCCGTCTGGCGCCCGCGCGAGGAGTGGGATCACACGTTGCGCAACATCAGCCATTTCCGTCCGTCCGGTGAGCCCGACGCCGACTACGACTCCTACAAGGATCACCTGTGAGCACATACCGCGAGATACCACCGATCGCCGTGATCGGTTTTGCGCACAGCCCCCACGTCGATGCGACGTTCGGCACCACCAACGGCGTCGAGATGCTGGTGCCGTGTTTCCAGAAGCTCTACGCCGACCTCGGCATCAGCCGCACCGACATCGACTTCTGGTGCTCCGGATCCTCCGATTACCTTGCCGGTCGCGCATTTTCGTTCATCTCGGCGATCGACTCGATCGGAGCGGTCCCGCCGATCAACGAATCGCATGTCGAGATGGATGCCGCCTGGGCCCTGTACGAGGCCTGGGTCAAGATCGCCACCGGCGAGGTCGACGTCGCCCTCGCCTACGGATTCGGCAAGCCGTCGGCTTCCAACACCGATCAGGTGCTCGCGCTGCAGACCGACCCGCACACCGTCGCACCGCTGTGGCCCGACGCCCGGTCCCTCGCCGCACTGCAGGCCCGCGCCGGCCTCGACTCCGGCGCGTGGACCGAAGCCGATATGGCCGCGGTGGCCGCCCGGGGTTCCGGGGCCTCGGTGGACGAGCTGCTCAAGTCCGAGTACGTCGCCGACCCGCTGCGCGCCCATGACGTCTGTCGCTACACCGACGGCGCTGCGGCCATCATCCTGGCCAGCGAACACCGGGCCCGGCAACTCGTTGCGCGTCCGGCCTGGATCACCGGCTGGGACCATCGCATCGACACCCCTAACTTCGGGGCCCGCGATCTGACGAAGTCGCCGTCGACGACACTCGCCGCCGACACCGCGCTCGGCAACAATCGCAAGGTCGACGTCGCCGAATTGCACGCACCGTACAGCCACCAGGAATTGATCCTCAAGTCCGCACTCGGACTGGATGATTCGGTGGTCATCAATCCGTCCGGCGGTGCACTCGCCGCCAATCCGCTGTTCTCGGCCGGACTCGAGCGCATCGGATACGCGGCGACCACGATCCTGGGCGGCAACGCCGACACCGCCCTGGCGCACGCCACCAGCGGTCCGCTACTGCAGCAGAACATGGTCGTCGCCCTGAGCGGCACGACCGACAGGGAAGGCAAGAGCTGATGGGCCGTTATCGCGCCGCGGTGCTCGGCACCGGGCAGACCAAATACGTTGCCAAACGCCATGATGTGTCGATGGCCGGCCTGTGCCGCGAGGCGATCGACAAGGCGCTCGCTGACGCACAGGTGTCGATGGACGACATCGACGCGATCGTCATCGGCAAGGCACCCGACTTCTTCGAGGGTGCGATGATGCCCGAGCTGGCGCTGGCGCAGTCGCTCGGCGCCGAAGGCAAGCGGATGATCCGCGTCCACACGGCCGGATCCGTCGGCGGATCCACGGCCAACGTCGGGGCGTCGCTGGTCACCTCGGGAGTGCACCAACGCGTGCTGGCCATCGCCTGGGAGAAGCAGTCCGAGTCGAACGCCATGTGGGCGTTGTCCATTCCGATTCCGTTCACCATGCCGGTCGGCGCCGGTGCCGGCGGCTTCTTCGCACCGCACGTCCGCTCGTACATCCGCCGCTCCGGGGCCCCCGACCACATCGGGGCGATCGTCGCGGCCAAGGACCGGCAGAACGGCGCCCTCAATCCCCTCGCACATCTGCACCAGCCCGACATCACCGTCGAGAAGGTGATGAGTTCGCAGATGCTGTGGGATCCCATCCGTTACGACGAGACCTGCCCCTCGTCCGACGGCGCCTGCGCTGTGGTCATCGGCGACGAGGCATCCGCCGACAACGCCGTGGCCCAGGGCATTCCGGTGGCCTGGATCCACGCATCGGCGATGCGCACCGAGCCGCTCTCGTACTCCCACCGCGACACCGTCAGTCCGCAGGCGGGCCGGGATGCCGCCGCCGCGCTGTGGAAGGCCGGCGGGATCTCCAATCCGCTCGAAGAGATCGACGTCGCCGAGATCTATGTCCCCTTCTCCTGGTTCGAACCGATGTGGCTCGAGAACCTCGGCTTCACACCCGAAGGTGAGGGCTGGAAACTGACCGAGGCCGGTGACACCGCGATCGGCGGGAAGTTGCCGGTGAATCCGTCCGGCGGAGTGCTGTCGTCGAACCCGATCGGCGCCTCGGGGATGATCCGTTTCGCCGAGGCCGCCATCCAGGTCCAGGGCAAAGCCGGCGATCACCAGGTGGCCGGCGCGCGCAAGGCACTCGGCCATGCATACGGTGGTGGATCACAGTACTTTTCGATGTGGCTCGTGGGAGCCGACAAGCCCACGCACTGACATCGAACGCGACCACCGACACGACGGAGACATCATGACGAAGGCACAACCGGCCTACATGAACATCGACCGCGCCAACAACCCAGCGGTGGTTGCCGGCCGGTTGTCGCGTGAGTATGTGGGGTCGCGCAACAAGGCCGCCTGGGTGAACCTGTTTGCGCCCGACGGGATCGTGCAGGATCCCGTCGGCCCGTCGATGTTCGACGAAGAAGGTATCGGCTTCACCGGGCACGAGCGCATCGGCCAGTTCTGGGACATGTCGATCGGCGCGACCGAACAGATCGAGTTCCTCTTCGACGAGGAGATCATCTGCGGCAACGAGGTCGCGTACATCGGTAAGATCGTCACCCACATCGCCGGACATGTCTCCGAAGCCCGGGGCGTGTTCACCTACCGCGCCGGTCCCGACGGCAAAATCGCTGCGCTGCGCGCTTTCTGGGAAGTCGAGAAGACGATCAACTCGGTCCGTAAGGCCTGATCCCCTCCCCGTCGAGCGTGCCGATAACGCCGCCGACCGTGCCCTTATCACCGTCGACCGTGCCAAAGTTGCTGACCTGACTGCAATTTCGGCACGGTCGACGGTTGTTTCGGCACGGTCGGCGGTTTTGTTGGCGGCGGGGCCGGAGGGTGCGGACAGCAATGTGGCCCCGTCCCTTTCCGGGGACGAGGCCACATTGGCTGTTCGAGACTAGTGTGCGACGGGGCAACCGGTTCCGTAGTTGACCGTCATCTCCTTGACCCCGTTGATCCAGCCGGACCGTAGGCGGCGCGGCTCGGCGACCTTGGTGATGTCTGGCATGTGGTCGGCGATGGCGTTGAAGATCAGGTTGATCTCCATGCGGGCCAGGTTTGCACCGACGCAGTAGTGCGCGCCGTGACCACCGAATCCGACGTGCGGGTTGGGGTCCCGGAGGATGTTGAACTCGAAGGGATTCTCGAAGACATCCTCATCGAAGTTCGCCGATCCGTAGAACATCCCGACACGCTGGCCCTTCTTGATCTCGACATCGCCGAGAACAAGATCGTGGCGGGCGGTGCGCTGGAAGCAGTTCACCGGCGTGGCCCAGCGGACGATCTCATCAGCCGTGGTCGCCGGACGTTCCCGCTTGTACAACTCCCACTGATCCGGGTTGTCGATGAAGGCGTTCATGCCATGGCTGATCGCGTTCCGGGTGGTCTCGTTGCCGGCCACCGCGAGCAGCAGCACGAAGTAGCCGAACTCGATCTCCTCGAGGGACTGCCCGTCGATGTCGGCGTTGACGAGCGCCGTCACGATGTCCTCCTTCGGGGAGTTCTTACGCTCCTCGGCCATCGTGTAGGCGTACCCGAGCAGTTCGGCGGAGGCGATCTGCGCCGGACTGAGCTCTGCACCCTCGACGGGCTCGTTGAACTCGGGATCGTCGGTGTTCATCATCGTGTTCGACCAGTGGAACAATCGCTCCCGGTCTTCGGCCGGAACGCCGAGCAGGTCGGCGATGGCCATCAGCGGGAGATTGACCGCGACATCCTCGACGAAGTCGCCTTCCCCCTTGGCGGCGGCATCGCGGGCGATCTTCTGAGCGGCTTCTTCGAGGGACTCCTCCAACGCATGCACGGCCTTGGGCGTGAAGAGCTTCGCCACGAGCTTGCGCAGACGAGTGTGCTCCGGCGGATCGTGGTTGATCAGCAGCGCCTTGGTGATGTCGAGTTGCTCGGTGGTCATCTCGTCGTCGAACCGCATGATCACACCGTTTTCGTTGGTGGACCAGTCGTCGTTGTTCTTCGACACCGCCCGAATGTGCTCGTGCTTGCTGACAACCCAGTAGCCCCCATCGTGGAAGCCACCGCCCTTGCCCTCTTCCTGAGCGTTCCACCAGACGGGGGCGGTCTTGCGCAATTCCGCGAATTCCCGGACCGGGATACCCTGCTCTAACAGGTCAGGACTGGTGAAGTCGAACCCCTTCACGAACGGGCACACCTGCTCGGCCTGCGTCATTGCATTCCCCTCAATCCTCTGCATGAACGTGTTCTAGTCGATCGTAGAGCACAATGGTCTGCAAGGCCACTACCTGCTGTAATAGGACTTGTGTCCAGTTGGCAACTTGTTCTAGTTTCGTATGGACAACGACCTTTTTCACCGCACGAAAGGAAATGACATGGGAACACCGGTGATCGTCGAGGCGACCCGATCCCCGATCGGTAAGCGAGCGGGGTGGCTCTCCGGGCTCCATCCGGCAGAACTGCTCGGAGCGACGCAGAAAGCTCTGGTGGAACGCGCCGGAATCGACCCCAACGAGGTCGAGCAGGTCATCGGCGGCTGCGTGATGCAGGTGGGTGCCCAATCGAACAACGTGACCCGCACGGCGTGGCTGCACGCCGGGCTTCCCTGGCAGACCGGCGCGACCACCGTCGATTGCCAGTGCGGTTCCGCCCAGCAGGCCAATCACCTGATCGCCGGCCTGATCGCGACCGGCACCATCGATGTCGGCATCGCCTGCGGTGTGGAGTCGATGACGGCGGTGCCCCTCGGCGCCAACGTGATGCTCGAAGGTGCGGGCAAACGACGCCCAGAGTCATGGGATATCGACATGCCCGATCAGTTCGGGGCCGCCGAGCGTATCGCGGACCGCCGCGGGATCACCCGCGCCGATGTCGACGCGCTCGGTCTGCGCAGCCAGCAGCTCGCCAAGGCGGCCTGGGACGAAGGTCGCTTCGACCGGGAGATCTTCTCGCTGAAGGCGCCCGAGCGGACCAAGGAAGGCGAGCTGACCGGCAACATCCTCGACGTCGCGCGCGATCAGGGTCTGCGCGAGACCACTCTCGAGTCGCTGGCCAGGCTCAAGCCGGTCGTCGACGGCGGCATCCACACCGCCGGTACGTCGTCGCAGGTCTCCGACGGCGCCGCGGCTGTCCTGATCATGGACGAAGACAAGGCAAAGGCGTTGGGGCTCAAGCCTCGTGCGCGTTTCGTCGCACAGGCATTGGTCGGCGCCGAACCGTACTATCACCTCGACGGACCCGTTCAGGCCACCGAGAAGGTCCTGACCAAGGCCGGGATGTCCATCTCCGACATCGATCGTTTCGAGGTCAACGAGGCATTCGCCTCCGTACTGCTGTCCTGGGCCGCCGTGCACAACCCCGACATGGACAAGGTCAACGTCAACGGCGGTGCGATCGCGCTCGGCCATCCGGTGGGCTCCACCGGATCGCGCCTGATCACCACCGCGCTGCACGAATTGGAGCGTTCCGATTCGTCCACCGCCCTGATTACGATGTGCGCGGGTGGAGCACTCTCCACCGGAACCATCATCGAACGGATCTGAGGTCGCGTGTTACCCCAAGAAACGCCCAAGGCGCTCAACTCCAAAGCCGTCAGCAAGATCGTCAAGGTCGCCTCTCGCCTCAACACGCGGATCTACAAGATGAGCGGCGGCAAGGTCGGGGCGAGCTGGCGGGTCGGGGCCGGTTTCAAGAAGCCGGTCCCGGTCATCCTGCTGACCACCATCGGCCGCAAATCCGGGAAGCCGCGCACGGTGCCGCTGGTCTATCTGCGCGACGGCGCCAACGTCGTGGTGGTCGCGTCCCAGGGCGGTATGGCATCGAATCCGGCCTGGTACCTCAATCTCAGAGACAACCCCGACGTCACCATCCAGGAGGGCAAGCACACCACCGTGATGCGGGCCCGCGAGGCCACCGACGAAGAGCGCGAACGGCTCTGGCCCGAGCTGGTGGGGATCTACGCCGACTTCGACACCTATCAGGGATGGACCGACCGCAAGATCCCGGTGGTCATCTGCGAACCGAAATGAGTTGACGCCCGGAGGGCACCGCCGAGCACAACGCCAAGAGTTCACCGACGGGTCGGAAAGAATTCTTTGCGAAGGTCATCAGTTCACATCCCTGAAGTGCCTGGGTATGCCAGGATTTGTGCGCCATGACAATTACTCCAGATTCCCAGCCGGCGGAGTCAGTGCCCTCCTGGATTCAACCGTCACGTCGCGCCTTTCTCGGCGGCGCCGCCGTGGGGACCGCCGGGGTCCTCGCGTCGGTCTACGGCGGGCGCGCAGCCGCTGATCCCGCGGCACCCGGAGCGGTGTTCGGGCACGGCATCGCCTCGGGTGATCCGCTGCCCGATCGCGTGATCCTGTGGACCCGCATCACTCCGACCGCCGACGCCACACCGGGGTCCGGGCGCGGCGGGGCCACCTCGGTGGCCTGGGAGGTCGCCACCGATTCCGGCTTCACCTCGGTGGTCTCGTCCGGAACCACCGACACCGGACCGGACCGCGACCTCACCGTCAAGGTCGATGCCGGTGACCTGGCACCGAATACCCGCTACCACTATCGTTTCCGGGTTCTGGGCGGACCCGCCGCAGGTGCCGTCTCCCCGACCGGGCGGACGAAGACAGCGCCCTCGACGACCGCGGAGGTGGCCGAAGCGCGATTCGGCGTTGCCTCCTGTTCCAATTGGGAGGCCGGTTATTTCAGCGCCTACCGGCACCTGGCCGCCCAACCCGACCTCGACGCGATCGTCCACCTCGGCGACTACATCTACGAGTACGGTGTCGGCGAATACGGCGGGCACGACGGGTCGGTCCGGGCACATCAACCACCGCACGACATCGTCTCCCTCGCCGATTACCGAATTCGTCACGGCCAGTACAAGTCCGACGCCGATCTGCAGGGCGCCCACCTGAACCTGCCATGGATCTGCACCTGGGACGACCACGAATCGGCCAACGACGCCTACGCGTCGGGGGCCGAGAATCATAGTGCGGCGCAAGGTGATTGGCAGGCCCGCAAGGCTGCCTCCGAGCAGGCCTACTACGAATGGATGCCGGTCCGGCCCGAAGTCGACGCCGGCGGACGCCATCTCTATCGCCGTCTGCGTTTCGGCAACCTCCTGGAACTGTCGATGCTGGATCTGCGGACGTACCGCAGCGCACAGCAGTCGATGACGTCGGCAAAGACCGACAGTCCGGCCGCGACCATCACCGGCGCGGCGCAGATGTCCTGGCTGACCAATGGCGTCATCTCGTCGCCGACCACCTGGCAGATCATCGGTAACCCCGTGATGATCAGTCCCATCCTGATCCCGCCGCTCGAACCCCGCACCACCGAGGCGCTGACCGAACTGCTCGGTGTCCCGCAGGCCGGTGTCCCCCTGAACGCCGACGCCTGGGACGGCTACACCGCCGACCGCAGGCGGCTCTATCAGGCGCTGAGCGACAACGACATCGACAACGCGGTGTTCATCACCGGCGACATCCACATGTCGTTCGCCTGCGAGCTGCCCGTCGACGCCGCCAACTATCCCGGCGCGGGCACCGTGGGCACCGAACTGGTGGTCACCTCGGTGACCTCCAACAACGTCGACGACATCGTCGGGGTCCCCGAATACACCGCGGGTACGGCCGCATCCGCCGCGCTCACCAACGTCAATCACCACCTGCGCTGGGTCGACACCGACGCCCACGGGTACGCGGTCCTGACCGTGACCCCGGCTGCCACACAGATGGATTGGTACTTCATCGACAACCGCGACGATCCGCGCTCCGGCCAGCGATACGCCCAATCCTGGCGGGTACCGAACGGCGCCAAGCAAGTTCATCCTGCCTCCCGACCAGCTCGTTGATCCCCAGAAAGATGACCGACCATGAGTGAGCAACCCACCCCGTCCCGTTCCGGAATCCGCCGGCGTACGTTCCTCGCCGGGACCGCGGCTGCGGCCGGCGCCGGGATCGCCCTGGCCGGCGCCTCGCATGCCGCACCCGCAGGCAACGGACGTTTCCCGTTTCCCCAGACCGGTTCGACGGCACGGATTCTGATCACCGGCGACGCCGGGACCGGCGAGGCGCCGCAGTACGCCGTGACGAAGGCAGCCCGGGCACTGCACGCCCAGAACCCGTTCGGAATGGCAGTCGGGCTGGGCGACAACATCTATGAGACCGGTCCCAACGGGCCCGACGACCATCAGTTCGCCGAGAAGTTCGAAAAGCCCAACACCGGCCTCGATTTCCCGTGGGTGATGGCCCTGGGCAACCACGACAATTCGGCGGTGTTCCCCGGTGACGGCGGTTGGCTGCTGCGCGGCGATGCCGAGGTGGCCTACCACTCGCGGTCGCCGCGCTGGTACATGCCCAGGCGTTACTTCTCGGTGGCGGTGCCGCAACAGACCCCGCTGGTCGAGTTCTTCATTCTTGACCTCAATCCCATCGCGGCATACATCCCGCCGTTCCTGGCACCGTATTGGGAACCGCAGGGCACGTACATGACTCAGCAGCGTCAGTGGCTACGCAAAGCGCTCGCCGAGTCCAAGGCGCGGTGGAAAATCGTCGGAACACACCACCCGTATCTCAACAACGGACCCCACGGCAGCGCCGGACACTACGACGGCATCCCGATCCCCCCGATCAACGGGATCCTGGTGAAGGACTTCTTCGAACAGGAGATCGCCGGTCGTGCGCAGTTCTTCCTGTCCGGACACGATCACTCACTGCAGGTGTTCGACCCGACAACGCTGTCGAAGGGCACCCGCCAGCTCGTGTCGGGCGCGGCGTCCAAGTCCGTCGAAGACAGATCGTCCAAACAGACCCCGGCGCTGTACGAGAACTACTCGAGCCGAGGATTCATGACCATGGACATCACCGAATCGGCCGTCGACCTGAAGGTCTTCACCGTCGACCTGGCGAGCGGAACCCCGACTCAGGCCTTCGGGAAGGTCTACTCCGGCTGAGCCGGGGTCAATCGGCCCCCCGAGCACATTCGCAATAGACTCACACCATGACTGATCCAGACCGCGCGGCAGTCCGCCGCGACATCACCGCCGCACTCGAAGCCGCCTTCGAACAACGCCATGCCGTACTCGACGCCATCGTCGAGGCCGAAGACCGTCCCGCAGCCGTGGCCGCCATCGCCGACCTGCTCTCGGTACCTGCCATCGGCGCCGAGGCCGTTCTCGGTATGTCGTTCGATCGCCTGACGGTATCGGCCCGACGCGCCAACGCCGCCGAACTCGAGGATCTCAACAGCAAGCTCACATTCACCCAGACCGATCGTCCGGCCGCGACCGCCGAGACGCTCACCCTGCGGGCATTCAAAGACAGCGACGCCGACCTGTTCGCCGCCCGGACCGCCGATGTGGGCGCAGCCGGTGACGGCAGCGGCACACCCGCCGCCGACATCAGCGAAGAGATCTCCTCGGCCAACAGCCGGATGGACAACGAAGAGGCCGTGTGGCTCGTCGCCGTCGAAGGCGAGGAGAAGGTCGGCATCGTCTTCGGCGAATTGGCCGACGGAGAGGTCGACGTGCGGATCTGGATCGCCCCGGAGCACCGCAAGCGGGGCTACGGCACCGCCGCACTCCGTCGCTGCCGCTCCGAACTCGCCGCGTACTTCCCCGGCGTCCCGATGGTGGTCCGCGCTCCCATCGCTTGACCCTCAACTGCTCCACATATGCGAAGACGCTCCACATATTTGTGGAGCGTCTTCGTTCTCAATTCAGCGTGCCCGACCTACCGTCGAGCGTGCCCAACCGACCGTCGAGCGTGCCTTAATCTGTTGCCCCCGTGCAACTTCGGCACGGTCAACGGTGATTTCGGCACGGTCAACGGTGATTTCGGCACGGTCAACGGGGCGGTGTGGGTCAGTGGCGGTGCGGGACCCCGAACTTCGCAACGATCTTGGTGATCCGACCGGTCTCGTCGAACTCGAAACTCTCGGCCACCAACGCCCGCAGCCGCAGTGGCTTCGGATGCACGTGCACGTAGAACGTCGCGTGGACGACGCCCCGCGTCGGGATCGTGGCCTCGAAGTCACCGATCGCGTGGATCAGCCGGAACTGCGGACCGCGGGACAGGCTGCGACGCAGATGATCTCCGTTGCGACCGGTCTTGAGGCCCATCTCGATCCGGACACAATCCGGATGAAACGGCACCCCCGATGGGTCATGGCTGACCAGCGCGTCGACATACGACTTCGCCGCGCTGATCAGCTCGCCATCGGAAGGTGCAGCGGTCATCGTGCCCCGTAGACCGGCATCGGGGTCGGGGCCTCTTCGAGGATGTCCTTCACGACCGGGCCGAGTTCGGCCGGATCCCACTTGGCGCCCTTGTCGCGCTTGGCGCTTCGCTGCCAGCCGTCACTGACCGAGATGGTTCCGCCCTCGACCTCGAAGACCCGACCGCTGACCTCGGCCGACTCCTCGGAACCGAGCCACACCACGAGCGGGGACACGTTCGCCGGATCCATCGCATCGAACGAGCCGTCTTCGGGCGCCGCCATCTGCGCGGCCATCGCCTCACCGGAACCGGTGGTCATGCGGGTACGAGCCGACGGCGCAATGGCATTCACCGTCACACCGTAACCCTTCATCTCGGCCGCGGCCTGGATGGTGAGTTCGGCGATCGCGGCCTTGGCCGCGGAGTAGTTGCCCTGTCCGACCGAGCCGTAGAGGCCGGCACCCGACGAGGTGTTGATGACCCGCGCCGCCCGGGTGTTGCCGGCCTTCGACTCGGTCCGCCAGTACGCGGCGGCGTGACGCAGCATCGCGAAGTGCCCCTTGAGGTGGACGCGGATGACGTTGTCCCAGTCCTCTTCACTCATCATCACGAGCATCTTGTCGCGCAGGAACCCGGCGTTGTTGACCAGCACATCGAGCCCGCCGAACTCCTTGATCGCGGTCGCCACCACGTTCTGAGCACCGGCCCAGTCGGCGACGTCGTCGCCGTTGACGACCGCTTCGCCACCGGCGGCGATGATCTCGGCGACGACCTGCTCGGCGGGAGACTCACCCGTCGCGGTGCCGTCGAGGCCGGCCCCGATGTCGTTGACCACCACTTTCGCGCCTTCACGGGCAAAGGCCAGCGCATGTTCGCGGCCGATCCCCCGGCCGGCGCCGGTCACGATGACAACGCGTCCGTCAACAATTCCACTCATCAGTTATCTCCTCAGGTTCAGGTGTTGGTAGGGGTGACCGAGTTCGCGGCGGTGGCGGCGTCCAGGAACGCCAGCTTCTCTCCGCCGCCGTGCACGGTCAGTGTCGATCCGGTGATGTAGGAAGCCAACGGCGACAACAGGAATGCCACCGCGTTGCCCACATCTTCGGGTGAGGCCAGCCGGCCCATCGGGATGGTCTTGCCGACGGCGTCCACCCCGGCCTGGTCGCCGTAGTGCAGCTCGGCCAACTCGGTGCGCACCGCCCCGGCGACAACAGAGTTGATCCGCACCGTCGGCGCCCATTCGGCGGCGAGCGATCCGGTCAGGGAATCGAGCCCGGCCTTGGCCGCGCCATAGGCGGCGGTTCCGGGCGACGGCCGGTGCCCGCTCATGCTCGAGACGTTCACGATCGAGCCACCGCCCGGCTGCTCACGCATGATCTTCTGCGCCGCCTGCGAAATGATGAGGGGTGCGAGCATGTTCAGCTCGACGATCTTCGAGTGGTAGCGCGGCGAGGCGTCCGCGGCGAGGGCAAACGGTGCCCCACCGGCATTGTTCACCGCCCCGTCGAGGCTGCCGTGCCGCGTGACGATCTCTTCGACCATCGCGGTGACCGCGTCGGCATCGCGAATATCGCAGCTGACGAAGTCCACCCGCGGGTCGGCCACGTCGGCCGGACGCCGCGCACACGCCACCACGGTGGCTCCCAGGTCTGCCAGTACCGCACTGATGCCGGCACCGACTCCTCTGACGCCACCGGTCACCAGCACCACCTGGCCTTGCAAGCCGAGGTCCATCCACGCTCCGTTCCGAGTCTGCAATTTGAGTGTTAAGGTACCAAGCAATTGCTTGGTTGGTCTACACCAGGACAGTACGCGAGGAGCATTGATGCCGATCACCACATCCACTGTTGAACCGGGAGTCGTCACGGTCACCGTCGACTACCCACCGGTCAACGCCTTGCCGTCAGCGGCATGGTTCGAACTCGGCGAGGCGATCATCGCCGCCGGTCAGGCGCCTGACACCCATGTTGTGATCCTGCGAGCCGAGGGCCGCGGATTCAACGCGGGCGTCGACATCAAGGAAATGCAGGCCACCGAGGGTTACGACGCCCTGATCGCCGCCAACCGCGGTTGCGCCGCGGCCTTTGCCGCGGTCTACGACTGTGCGGTGCCCGTCATCGTCGCGGTGAACGGCTTCTGCGTGGGCGGCGGCATCGGTCTGGTCGGCAACGCCGACGTGATCGTTGCCTCCGACGACGCCGTCTTCGGGCTACCCGAGGTCGACCGCGGAGCCCTCGGCGCCGCCACCCACCTCGCCCGCCTCGTCCCGCAGCACACGATGCGCACGCTGTACTTCACCGCACAGAACGTCACCGCCCAGCAGCTGCTGCACTTCGGTTCGGTGCAGGCCGTGGTGCCGCGCGCCGAACTCGACGAAACCGCACTGGAGATCGCCCGCAAGATCGCGGCGAAGGACACCCGGGTGATCCGGGCGGCCAAGGAAGCCATCAACGGCATCGATCCGGTCGACGTGAAGACCAGTTACCGCCTCGAACAGGGCTACACCTTCGAGCTGAACCTTGCCGGTGTGGCGGACGAGCACCGCGACGCATTCGTCGAAACAGGCAAGCCGAAAACCGCAACCAGTAAGGGGGCTTGAGCCCAGATGGCAACCGACAAGACCAGCACCCTCGACGAGATCATCGGCGAGATCTCCAGCGGCATGACCATCGGTATCGGTGGTTGGGGTTCGCGACGTAAGCCGATGGCACTCGTACGGGCCCTGGCCCGTTCGAGCGTCACCGACCTGACCGTGGTCACCTATGGCGGACCGGATCTCGGTTTGCTCTGTGCCGCAGGCAAAGTGAGCAAGGCCTACTACGGCTTCGTCTCCCTGGACTCACCCCCGTTCTACGACCCGTGGTTCGCCCACGCGCGGACCACCGGGGCCATCACGGTCCGCGAGATGGACGAGGGCATGGTCAAGTGCGGCCTCGAGGCCGCCGCGGCACGCCTGCCCTTCCTGCCGGTTCGCGCCGGACTGGGCTCCGACGTCCCGAACTTCTGGGAGGGCGAACTGCGTACCGTCACCTCGCCGTACCCCGACGAAGACGGCCGCCACCAGACCCTGATCGCGATGCCGGCACTGGAACTCGACGCCGCGTTCGTCCACCTCGACATCGCCGACAAGCACGGCAACGCCGCATACACCGGCATCGACCCGTACTTCGACGACCTGTACTGCGCTGCGGCCAAGCGCCGCTACCTCGAGACAGACCGTCTGGTGACCACCGAAGAGCTGGTGGAAAAGGTTCCGGTGCAGCGTCTTCTGCTCAACCGGCTCAATGTCGACCGGGTGGTGCACACCCCGAACGGCGCGCACTTCACCTTTGCCGGTGACTACGGGCGCGACGAGGCCTTCCAGCGGTTCTACGCCGAGTCGGCCAAAACACCCGAAGCCTGGCAAGCGTTCTCCGACCGGTTCCTGACCGTGCCCGAAGACGTCTATCAGTCCGAGGTCGAGAAATGGAACACCGAGCGAGAGGCGACACAGTGACCACAGGACACGCAGGGACCACCCCCGATACCGCAGCAGATGTCACCCGCGCCGAATACTGCGTGATCGCGTGCGCCGAGATCTTCACCGGCGCAGGCGAAACCATGGCCTCACCGATGGCCACCACGCCGTTGATCGGTGCCCGCCTGGCCCGGTTGACCACCGAACCCGACCTTCTGATCACCGACGGTGAGGCGCTGATCTTCGCCGACACCCCGGCTGTCGGACGCTCCGGCGCCATCGAGGGATGGATGCCGTTCCGCAAGGTGTTCGATGTCGTCGCATCGGGCCGGCGCCATGTGGTGATGGGCGCCAACCAGATCGACCGTTACGGCAACCAGAACCTGTCGTCGTTCGGTCCCTTGCAGCAGCCCACCCGGCAGATGTTCGGAGTGCGCGGCGCTCCGGGCAACACCATCAACCACCCGACCAGCTACTGGGTGGCCAAGCACTCCGCGCGGGTCTTCGGCGGTGTGGTCGACGTCGTCTCCGGTGTCGGCTACGACAAGATCGACCCCGACAACCCGGCGTTCAAGTACCTGAACATCCCCCGGGTGGTCACCAACCTCGGCGTCTTCGACTTCGAAGGTCCCGACCACACCATGCGCGCGGTCTCGCTGCACCCCGGCGTCGACGCCGCGGAGGTCGCCGAGAACACCGGCTTCGAGGTCGCCGGCCTGGCCGACGCCGGGGTCACCCGCACGCCGTCCGCCGAAGAGTTGCGCCTGATCCGCGAGGTCCTCGACCCGAAGGGCCTGCGGGAGAAGGAAGTCAAGCCCGTGGGAGCCACCCGATGACCGCTGCACCTCTGGCCACCCGGTTCACCGACCTGGTCGGCATCGACTACCCGATCGTGCAGACCGGCATGGGCTGGGTGTCGGGGCCGTCACTGACCGCGGCGACCTCGAACGCCGGTGGTCTGGGCATCCTGGCATCGGCGACGATGACCTATCCGGAGCTCGAAGCGGCCATCAAGAAGACGAAGTCGCTGACCACCAAGCCTTTTGGTGTCAACATGCGTGCCGATGCCACCGACGCACCCGAGCGGATCGACCTGCTCATCCGCGAAAAGGTGAAGGTCGCCTCGTTTGCGCTGGCTCCCAAGAAGGAGCTGATCGCAAAGCTGAAAGACCATGGCATCGTGGTCATCCCGTCGATCGGGGCGGCCAAGCACGCGGTGAAGGTCGCCTCCTGGGGGGCCGACGCCGTCATCGTCCAGGGCGGTGAGGGCGGTGGGCACACCGGTCCGGTGGCCACCACCCTGTTGCTGCCGAGTGTGCTCGACGCACTCGGACCGGACGGGATCCCGGTGGTCGCGGCCGGCGGGTTCTTCGACGGCCGTGGACTGGTTGCCGCGTTGTCGTACGGCGCCGAGGGCGTCGCGATGGGAACCCGGTTCCTGTTGACCAGCGACAGCGCCGTGCCCAACTCGGTCAAGGCGCAGTACCTCGAACGTGGACTCGGTGACACCGTCGTCTCGACGAAGGTCGACGGCATGCCCCACCGGGTGCTGCGCACCGATCTGGTCGACAAGCTGGAATCCGGCAGTGCGGTGACAGCTCTGGGCGCCGCGGCCAAGAACGCCAACAAGTTCAAGCGGATGACCGGGATGAAATGGTCGACCATGCTCAAAGACGGTCGCACCATGCGCAAATCGGGCGAACGGTCCTGGCAGCAGATCATCATGGCGGGCAACACCCCGATGTTGTTGCGCGCCGGACTGGTCGAGGGCAATACCGAGGCCGGCGTCCTGGCCTCGGGTCAGGTGGTCGGCATGATCGACGACCTGCCCAGTTGTGACGAACTCATCCAGTCGATCATGACCCAGGCCCGCGAACGCCTGGACCATCTGCGCAAGTTCTGATCCCCCCAACCGTGCAGGGTTTTGCGAACGCACGCCGGTGTTGCAGTGCCGGTGCGCGGACGCAAAGCCTTGCACGGGGCGGGATCGTCCGCCAGTGGCCGGCTCTGCGACTTCGGCCCACTCCACCCGAACGAAAGTGCTAGCTTTTCGAAGCAGCTGACCGTTCGTGCAGGGAGGTGCGTCGATGAGTTCAGCCGCAGAGCGTTTGCTCTCGACCTTCGGGGAACTCGTCGGGGCCGAGCTCCCGATCCACGTGCAATGTTGGGACGGCTCCGAAGCCGGTCCGCCGAACAGCCCCGCGCGAGTCGTCTTCCGCAATCGCACCGCACTGCGCCGCATCTTGTGGTCCCCCGGCGAGCTCGGCCTGGTCCGCGCATTCGTGGCAGGCGACCTCGAGGTCGACGGTGACATCTTCGCCCTCCTCGAGGTCCCCGACCTCATCTCCCGGATCGGCGAACACCGCAACCGCGCGATGACGCCCGGCACGATCCGCCGCGCTGCGGTCTCCCTGATCAGGCTCGGTGCCCTCGGCCCGCCGCCGAAGCCGCCGGCAGTGGAGATTCGGCGCAGACGCGGGCCGCTGCACAGCCGGTCGCGTGACTCCGCCGCGATATCGCACCACTATGACGTCGGCAACGAGTTCTACCGCCTGTTCCTCGAGCGCTGCATGGTGTACTCCTGCGCATACTGGGACGACGATGTCGCCGACCTCGATGCGGCCCAGATCGCCAAATGCGACCTGGTCTGCCGGAAGCTCGATCTGCGGCCCGGGATGCGTCTACTCGATGTGGGTTGCGGGTGGGGCACGATGGCCATCCACGCCGCGAAGACATACGGGGTCGACGTGGTCGGTGTCTCGCTGAGCCGGCAGCAGGTCGAACTGGCGAAGGGCAGGGTGGCCGAAGCCGGGCTCACCGACCGGGTCGAGATCCGGCTGCAGGACTACCGCGACGTCGATGACGGTCCCTACGATGCGATCTCGAGTATCGGGATGTCCGAGCATGTCGGGCTCTCGCAACTGCCCACATACGCGAACGTCTTGCAAGGACTGCTCACGCCCGGCGGACGCGTGCTCAACCACGCGATCGCCCGGGTCACCTCCCTGCCCGCGGACCCGAAACCGTCGGCCACCTTCATCGACCGTTATGTGTTCCCCGACGGGGAGATCCTGCCGCTGAGCAAAACCATTGATGCACTGGAACATTCCGGCCTGGAGGTGCGCGACAGCGAGGCACTTCGCGAGCACTACGCGCTGACCCTGCGCGCCTGGGTCGCCAATCTCCTGCAATCGTGGGATCGGGCCGTCGAGTTGGTCGGCGCCCAGCGAGCCCGCACATGGCTGCTCTACCTCGCGTCCAGTGCACTCGGATTCGAGGACGCGCATCGCCTCACCATTCACCAGGTCCTGGCGGTCCGGCCCCGCGACGACGGCACCGCCGGACTACCCCGGACCCGACGGGGCTGGTACCAACCACAGACGAACGGGCAACTGCCGCAATAGAAGCGGCAGCACTCATCATTCGTCGCGCTGCCATCGATCGCTCAGTTTTCGACCGATCGGCAGGGTCGCGCGGTACGCCGAGATCTTGACCCACACCATGTGCTGCACCGCCAGCGTCAACCAGCCCGCGATGGCCATCCCGAAGAGGTTGATGACCAGTTGGAAACCGCTGCCGACGATCGCCTGCCCGACCCCGAAAGCCAATCCGAGTGCCACATTTCCGGCCGCGGGGATGGTCGTCACCGAGATGAAGACACCGGACAACCCGCCGAGCCGGGCCGAGGTCAGCGACAGCACCCCGGCGACCCCCGCGATGACGGCGACGATGAACGACCACCTGTCCGGGGTGTAGATGAAGTCCGTATCCGGCCGGGACTCGGTCACATCGGCGACCGTCACCCAGCCCAGTCCGCGCGCGACGAGTGCTGCCACCGTCGTGGCCACGATGGCCAGCAGGAAGCCGCCGGTCAGTGTCGCCACCGCACGTCCGAGCAGCGTCATCCGACGACGTACCAGCGCGACCCCGAGTGCGGCAACGGCCCCGAACTCCGGGCCCAGGACCATCGCACCGACGAGAAGGATGCTCGAATCGAGGACGATGGCCACCGCACACAACACCGTCGCCAGAACCATGAAGCTTGCGTAGGTCCAGTTGAACTCGGAATCGTTGTACGCCTGGTGGGTGACCTCGGCCCAGACGACCGCATCTGCGCTCGCTCCCGGGGTGCGCTGATCGGCTTCCCTGCCGCTCTTCGAGATCCACGTCGGAACCGGAGCCAGGTGAATACTGCCGAGACGGTGAATACCCATGTCCCGCAAGGTGTCGACCACCTCGTTGGCACCTTCCCGGGCGATGTAGGCCTCGATCACATCACCTGCGGGCTTGACCGACACACCACGATGGACGGTCACGTTGCTGACAGCGGTGTCGTGGCAGAGAAGTTCTACGATGCGATCTGCGTGTTCACCGGGGGCGATGACCCGTATCTGCAGCATGTCGACAGCTTGCCACGGCACACCCGCCGAACCGGCGAAGCGGTCAGCGTGGCACGATCCCGTCGAGCACAACGCTCAGATACTGGTCGGCGACCTGGCGTGCGGTCCGCTCACCACCGGGGCGATACCAGCGGACGGCGACCCAGACCGTGTCGCGCATGAAGCGGTACACCAGCTCGATGTCGAGATCCGGCCGGAAGCTACCGTCGGCCACACCTTTGGCCAGCACATCGCTCCACAGTGCGCGGAACTCGACGTTGCGGTCCTGGATGTACGCGAACCGTTCCTGACCGGCGAGCCGCTTGGCCTCATCCTGATAGATGGCGACCGCCGAATGGTCGCGATCGATGCTCTCGAACGACGCGATCACCAAGGCGGTCAGCGTCTCTCGAGCCGGCATGTCGGCCGCGACCACCTCGTGATACGTCTCGAAGAGCGAGTCGAGGAACGACCTCAGGATCTCGTCGACCATCGACTCCTTGGAGTCGAAATGGTGATACAGACTGCCGGAGAGAATGCCCGCCGAATCCGCGATGTCGCGGACGGTGGTGGTCCGCAAGCCACGTTCGGCGAACAGCCCGCTGGCCACCGCCAGCAATTCATCACGCCGGGACGGACGACCGTTGACCGGGTCAGCCGCAGCCGCGCCGTTCTTTCTCGCCTGGCCGACGCCCTGCTTCTTTGTTCCGCGGCTTTCCGCCACCTGCGACCACCTCCATCGATAGCCTAGCAAGCGCTTGGTTGTCTGGCTGTCGACAGTGTGGCTGGCAGGTGGCGGAGTCCGCCCGAGACTACGAGGCTACTTGCTGTTCTTCTTGATCGATCGCTTCGTCAAGAAGTTCCAGAGTTTGAGCTGGAAGTTCGTGGTCTTGACATCGCGCGAGGTGAACGGCGCCGACATCATCTCCGACACGGTCATCTTGAGCGACGAGAAGGCGATGGCCCGCGTGTGCGAGAAGGTGTCGAAGCCGAACTTGCCGTGGTAGTTGCCCATACCGCTGCGGCCCACACCACCGAAGGGCAGATCCGGACCGAACATGTTGACCGCGAAGTCATTTCCGTTGATCGAACCCGAGCGGGTCGAATCGGCGAGCTTGGTGAACCGGTCGTTGTGGTCGCCGTACCAGTACATCGTCAGCGGATGGGGATGGCTGCTGATGTGGGTGATCGCCTCATCGAGTTCCCGGTAGGGGTAGACGGTCAGGACCGGGCCGAAGACCTCGTCCTCTTCGATCTTCATGCCGGCCTTGACCCCGGTCAGCAGTGTCGGCGGGATCTTGCGCGCCTGCGCGTCGGGCAGCTTCTCCCCCGCCGGGATCACCTGATGTTTGGTGGCGCCGAGAGCTTCGGCGTCGTCGATGAGCCCGACGATGCGGTTGAAGTTCTTCTCGTTGATCGTGGACGTGTAGTGCGGGTTGTCCTTGATCGTCGGCAGCTTGGTGCGCCAGCGCGCCAGCACCCGGTCGGTGAACTCCCCGACCTTGGATTCGGGCACCCACACGTAGTCGGGGCACAGGCAGACCTGACCACCGTTGACCAGCCGCGCATCGGCGACACCGTTGGCGGCCTTGGCGATATCGGCGTCGATGTCGACGACCACCGGGTTCTTGCCGCCGAGCTCGAGCGTCACCGGCACCAGGTTCTTGCCCGCCTCCGAGGCGACCGACGCGCCCACCTCCGGGGAGCCGGTGAAGAACATGTGATCGACCTCGAGCTTTGCGAAGTCGGATCCACCGCCATGGGCGCTGGTCAACACGGCCAGCTCCTCGAGGTCGAAGTACTTGGGTGCGTGCTTCGCCAGTACTGCCGTGGTCTTGGCTGTGACCGAGGACGGACGCATCAGCACGCGGTTACCGGCGGCGAACGCCGAACCGGCCGGCACGATCGTGAGCTGCAGCGGGAAGTTCCACGGACCCATGATCCCGACAACACCCTTGGGGTCGTGCCGGAGTTCTTGCCGCAGACCGGCGCGGGCCAACCACTTGCCCGGCGTCGAGGTCTTCATCCAGCCGGCGAGGTGCTTCTTCTGGTGCGCCAGGTCGATCATGCAACCGGCGATATCCGCCGCCATCGACAGTTCCCGGGGACGGGTACCGAAATCGTCGTTGAGTGCCTGCGCAATCTCTTCGGCGTTGTCGAGCAGCAGGGACTGGAGTCGGTTGATCCGGTCGATCCGGGTCTTCGCGTCGGGGATCCCGTCTCGCAGGAATGCCGCGCGCTGCAGTTCGAGCAACGCCTGCAGCGACAGTGTGTCCGCCGACTTCTCATCACGGACCTGCTGTGCCACATCTGCTGGTTTTGTCATTGCGCGAACCTCCACGAGCCGTTGGTCATTTGCGGGACGTTGGAACGAAAGTCCAAGTCTGTCGCAAACCAGTATGCGCCACCTCACACCGGGGGCGCCACTGCCCGGTCTCCCGCCACCTGAATTTGTGCCGCCCACCTGCAATTGCAGGTGGGCGGCACAAGAACGAGTGGGTGGTCCCAGAGGTCAGAGCCGTTCGATGATCGTGACGTTGGCAGTGCCGCCGCCCTCACACCGCGGCGAACTGACTGAACCCGTCAGAGCCGTTCGATGATCGTGACGTTGGCAGTGCCGCCGCCCTCACACATCGTCTGCAGGCCATAGCGGCCGCCGGTGCGCTCGAGTTCGTGCAGGAGCGTGGCGAAGAGTTTCGCCCCGGTCGCGCCGAGCGGATGGCCCAGCGCAATGCCGCCGCCGTTGGGGTTGACCTTGGCCGGGTCGGCACCGGTCTCCTTGAGCCAGGCCAGCACGACGGGTGCAAAAGCCTCGTTGATCTCGATGACGTCGATGTCGTCGATGGTCAGTCCGGTCTTGGACAGCGCGTACTTGGTGGCCGGGATGGGTGCGGACAGCATCATCACCGGATCGTCGCCGCGGACCGAGATGTGGTGGATCCGCGCCCGTGGGGTGAGGCCGTACTGCTTGAGGGCGGCTTCGGAGACCACCAGGGTGGCCGACGCACCGTCGCAGATCTGTGAGGCGACGGCGGCTGTGAGATCCGAGCCCTCGGCCAGGACCTGCAGTGAGGCCATCTTCTCCAGCGACGTCTCGCGGGGGCATTCGTCGACGACACAGTCGCCGAGTGCAACCGTCTCGGCATCGAAGCGGCCTGCTGCGATGGCGGCGCGGGCGCGCTCGTGCGACTGCAGTGCCCAGCGCTCCATGTCGTCGCGGCTGATGTCCCATTTCTTGGCCATCATGTCGGCGCCGACGAACTGGGAGACCTCTGCCTCACCGAACCGCTTGTCCCAGCCCACAGATCCGAGGAAGGGGCTGTCGAATCCGTATTCGGCGCCGGCGAGCATCGCGGCGGAGATCGGGATGGCACTCATGTTCTGCACGCCACCGGCCACGACGACGTCCTGGGTTCCGCTCATCACGGCCTGGGCGGCGAAGTGGATGGCCTGCTGCGACGATCCGCACTGGCGATCGACGGTGGTGCCGGGGATCTCCAGCGGCAGGCCGGCGGCCAGCCAGGCGCTGCGGGCGATGTTGCCCGCCTGCGGGCCGATGGCATCGACGCAACCGAAGATGACGTCGTCGACGGTCATCGGATCGATGCCGGTGCGCTCGACGAGGGCGGAGATGACGTGGGCACCCATGTCGGCCGGATGCACCTTCGCCAGCGATCCGTTGCGCTTGCCGACGGGGGTCCGCAGGGCCTCGACAATGTACGCCTGGGGTTGAGACATTCTGTGCTCCTTGCTTGTCGATCCAAAGGTCAGGGGGTCAGGCGCGCTGGCTCGAGATCGAGACGACCTCGCCGGTGAGGTACGTGGTGTAGTCACTCGCGAGCATGGCGATCGTCGCTGCGATCTCCCAGACCTCCGCTGCCCGACCGTACGCCTCCCGGGAGGCCAGATCGGTGAGCAGTTCTTCGCTGGTGACCTTGGCCAGGAACGGGTGCCGCGCGATGGACGGTGCCACCGCGTTGATCCGCACACCGTATTCGGCGGCTTCGATCGCGGCACAGCGGGTCAGCGCCATCACGCCGGCTTTGGCCGCCGCGTAATGGGACTGGCTGTGCTGGGCCCGCCAGCCCAGGACCGATGCGTTGTTGACGATGACGCCACCGTGGGGCGCATCCCGGAAGTAGCGCAGTGCTGCGCGGGTGGCCCGGAAGGTGCCGTTCAGGGTGATGTCGATGACGCGATCCCACTCGTCGTCGTCCATGTCGACCACGGGGGTCTCACCACCGAGACCGGCATTGTTGACCAGGATGTCGATCCGGCCCAATTCGCTTGCGGCAGCCTCGATCAGCGCGTTGACCTGCGAGGTCTCCTGCACATTGCAGACGACCTGTCCGACGGTCTGCTCACCGAACTCGGCGCGCAGTTTGTCCGCGGTCTCGCCCAGTCGGCGTTCGTGCCAGTCACTGACCACCACGTCGGCGCCTTCGAGGAGCGCACGGCGCGCGGTGGAGAATCCGATGCCGGTGCCGGCTGCCGCGGTGACGACCACCTTGCGGCCGGCCAGGAGTCCGTGGCCGGGAATCTCTTCCGGGGCCGTCGCCAGCGGGCTGGGGCGATGTTCAACTGTCACGATCGTGCCTCTCGAGGTAATCCGAGCACGCGCTCGGCAATGATGTTGCGCTGCACTTCATTTGATCCGCCATAGATGGTGTCCGACCTGGTGAACAGGTACAGACGCTGCCATACGTCGAGCTCGACGTGGCCGGGATCGAAGATGTTGTTCGGCGCGCCCTCGCTCGTCGCGTCGGGGGCGATCAGCGAGGAGGGGCCCTGGACCGCGACCGCGAGTTCACCGAGATCGCGATGCCAGTTGGCCCACAGCAGTTTTGCCACCGAGGCCTCGCCGCCGGACCCGCCGGTGTCGACGGTGGCCAGTGTGCGCTGCACGTGGGCCCGCATCACGCGGAGTTCGAGCCAGGCGCGGGCGATCCGCTCCCGGATGACCGGATCGTTCGCCGCCCCGTTCGACTTCGCCATCTCCACGATCTCGCTCAGTTCGCGGGAGAATCCGACCTGCTGGCCGAGCGTGGACACACCACGTTCGAACTGCAGCAGACCCATCGCGACCTTCCAGCCGTCGCCGGGCGCACCGACCACGAGGCTCGCCTCGGTGGTGGCGTTGTCGAAGAACACCTCGTTGAACTCGGAGGTGCCGGTGAGTTGCTGGATGGGCCGGACCGTCACCCCGGGCTGATCGAGCGGGACGAGCAGAAAGCTCAGCCCACTGTGCCGTGTCGAACCGGGTTCGCTGCGGCACAGGACGAACGCCCACTGCGCCACATGGGCGAGCGACGTCCAGATCTTCTGTCCGTTGATCACCCACTTGCCGTTCTCCAGGCGGGCCGTGGTCGAGATGTTGGCCAGGTCGGAACCGGCCCCGGGCTCCGAATAGCCCTGCGCCCAGAGTTCGTCGACCGTGGTGATCGGCGGGAGGAACCGTTCCTTCTGTTCCGGGGTGCCGAACGCGATGAGCGTGGGGCCCAGGAGCTCCTCCCCGACGTGACTCACCCGGGCCGGAGCTCCGGAGCGCGCGTATTCCTGATGGAACAGGATCCGCTGCTCGATGGTGGCCCCGCGGCCGCCGAACTCGGTCGGCCAGCCCAGGCAGGTCCATCCTGCCTGCGCCAGCAGCCGATCCCAGGCCAGCCGGGGTCCAAAGAATTCGTGTTCACTGCCGGGGCCACCACGCGACTTCAGATGCTCGAACTCACCAGTCAGGTGCTCATCGAGCCAGGATCGCACGGCGTCCGAAAAATCGGTCGCCGTCCCGTCCCATCGTCCCAGGTCCACGCCTCGGTCAGCGAGCTTGATCGCCGTCATGCGACTCAGCCTAGCCGACCAAGCACTTGCTCGGTTTACTACCCAAGCAAGTGCTAGGTTTTTGCGACGGCGCCTGTTGCCTCCGGCACAGGTATTAGCCTTTTGAGCAGGTGAGAGCACCGAGAGGAATTGTGGCAGTGGGACAACAGCAGTCAGCAGCACCCGTGGAGACCGAAGAAGTTACAACTACGCCGCAGGCGTTGATCCGCGCAGCAAGGCTCTGGCCGGACCGGACCGCCATCATCGACGATCAGTGGGGCCAGACGGTCACACTCACCTGGTCGGAGCTGTTGAGCACGGTCCGCACCTTTGCCACCGCCCTCGCCGAACAGGGCATCGCCCCCGGCGACCGCGTGGCCATCTGGGCGCCCAACAGCCACCACTGGCCCGTCGCCGCCCTCGGCATCCATTACGCCGGCGCCACACTGGTTCCGTTGAACACCCGTTACACCGCCAGCGAAGCCCTGGAGATCGTCCAGCGCACCCACGCCCGGGGCCTGGTGATCGCCGGAGCATTCCTGGGTTCGGACCGGCTCGGTGAACTCACCACCGAGGCCGGCGGCGATCTGGGGGCGGCAACAGACCTCGTTGCCACCGTGCGCATCCGCCTGCAGCCCGACGACGACCGCACGGCCGACAGCACCGACTGGGACGACGCCCTCGATGCCGCAGCGGCCCGGGATCACAGCGAGGCCGATCGCCGGGCCGCCGCAGTGGCCCCCACGGACTACTCCGACGTGCTGTTCACCTCCGGCACCACCGGACGGTCCAAAGGCGTCCTCGCCGAGCATCAGCAGACCATCGCCGGATCGGGTGCCTGGGCCGACAACGGCGGCCTCGGGCCCGACGACCGCTACGTGATGGCGAACCCGTACTTCCACACGTTCGGCTACAAGGCCGGCATCCTGGCCTGTCTCCTCAACGGGACGACCATGCTGCCGCTGGCGGTGTACTCGACCGACGCCGCGATGCAACTGGTCCAGGAGCGGCGCGCGACCGTCTTCCCCGGAGCGCCCACCATCTTCCAGACGATCCTGGACGCTCCCCGTCGCGAGTCGTTCGACCTCTCGTCCCTTCGCCTGGCCGTCACCGGCGCCGCGATCGTCCCGGTGGTCCTCGTCGAGCGCATGCAGCGCGATCTGGGCATCGACACCGTCATCACCGCCTACGGCCTCACCGAGGCGGGTGGCTTCGTCACCACCTGCACACCGGACGACGACGACGAAACCGTCGCCAACACCTGCGGACGGCCGTTCCGGGGCATGGAGATCCGGTTGTCCGACAGTGGCGAGGTGCTGACGAAGGGGAAGATGGTGATGGCCGGTTATCTCGAGGACCCCGTGTCCACCGCGGAGGCGATCGACGCCGACGGCTGGCTCCACACCGGCGACATCGGCACCATCGACGCCAACGGCAACCTGTCCATCACCGGCCGCCTGAAGGACATGTACATCTGCGGCGGTTTCAACGTCTACCCCGCCGAGGTCGAGCAGGTGTTGTCCCGGATCGACGGAGTGACCGAGGCCGCAGTGATCGGAGTACCGGACGAACGCCTCGGTGAGGTCGGCCGCGCCTACGTGTCGGTCGCCCCGGGGGCATCGGTGGACGAATCCTCGGTATTGGACGCCGCCCGAGGGAAACTCGCGAATTTCAAGATCCCGCGCTCCGTGGTGTTCATCGAAGAGTTCCCCCGCAATGCGGCAGGGAAGATCCTCAAGCGCGAACTCCCTTAAGAATCTGTGCGCTATGCGAACCTTTTGCAGCTTTCAAACGTTCGCTTCAAACCACAGAATCCGCGGGCACCGATTAAATGTTGCTGACGGTCAGAAAATATAAACTAAAGTGCAAAAGTGATCGCGAAGATCATTTCTTTTCTGAATGTTTACTGTGGAGCGAGTTGTAGCAATTCACTGATGGCTCCTGGCAAACAAAAAGGCGGGCGATCCGAAACTCGGATCGCCCGCCTTTTGAAGACAGTGTGCGAAGTCAAACCATTGGCGTCAGTGCGCTTCGTTGTACGCCTCGACGACACCGGCCGCGATACGTCCGCGAGCCGATACCGGGTGACCGTTACGCCGCGCCCAGTCACGGATCGCCGCAGTCTGCTCACGGTCGACCGGGGCCTTACCTGCGACGCTGAGTCCCTTGGGACGTTTACGTCCACCTACCCGACGTGCATGTTCTGCCCACCGCGCGACATCGTCACGCAGCTTGTCTGCATTCTTGGTCGAGAGATCGATCTCATAGGTGACACCGTCCACACCGAACTCGACGGTCTCGTCCGCAGTTTTGCTGTCGTCAACGTCGTCGACCAGCGTGACCGTAACCTTCTTAGCCATAACTCTCCAATTCTTGAATGGCTCCCCGACATACAAGACGGTTTCTCTGAACACAACTCGGAAGAGCATATTCATGCGGCCGCCTATTGGCCGACAGCATAGCGCGAATATCTTGTTCGCGCTAATAACGCGCTAACGCGTTTAGAAAATTATCAATGCTGCGGCTTGACGAGAGGAAAGAGTATCGTTTCCCTAATCCCAAGACCGGTAAGCGCCATGAGAAGTCGATCAATCCCCATTCCGGTACCCGTGGTCGGGGGCATGCCCTGCTCCATCGCGGCGAGAAACTCTTCGTCGAGCACCATTGCCTCGTCGTCGCCGGCGCGCGCGAGTCTGGCCTGATCGACGAACCGCTCCCGCTGAATGATCGGGTCGATCAATTCTGAATACCCGGTCGCCAATTCGAAGCCGCGAACGTACAGGTCCCATTTCTCACTGACACCGGGCTTGCTCCGGTGCTCCCGAACCAGCGGAGAGGTCTCCACCGGGAAATCCCGGACGAAAACAGGTCCCGACAAGGTGTCCCCCACCTGGTGTTCCCACAACTCTTCGACGAGTTTCCCGTGGCCATAGCCTTTTCCTTCCGGGATCTCGAGCCCCACCCGGGCGCAGACCGCCAGCAGGTGTTCGACCGTGGTGTCCGGGGTGATGTCCTCACCGAGGGCCTTCGACAGCGACGGATACATCTCGACCGAGGTCCATTCACCGCTCAGGTCATTGACCGTTCCATCGGCCATCACCGGCTGCAACGTGCCCACGGCACCGAGCGCGACCTCTTGGATGATCTCGCGGATCATCGTGGCCGAGTCGTCGTAGGTGCCGTACGCCTCATACGTCTCGAGCATCGCGAACTCGGGCGAATGGGTGGAGTCGGCGCCCTCGTTGCGGAAGTTCCGGTTGATCTCGAAGACCTTCTCGATACCGCCGACCACGGCCCGCTTCAGGAAGAGCTCCGGCGCAATACGCAGGTAGAGGTCGATATCCATGGCATTGGAATGCGTCACGAACGGCCGGGCCGCGGCGCCGCCGTGCAGTGTCTGCAGCATCGGCGTCTCGACCTCGAGGAATCCCCGGCGTTCGAGGGCGGCCCGCAACTCCCGCATCACCGCAACCCGGGTCCGCGCCATGGCCCGGGCCTCCGGCCGGACGATGAGATCGAGGTAGCGCGCACGCACCCGAGCCTCTTCGCTCATCTCCTTGTGCGCGACCGGGAGCGGGCGCAGTGCCTTCGACGCCATCTGCCAACTGTCGGCCAGGACACTGAGTTCGCCGCGGCGCGAACTGATCACCTCACCGTGCACAAAGACGAAGTCTCCGAGGTCGACGTCGGACTTCCACGCCGCGAGGGATTCCTCACCGACACCGTTCAGGCTGATCATCGCCTGCAGCTGCGTGCCGTCACCCTCTTGCAAGGTGGCAAAGCACAGCTTGCCGGTGTTGCGGACGAAGATCACCCGGCCGGCGACACCGACATGCTCACCCGTGGCCGTGTCGGTCTCGAGATCGGGATACTTGGCGCGGACCTCGGCGAGCGAATGCGTTCTCGGCACCGAAACCGGGTAGGGCTCAGTCCCTGCCGAGAGCAACCGATCCCGTTTTTCGCGACGGATACGCAACTGCTCTGGCGTCTGATCTTCGACAGTGTCTGCATCTTTGTTGGTGCGGCCCTGGCCACGGTCTTCGTTCACGCCAACGACCCTATCGGCCGGACACCACCGCGAGCCATTCGCCAAGGCCAAGCGCAGACAAACAGTCGTAAACCACAGTCGTAAACCACGTCAACACCGAAACGGACCGAAGGGCCCGCAACGACGGTCCGGGGTCAGTGCGCCGAGTAGGCAGCCAGCTCCCGGCGGGTGTGCTCCCCGAGCAGACCCGGAGTGGCGTTGCCGGACAGAGCCCGCTGACCACCGGCGACGAAACGGGCGCCGACGATACCTCGTGCCTGCAGATGCCAGGTCAACATCTCCGCATCGTGGCCGTCCGCACCGACCAGGACCCAGCGCTGATCGGTCGTGGCACTCGACAAAGACGCAGCCGAGCCGGGGGTCAGGCGGTCGAGGACGTTCTCGGCGGGAACAGCCAACGCACCCAGAAGGATTCCGTCGGCGTCGCGGACCCGCTGGCTCCGGATGTCGACGGCGATCGCGCCGGACTGCAGGGCGGGCCCGAACTGATCGGCCGAGATGGACAGTGGCGCCGCCGCCGGAGCGGACACGGGAGCAGCGAGAGCAGAGATGGGTGCGGTGAGCACAGACATGATGGGAGCTTTCGAAAGTGATCGGCGACGAGGGCGCCGGAATCGGATGTAGAGGTCATCGAGAGGCGTCAGCCCCGACAACACTCCTGACAGCTCCGGTTCATCACGGACGAGATTCTGCCATATCGATTCGGCTCGCACCAGTGGGGCCGATCACAGCACGGGTCCAGGGGGTCAGCGATCTGACCGGGACCTGCTGCGACTCTCCCGTTGCCGCTCGTAGACCAGCCGCAAACCGTCCAACGTCAGCGTCCGCTCATGATGCTGCAAGGTCTCGCACTCGTCGAACACCAGCGGCGCGAGATATCCGGTGGCGACCACCGCCACATCGTCGGCGGGGCCGAATCCGCGGATCTCCCGCCGCACCCGCGTCACCAATCCGTCGACCTGGCCCGCGAATCCGTAGAGGATCCCCGACTGCAACGCCTCGATGGTGTTCTTGCCGACCACACTGCGTGGCGGCAACAACTCCACCTTGCGCAGCGTCACCGTCGCGGTGGCCAGCGCCTCCACCGCCAGGTCGATGCCGGGCGCGATGGCGCCACCGAGGAACTCACCCTTCGCCGAGACCACATCCACCAGCGTCGTCGTCCCGAAATCTACGACGATGCAGGCCCGCCCGTAGGCCGTGTAGGCCGCGAGCGCATTGGCAACCCGGTCGGTACCGACCTCTTTGGGATTGTCGACCAACAGTGGAACCCCGGTCCGCACACCGGGTTCGAGCAGGACATGGGGCCCGGCGCCGTAGTATTTCCCGACCATCACTCGCATCTCACGCAGCAACGACGGCACCGTGGACAGCCCGACCACCGCCGTGACCTGATCAACGTCGGCCCCCAGCAGACCCCGCAGGTTCAACGCGAGTTCGTCCGCCGTCATCCGCGGCTCGGTCCGCATCCGCCAGTCCCGGATCAGCCGGGCGTGGTCGCCCCGCCCGGAGTAGACACCCAGGTGGATGTTGGTGTTACCGACGTCCAGGGCGAGCAGCATGATCAGGCTGTAGCGGAAGACAACGGGGTGGAAGACAATTCGCGCGGATCCAGGAGGCCACTACCCTCCGGGGCATGTGCCGGGTCGGCACCGAGCTCGAGGATCTTGTTCTGCTCGTCCACGAAAACCACCCGCGGGCTGTACTCGAGCAGTTCACGCTCGTCGAGGCCGCCGTAGGCGATCAGGATGACCAGATCGCCCGGATGCACGAGATGGGCTGCGGCACCGTTGATACCGAGCACACCCGAACCCCGCTCACCGGCAATCGTGTAGGTCTCCAGGCGTGCGCCGTTGGTGATGTCGACGATCGAGACCTTTTCGCCTTCGAGCAACCCCGCAGCGTCGAGGAGATCCTGGTCCACAGTCACCGAACCGACGTAATGGAGATCCGCCTGCGTCACGGTGGCGCGGTGGATCTTCGACGTCATCATCGTACGAATCATGGTGTGTTCTCTCCTCTTTCGACGAATCCCGTACCTATCGCGACACCCACGTTGTCGATCAGCCGAGTGCTGCCGATCCGGGCCGCGATCAAAAGCCTGCCGTCACCCTTGTCCGGGGGTGCTTCCAAACCCGGACCGCGCACCTCGAGGTAGTCGACCTCGATCTCCGGGTGCAGTGCCAGCACCTGCCGAGCGGTGTCCAGGATCGCCGGCACACCACCCGCGGCCGCATAGGCACCGGCGACCAGCGCCGCCGACAGGGTCGTTGCCAGCTCCCGCTGTGCCGGATCGAGGTACCGGTTCCGCGACGACATCGCCAGCCCGTCGGATTCCCGCACCGTCGGTACCCCGACGATCCGGATGTCGAGATCGAGGTCGCGGACCATCTGCCGGATCAACGTCAGCTGCTGGTAGTCCTTCTCACCGAAATACGCCTCCATCGGCGCTGCGATGTTGAGCAACTTGAGCACCACCGTCAGCATCCCGGCGAAGTGCGTCGGCCGCGACGCGCCTTCGAGTTCGGCACCGAGCGGGCCCGGGTGCACTGTCGTCCGGGGCCCGTTCGGGTACATGTCCGACACCCGGGGCGCGAAGACCAGCTCGACCCCGGCAGCACGCAACAGATCGCAGTCCGCCTCGAAGGTCCGCGGGTAGGCATCGAGGTCCTCGTCGGCCGAGAATTGCAACGGATTGACGAAGATCGACGTGATCACCACGGCATCACCCTTGGCCTTCGCGGCCCGGATGAGTTCCAGATGTCCGGCGTGCAGCGCACCCATCGTCGGGACCAGCACCACGCGTTTTCCGGTCGAGCGCAACGCCCGGCTGATCTTGTTCAGCATCGCCGGATCACGATGGACCGTCAATTTACCTGCCGTATAGGGCTTTTCAGACGTCAAGTCAGTACTCGGCATCAGCGCTCACCTCCGAGGAGCTCGATCAGATCAGGGGGCGGATCGGTGTACGCGGCGGCGCGGCGGGCCAGTGCCCGATAGCCGTGGGCGATGGCCGGGTCCGCTGCGGTCAGTGCGTCGAGATGCCGGGCCACCGCCGCGGTGTCGCCGCGCATCACCGGGCCGGTCAGTGCCGCCGGTCCGATGTGCAGGGCATTGTCGAGGGCGGCGGTCAACAACGGGCCGAGGAGTCTTTCGGGCCGCACATCCTGCCCGTCGAGGACCTTGCGGAGTGCCGCCGCCGCGTCGCAGACCAGCGCCACCAGATGATTGGCCCCGTGCGCCAGGGCCGCGTGATAGAGCGTGCGGTCGGCCTCGCTGACGTGGACCGGCTCCCCGCCCATCTCGAGCACCAGGGACTGTCCGATGGCCAGGCCGATCTCGTCGGCGGCGGTGACCCCGAAGCAGCAGTCACTGAGGCGGTCGGTGTCTTCTCCGGTGCCGATGAACGTCATCGCAGGATGCAGGGCCAGCGGCAGAGCGCCGGCGTCGGTGAGGGGGTCGAGGATGCGGACGCCCTGCGCCCCGGCGGTGTGGGCGACGATCGTGCCCGGCCGAACCGCACCCGAGGCGGCCAGGTCTGCGATCACCAGCGGAAGTTGATCGTCGGGTACCGCCAGGATCAGCAGTTCACACCGCGCGGCAACTTCTCGCGGGGCCAGGATCTCGGATTCGGGGAGGCGCTCGGCGGCTCGACGTCGCGATTGCGGCGACGACGCTGCGACCGCGCCGACCACGTGCTCGGCGCGTTCGAGCGCCTCACCGATGGCTGTGCCCACACGGCCCGCCGACACGATGCCCACCGTCAGGCGGGCAGGCGCGGGCCAGTTGGTAATCCCGGTCGAGGTCACCGATGTCCTCCATCATTCGTTCCAGTCCCACCGATCCCGCTCGACCTGTGTGAATCACGGTCGGACGAGTCGGATCCGGGTACCAGACGTCTCGCAGCGAGGATAGATCCCGCAGCGTCCAAACCGCCAACCGCTGTGATCGGCCTCACCGAATCAGGTGGTGGGCAGACCGGGATGCGGCCGGCGCACAGCGCGTCAGATCATCGATCGATCGGACTCAGTCACGGCGGCGACGGCGCCCCGCGCTGGGAGAAGAACCCGCAAAGCCTTGCAGCAGTTCCGACACCGAACGGCCGGATTCATGAGCCCCCGAGTGATCGGATGCCTCTTCGCGCTCGGCCAGCAGCGCATCGGGGATACCGCCCTCGGGAGATTCGGCGACCTCCCATTCGTCGGTCGGGTTGTCGTCGACGAAGCCTTTGGGTTCCGCAGCGTCCTCGGTGGGCTCGTCGGCACGACGGCGGGAACCACCTTTGTGTCGGCCGGCGCCGCGGGGATCGGACTCGGAGGCAGGTGCAGCAGTGCTGTCCTCGACCGGTTCTTCGACGACCTCGGCGACGAGTTCGGATTCTTCGACCTCCACCTCGACCTCGGCCGGTTCAGGCGCGGCCGGCTCGGGATCGGTGGGCTCGGGATCGGTGGGCAGTGGCTCCTCGGCGGCGATCACCGGAAAGACCTCGGTCATGTCGTCCCGCGGTGACTCATCGGCCGGTGGTGCCGTGGAAGCGAAGTCCTGTTCGGCGACCGCGCCGTCATCGACGAGGCCGCTCGGGTACTCGGCGAATCCGGCCGCGTACGCGGCGTCGGGGCGATTGAGCCAGCCGGATCCGTTCTCCAGCTCGGGCAGTTTCTCCCGGAACAGCGCAATGCGATCTTCCGGCAGTTCCCCGAGGAGCTGCTCCAAACTCTCCCGAAGCCCCTGCAGCTCGGTCTTGAGCGCGGCGAGTTCGGTACCCGCTTCGGCGCTGACCTCGCGACGCACCTGGGTCTCGACACCGAGTTCGTACTGACGGCGGGCGGTGATCTCGCGCTCGAGCTGCAACTCGTAGACCAGCCGCAGATCCCGGGCCTTGGCGTCTGCCGAATCAGCGGCGCGACGATACTTGGTCACCAGGATGGCGCCGATGACCGCGGCCCACAGCGCGGTGATGACGGCCAGCGAACCGGCCACACTCATCTCCGAGGTGACGATCATGAACACGCTCGAACCGAGCGCGAGTAGCAGCAAGGCGCCGAGCAGCCATTGGCCCGGACCACGACGAGTCCTTCTGGCGTCAGCCGAGCGGCCAGCGGAGGTGGTCATGGGGCAAACATACCGGGCAGCGGCGGTCGAATTCGCCATCTCACCCGGCAAGTCCTGTTATAGACGATCATGATGAACGTCACCGCGGATCAGGCCGGGAGGTCCTCGGACGGATCATCAGGCGCCCGACAGCAGTATTCGAGCCACAGCGCCGCGACCGCCAGCAGGATGCCACCGATCAACCCGACGATCGCACTCGGAAGATCCTCGCGAGCAGCGGTCAGCTCACCGAGCCGCGTCAGGAGATAGACGAGCGTCCCGGCCCACACCCCCGTCGCGATCGCACCGAGGATCGCCGACGCCTTGGCCAGTGCCAGGACCCGCGCCGCGGTGATCGGATGCAACTGGCCGTGGTGCGCCCCGACCTCGTGGTCCCGGACGCGCGAACGGACCACGAACGCGATCACCACCTCAAGTGCGGCAAGCAGATACAGCACCACCCCGGCAAGCAGCGGCAGCGGAGGCATCGACCCGTAACTGACGCGGACCAGTAGGAACACCACCACGGCGACCACGGCGGCCACCCCCGACAGATCGCGGACCTGGGTCGGGCCCATCTTGCCGTCATCGGGCTGTTGCCGCCGCGGATTCTGCCTGTTCATCTGCCCGTATCCGCCCCGTCGCGACCGGCGACGACAAGGTGCCGGTCGGTGCGGTGCACCCCGGACCGCTCGTCGTCCGGTAGTGCCGCAAGCAATTCGGTCACCGGCGTCGACCGGCCGGCCTCCCACAGGGTGGCCGACGGGTCGACGTCCAGCCACGGGATCAGTACGAATGCGCGCTGCGACGCCCGCGGATGCGGCAGCGTCAGGACCGGATCATCGGAGATGACATCGTGGCCGTCGCTGGTCACCGAGACGACGTCGACATCGAGAGTTCGTGGACCCCAATGCTGTTCCCGGACACGCTGGGCCTGCTGCTCGAGTTCCTGCCCGATCGCCAGCCAATCGGCGGCCTCCCGGTTCGGATCGTCGACCACGACAACGGCATTGAGGAAGTCCTGTTGTTCCACACCACCCCAGGGGGCAGTCGAGTAGACCGCCGACCTCGCCACCACCGCATCGCCGAGTCCATCGCAGACGGACTGCAGATGCGCCATCCGATCACCGATGTTGGATCCGATCGAGAGCACCGCACGACTCACCGCGTTCCCCCGCTCATTGCATGCCCTTGCGAGACCGCCTGGCCACCACCGCGACATCGTCGAACGTCAGCGGGATCGGCGCCGACGGTTTGTGGAGTGTGACCTCACACGCCGCGACCTGCTCGGTTTCGAGCATCACCGTGTCGGCGATCTCGGCGGCCACCGTCTCGATCAGATTGCGCGGGGTTCCGGCGATGATGTCGTGGGCGGTCTGGGCCAGTGCGCCGTAGTCGACCGTGTCGGCGAGATCATCGGTGGCCGCGGCGACCCGTGAGTCGACCCACAGGATCACGTCGACGATGAAGTCTTGTCCGTCGGTGCGCTCGTGGTCGAACACGCCATGGTTGCCCCGAACCTTCAACCCGCGCAACTCGATTCGGTCAGCCATTGCGCTCCTTCGTATCGACTTCGTTGTTCACAGACGGATGACCGCCGGCGTTCCATGCCTTCGCAACGGCGATTGCATCACGGCTCGAGGCCACGTCGTGTACCCGAACGCCCCACGCGCCGTGGGCCGCGGCCAGCGCACTGAGTGCGGCAGTGGCGACCTCCCGGCCGGCCGGGGGCCTCGGGTTGCCGTCGGCGTCGGCCAGGAGCGTCCCGAGGAATCGCTTGCGGGAAGCCCCGATGAGCACCGGGAACCCCAACTGCGTCAGCTCGGGTAACCGCTGCAACAGCGCCCAGTTGTGTTCGCCGGTCTTCGCAAAGCCGAGTCCGGGGTCCAGGATCAGTGCACCGGGATCCACACCGGCCTTGACCGCGGCGTCGACCTGCTCGAGGAGTTCATCCCTGACCTCGGCCACCACATCGCCGTATCCGGCTGCTCTACCCGAATGCGCCCAGTCGGCGTCCGTCGGCCGCCAGTGCATCAGGATCCAGGGCGACCCCGATTCCGCGACGATCTTCGCCATCTCGGGATCGGCGCGCCCACCGGAGACATCGTTGATGATGCCAACACCGGCCGCCAACGCGGCTTCTGCGACCCGGGCCCGCATCGTGTCGACCGACGTGACGATTCCACGCGCCGACAGGCCTTCGATGACCGGCCGGATACGCGCGATCTCCACCTCTGGATCGACTCGCTGGGCGCCCGGACGGGTGGATTCACCACCGACATCGATGATGTCCGCGCCGTCGGCCACCAGAGCGACACCGTGCTCGATGGCCGCGTCCACGTCGAGATAGCGGCCACCATCCGAGAACGAATCGGCGGTCACATTGACCACGCCCATGATGACCGTGTTCACGACGCCCGAACCCTTCATGACGGCACTGTCTTGCAGCACTAGCTCTTTCGGGAAATCAGATCCAGTGCTTCTCCACGCGAGATCGCACTGGTCTTGAACTGCCCGCGGACCGCCGAGGTGGTCGTGGTGGCACCCGGCTTACGAATACCGCGCATCGCCATGCACAGGTGCTCGGCCTCGATCACGACGATCACTCCGCGCGGATCGAGCTTCCGGACGATCGCGTCGGCGATCTGCGTGGTGAGCCGCTCCTGGACCTGCGGCCGCCGGGCGTACAGGTCGACGACCCGGGCGAGCTTCGACAGGCCGGTGACCTGACCGCTGGCACCGGGAATGTAGCCGACATGCGCGACACCGTGGAACGAGACCAGGTGGTGTTCACAGGTCGAGTACATCGGGATGTCCTTGACCAGGACCAGTTCGTCATGACCGACATCGAATGTGGTCGCGAGGACCTCGTCGGGATCGGTGTGCAGGCCGCCGAACATCTCCTGGTAGGCGCGGGCCACCCGGGCCGGAGTCTCCTTCAGCCCGTCGCGTTCCGGGTCTTCGCCGACGGCGATGAGGAGTTCTCGAACAGCGCGCTCGGCACGCTCAGCATCAAAAGGGGCAATCGCGGTGCAGTCTTCGCGGTACGTCATTGTCCATTCTGTCCGGTTGAGGGCGGTTGGCCGTTCTGGCCATCATCGCCCTGGCCGCCACCGTTGTGCCTGCCGCCATGTCCGTCACCATTCTGATGTCCGTTTGCCGGGGGCTGTCCATACGGGTTCTGCGGTTGCGCATAAGGATTCCCTGGAGCCTGCGGGTAACCACCGTTGGGGTACCCGCCACCGGGTTGACCGTTCGGTTGACCGCCGTACGGGGCGCCACCACCGGCGGCATTCGAGGGGGGCCATCCGGGCGCCGACCAGCCGGCCGGAGCGCCGTAATCAGGACGGGTTCCCCCAGCGGTTGCACCCGGCTGCGGAGCCTGCTGCTGCGGATACTGCTGACCCGATGCGGGCTGCGCATGCGAACCGGTCTTGGTCAGCTCCGGCGTTTTCGGCGCCTCGGGCGGCCACGGCTCACCGCGTTCCTTGGCCAGCTCACCCGGGGTCTTCACCGGGGGCTTGTCGCTGGGCGTGCGCTCACCGAAATCGTTGAACAGGGTGATGCGGGGACGCTTGACGACCTTGCCGAAGATCTTCTCGAGGTCCTTGCGGGTCAGCGTCTCGCGTTCGAGCAGCTGTGTCGCGAGTTCGTCGAGAGTGTCGCGGTACTCGGTGAGAATGGCCCAGGCCTCGGTGTGCGCAGCCTCGATCAGGCGACGAACCTCATCGTCGATCTCGCTGGCAACCTCAGGCGAGTAGTCCGCGTGTGAGCCCATCGACCGGCCCAGGAACGGGTCGCCCTGTTCCTGGCCATAACGAACAGCTCCCAGACGGGCACTCATGCCGTACTCGGTCACCATCGCGCGGGCGATCTTCGTCGCCTGATCGATGTCGGACGACGCTCCGGTGGTCGGCTCGTGGAACACCAATTCCTCGGCAGCGCGCCCACCCATCGCCATCACCAGACGTGCGATCATCTCCGACCGCGTCATCAGGTCTTTGTCCTGCTCTGGCACGGCCAACGCGTGTCCGCCGGTACGACCGCGGGCCAGGATCGTCACCTTGTAGATCGGGTCGAGATCGGGCATCGCCCACGCCGCGAGCGTGTGCCCGCCCTCGTGGTACGCCACGATCTTCTTCTCGTGTTCGCTGATGATCCGGCTCTTGCGGCGAGGTCCGCCGATGACCCGATCCACGGACTCTTCGAGGAGTTCGGCAGTGATCGTGGTGCGGTTCTCCCGGGCGGCCAGCAACGCGGCCTCGTTGATGACGTTCGCCAGGTCGGCGCCGGACATACCGGGCGTGCGCTTGGCCAGACCGTCGAGGTCGGCGTCGGCGTCGATCGGCTTGCCCTGGGCGTGGACGTTCAGGATCGCCCGGCGACCGGCCATGTCCGGGTTGCCGACCGGGATCTGGCGGTCGAAGCGGCCCGGACGCAGCAGCGCCGGGTCGAGGATGTCGGGACGGTTGGTCGCCGCGATCAGGATGACGCCCGAACGCTCGCCGAATCCGTCCATCTCCACCAGCAACTGGTTGAGGGTCTGCTCCCGCTCGTCGTGTCCACCGCCGAGGCCGGCACCACGCTGGCGGCCGACCGCGTCGATCTCGTCGACGAAGATGATGCAGGGACTGTTGTTCTTGGCCTGCTCGAACATGTCACGCACGCGAGAGGCACCGACACCGACGAACATCTCGACGAAGTCGGAACCGGAGATGGTGAAGAACGGGACACCGGCCTCGCCGGCAACCGCACGGGCGAGCAGCGTCTTACCGGTTCCGGGTGGGCCGTAGAGCAACACGCCCCTGGGGATCTTTGCGCCCAGGGCCTGGTAACGGGCCGGGTTCTGCAGGAAGTCCTTGATCTCGAACAGCTCTTCGACGGCCTCATCGGCGCCGGCGACATCCGCGAACGTGGTGGTCGGCATGTCTTTGCTGAGCTGCTTGGCCTTCGACTTCCCGAAGCCCATGACCCCGCCCTTGCCGCCACCCTGCATCCGGCTCATCACGAAGAAGAAGAGTCCGAACAGCAGGATCAGCGGCAGGATGAAGATCAGCATCTGCATCAGGAACGAGTCTTTGTTCACGTTCGTCTGATACGTCGCACCGGTGTCGTTGACGCGGTTGAAGATCTCTTCGGTCGCCTGCGCCGGGTACTTGGCCGAGATCTTCTTTTCACCGTCGGTCTGACTGGGATCCTTGATCGTCATCCGCAGCGTCTGCTCGCGGTCGTCGATCTGTACCTCGGTCACGTTCTTGGTGTTGAGCTGCGTCATCGCCACCGAGGTGTCGACAGACTTGTAGTCACGATTGTTGTCCCGTAGCAGGGTCCAACCCCAGATCGCGAGCACGATAACGGCCACGATCGCCAGATTGCGAAAGACAGTCTTACGGTTCATTGAGGTGTGTCAGCCGAGACCGAGAGCCAAGTCCATGGCTTTCGCTGTGATTTCGGCGCGTCCTTCCAGTCGGGATCTCTGAGTCATCAGGCTACCCGTCAACGATTCACCATGGTCAGCCGTTCCCTAGGAGCTGAAAACCAGACAGGTCCCCGACCGTGCCAACGCCGGAGCCGTCATGGTTCCGCCGGTTTGCCGATCAGAATCCGGGTGCGACCCTCTGCCAGGGACGGGTGGCCTCGATCTGGGCAGCCAGGCTCAGCAGGAGCGCTTCGGATCCGGGTCGGCCGGCGAAATGGACGGCCAACGGGGTCCGGCTCACCGGATGAACGCCGAACGGTACCGACATCGCCGGCCAGCCGAGGAGATTGAAGAGCCCGTTGAACGGCGCATAACCGACGTTGGCCCACATGTTGGCGGCCCAACTCCTCGAACTCCATTGCTTCGCCGCCGGCGGTGAGGTCGCCAATGCCGGGGTCAGGAGCACGTCGGCCTTGTTGCGGTCGAGGTACGCCAGGACCTTCTTCTCCAGCTTGGCAACCGGCTTGTCGTCCACCAGATCGAAGCGGGTCACGGTCCGACCGAGTGAGGTGTGGACCTTGCTCCGCCGCTGCAGCCTTGCCAGATCCCCACCGGCCGCCTCGATGTCATCGGCGTCGGCGGCCGCCCCGGCGAGCCAGCGCATCAGCAGGGGCGCGGGATTCACGGGGTACGGCAGGTCGGCATGCGGAACCCGGTGACCGAGGTCGGCCAGCAGCGCACTACAGCTCTCCTGCGCCTGCGCCCAATGCTTGTCGGTCTTGCCGACGGCAAGCGGGAAGTTCTCTGCCACCGCGATCCCCAGCGACCGCGGCTCCGTCGACAGGCCGGCGTTCGCCAGCTCCGGCCGGTCGGCCATCACCGAGAGCATGAGTGCAGCATCAGCGACCGTGGTGGCCAGTGGCCCGTTCTCGCTCATACCGAACCAGTCGTTGCCACCCAACTCCGACGGCACCACACCCCGACCCGGTTTGATGCCGAACAGCCCGCAGTCAGCAGCCGGGATCCGGATCGAGCCCAGACCGTCGTTGCCGTGTGCGATGTCGACCTGCCCGCTCGCGACCGCAGCCGCCGCTCCACCCGACGAACCGCCAGGGGTCCGGTCGGTATTCCATGGATTACGCGTAATGGTGGCCTGATTGTCCGTGGTCCCCCACAGACACAATTCCGGAACTGCGGTGGTTCCGATGACAATGGCCCCGGCCGCCCGCAATCTGCGGACAACGGTGTGATTGCTCAGCTGCGGTGCGCGGCTGGTGGCCGCAGATCCGACCGTCATGATTTCGCCGGCGATCGGAATATTGTCCTTGATCGCCACCGGCACACCGGCCAGCGGTAATTCAGCGAGTTTTGGATGGGCGGTCAAAACCTCGGCTTCGGAAACAGCCCGCTCGGCGCGGACCGCCACAAAAGCACCGAGTTCCCGGTCGCGTTGCGCAATCCGGGCCAGCGCCTCGCGGGTGATCTCGACTGGGTCAAGCCGTCCCGCGCGTACTCCGGCGGCGGTCTGGACTGCAGTCATCGATCACCTTTTAGTCTGTGTAGACGGACGGATGCAAGCGGCCGACGTACGGCAGGTCGCGGTAACGCTCGGCATAGTCGAGACCGTATCCGACGACGAACTCGTTGGGGATCTCGAATCCCACATCGGCAACGTGGACATCAGCTCGGACCGCGTCCGGCTTGCGGAGAAGCGTGCACACCTCCAGCGACCGCGGACGGCGGGTGCGGAGGTTCTTGATCAGCCAGGACAGGGTCAGACCCGAGTCGATGATGTCCTCGACGATCACGACGTCGCGGTCGTTGATGTCGCGGTCCAGGTCCTTGAGGATCCGCACCACGCCGGATGAGGACGTCGACGAGCCGTACGAACTCACCGCCATGAACTCGAGCTGCGAAGGGATCGGCAGCGCCCGGGCGAAGTCGGTCATGAACATGACCGCACCCTTGAGGACGCCGATCAGAACCAGGTCGTCGGGAGCGTCGCGGTATCGCGAGGCGACACTTTCGGCCAGTTCGATGGTCCGCTGCCGGATCTGCTCCTCCGTGACCACTACCGCTTCGATGTCATTGCCGTATGGATCACGCTGCGCCGTCACAAGGAACATCATGCCTCAAACGTCGTGACGACAATTGCAGGGGGCAACAACTCCCCAAAGCATCACGAAGTACACCGAACGGATGATTTCCGTCATCGCGAGTTTTTCCCAATCCCGGCTTTGTTTTACTGGTTGCGCGCGAGAACCGAACACCAAGATCCACGAGCCGTTTCGAAATACGGTTACGGGAGAGCGATCGGCGAAAGTCGGACACCTTTCGGTTGAATCGAAACTGGGCACGTGGCGAAATCAAACACTTTCGGGTGACGCTTCACACCCGCCCAAACCCAGGACGTAACCCCCATGAAACGCAGAAACGGATTCATCGCACTGATCGCAGCAGCCGTCACCGCCGCCGGCTTCCTGACCGCAATACCGGCAAACGCCGCACCGGCCACCGCCATCAACTACCAGGCCGATGTCGTCGGGGGCGAGAAGATCGTCCTCTCGACCGACATCGGGTCACTGCGAACCAGTGACGGACAACTCGAGATCGTCGACCCCAGCGGGAACGTGGCCGCCACCGTTCCGCTCTTCTTCAACCTCGACAGCCGGCAGTTCCCGATCGCGGCGAACGTGGACGGACGCACAGCCACCCTCATCCCGGTTGTCGACCGGGGCGCCGCCACGCCGGCCGCCGCGCCCGCCACCAGGGAAGAACGCGACATTCAGGCGTTGGAGAAACTGGGCACCTACGTGTCGGTCTCCGTGGCGATCGGCGGACTGGTCGGCACCATCATCGGCGCCGGGATCGGTTGTGTGGCCACAATTCCGGCCGGTTGCATCGCCGGTGCCGTCACCGGCGCCGGCATCGGCGGGGTCCTCGGCACCATCGCTGTCGGCGGCCCCACCCTGATCGGCGCTGCCGTCGAATACTTCACGACCGTCACCGCACCCTGGCCGCCCCCGGCGTAGCCATCTGAAGTCCTCAGCGTTCGCGGCGCTCGACCACAAGTCGGGCGCCGCGTCTGCTCACCTGGGTCCGGAACAGTGGCCTGCCCCCGATGGCCACCGCACCCTGACCTCGCCAGCGCATCACCAGCGCGTCGACGGCCTGCACGACGGTGTCGGTGGGTTCGGTGGCACCGTTGGCCAGCAGCCAGCGTCGGAGCAGGCGAAGCCGGATGGCCCCGGGCAGCACCGCGAGGTCGGCACAATCCACCTCATCCCCGTCGACGACTGCGGCGTGGTCGTCGACCAGACCTTCGACCACGTCGATGTCGAGTTGCAACTGCTGCGCGGTCCGCGCCAACGCTTCGGCGACGCCGCCCTGCAGCACCTCTTCGAGCAAGGGCATCACCTCCTGCCGCACCCGGACGCGGGTGAAACGGGCATCCCGGTTGTGCGGGTCCCGGTACGGGGCCACATCGAGTTCGGCGCAGGCATCCACGGTGGCCGCACGTCGTACGCCCAGAAGCGGGCGCCCGAACGGCGGCGCCCACGGCCGCATCCCGGCCACCGACCGGGCCCCCGATCCGCGCGCGAACCCGAGTAACACCGTTTCGGCCTGGTCGTCGAGTGTATGGCCGAGCAGGACCGGCCGAACGCCGCGGTGTGCCTCGAACGCGGCGTACCGCGCGCGCCGGGCGGCAGCTTCCGGACCACCGGCACCGGCGACGTCCACCCCGACAACGACCGGCTGCGCACCCAGCGCCCGGGCCGTCGCCGCCGCCTCGCCGGCGACTTCGCCGGAACCGGCCTGCAACCGGTGGTCGACGATCAGTGCCCGCACATCGAGCCCCGCCAACACCGCGGCCGCGGTCAGCGCGGTCGAATCAGGACCTCCCGACAACCCCACACACACCTGCGGATCCGTCAGATACTCGTCGGCGAAAGCCTTTACCGCCCTGGTGATCTCGGAGACCGCCGGGGAGCTCACAAGACGCGATCGATCCACGCCCGAGGAGTGTCGATCTCGGCGGGCAACGGCATCGTCTCCGGCCCGGTCCAGATCGCGTTGAAACGGGTCATGCCGACCGTCTCGACCACTTCGTCCACGAATGCCTTGCCACGCGTGTACTGGGCGATCTTCGCGTCCATGCCCATCAGCGCGCGCAGCAGCCGCTGGACCGGGTTCTGCGGCCTGGCCCGACGCTTGTCGAAGGCGCTGCGAATACGGTCGACGGTCGGCACCCTGGCCGGTCCGACCGCGTCCATCACGTGGTCGGCGTGGCCTTCGAGGAGCGTGCCGAGCATCATCATCCGGCTGAACGCTTCGTACTGTTCGGGGGACTGCAGGAGTTGCATCGCCCCGACGATTCCCTTTTCCCTCGGCAGCTCGCTGCGGAGCGCAGAACTGATCCGCGAGACCATCTCACCGGCGGACTCGGTGTCCTCGGCGGTGAGTGCCTCGACGTTCGACTGCATGTAGTCGCGCAGCCAGGGGTTCGCCGAGAACTGCACGCGGTGGGTTACCTCATGCAGGCAGACCCAGAGTCGGAAGTCGGCGGGTACGACGCGCAACCCACGTTCGACCGCGATGATGTTCGGGGTCACCAACATCAGCACACCATCGTGTCCGCTGACCGGGTCCGGGGTGAACGGGTCGTACTGACCGAGGATGGCGCTCGACATCACGGCCAGCAGTCCACCGGCCTGCATGCCCGCGATCCGTCCCGTCATCCCCGGTTTGTCGTCGGGTTCGGCGGGATCGAGCATCGCCGACATCGAGAGCGCCGCCGCCTCGATCCATTCGCCGCGATCGAGGACCCGCGCCGCGGGCACCGGAAGTCCGTCGGCCAACCCGGTGACCTCACGAACCGGCGCTTCGGACGCGACGGCCGAAGACGCCAGCTCACCGCGGGCCGCTTCGGCCGTGTATGCGGTGGTCAGAGGACCGGGCCGCGCGATCTTCTTGCCCACCGTCGCGGCGAGCTTCCAATCGATACTCATCGGCAACCACAATCCCGCAGGGCGCCGGCGACCGCGTCGAGCGCGGGCCGCGCCTCGGCGGGCCCGGTGCCATTGGACATCAGAGCAAAACTGAGCACGCGACCTTCTTTCGTCTGCACTACTCCGGCCAACGCACTGGCGACGGTAAGTGTTCCGGTCTTCGCGCGAATCCATCCGGCGCCGTCGGCATTCTCGAGAACAAATCGCTCCGTCAAGGTGCCGGTGGCACCGGCCACCGGCAGCATGTCGAGCAGTGGCCGCAGTTTCGGCTGCGCAGTTCCGGCGCCGGCGCCGGTCACCTTGTCGAGCAACCCGGCCGAGATCCGATTGTCCTCGGACAGCCCGCTGACGTCACCGAACTCGGTGCCGTTCATGTTGAAACCGTTGTCGCCGAGAACCTTTCGAACGGCTTCGATCCCGCCGGCCAACGTCGGCCGACCGCCGATGGCCTTGGAGATCTCGATGGACATGGTTTCGGCGAGTACGTTGTCGCTGGCGCGCATCATGTCGCCCAGCCGGGTGACCAGCGGCGCCGACGTCACGGTGGCGACCACGCTGCCGGCGGCCGGGGCGGTCGCCTGGACGACCGGGGTGTCCACACCGAGCGCTGCGGCCAGAGCCGACCCCGCGGCCAGAGCCGGGGTCGGTGTCCGCGGCGAGTCGATCTCCAGCGGATCGATTCGTCCGGAATCGGCGATGAGCGATTCGATCGGGGTGATGTTGCCGTCGGCGATGTCCACCGGGTCCCAGCTCGACGCCATCGTCGGGCCGGAGAAGGCACCGGTGTCGACCGCCACCGAGGTGACATCGATGCCGGCCTTCTCGATCTGGTCGGCGAGCGAGGCGATCCGCGGGGCGTCGGTGAAGAACGTCTCCTGCCCGTCCGGTTGCACGGACAGTGTCGGATCGCCCGCGCCCACCAGGATCACCTGTCCGTCGGGTCCGGCGACCACCGTGGTGGAGATCCGCTGATCATGCGGCAACGCCAGCAGAGCGGCCGCGGCGGTGAGGATCTTGATCGTCGATGCCGGAACCATGGGACGGTTCGGGGTCTGCGACCAGAGCGTCTGTCCGGTGATCGCATCGGAGACCTCGCCCGACAACTCGCCCAGGCCCGGGTTCGCCAGCGCCTCCGTCAGCGCGGTGGCGATTCCGGACGCGGTGGGCAACGGTGCGTCGGGGGCCACGGGACTGATCTGTGGACTCAGCGTCACCGGTGAAGGTTGCGCGGAGGCACCCGCGGGCAGACTGTTGTGGTCCTCGTCCACCCGCAGCGCGATGACGAGCACGATCGCCGCAACGATGATCAGCACGATCACCGGAAGTAGCGTCCACAGGAGTCCCTTGCGGCGGGGCGAACTGCCTGGCACGAATTACCTCCGGTCGAAGTTCTTGCCGCGCGCGGCGGGCACAGGTCTCCACAGTATCGTTGAGTCGATTTGCTGACCGGCTACCGGAGAACACTTTGGGTAGGCAGAACTTACGAGGAGTACAACGTGGACTTCGACGTCACGATTGAGATCCCCAAGGGACAACGCAACAAGTACGAAGTGGACCACGAGTCGGGAAAGATCTATCTCGACCGGTACCTGTACACGTCGATGGGTTATCCCGCCGACTACGGATACATCGACAACACCCTCGGCGAAGACGGCGATCCGTTGGACGCCATGGTGTTGCTCCCCGAGTCCGTCTACCCCGGCGTGATCGTCCGCGCCCGCATCGTCGGCATGTTCCGCATGACCGATGAGGCCGGTGGCGACGACAAGCTGCTGGCAGTGCCCGCCGGAGATGTCCGCTGGGACCACGTCCAGGACATCGGCGACGTCGACGACTTCGAGCTCCAGGCGATCGCGCACTTCTTCGAGCACTACAAGGACCTCGAGCCCGGCAAAGACGTCCAGGCCGGCGGATGGACCGGTAAGGCCGACGCCGAGAAGGTCGCACAAGAGGCGATCGATCGTCTGGCCAAGCACCCGGACGAGGCGAACGAGCCCTCTCGCGGCTGATCGACCCCGAACACGAACAAGGGCCCGCCTCGCAGCAGCGATGTCGGGCCCTTCTCGGTGGGGGGGGTCAGGACCGGGCGCGGTCCGCGGGTGTCTCGTTGGCCTCGATGAGGCTGCGTTCTGCGGAGCTGACGTAGCGGCCGAGCAACTCGGTCAAGGTCTCCACGTCACCGTCATCCCAATCGGCCAGCATCGTCTCGAGTTCTTCGGCCCGGCGGTTGCGGAAATCGGCGACCCGCTGCGCACCGGACTCGGTGACCACGAGGATCGTGGCCCGGCCGTCGCGCGGATCGGCCTCACGCCGGACATAGCCCAGCTTGACCAGTTGAGCGACGTGCCTGCTGATGGTCGACGGGTCGCTGAACAGCGCCTCGGCCAACTCACCCGAGCGTGCCGGCGCCCGATTCAGCCGAAAAAGGCAGTGATAGGCCGCTGACTCGACAGCATCGTCCGCGGTTCGCCACCGCGTCGCCGACAACCGGTCACGCACCCGCAGGTGCCTCGCGAGGACCTCCATGAGATCCGCAATCTGAGCGTCGCGCGACGCTGTCTCCTTCGACATGGTCCTTCTCATGGTTCAACGAGTTTCGACTTGCAACTAGTTGTTGGCAGAAAGTATGGCCCGCGTCACGGAGCTTTCGCAAGAACCCGGCGTCGCCGACGCGACAAGTCGCACCCGCTGGGCGGTGCCACTAGCCTGATGAGTCGTGACTCCATCCCCGCCGAACTCGCGCCCCCACTTCACCTCGATGCCAGATCTGGCTCTACGCGCTCTCGGCGGCGCGGTCCTCTGGACCAACGACGCCCTCTTCGCCGAGGCCGAGAATCTCATCAAGACCTCTGCCGCCGAATATCAACCGGCGACCTTCGGGCACAAGGGTCAGGTCTATGACGGCTGGGAAACCCGGCGCCGGCGCGAAGCGGGTGTGGACCAGGCCATCGTGCGACTCGGTGTCCCCGGCATCATCTACGGCGTCGTGGTCGACACATCCTGGTTCGTCGGCAACTACCCCCCTTACATTTCAGTGGAAGCTGCTGCGGTCGAAGGCATTCCGACCATTTCGGAGCTGCTCGAGAACACCAAGTGGCAGACGATCGTCGATCGCGTCGAGGTCAACGGCGATACACAGAATCCGTTCCGGGTGGACTCCAAGGAGCGGTTCACCCATGTGCGGCTCACAATCCATCCGGACGGTGGCGTGGCCCGATTCCGGGTGCACGGCCGTGGCGTCCCCGACCCGAAGTTCTTGTCCTACGGACACTTCGACCTCGCCGCCCTCGAGAACGGCGGCATGATCACCGCCTGCTCCAACATGTTCTACGGTTCCCCGAACAACCTCCTGATGCCCGGCCGGGCCCGCACGATGGGAGAAGGCTGGGAGACCTCACGGCGGCGCGACGACGGAAACGACTGGGTCCAGGTCAAATTGGCCGGTGAGTCGACGATCGGCCTGGCCGAACTCGACACCAGCTACTTCTTGGGAAATGCACCGGGCTCGGCGATGATTCGTGGCCGCGACGGCGAAAACGGTGAGTGGTTCGAGGTTCTGGGCCGATCCGCCCTGCAACCCGACACCCGACACCGGTTCCTGATCGAGGCAGACCGGCCGATGACCGAGGCCCGCCTCGACATCTTCCCGGACGGCGGCATGGCACGACTGCGGTTGTACGGCTCGCTGACCGACGACGCTCGCGCACGGATCATCGATCGCTGGGAAAACGGCGAGAGCTGATCGGCGGATCGGTCCGCATCACGCCTGCGATCAGGCGTGGTGTGGGGCGTCAGGCCGCGGTGGCCCGTTCGAGCAGTCCGGGCAGCACGCGGTCGGCGATGAGCTGGGCCGAACCGGGCCGATCACCCGTCCGCCCCAGGTCGAGAGGCCGCAGGATGACCGCATCGGCGACCTCGGCGGTATAGATGTCGACGATCAGCGTCAGCAATCCGTTGGCGGTGCCGACATAGCGGACGGTGTCGCCGAACCTCGACTCCCCCAGCCGCAGAAGCTCTGCCCGCGCGGTGGCCGCGTCCTCGGCGATCACCACGTCGATCTCCAACGCCACCACCAGGTCCGCGGGATCCTCGCCCAGTTCCTGCCAGCCGGCACGCAGTGCGGCTCGCTCCTTGATGCCGCCCCGCAATTCCGGCTGGCGGATCCGGCGGACCGCCGAATCCCGGGCCTCGGACGGGCCAGGCCTGCTCCAGGCGAGCTGGTGGTTGTCGCCCTCGATGGCGACCAGCAGTTCGGGGCGGGTGCGTACGGTGGTGACGCGATCTGCTTCGGTCATGATTTCTCCTGCTCAAGAGTGCTGTCCACGAGTGAGTTCAGTTGCCGGGCAAGCTCATCGATGCCGGTGTGGGCGTCCCATCGGATGACGGCGGGCTCAGGGTGTCCGGCCACGGTCAGTGAGGCGATTCCCACGCGGTCACCGGCATCGGGCCACAGCTGCAGTCGGCGGATCCCGGGATGCCGGGCGGCTTCGGCGTCGAGCCACTCGGACAGTGCCTGCTCGTGGAGACCGGCGCTCTCGTAACCGAGGTCGGCCAGCGCCCGGGCCGGGGACCGGTCAGTGCCGACGTTGCCGGCGACGGTGTCGATATCGGCGTCGGCACAGTCGGCGAGCCAGTCGCCGCGGCCCACAACCACCGCCGGACCGGCGACGGACCGGCCGGACAACACGAGGTAGTCGATCCCGTGGCTGGTCAGGTTCACCGCCCGCCGGGACACGAGCTCACTGCCATCGACCAGCAGTCGCGCGCCGCGTCGGTGTGCGATCGCCGCCAGCGCGGGCAGCGGCACCACTTCGCCGGTGGCCTCGGCGACGGCCGGAACGATCAGGAGTGCGGCGCGACGGCGTCCGAGCTCGCTGTCCACCGCGGCCAGGGTGGTCACCAGATCGATCTGCGCCGGCACCACCCGGTGGTCACCATCGGGGGTGGGGTTCGTGAGGGCGGCGGTCAGATCAAGTGTGACGACGCCGCCGGGCGCGACACCGGCGACCAGCGCAACGGCTTCGGCGAGTTCGGAGGCGAACAGGACCCGATCGGTCGGGCGGGCCTTCACAAACCGGGCGATCTCGTCCTTCAAATCGTTCGTGGAGGAGTTCGTCACCCACAGTCCCTTCAGATCCGGACTCGGCCGGAGTCCGCGCTTGCCACCGTCCGAACAGACAGCGGCCAGGTTGTCACCCGGAGCACCCCGCCGCGAATGGAGGGTTGCCGGCCAGCAAGCCGGGGCTTGTCGCTGACACTCGTCACCGATGACCACATTGCAGCGCCGTTGATTTCCCTGTCAAATATCGAACCTCTTTAACGCGGCGTGAATGTTATTCCGCGCTGGCCGCGGCCTTTTGTGACCTGCGCCGATGCTGCCACCAGCGAGCGGCGAAATAGAGAAGCATGAGCGCCCCGGCACCGAAAGCCAGGTAGAACATCACCGTCGCCCCGACGGTTTCACCGACCGCGTAGCCGATGATGCACACCACGGTCACCCAGACGACACCACCGGCGACGTTTGCCAGCACATACTGACGCGTCGGCATCTTGCTCATCCCCGCCACAAACGGGGTCACGGTGCGCACGTAGCCGATCCAGCGGGCTCCGATCACCGTGGCCACCCCACCATGGCGGATGAGTTCCTCGGCCTTCTGCCAGCGTTCTCGTCCGACCCATCCGCCGAAGCGGGTTTCGGTGATGCGGCCTCCGGATCTGCGGCCGATGGAATAGCCGGTCCAATCGCCGAGCACCGCGGCAACGCAGGCACCGACGATCAGCCAGACGATGTTGGTCTCGCCGAGGGCGGCCGCGACCCCACCGGCGAGCAGGACCGTCTCACCGGGCAGGACCAGACCGAGCAGAGCCGCCGCTTCTCCGTAGATGACGACGAACACCAAGAGATACACCGCCCACGGCGGCGTCGACTGGATGATCGAGATGACCCAGTCGGCCAGCGAGTGAAAAATGCCCACCCTCCGATCCCCGGTGACGGCCGCAGGCGGCGTCGCCCAATTCTGCGTTACAGAGCCTGGTCGAGATCCTTCAGCAGATCGTCCACACCCTCAAGACCGACCGACAGCCGAACCAGCGAATCGGACAACCCGATCGCAGCCCGACCCTCGGGTCCCATCGCGCGGTGGGTGGTGGTCGCCGGATGCGTGATCAGCGACTTCGAGTCCCCGAGGTTGTTCGAGATGTCCACGATCTGCAGACCGTCGAGCAGTTCGAACGCCCGCGCCTTCCCGGATACCGAACCGGTGTCGGCGAGTTCGAAGGTCACCACGGTGCCACCGCCCGACATCTGCTTCTTCGCCAAATCATGCTGCGGATGTGATTGCAGGAACGGATATCGCACCCGCGCAACCCGCGAATCGGCTTCGAGGAACTCGGCGATGCGCAGCGCCGCGGCGGTCGAGTGATCCACCCGCAGCCGCATTGTCTCGAGTCCCTTGAGTAACGTCCAGGCGTTGAACGGGCTCAGCGCCGGACCGGTGTGCCGCATCAGGGTCTGCACCGGACCGTCGATGTATTCCTTGGACCCGAGTACGGCACCACCCATCACACGGCCCTGACCGTCGATGTGTTTGGTACCCGAATACACGATGACGTCGGCGCCGAGTTCCAGGCCACTCTGCAGGAGCGGGGTCGCAAAAACGTTGTCCAGCACGACCTGTGCACCGGCGGCGTGGGCGAGCTCGCAGACCCGCTCGACGTCGACCAGGGTCTGCATCGGGTTGGACGGGGTCTCGAAGAACACCGCGTCGGTCGGCTCGGAGAGCGCCTGTTCCCACTGCTCGAGGTCTTCGCCGTCGACAAAGACGGTTTCGACGCCCCAGCGGGGCAGGATCTCGTTGCAGACGACAAAGCACGAACCGAACAGGCTGCGTGCGGCGACCAGCCGGTCACCGGCCTTGAGCAGCGCACCGAGTGCCACGAACACCGCGGCCATGCCGCTGGCGGTGGCGAAACACGCCTCGGCGCCCTCGAGCTGACGGAGTCGCTCCTGGAACATCGCCACGGTCGGGTTGCCGTAACGGGAGTACACGAAGCGCTCGTCCTCGCCGGTGAAAGCCCGCTCGGCCGCGGCCGCGGACGAGTAGACATAGCCCGAGGTCAGGTACATGGCCTCGGAGGTCTCCTCGAAGCCGGACCGCATGAGGCCTCCGCGCACAGCGAGGGTCTCGGGCGAAAGTCCCTCGGGCAGATTGGCGTTCAACTCGTCCTCCATCGTGCGCAATGCATTGTCTGGTAGCCGGCGGCCGGAATCACGACTGCCGCCACGGGAGGCCGGTTGCCTTCCACCCGACCGCACCGCGATGTCCGTCCTGATCGGTCGCACCCTCGAAACCGTCGAGAATGTTGTACGCCTTGGCCACGCCGTCGGCGGTCGCGGCCTCGGCTGCACCGATCGAACGCTGTCCGGACCGGCAGAGGAACACGACCTGCTGATCGTCCGCAATACCGGCCTGGCGCAGCTGCGTCACGAAATCGGCGTTGCGGGCACCGTCGGGAAAGCTGACCCATTCGATGAAGATCGCCCTCTTGGAGACATCGGTCAGGTCCGGCACGCCCACGTAGCTCCACTCGGCCTGGGTCCGACAGTCCACGAGCACCGAGGTCGGATCCTCGCGCAGGAGGTTCCAGGCTTCTTGCGGGGTCAGATCACCTGCGTAGCTCATGAGCACACCTTCCAGTTACCGGCCTCTTTGACCAGAACAATAGGTGTGATCGTGGTTTCGCTCTTCTCTTCCCGGAACCAGTGCACATTCGCCGTTGCCCGGTCGCCGTTGACGACGGTCTCCGAGATGTTCTCGACCTCGATCTTGCCGTCGGCGTCCCGCGCTTTTTGGTATTCGGCCCTGAACTCGTCCTGGGTCGGGAAGTCCGCCGAGTCGAGTTCTGCGGTGCAGAAAACGGCACGGTAGCTCGTGTAGTTGATCGCGTTCTGCGCCGTGTAGTAATCGTTGATGGCGTGGGTCACCTTCGCCTGGTCCGTCAGCCGGTCCTCCGCCGGACGAAGTACCTGCATGAGGACGATCGCACCGAGGACCACCACCATGATCACGACCGCAACCAGGAACGGCCAGATGGTCCGTCGCTCGTCGTCGAAAACTTCTGGTTCTGTCTCTTTGCCCCCACCTGACCGCTTGCGGTTGGGTGCGGAGTCGCTTCCTGCCATGGCCGCGAGCTTATCGCTCGTATTTGCCCGACCTGCCACCAGCGTGAGACGGTTAACAAGATTTTGGTCAGCCAACCCTTACTTGACTGACCCTGAAACCGACGTTTTTGGTTCCGGCCAGGTCCAGCGCCTACCGTGGGAGGGAAGTAGCCACCCCAGGTCCGCGTCGGTGACGGCCGCCTGAACTCTCCGCACGAGAAAGCAACTGCGACTCATGAGCGATCAGAACCGCCCGCTTCGCGTGGCCATCATCGGTGCCGGCCCCGCCGGTATCTATGCCGCCGACGCATTGATGAAGTCGGACTTCGCAAAAGACCACCCGGCGCCGGGACCAGAGGGAGCGGGCCGATTGTCAGGTGTCTCGATCGATCTGTTCGAGCGGATGCCGGCCCCGTTCGGGTTGATCCGGTACGGCGTGGCCCCGGACCATCCCCGGATCAAGGGAATCATCACCGCCCTGCACAAGGTCCTCGACAAGCCGCAGATCCGGTTGATCGGCAACGTCAACTTCGGCAGTGACATCGCGCTCGAAGACCTGCAGACCATGTACGACGCGGTGATCTTCTCCACCGGCGCCACCGACGACCGCGCGATGCAGATCCCGGGCATCGACCTGGACGGCTCCTACGGCGCCGCGCAGTTCGTCGCCTGGTACGACGGACACCCAGACTTCCCCCGCACCTGGCCGCTCGAGGCCGAAAAGGTCGCGGTCATCGGTGTGGGCAACGTGGCACTGGACGTGGCGCGGGTACTGGCCAAGACCGGCGATGAGTTGCTGCCCACCGAGATCCCGGCCAACGTCTACGAAGGTCTCAAGGCCAACAAGGCCGTCGAGGTCCACGTCTTCGGTCGCCGCGGCCCAGCCCAGGCCAAGTTCACCCCGCTCGAGCTCAAAGAACTCGATCATTCCCCGACCATCGATGTGATCGTCAACCCCGAAGACATCGACTACGACGAGGGCTCGACCATGGCCCGCCGATCGAGCAAGATCACCGACCAGGTCGCCACCATCATCGAGCAGTACGCGATCCGCGACCCCAAAGGCCGCCCGCACAGGCTGTTCCTGCACTTTTTCGAATCCCCCACCGAGATCCTGGGCGAAGACGGCAAAGTCGTCGGGCTGCGCACCGAACGCACCGAACTCGACGGCACCGGCAACGTCCGCGGCACCGGCAAGTACACCGACTGGGAACTCGGCGCGGTCTACCGGGCCGTCGGATATCTGTCGGACAACCTGCCCCAGCTGCCGTTCGACGAGCAGGCCGGGGTCATCCCCAACGAGGCCGGCCGGATCTTCGATCAGGGTGAGCACATGACCGGCATGTACACCACCGGCTGGATCAAACGCGGCCCCGTCGGCCTGATCGGGCACACCAAGGGCGACGCCAACGAGACCGTCGACTGCCTGCTCGATGACATGGCCGAGGGCAAACTCCTGCATCCGGCCGAGCCCGGCGAAGACGCCATCATCAAGTACCTCGACAACAAAAACGTCGCCTTCACCACCTGGGACGGCTGGTACCGCCTCGACGAGCACGAACGCGCCTTGGGTGCCGCCGAAGGCCGCGAACGCGTCAAGGTCGTCGAACGCGACGAGATGTTCGCCGCCTCCGAACCCCACAAGATCAACAAGGGCTGACGCCCGAAATACAAAATTCGCGCCACTTACTCACGTCTGCGCCGGTTGCAACCGGCGCGAACGCAGGTAAGTGGCGCGAGTTTTTTATTTGGAAGCCGATATGAGGGCATCCCTGACGAACTCGGCGTACCGGCGATGGTCGGCGCCCGGGGGCGCGTAGTGGGCACCGAATCGCGCATCATCGACGTACATCTGGCCGAGTCCACGGATGTACTCGGCGGATACGGGCGCACCACTCGTCCGCAACCAGGCGATATGCCGGCGGGCGTTGGCCTGAGCGGGTTCATCGGACGGGTCGGCGCCGGCCTCGACGAGTGCGATCCAACGGGCGGCGATGGCGTCGTGTTCGGCAGCGAAGTCTTGGCGCTCGTTGTCGCCCAGTGAACGGTACCAACGGTCCGATCGCCGGTAAGCGTCCGTGCCCCAACGCTTTTCGACCTCCTCGCGATGCACTGTGTGATCGAATCCGGCAAAGGCGTCTGTCGGCATGATGTCGAGTCCCTTCTCGAGTTGGCTGATGGTGTGGCCGACCGAGGAGATCTGCTGATCGATCTGATCGCGCCGCATACGCAATGCGGCCTGATGCTCGATCAGCGCTTCGAGCACCGACTGATCGCCACCGAGCACCTCGCGGATCCGGGTGAGCGGAAGTCCGAGCTCGCGCAACAGCAGAATCCGCTGCAGTCGAACGATCGCAGCGGAGTCGTAGAACCGCAGTCCGCCGGGCCCGATTCGTGACGGGCTCAACAAACCGATCTGTTCGTAGTGCCGCAGCGTGCGTGATGTGACACCGGAACTACGGGCGATGACGCCGATCGGGTGGTCCATGTCGACCTCCTTTGGTCGAAGACCACACTGCCGGTTGACGCAACGTCAACCGCAAGCCCCAAACCTAAAATTCGCGCCACTTACGCACGTCTGCGCCGGTTGCAACCGGCGCGAACGCAAATAAGTGGCGCGAATTACCTTGTGGCGGGCTAAGGGGTCGGCTTCGCCGAGGTGGTCGGCGCGACATCGTCGTCCGGCGTGTTGTCACGACGCTGGATGTTGGCCCAGAAGCCGATGTTGTTCTGCAACGGGTCGATGTCGCTGGAGATGGTGTAACCGGAGATCGAACTCGGGAAGCAGCCGAACCACTTGGTCTCGATGCGGAGCTTGTCACCCTTCTTGAGCTTCGGGGTGAACTTCTGGGCCCCGTTGAACTCCTGGAGGTTCACGTTGGGCCAATCGCGGCCGTGTGCGGTGACCTCCATCCAGCGGACCATGTACCAGGAGTTGACCCAGGGGTCACCCGGCTTGCCGAACGAGCAGAACACGCCGCCGGTCAGCTCGAGGTCGACCGGCCCGGCGGGGGCGGCCTGCGCAGCCCCGGTGGCGACAACACTTCCGGTGGCGATACCGACTGCTGCAGCTGCGGCGACGGCGGCGCGAATCAACTTCTGCTTCATCTTCACTCCTCTGGTGGCACCACGACGGTGGCATATGGGGATCAATCGGACGCTGACGCCTGAGCGTTAGCCAAGAAATCGCTGAGAGGCAAGTTATCCGGCCATCGTTACCGTTTCGTTACCGGAGTTTGACGGGTCCTTGACTCAACTGCCGGACCGGAGGCAGGTTAGGTTACCCTCGCCAGAACTGCTCATGCGCGGCACAATCCGCGGTTACCCACGGACAAGAGGCACCTCCGTTGACCAAGAAAACGCGCCGCATGTGGGGTCTGGCACTCTTGCTGACCCTGCTGGTCGTGGTCTGCGTGGCGTCCATCGCGATCGGTTCACGGGTGATCCCGATCGGCGACGTCTGGGACGCCCTGTGGGCCGACAACGCCCCGGGTGCGCCTGACGCGGTCGGGATCGTCCAGGACCTCAGGCTCCCCCGCACCGTCCTCGGGTTGATCGTGGGCTTGTCCATCGGCGCCGCCGGCGCCCTCACCCAGGGCCACACCCGCAACCCACTGTCGGACCCGGGAATTCTCGGCGTCAACGCCGGCGCGGCATGTGCGGTGGTCACCGGTGTCTACATCCTCGGGATCACCACGCCGATCCAGTACATGGGCTTCGGCCTGATCGGCGCGCTGATCGCCGCCAGCCTGGTCTTCTTCCTGGCCTCGGTGGGCAAAGGCGCGAGCCCGCTGACCCTCATCCTCGCCGGAACCGGCTTGACCGCAATGCTGACGGCGATCACCTCGGCAATCGTGCTCGTCGACTCCAAGTCCCTGGAGGCGTGGCGGTTCTGGCAGGTCGGCTCGATCGCCGGGCGCGATACCGACGTCATCTGGGCCACCCTGCCCTTCGTCATCCCCGGCCTGCTCCTCGCGCTGGCAAGCGGGTTCTTCCTCAACATCTTGTCGCTGGGCGACGACATGACCAAGGCGCTGGGTTCACGGGTTCTGCAGGTCCGGATCGTCGGCATCCTGTCGATCACCCTGCTGGTCGGCGCAGCCACCGCCGCCTGCGGACCGATCGTGTTCCTCGGACTGGTGGCGCCCCACGTGGCCCGGTTCTTCACCGGCCCCGACTACCGCTGGATCGTGCCCTACTCCGCCCTCATCGGCGCGGTGTCCCTCATCGCCTGCGATGTGATCGGCCGGATGATCGCCCGCCCGGGCGAGGTGCAGGCCAGCATTGTGCTCGCCGCGGTCGGCGCCCCGTTCTTCATCGCCCTGGTCCGCGCCAAGAAGCTGGTGGCCGTATGAGTGCTCCCACCAAGGACGCGTCGGGGGTCCCCCCGGAGAAGTCCTCGGCCACGACCGCCCCACCGCTGCCGACCAACCACCTGCGGCGGACGGTGGTGCGTTTCGCCGGCGGCACATTTGTGGTGCGCCCCTGGGCAACCGGTGTCGGGCTGCTCCTGGCCGCGTTGGCATTGTTCCTGTTCGCGTTCAGCATCAGCATCAGCGATTTCCCGATGAGCACCGTCGACGTCGGCCGGATCCTGCTCGGCGGCGGAACCCGCGCCGAGAATGTCGTCGTCTTCGACACCCAGTTGCCGATCGGGCTGGTCAGTCTGCTGGTCGGGTTCGGATTGGGTATGTCCGGCGCCCTGACCCAGGTGATCGCGCGTAACCCGCTGGCCACCCCGGACATGCTCGGGATCACCTCCGGTGCCAGCGCCGCCGCCGTCGCCGTGATCGCCTTCGGATCGACCTGGGCATCCTGGCTGGCCGACCTCGGACTGGCCACGGCAGCACTGCTCGGCGGCCTGGCCACCGCCGCGGTGATGTACGTCCTCACCTGGCGCAAGGGAATCGACCCGATCCGGCTGGTCCTGGTGGGCGTTGCCATCACGTGGGGATTGCAGGCCCTGATCGCCTACCTGCTCACCCGCGCCGACATCGATCAGGTGCAACGGGCCCAGCTGTGGATTGTCGGGTCGGTGTCCGGTGCCGGATGGTCGGCGGTGTGGCCACCGCTGATCGTGCTCATCCCGGCGATCGCCATCGTCTGCATCCACAACCGGAATCTGAGCCTGATCAGCCTGGGCGACGACGTCTGCCGCGGCCTCGGTGTTCGCGCCGGTCCGGTCTCGGCCCTGATCCTGATCGTGGCGGTGATCGTTGCCGCGGTGTGTGTCTCGTCTGCGGGCCCGATCGCGTTCGTCGCGCTGCTGGCGCCCCAGATCGCGATGCGGCTGACCCGCGCCGAGGTACCCGGCCCGATCACCTCCGGACTGACCGGTGCCGCCCTGGTGCTCGGCAGTGACCTGCTCTGCCGCACCGTGATGCCCGCCGGCATCCCGGTCGGCGTGGTCACCGCCGGCATCGGCGGTCCGGCCCTGATCTACCTGATGATCCAGATCAACCGAAAGGCCTCGGTATGAGCGCCGCCATCTCGCAACCGAATTCAGCGCGGATCGGGGCCACCGGCCTGCAGGTCGGATACGGCGATCGCACGGTCATCGACGACCTCGACATCAACATCCCCGACGGCAAGGTCACCACCATCGTCGGACCCAACGGCTGCGGCAAGTCGACGCTGCTGCGCTCACTGGTACGTCTGCTCAAGCCCACCGCCGGGACCGTACTGCTCGACGGCACCGACATCTCGTCGATGCGCACCAAGGACGTCGCGCGCATCATCGGTCTGCTACCCCAGAACCCCGTCGCACCAGAGGGTTTGACGGTCTCCGATCTGGTCTCACGTGGCCGTCACCCGCACCAGTCGTGGTACCGCCAGTGGTCGCCGGAGGACGAGATCGCGGTGACACAGGCGCTGGAACAGACCAACTGCACCGACCTCGCCGACCGAACCATCGACGAACTCTCCGGCGGCCAGCGTCAACGCGTGTGGATTGCCCTGACCCTGGCCCAGCAGACGGACATCGTGATGCTGGACGAGCCGACCACCTACCTCGACCTGTCACATTCGATCGACGTCCTCGACCTGGTCGACGACCTGTGCCACGAACACGGCAAGACCGTCATCATGGTGCTCCACGACCTGAATCTCGCTGTCCGCTACAGCGATTGGCTGATCGTGATGCGCGACGGCGAAGTCATCACCGAAGGCACACCGACCGAGGTGATCACCACCGAACTCCTGGAAGCGGCCTTCGGGTTGCGATCCCAGGTCCTGACGGACCCGGTGTCGGGCGGGCCGATGATCGTTCCGATCGGCCGCAAGACGTAGTCGCCCTCGTCGAGCGCGAAAGCCGCAGGGCTAGAACACGAATGCGGCACCCAGCCACAGCGATGCCGCGATCAGCGCTCCGGCGAGTTCGATGATCATCGCCACCCCGGCCGCCTTCGTGGCCGCCACCGCACCGTTCCAGCCGCCCCGAACATTCTTGCAACGCCACCATTCGGCCAGGAATGCGCCGAGCACGAACCCGATGATCAGTCCGACCACCGGAACGACGAAGAACCCGACGATCCCGAGCAGCCCACCGGTGATCACGGTCCGCCCCGGCACGCCCGAGTTCTTCATCGACTTGTTGGCGACCAGGTATTTGACGGCGGCGGCACCGCCGAGGAACCCGGCTGCGATCGCGAGCACCAGCCAGGCCCAACCGCCGACCACGAACGCCCACACCGCGATTGCGGCCAGGATCAGGGTCAGTCCGGGCAGTACCGGCACCACCACACCGCAGAGTCCGAGAAAGATGACCGCAGCAACAACCAGCTCACCTGCAAATGGCACCGAGAATCCCCGCTACCGGTTGTTGTCGACGGCGGAGGACTGCTTGTTCAGTCCTACCTGCGGACGCTGCCCCGCAGGAGGCAAGGACTGCGGGGGCGGGGCCTGCCGCGAGGGAGCCTGGGGTGGGGATTGCGGTGGGGGCGGCGACGTTTGCGGACGGACCGCTGCCGGTGGGCGGCGGGCGATCCGGGTCTGGTTGGCGTCGGCCGAAGGCGCGCGTTCCGGTTCCGGCGGCCCCTGCAGCGGCGGCTTGGGCGACGGTGCGAGGGACGCAGTACTGACCGGCCGCACCATTCGCGCGGCCGCGGTGGCGCGTTGGCGAGCGGTCGCGACGTCATCGGCGGTCGCGATCACCACGCCCATCCGGCGTCGGGCGAAGCTCTCCGGTTTGCCGAACAGCCGGATATCGGTTTCCGGAACAGCAAGGGCGGCAGCAACATTCTCGAATGCGATGGCCGGTTCATCAAGTCCGCCGTAGATCACCGCGGAGGCTCCCGGGGAGGCCAAGGTGACGTCGACCGGCAGCCCCAGGATGGCCCGGGCATGCATCTCGAACTCCGAGAGTCGCTGTGTTCCAAGGGTGACCAACCCGGTGTCGTGCGGACGGGGACTGACCTCAGAGAAGTAGACGTCGTCGTCCTTGACGAACATCTCCACCCCGAAGATGCCGCGGCCCCCGAGATGGCCGTCGCCGAGCGCAGCCGCGATCCGGGCGGCCACCGAGGTGGCGCCACCGAGCGCGGTCTCGCTCATCGGTTGGGGCTGCCAGGATTCGACGTAGTCGCCGTGCTGCTGGCGGTGCCCGATGGGAGCACAGAAGTAGGTGCCCAATTTGCCCGTGGCCGGATCGACCGCACGGACGGTGAGCAGCGTGATCTCGTAGTCGAAGTCGACAAAACCCTCAACGATGACGCGGCCACCCTTCACCCGGCCGCCGGCGACTGCGTGGTCCCAGGCCCGGTCGATCTCGTCCGGACCGCGAACCACACTCTGGCCCTTGCCCGACGACGACATCACCGGCTTCACCACACAGGGGAAGCCGACGCGGGCGGTCGCCGCCCGGATCTCGTCGGCAGAGTTCGCGAAGGCATACGGCGAGGTGGGCAGGCCCAGACGCTCGTCGGCGAGACGGCGGATCCCCTCACGATTCATCGTCAGCGCGGTGGCCCGCGCCGTCGGGATGACCTCGGTGAATCCTTCTTCGTGGATCTCGACGAGGACCTCCGTCGCGATCGCCTCGATCTCGGGCACCACGAAGTCCGGGCGCTCGGCCTCGATCACCGCGCGCAGGGCCACCGGATCGGTCATGTTGACGACGTGCGAACGATGCGCAACCTGGTGCCCGGGCGCATCGGGGTAACGGTCGACCGCAACAACCTCGACACCCAGGCGCTGAAAGGCGATCACAAGTTCTTTGCCGAGTTCGCCTGCGCCCAGCAACATCACCTTGGTGGCGCCGGGCGACAACGGCGTACCGATCCGCTGCGGCACCGAATTGATCACGACGCCGGATTCCGAGTTGCTGATAGTCACGCGTCCAAGGCTAACCCCTGTGGGCCCGGCAATTGCACAGGTAGACCCTGTCGAAGGCGATCAAATCTGGCCGGTTGGGCCGAATCAGCCCATCCGCGCATGTAGATAGCACCAACGCCACCTCTCCCCGGGCTGCAGCGAACGGATCACAGGATGGCCGGTGACCTCGAAATGTCTGGTCGCATGCCGGCGTGGGCTCGAGTCGCCGCAGGCGATGTGCCCGCAGGTCAGGCATCTACGCAGCGGCTCCGGATCGTTCACGCCGTCGGCGGCGCAGTCGAGGCAGACGGCCCTTTCCCCGTCGGGCGCGGTCTCGGATACCGGATCCTGCGCCGGATCAGTGGGTGCCGCCGCAAGTTCCGGGCACAACTCCTCGGCCGGTTCCATCACGTCGGCGGGTTTGATGAGCCGGTGCATCGCCGATCTGCGGATCGGTTTCATCCCCGGCTCCGCTGATCGTGCCCGGCCTCTCCGGTCGCTTGAGCGGCATAGAGATCGATGCCGGACGTGGCGACGTAGACCTCGGTTTCTTCCGAACGACCCCGCAGCAGGGTCGATTCGGATCGTCTCCAGTACGCGGCCTCACTCTCGGTCGCCGACCCGATCACCCGGCCGGACGCCACCGGAGCGGTCGGATCCCGTTTTGCGAACTCGCTGAGCCGGGCCGCCTCGTTCACGGCGTCACCGATCACGGTGTACTCGAATCTCTCTATCGCACCGACATTTCCCGCGACGACCGGTCCGTACGCGACGCCGATCCCGGCGGCGAGTTCGGGGATCTCCCCGGACAGACGTTCGGAGATCTCCCTGGCGGTCGACAACGCCGCGGACGCCGGGTCGTCCAGTTCCAGTGGCGCACCGAACGCCGCGAGCACCGCATCACCCTGGAACTTGTTGACCAGGCCGGAATGCGATTCGACCGCCGAGACAACCACCGCGAAGAACTTGTTCAACAGCGCGACGACCTCATCCGGGGGTAGCGATGCGGCCAGCGCCGTGGACCCGATGACGTCGACGAAAACGACGGCCACATACCGCTCGGTGCCGCCGAGTTCGGGATTCTGGGCCAGCGCAGCCTCGGCGACGTCCCGGCCGACGTGCCGGCCGAACAGATCACGCATCCGCTCGCGTTCGGAGAGCCCTTCGACCATCAGGTTGAAACCCCGTTGCAGATCGCCCAATTCGGTGCCGTCGTAGACGACCACCCGGACGTCGTTGTCGCCCGCGCTGACCTTGGTCATCGCCTGCTGGACCGAGCCGACCGGCGCCTTGATCGCACTGATGCTGAGGTAGTTGAGCAGAAAACCGGTGAACAGGCCGATGGCTCCGAGCACCATGACCGCCACGAAGACATCGGTTTTGCTGGTGCTGTCCCGAAAGACGGAGAAGAAGGCGACCAGCATCGTCCCGACGATCGGGATGCCCGACCCGAGAACCCAACTCAGCATGACCCGGGTACGTAGTCGGCTACGTCGTTTGATGCCGGGATAGCCGGCTTCGAGGGCCTGGGCCGCCACCGGCCGTAGCGCGAACTCGACCAGTAGGTACGAGATGGCCGAGACCACCGCGCCGGACAGTCCGACCACCAGGGCGATCTTCGGGATGAGTTCGGGGTTCAGGATGCCGTAGCAGAGGGTGAACAGGACCCCGGCGATGAACCACAGCAGTAGCTGCATCTGGGTGAGCACCCACGGTGCCCGCAGCGCCCATCGCGCCTGCTGCGGTGTGGGCTGCTCGTCGCGCAGCGCCCATCGCAGGTGCCGTAGGACCCTGGCCGTGCCGAACGCCCAGCCGAAACAGAAAGCGACGGCGACATATACCGGGGCGGCGATGAAGTTGACCCACCAGAACTTCGTTTCGAGCACGCTCGGTTCGGGGATCCCGATCACCACCAGCAGCATCGCGATCGCGGCACCGATCGCGTTGGCGGTCAGCACCGACACCGTGATCAGCAACTGGATCCGGATGCGCTGGCGGCGGGGGGTCTCGGTCGCAGAGCCGAGCAACACCGAACCGAAGTCCGATTCCTGTCCGGGAAATCTCACGCCTTCACCCTCTGCCGATTCATCAACATCCGCAATCTACCGGCTGCGAGGTGCAGCAGCTCATCATGCGGCACCCGGTCCCGCGACGGGATGGTCGGGGGCGCTCAAACAAAAGCCGCCGATCAGCGCAATGCTGACCGGCGGCCGGTGTGTTCGAAATCCGGATCAGATGATCTCGCGACGAACGATGGTCTGGTCGCGACCGGGGCCGACGCCGATGCAGGAGAAATAGGCGCCGGAGAGCTCTTCGAGACGCAGGACGTAATCCTGTGCGTTCTTCGGCAGCTCCTCGAAGGTGCGGCAGGCCGAGATGTCCTCCCACCAGCCGGGCATCTCCTCATAAATCGGCTTGGCGTGATGAAAACCGGTCTGGGTCATCGGCATCTCGTCCACCCGCTGCCCGTCGACCTCGTAGGCGACACAGATCGGGATGGTGTCGAGGCTGGAGAGGACGTCGAGCTTGGTCAGGAAGTAGTCGGTGATCCCGTTGACGCGGGTGGCGTATCGGGCGATCACCGCGTCGAACCAGCCGCAACGACGGGCGCGTCCGGTGGTGACACCGACCTCGCCGCCGGTCTTGGCCAGGTAGGCGCCCCACTCGTCGAACAGTTCGGTGGGGAACGGTCCCGAGCCGACCCGGGTGGTGTACGCCTTCAGGATTCCGAGCACCGTGGTGATGCGGGTCGGGCCGATACCCGAACCGACCGATGCGCCACCGGCCGTCGGGTTCGACGAGGTGACGAAGGGGTAGGTGCCGTGGTCGACGTCGAGCAAGGTGCCCTGCGAGCCTTCCAGCAGCACGGTCTCACCGGATTCGAGCGCCTGGTTCAGCAGCAGTCGCGTGTCGGCGATCCGATGCTTGAATCCTTCGGCCTGACCGAGGACCTCTTCGACCACCTTCGCCGGATCGAGGGCACGACGGTTGTAGATCTTGGTGAGGATCTGGTTCTTGATCTCGAGTGCGGCCTCGACCTTCTGGGTCAGGATGCTCTCGTCCAGCACGTCGGCGACACGAACCCCGACGCGGGCGATCTTGTCCTGGTAGCAGGGACCGATACCACGTCCGGTGGTACCGATCTTCTTGTTGCCCAGGAACCGTTCGGTGACCTTGTCGATGGCCACGTGGTACGGCATCAGCAGGTGGGCATCGGCCGAGATCAGCAGACCCGAGGTGTCGACGTCGCGGTCTTCGAGTCCCCCGAGTTCGGTCAGCAACACACCGGGGTCGACGACGACGCCGTTACCGATGACGTTCTTGACGCCGGGGGTCAGGATCCCGGAGGGGATCAGATGCAGGGCGAAGGTTTCACCGTTGGGTAAGACGACGGTGTGCCCGGCGTTGTTTCCGCCCTGGTACCGCACCACCCACTGCAGACGTCCACCCAAGAGATCAGTGGCTTTACCTTTACCTTCATCGCCCCATTGGGCGCCGATCAGCACGATCGCAGGCATGTACGCGCTCCTTCCGGCCGGTATACGCCAGATGCGACACCGAACCGTGGGTCAACCCTACTTGGTCACAAACGGATATCCGTGACCGGACCTCCCGGCACGCGGTGGTGGCTCACAAAATCGGCGCCTATCGGCGATCAGTAGGATCGCCGATAGGCGAAGGTGTGGGACAGGTGGGTCCACCGGATATGAGCGAGGACCGAGTGCGACCAACAGATGTACGGGTGATGGCCGACGAGTCCGTGCGGGTCATCGCCGAGGAGTCCGCGGCGGCCGAACTGATCCCGGCCGGGCTCGAAGCGGTCCGCACCACCCGCGAGCGGGCGCCGATCATCTCCGCCCTGACCGAGGCCTTGTCGGATCCGGCGGTCAAGCGTTTGATCGTCGTCGCCGGGCCCGAACTGCCGGACGCTTTCTGTGCCGCGGTGGTCGGCCGCCTGATGCTCCTCGAACGACTCGATGTCGAGGTCGCACTGGTTCTCCCCTTCTCGACGCCCGCCACTCGCGTCTACGGCCTGCCCAGCGGGCAGCGGGCCGCGACGCTGGCCGTCGAGGGGACGGCGGTGGAGGTACCGCTGATCCGCGACGACATGGCGATCGTGTTGCTCGGCACCGCCCGCCAGCGCGGCGTCGACGGCGAGTTCGACGGCGAGAGCTACGTCGACAGCACACTGCTGGTCCGAGGCAAGGCCAAGGCGGTCGTGGTCGAACCCATCCCCGAGATGCCCGGGGTACGCGCCCGGCTGGACAAACGCTTCCGCGCGCGTTGGCATGTCGGCCGGGCCGCACAGACCGGCGCGCCGGCGCTGATCGTCGAACGCGACGGCGTCTCCGCGCAACGCCCGACCAAACGCTCGACCTTCTACCGGCACCAACAGAATTGGCACCTGGTGCGACCGTGACGTCCGGCACCATCGGGGTGCTCGTCCGCGCCGTCCGTCCCGGACCGGTGTTCCTGGCCGTTGTCGCGGCCACGGTGCTCGGCGGGGTGATCCTGTGGAATGCCGGTGGCGAACGAACTCCGACGGCCATCTTCGGCGCGCTGCTGATGGTGATCGGCGGTTGGGTCATCTCACTGTGCCTGCACGAGTTCGCCCACGCCGTAACCGGATTCCGGTTCGGGGACCACGGCGCCGCGCTCCGCGGTTACCTGACTCTCAACCCGCTCAAGTATGCACATCCGGGGCTGTCGCTGGTCCTGCCGTTGCTGTTCATCGTCCTGGGCGGTATCGGATTTCCCGGTGGTGCGGTGTACATCAACCAGGCCGGTTTCACGAAAGCCCAACGGAGCCTTGTCTCGGCCGCGGGGCCGCTGACGAACATCGCGTTGGGCGGGGTCTTGCTGGTGCTGATCGGCAGACAAGATCTGTACGCGGTGCTGCCCGAGCTCAATTTCTGGTCGGCGCTGTCGATGCTGGCGGTCCTCCAGATCACCGCGGCGTTGCTGAATCTGCTCCCGATCCCCGGTCTCGACGGCTACGGGATCATCGAGCCCTATCTCTCGGATCAGACGCGGCGTTCGGTGGAGCCGATTGCGCCGTATGGCTTTCTGCTGATCTTCGTCCTGCTGTTCATCCCCACGCTGAACAACCTGTTCTTCGACATCGTCTACGGGATCTTCGAGTTGGGCGGCGCCGACCGGGCGCTGGCGTCGTGGGGCTGGCAACTCTTCGTTTTCTGGCGCTAGCCCGAACCCGATGATGTGCCCTTTTGGCGAACAAAACCCCAGGTGGGGCCCGCCAAAAGGGCACATCATCGGAGGGCGGTGAGGTTACCAGGTGATCTTTTTGTGGCAGTTCTCCTGCATGCCGGCCGGGTCGACCTGGATGGTGGCGTGATCGAGTCCGTGGGCCTCGAGCACTTCCCGGGCCGCGAGTAGAACAGCCGCGTTGTCGGAGGTCGTGGTCACGTGCACCGTCGCCACATCCATGCCGGTGGTCAGGGTCCACACGTGCAGGTCATGCACATCGGTGACTCCGTCGATGCCCACGAGTTCGCACCGGATCTTGTCGACGTCGACGTGTTGCGGGGCCTGCTGCGCCAGGATCCGAATGGCATCCAGGGCCAGTCGAATGGCTCGCGGCGCGACCCACAAGGCGATCAGGACGGCGACGACGAGGTCGGCATAGGGCCAATTCGTGGTCATGGTGACCACACCGGCGATCAGGACACCGACTGATCCGACGGCGTCGGCGAGCACTTCCATGTATGCCCCGCGCACCGCAATGCTCCCCTTGGAGTCGCTGCGCAGGAGCAGCATCACCACGATGTTGGCGGCCAACCCGATCAGCGCGACGACCACCAGGGTGAGCCCGGGGACGTCGGGGTCGGTACCGATCCGTTCGATCGCCTCGTAGAGGACGTAGACCGCGACACCCATCAGCAGGATCGCGTTGGCGATGGCGGTGAACACCTCGGCGCGATGCCAGCCGAACGTCTTGACGTCGTCGGTGGCGCTGTGGCGGGCGAGCAACAGCGCGCCGAGCCCCATCAGCATCGCGACGACGTCGGTGAGCATGTGGCCGGCATCTGCGATCAGAGCCAGCGAGTTCACCATGACGCCGACGGTGATCTCCACGACGAAGAACACCGAGATGATGACGGCGCCGACCACCATGGGCCACAGCCTGCGATGCTCCCCCGTCAGCACGGGCGAGTGACTGTGTCCGGCATGGCTGTGCGAGTGACCCACCAACGCCCCCTCGGGTAGACGGATGCGGCCGGAATCAGCCGGACACCAATATATGCACGTTCTTGCATGTGTTGCAAGAGGTGCAATCACCGCAAGGTGGCGATCGCCGATACCCGGGACAACCCACAGACCATCAGCAGATCGACCAGCGTCGACCTGACCTGCGCCAGGATCACGGTCTCGGTGAGTCCGCTGTCCTTGACGAGGCTCTTGCCCGACCGCCGCGCGATACTGCGCAGTACCCGTGCGGCTTCAGCCTGGTCGGGCTGGTGCCCCGGATCGGCCAGCATCATGTCGTTGAGCACATAGAAGGCGTGTCCGAGCTGCGAGACCAGGTCGATGATCTCGGGCTGGATCTGTTCGGAGTTCTCGACGGCCCCGACCGCGCGGCGCGCCAGCACCCGGACGTTGCGGACCGCATTGTCGAGAGGGTCGGCCACCGCCGCGACCCGATCGAACCGCGAGTGGTTCGCCCAGTGCAGCGGCGAGATCCGGCTGATCTCCTTGCCGCCGGAGATGTCGGCACGCATGGCGTCGATACCCGACTGCGTGCCTCGTGCCCGGTCCAGTGCGGCGCGAACCCGCTCGGAATCCATCCGCTTGAGACTGCCCGCCACATCGACGAGGACGTCGGCGATCGTGGACATGACATTGGCGGCATCACGCCGAGCACGCAGCACCGGGTGGATCGGGACCAGCGCGATGACCACGAGGGCCACCACTCCGCCGGTGAAGGCGTCGATCATGCGGTTGAAGCCTTCCATCCCGCCGGGCGGCAACAGTGTTGCGACCAGCACCGCCGAACTCGCCGCCTGCATGGGAACCAGCGGGCCCTTATCGAGGAGGATCGCCGACGACATCGCGATCACCACGACGACCATGATCTGCCAGGTGCCCGATCCGATCACCGAGATGATGAGGTCGCCGACCGCCACGCCGACCGTGACACCGAAGGCAACCTCCATGGCGCGGCGCCAGCGCCTGCCCACCGAGAGACCCAGCGAGATGACCGCGGCGATCGGCGCGAAAAACGGTTGTTTGTGTCCGAAGACCTCAGTGGCGATCAGCCACGCCAGACCGGCGCCCAGCGCACACTGCAGAACCGGCACGATCGCGACCCGCAAGCGTTGCAGGGGCGCGCGAAGCCGGGCCGGGATCCGCTCCCGATCGATCGGGATGCGGTCGCTCAGGCGGCGTCCCGACCGGCCGGACGCGTCAGGCGAGCCCGAGCTCGCCGGCGGCTGCGGGGTCACTTTCATTGAGCAGGTCGAGGCAGCGGAGGTATTCGTCTTCCTCACCGATGGTCTGCGCCGCCCGGGCGAGGACCCCGACACAACGCAAGAAGCCCTGGTTGGGCTCGTGGCTCCACGGAACCGGGCCGAATCCCTTCCACCCGTGGCGGCGGAGCTGATCGAGTCCGCGGTGGTAACCGGTGCGGGCGTAGGCGTACGCGGTGATGGTCGCGCCCTCGTTCATGGCTGCTTCCGCCAGGTAGGCCCAGGCAATCGAAGCGGTGGGATGAGCTGCGGCGACGGCGGCTGGATCGGCCCCGTTCAACAGGTCCGATTCCGCCTCGTCATCTCCGGTCAGCAGGGTGGGCTGGGGGCCGAGTAGATCTCCGAAGGACGTCATGGCCCCATTGTCGCAGCTCGGCCCGAGAACCGGTCGACCCGTACACCCTGCCCCTCCGTTAGATAGGGTGAGCCGAACGCTGCGCGGGGGGTATCTCGGTATCGAGTTCTTCGCCCGCTTCTGCGCTGAAATCAGTTGTCGGTCTAGGGACAGGGCTGGGTGGATGTCACATCCTGACGATGAGGGTAATTCGTTGGTGAACCGGACGTTTTCGACGTTTCGTAAGCGTCGCGAACAGAAGTACGGGCCGGCAGCTCAGACGCCCCCTGCTCCGCAGAACCGCCTCGATCGCAGGCCGGAGCGTGCAGAACCCGCCGCGTCAGATCAGACGGCGCCGGATCGCGCACCCGACGAGCAGCCCGTCGCCTCGACCGACGGTCGCCCGAACGGCACCGGGACCGACCACATCGCCGCCGACAACACCGCAGCCGACAACGGCGGGCTGCCGATCACCGCCTCTGCCACCCCGCAGACCAGCCCTCCCGAAACCGAGGTTCCCGGAACGCCGGATGTCGAACTCGAGCCCGAAGCCGAAGCGACACCCCCGGCAGACGACATCGAGGCACCCGAGGCGGAGACACCCAAGCCGGAGGCACCCGAGCCGGAGACACTCGAGCCAGAGACACCCGAACTCGACGCCACCGAGGTCGGCGTGCCGGAGGGCGCCTGGCCCGATGACGTTGCGGCGGAAGACGCGGCAGTCGAGGACACTGCCGAACCGGTGTCCACCACACCCGAGGTGACCGACGCAGAGGTGACCGGGGCAGAGGTGACCGACGCAGAGTTGACCGGGGCCGAGGTACTCGAACCTGGAGCAACCGAGGTCGAGGCGTCCGCGGTCGAGGTATCCGAGGTCGAAGCACCCGAGCCCGACTCCCCCGAGCCCGAGGCCCCCGACTCCCCCACTGTCGAATCCACAGACGCCGACTCCACAGACGTCGAACCCGCCGCCGTCGAACCCGCCGCCGTGGAACCTGCGGCCGTTGAACCCGCGGCCGTTGAACCTGCAGCCATTGAAACCCCTGCGGTTGAAACCACCCCTGCCGCCGCATCTGCTGTCGAGACGCCTGCCATCGATGTACCCGAACCGAAGAGCCCGGAACCGGTGGCCGACACCCCGGTAGCCACCGAAGAATCCGAATCCCACACCGTTGCAACGGAATCGACCCCGCCGACCCATCTCGCATTCAGCGAAGCCGAGACCACCCGCTTCGCAGCGGTGCCCCCGACACCGGTCGCGCCGGTCGCGCCGCCCGGGTCACCCGCCGACGACAACGAGACCGAACGGATCAACACCGGCTCCGAAGCGACCACCGAACGGATCAACATCGGTAAGGCCGCGTCACCGAAGAGCGCCACCCGGCCCGCCGCGCAGGCGTCACCGAAGAGCGCCACCCGGCCCGCCGCGCAGGGGTCATCGGTCGGGAACTGGAAAGCAGAACCTGCCACCCCGCAGTACATTCCAGCCGGCGGCGGCAATCCGCGGCAGCGGCCACCGGAGAACAAACCCAAGAAATCCCGCAAGGGTCTGTGGACATCCCTCGTCGCTCTCGTCGCGATCATCGCCGCTGCTGTCGTGGTGGTCGCCCTCGTCGCCGGCGGCAGTGACGAATCGGTGGCCCCCGCCGACGTCGCAGCCGACCGCGCTCTCGAATACGTGACCGCTCTGCAGGACGGCAACATCGTTGTCCTGCGCGCCATCACGTGCGGTGAGGCCCTGGAACGTTTTACGACGATGTCCGATCAGGAGTTCGCCGAAGACCACCAGATCCAGAAGGACAACAACGAACTCGTCGGGGTCGACGGCGTCAAGGCGTCGAAGATCATCGACGACGGGGACGCCGCGGTGGTCGAAGTGATCGCCTACAAGACCGCAACGCCCGACGAAAAGCTCGATGTCGCACTGACGCTGAGCAAGGTCGACGGCGAATGGAAGGTCTGCAAGGCCTGAGGACGCAACAAACGACCGCATTTTCACCGCCCGGGAACGCTACGCTCCTGGGGTGCCCTCATCGCAAGATCGGTCATCTGTGAATCCGTCCCCCGCCGACCGCGCGGTGAACGCCCCGGCCACTGTGGCCCAACCGGTCCTGCAGTCCGGTCTGCCCACGGTGGACAACTCCCACGCCACCACCGCCCCGGTGGCGGCTGCGCGACATCATGCGCCGCCGAGCCCGGAGCGACGCAGGCAGGCACAACCGACCCCGAACCCCGCGCCCACTGCGCAGTTCGAGCAAGCGGTGGTGCCGCCGCGGCCCGGCGTCTATTCACCGCCTGCCGCCTACTCGGCGACGCCCTACCCCACTGCCCATTCCCGGCCCGCGGCCACGTATTCGCAGGCTCCTGCGGGCCGGCCCCATCCGTCGCCCGGGTCCGGTCACGGGATCCGGCCGCCCCAGCCGTACCCGGGGGACCATCGGGGTCCGTTGCCCCAGAGTCCACAATCGACCTACCGTCCGGTGGAGGTCGATCCCGGCTCGATTCGGATGACCACAACAACGCAGCGGCCACACCGCCGGGTTGATACCTCGGTCTTATGTGCAGCCGCTGCGTTGATCTTGCTGGCGCTGGCAGTCCTGGTCGGACTGATGCTCTGAGCTGTTGTCAGCCCAGGATCGACTTGCCCGTCGACTTGAGGTCGTTGCAGGCCTCGACGACACGCTCGCTCATCGACGCTTCCGCCTTCTTCAGGTAGTTGCGCGGGTCGTAGACCTTCTTGTTGCCGACCTCGCCGTCGACCTTCAGGACGCCGTCGTAGTTCTGGAACATGTGTCCGGCGATGGGCCGGGTGAACGCGTACTGGGTGTCGGTGTCGACGTTCATCTTGATGACGCCGTAGCTCAGCGACTCTTCGATCTCACTCTTGAGTGAGCCCGATCCGCCGTGGAAGACGAAGTCGAAGGGCTTGGAACCCTCGGCCAGACCCAGCTTCTTGACGGCCACTTCCTGGCCGGTCTTGAGGACCTCGGGACGCAGCTTGACGTTGCCCGGTTTGTAGACGCCGTGGACGTTGCCGAACGTCGCGGCCAGCAGGTAGCGGCTGCCGGTGTCGCCCGCCCCGAGCGCCTCGATGGTTGCCTCGAAGTCTTCGGCGGTGGTGAACAGCTTGTCGTTGATCTCGTTCTCGACACCGTCTTCTTCGCCACCGACCACGCCGATCTCGATCTCGAGGACGATCTTCGCGGCTGCGGCCTTGGCCAGCAGTTCCTTGGCGATCTCGAGGTTCTCGTCGAGCGGGACCGCGCTGCCGTCCCACATGTGCGACTGGAACAACGGGTTCTGACCGGCGTCGACGCGGGCCTGCGAGATCTCGATCAGCGGGCGGACATAGGTGTCGAGCTTGTCCTTGGGGCAGTGGTCGGTGTGCAGCGCGACCAGCACGTTGTACTTCTCGGCAACAACGTGTGCGAACTCGGCGAGGGCCACCGCACCGGTGACCATGTCCTTGACGCCCAGGCCCGACCCGAACTCGGCACCACCGGTCGAGAACTGGATGATGCCGTCGCTGCCTGCGTCGGCGAATCCCTTGATCGCGGCGTTGATGCTGTTCGAAGAGGTGCAGTTGATTGCCGGGAAGGCAAACCCGCCTTCCTTCGCCGCATCGAGCATCTGTGCATATTGTTCGGGGGTTGCGATGGGCATATGTCCTCCAGCTGCAGTTTCGTTGTTGTCTCTGGTCAAGTATGGCAAGTGCCCCTCGACACCGCCCCTCCCGGACCGGCAGATTGAGTTCTGGAGACGATCACCCGGTACCCTTGGCTTCTGTGATCGAGACTCTTCTTGCCCAGACCACCACCGAAGTGGCCTTGTTGCCTGGGTTCCTGGACCCGATCAACCTCCTCAACTCGTTCGGAACATGGATGTTGGGCGGCTTGCTCCTCGTCGTGTTCATCGAGTCGGGGCTACTTTTCCCGCTGCTGCCCGGCGACTCGCTGCTGTTCACCGCCGGTCTGATCGTGGCCGCGAAATCCGATGAGATCGAGCCATTCGCCCCGCTCTGGGTGCTGTTGCTGACCATCCCGATCGCCGCATTCCTCGGCGATCAGGTGGGTTACTTCCTCGGCAACCGGTTCGGTTATTCGCTCTTCAAACCCGACGCCCGGGTCCTCAAGACCAAGTACATCGAAGAGGCCCACGTGTTCTTCGAGAAGCACGGCCCGATCACGATCTTCCTGGCCCGCTTCGTCCCGATCGTGCGTACCTTCGCACCACTGGTGGCCGGTGCCGCAAAGATGCGTTACCCGACGTTCCTCGTCTACAACGTCATCGGTGCCATCGTCTGGGGTGCCGGTGTGACCCTGCTCGGTTTCTGGCTCGGGCAGATCAGCTTCATCCAGGAGAACATCGACTACATCTTCTTGTTCATCGTCTTCGTCTCGGTCCTGCCGATCATCAGCGAGCTGTACAAGCGCTGGCGCAGGCGTGACGACGTGGACCCGATCGCTGACCCCGCGATCGAGCCCTCCGACAGCCCCAGCTAGCGCCAGGGGGCGGAAAACCTGCAACGCTGTTCAGTCCGCGCTCAACGTCGCGTAGATGCGATCGGAGAGTTCCTGATCGTTCAGGTCGAGGATCTGATTCCAGAAGAACACCGCTTCGGGACCATACGAGTGACCGTGGCCGTACGGCACCTCTGCAGCGAAGACCATGTCCAGGGTCACCTGCCAGAACGAGACGAACGGTATCCAGGTCATTCCCTTGTCGATGTCGTCGCCGCGCGGTTCATCGAGCCAATCAGGTTTGCTCCGAAGAAGATTCGACGACCACCAGACGATCGGGTCGCTCGGATGCTGCCAGTAGACGATCCGCGGGGTCTCCCACTGCCCCATACCCGGCGCGTAGAGATCATCCGGCGCCGACGCAAACCGGACGTTCTCGCCGCCGTAGATCACCGGCAGGATTTCTCGGCTGCCGGGATCGCGCGAATCGGTGATCCGGCGCCATTGTGAGGTGAAGTTGGGCGTGCCCACAAACAAGGCGCCGTCGGTTCGGGCAATCATGTCCTGCGCGCCGGAAAATGCGTCCTGCGACCCGTACGAGCCGAGCGATTCCCCGAATACCAGCAGTTTGGGACGACCGTCTTCCGGAAATGAACTCCACCGGTCATAGACCGCTTCGAACAGTGCCCGTCCGGCCAACCGGGGTGTTTCCCGGTCCGCGAGAAATGCCAGCGGACTCGGGAGGAACGAATACTGCATGGCGGCAATCGCGGAGTCTCCGCCCGAAAGGTATTCCAGCGATGCCGCGACGTGCTGGTTGACCCAGCCCCGGCCGGTGGTGGTGACCACCGCCAGGTATTCGCGGCTGAAGGCATCGGTGCGGTCGAGTTCTGCCACGACACCCTCGGCCAGCGCGTTCGCCGTCGGGGCGCCCTCGTCCAAACCGGACTCGTCGACGGAGGCCCGTCCGGCGTAGACCCGGATCGGTTCCAGCGCGGGACGGCCGGTCAGCTCGGCGATCTGCTGCCGGCGCGGGCCACCGGCCACAAATGTTCGCCCCTCGCGCCCCAGCGAATCCCAGCTCTCCACGGATCCCGGAGAACCCGAACGCTCCGTCTCGGTCGGCTGGACCACGCCGTCGGCCGTGCCTTGGTCCGCGGCCATTGCCGAACCGTTCGCGACCCGGGCCACCCCGGCGGTCACCAGGCCGTCCACGGCCAGCAAGAACACCACCGCGACCACCAGGACACTGACGCCGATCGCCACCGGGTCGGGCAGGAAACGGTCGGCCAACCGGTAGAACAGTCGCACCAGCCCGGCGATACCACGCCCGAGGTAGAGGCAGACGAAAAACACCACCACACCGAGGACGAAGACCCCGATGTAGTCCCAGTTGCTCCCCGGTTCGATCCCGACCAGTTCACGTGTGATGTCCTGCCACCACGAACCCAGGACCAAGAACAGCGGCAGAACGATCAGCGCGGCCAGCCCGATCGCGTACCACCCGATGCGTTGCCAGGTCGGCGGCCATTCCCGGGTCAGCCCGCATTTGCGGAAGATCCAGACAACCAGGACACCGATGCCGTAACCGATCGCAACGCTGATGCCGGTGGCCACCGCCTGCAGAGCCCACGTCCGTGGCAACAGCGAGGGCGACATCGACCACGCGTAGAAGAAGAGACCGAACACCAACCCCACGGGTTCGAATCTGCTGAGCCACTGTCGAATTCGGTGAAACCCGGGCTTGTGCGGTTCATCGGCGACCGGTGCATCGACCGGCCCCTCACCGGCCGTGCGCTCACCTGGTGGCTCGTTCGGCACCGGATCGTCGGGCGACGGCCCGGTGGACAACTGATCGGGGATCTGGCTCATCTCGACCCTTCTCGGGGGGACATCCTGCGTGTGGGTCGAATCCCTGTCCGACCCATCAGGGCGGCGTCGATTCGAAATGTTTCATTTCGGACTCAAAGGATCAGCGGGGGACCGGGTACGTGCGAGCCGATAAATACGCTCCCAACAATCGCAGATCACCGGCCGGTGGCGCAACGAAACCGTCTGCCAGACAATGCGGATGTATTGATAGAAGGGCCGCACGTTTCCGCGGTTTCGACATCTCCCATTGCCGATGAGCCGAGCGACACTTCAGTCCCTTCGGGACAACCTCATCGAGCCACCCTGAAAACTGTCATATAGCCGGGCACCGAGGGCAATCTTCCCTCGGAGCCATTGCAGGTGACAGTTTTCGGGGGCAACTCGCGGTGTCGGCCGGCGATCACCAGGCCTGGTCCAGATCGGCGTGCCTGCTGATCCACGCATGCATTGCGATACCGGCCGCAACGCCGGCGTTGATGGAGCGGGTGGACCCGAACTGCGCTATCGACACGGTCAGGTCGGCCTGCTCCTGCGCATCGGGGCTCACACCCGGACCTTCCTGGCCGAACAACAGCACACATTCGCGCGGAAGATCCGCGGTTTCCAGCGGAACCGAACCCGGCGTGTTGTCGACCGCGACCACGGCCAGCTGGTTCTCGCGAGCCCAGACCATCAGGTCGTGGACCGATTCGTGGTGCAACACATGCTGATAACGGTCGGTCACCATCGCACCACGCCGGTTCCACCGGCGCCGTCCGACGATGTGAACGGCACTGGCCATGAAGGCGTTGGCGGTGCGGACCACGGTGCCGATGTTGCCGTCGTGGCCGAAGTTCTCGATCGCCACATGGAACGGATGACGTCGGGTGTCGAGGTCGGCGACGATTGCCTCCCGCGTCCAATAGCGGTATGCATCAACCACATTGCGTCGATCGCCGGCTGCGAGCAGCTCGGGATCGTAGCGTGGGTCGGTGGGTGGTTCGGTTCCGTGTTCGTCGACCCAGGGACCGACTCCGACGGCCGGTTCACCCCATTCGGTCGGGCCGGCTTCCTGTTCCACTCAGGCCAGGCCGATGTCGCTCAAGCCGAGCAGCGACCGGTATTCCACGCCCTCGGCGGCGATGACCGCGTCGGCGCCGGTGTTGCGGTCGACGACGGTCGCCACACCCACCACGATCGCGCCGGCATCGCGCAGTGCCCGCACCGCGGTCAGCGGCGAGTTGCCGGTGGTGGTGGTGTCCTCGACCACCAATACCCGCTTCCCGACGATGTCGGGGCCTTCGATCTGGCGTTGCATGCCATGGGCTTTGGCCGCCTTGCGGACCACGAACGAGTTGATGGGGCGCCCGGGGGCATGCATGATCGCGGTGGCCACCGGATCTGCGCCCAGGGTCAGTCCACCGGCGGCGACGTAGTCCCAGTCGGCGGTCAGCTCACGCAGCAGAGCGCCGATGAGCGCGGACGCCTCGTGGTGCAGGGTGGCGCGGCGCAGATCGACGTAGTAGTCCGCTTCCGCACCCGACGACAACGTCACCTTGCCGTGGACCACCGCGAGTTCTGAGACCAGTTCGGCCAACCGGAGGAGTCCCCCGGCGGGAACGATCTCGGGGGCTACTGGGTCAGTCAACGGGTCCTCCAGGTCGGCGTGGGATGGTGCCGGACGAACCCGGTTGGCGTGGGATCGGGCCCGACTGACGGATCGGCGGGAGCGGACTGCGACCGGCGGGATCGCTGTTGCGCGGGGGTGTCGACGGCCGGCGGATCGGCTCGGCGTCGCGGGTTGAAGATCGGTCATCGGGCCCGGACGACCGGACTGGCGGCCGGGGCGGAAGATCTTCGCGACGGATGTTCTCGGTACGCGGATCGGCGAGTCCACGGCGTGACCGCCCGGTGGGGCTGGACGGGTCACGGGGGTCCGGTGCACCCTGCGGATCGACGATCGGGGGCAGGACCCGCAACAGATCGGTGAAACGTCGCACGGTCTCCAGAGCGGTGTCGAGACGCTCGGGATCGTTGGTGATCGGCATCGACCCCAGCGACCAGGCGCCCTCGTTCCACAAGATCTCGATGTAATCCGGTGCGTTGGTGGCCAGGGTCACCATGCGGCGGTCACAGACCCGCCGGGCCACATCGAGGTTGCTCGAGAACATCACCCGTTTACCCATCGCACCGAGCAGTTCGACATCGGGCTCGGCCGGGGCCAGGGTCTTCTCGTGCCGCAGATCGATGATCACACTGGACGCGGTGGTGCGCCGGATCGCGACGATGGTGGCGGTCTCCGCGAGATCGAAGACAAGCGTCTGCTCGCCGTAGTACGTTCCCTCGGCGACATCCTGAACCTCGATGTGGTCGGGCACATTCATGCCGGCCCGGACGAAGTCCCGCTTGAGGCCGGGATCGGTTGCGCGGTATGCGAACCCGTGCTGGTCGCCCCAGATCGCACGTTCCTGACGTACGCCGGTGACGCGCTTACGATCAAGCCACAACAGCGCACCGGCACCGGCCAGCGCCACTGCGGCGATCAAGAAGTAGACGACAGTCATCACGGCTCAGCTTACCGTGGCACCCGCGATTGACCTGCGAACGGATCACCAACCCTCGGGGGTGTCCGGCGGTCGGTGCCGCGGCGCGTCGTGATCAGTTGTCGGGTATCGACGCCGACACCCGCCCGTCGACGATGAGGTCGACGGTGGTGGCGTCCTCGCTTTTGACAATTCGGACCACCACCAGGTCGCCTTTGGCGAGGTCGGTCACCTCGTCGCCCTTCGCGGATTCGACGTGGGTGTCCGGACTCAGGGTCAGTTGATGTTTGCGGCCGTCCGGGGTGTGCACGGACAAGATCTCGTCGCTGATGCCGTCGATCGTGCAGAGCATGATCTTCGATCGCTCGGTCTCGAGCTTCTCGGGCAACGCATCGGATTCGGCGGTGTCGGCGGTCGAGTTCATTCCGGCCTGGTTCGGCGGGACATAGGTGAACTCGGCCGACGATTGCCCCGAGTCGTTGCGCTGCGCGCCCAGGTGGACGCAGTAGGCCAACGCCACACCGGCAACGGCCAGCCCGGCGACACACAACAACGTCACGACAATCGTCGAGCGCGGTCGGGTTTCAGGCACGTGTCCGAACATAGAAGCCCAGCCTGAGATCCATCTGTGAATAGGCACAGGTTGGGCGAAACATCTCAACTGACCCGCACGTACCCGACCGATCCCCTGCCCGACCGGGTGGACGTCGACCTCTCAGCCGGCCCGCACGTATCCGACCGATCCCCTGCCCGACCGGGTGGACGTCGACCTCTCAGCCGGCCCGCACGTATCCGACCGTCTTGTCGACCTCGTTGGCCGGCGCCCGGCCCGCCGCATACTCGCGCAGGTTGTCGAGGAACAGGTCTGCCAGTTCATCGCGCCAACCCACGACGTCCCCGCTCATGTGGGCCGAGACATTGACGTTCTCCATCTCCCAGAGCGGGTTCACCTCCGGCAGGGGTTCCACCTCGAACACGTCGAGCGACGCCGCCGCGATGGTCCCGGACCGCAGCGCAGCGATGAGGGCACGTTCGTCGATGAGCTGCCCCCGGCCGACGTTGATCAGATGCGCGGTCGGTTTCATGGCGGCCAGCACCTCGGCGCTGATCAGCCCCCTGGTCTTCTCCGTCAGCGGGGCGATGGTGATCACGTTGTCGAACCGGCCGACGTACCCGGCGAGGTCGTCGGTGGTCAGGACCGTCCCGAAGTCGGGGTCGTCGGTACGTTCGGTGCGGCCGGCGCCGGTCACCTTCAGTCCGGCGGCCCGGAGCAGCCGGGCAACCGCCCGCCCGATACCCCCGGTACCGATCACCAGGACACTGCGACCGGCGGTCCGGATGGTGTCGCGGCGCTCCCAGCGCTTCTCGTGCTGCAGCCGTTTGGACCGGTGGAACTGTTTGTCCTGGGCGATGATCGATCCCAGCACGAACTCGGCGATCGGCCCGTCGAAAACGCCGTGCGCATTGGTGACGGTGACCTTCGACGACCGCAACTCGTCGAACAGCATCGCGTCGACGCCGGCGGCGCACACGTGCACCCATCGCAGGGCCTTCGCGTGCGACCAGTTGTCCCGCAGCGCGGCGGAGAAGAAGTCCCAGAGCAGCAGCACATCGGCGCCTTGCCCGTCGGCCAGTGCGGCCCCGAGGCTGGTGGTGGTACACATGCGCACCTCGGCGACCTCGCGGATCTGCGCCAGATTGGCAGGTTCTCCGAGGCCCTCGCGGCCCAGGATCGCAACGACCGGCTTTTCCGACTTCTCGTGGCGACTTCTGTTCTGCCCAACTCCCATGAGGCCACGTTAAGGCAGTGAACCAACATCTACGACCGCAACTGTCTAATTGTTGACAATCCTGCAATCTGCCGTCACGGTGTACGAATGAGCCCCACCCAGCTGAGCCCCGCTCTGAAACAGGCGACACCGGTGGTCGTCGACCACGCTCAGGGGTCCTGGATTCATGGCACCGACGGAGTCGACTACCTCGACTTCACCACCGGCATCGGTGTCACCAGCACGGGCCATTGCCACCCGAAAGTGGTTGCCGCAGCGCAGGAACAGTGCGGCAAGATCATCCACGCGCAGTACACCACCGTGATGCACAAGCCGTTGCTCGAGCTCACCGAGAAGCTCGGCGAGCATCTGCCCACCGGCCTGGATTCGGTGTTCTACGCAAACTCCGGCTCCGAGGCCGTCGAAGCCGCCGTACGCCTGGCCCGAATGGCCACCGCCCGGCCCAACATCGTCGTCTTCCAGGGCGGTTTCCACGGACGCACCGTCGCCGCGGCCACCCTGACCACCGCCGGGACCCGTTTCTCCGCCGGCTTCTCACCACTGATGGGCGGGGTACACATGGCCCCGTTCCCCTATGCCTACCGCTACGGCTGGGACGAGGTGACCGCGGTCGAGTTCGCGCTGCGCGAGCTCGACTACCTCTTCGCCTCCCGGGTCGCCCCCGACGACACCGCGGCATTCCTGATCGAGCCGGTACTCGGCGATGGCGGTTACCTGCCCACACCCCCGGCCTTCCTCGCCGGCCTGCGCGAACGTGCCGACCGGTACGGCATCGTCCTCATCCTCGACGAGGTCCAGGCGGGTGTGGGCCGGACCGGAAAGTTCTGGGGCCACCAGCACACCGACGGTCTGACCCCCGACATCCTGATCACCGCCAAGGGCATCGCATCCGGATTCCCGATCTCGGCCATCGCCGCCCCCGAGGCGCTGATGGCCAAGGCCTGGCCCGGGTCGCAGGGCGGCACCTACGGCGGCAACGCGGTCGCGGCGGCGGCCGGTGTGGCCACGCTCGAGGTCATCGCCGAGGAAAACCTGGTGGACAACGCCCGGATACGCGGCGACCAGATGCTGCAGGGGCTGGCCGAACTCGCACCGAAGTTCAGCGAGATCGGGAACGTCCGCGGCCTCGGCCTGATGGCGGGTATCGAGTTCGTCGACGCCGACGGCGCCCCGGACGCCGTGACCGCCGCGGCCGTCCAGCAGGCCTGCATCCCGGAGCGACTACTGACGCTGACCTGCGGTCCGATGGGCAACGTGGTCCGCCTGATCCCGGCGCTCGTGGTCACCGAAGACGAGATGGCCACCGGGTTGAACAGGTTCGAAGCCGCGCTGACCGCGACCCTTGGATAGTGGTGGTCATGGATCCGGCCCCATCCCCCGACCACATCTGCGCTGATCTCATCGCTCTCGGCCTGAGCGCCGACGCCTCCTCGCGGCGGCGGACCGAATATGCGTACGACGCGTCGAACTATCGGCTGCGTCCACTGGTCGTGGTGTTCCCCCGCAGCGCTGCCGATGTCGCGGCGGTGGCTGTGTACTGCCACCGAAACGGGCTCACGCTGACCGCACGTGGTGGTGGGACGGGCATGGGCGGGAACGCGATCGGCGCCGGCGTCATCCTCGACTTCTCCCGCCATCTGAACCGAACACTGGCCGTCGATGCCGAGAACCGAACAGCGGTCGCCCAGGCCGGCATCGTCCTGACCACGCTGCAGAGCGAGGTGCGCGGCGCCACCGGCGGATCACTGACGTTCGCCCCCGACCCGTCGAGCCAGTCCCGGGCCACACTGGGCGGTGCCATCGCCAACGATGCCTGCGGCAATCATTCGGTCCGCCACGGCCGCACCACCGACCACGTCGAATCCCTCGACCTGGTCACCGCGGACGGACTGCAGCTGACCGCCACCCGCACCGGCCTGATCGCGACCGACCCGGCCGACGCCGTCGCCGCCGACCGCGCCGCCGAACTCTCGACACGGCTGCGCGAGTTGACCTCGTCGAATCTGGGCGCGATCCGCACCGAGATGGAACGCATCCCGCGTCAGGTCTCGGGCTACCACCTCGGCAAGCTGTTGCCGGAGAACGGTTTCGACGTCGCCCGGGCCCTGGTCGGAACCGAGGGAACCTGCGCGATCGTGGTGTCGGCGACCGTCCGGCTGGTCCCGTCGGCCACCCGCCCGCTGTTGCTTGCACTGGGCTATCGCAACGTGGTCGACGCCGCCCGCGACGTCCCCACGCTCCTCGAGTTCGCCCCGTCGGCCATCGAAGGCATCGACGAACGCATCGTCGCGACCATGCGGGCCCGGCGCGGCGACGACGCAGTCGCGGGACTGCCCAGCGGAAACGCCTGGCTCTACGTCGATCTCGATGAGGAGAGTGCGTTGAAATGGTCGAGCTCCGCCTCCGCCTCCGGCTTCGGCTCCGAGGGCCCGCAGGAAGCAGCTCTGGCGTTGTTCGACAAACTCCGCGCCAACGGACGTCTCGTCGACGGACGCACCGTGCCCGATCCGACGCAGCGGGTCTCGCTCTGGCGGATACGCGAGGACGGCGCCGGCCTGTCGTCGCGGCTGGTCGACCCCGAAGACGTCGCCCCCGAAGAAGGTGGGCACGGCGGCGCCTACGAATCCTGGCCCGGCTGGGAGGATTCCGCGGTGGCGCCGGAGAACCTGGCCGAGTATCTCGAGGGGTTCGAGCAACTCCTCGACCGGCACGGACTGACCGGTGTGATGTACGGGCATTTCGGCGCCGGCTGCATGCATGTGCGGATCACGTTCGACCTCCGCAGCGCCGCGGGCCGCGCCACGATGCGCAGATTCTGCACCGAGGCCGCAGAACTTGTTGTCGCGCATGGTGGTTCGCTCTCCGGTGAGCACGGCGACGGTCGGTCACGTTCGGAGTTCCTGCCGATCATGTACTCCCCCGAGCTCATCTCGGCGTTTTCCGATTTCAAGCAGATCTGGGATCCGGCCGGGATCCTCAACCCCGGCAGCATCGTCGACCCCGACCGGATCGACGACAACCTGGCCCTGGCCGATGTCCCGGACCGGCACTGGAAGACCACGTTCGATCTCGGGACACCCGAACTCTCTGACGGCGGCAAACCCGGCCTCGACCCGTTCGTGCACGCCGTCCAGGGATGTATCGGCGTCGGGCGATGCCGCACGACGTCCGGTGGCGTGATGTGCCCGAGCTACCGTGCCACCGGGGACGAAAAGGACTCCACCCGGGGCCGGGCCAGGGTGCTGCAGGAAATGGTCCGCACCGCCCCCGACATCAAGTCGGGGTGGCGCGACGAGGATTCCCGGGAGGCTCTCGACCTGTGCCTGTCCTGCAAGGCCTGTTCCACAGACTGTCCCGTCGGCGTCGACATGGCGACGTACAAGTCGGAGTTCTTCTCCAACTACTACCGCGGTCGGCTACGTCCCCTGTCGCACTACTCACTGGGGTGGATGCCGGCCTGGCTGGGGGCCGCCGCCCCGCTGGCACCACTGATCAACCGGGCGCTGTCCGGCCCCCTGGCCGATCTCGCCGCCCGCGCCGGCGGTGTCGATCCCCGGCGCACCATGCCCGCGTTCGCCCGGCGAAACACCGTGCGGGACGGCATGTCCGGGCTGCGCCCCGACCCGGCAGCCGACTCCGTCCTGTTCGTCGATTCGTTCACCAAGGCGTTTCGGCCGCAGGTCGCCGCGGCCACCGCGGGGGTGCTCGGCAGCGCCGGGCGGACGGTCAGTTGCGAGGCCGACAACTGCTGCGGGTTGACCTGGATCTCCACCGGTCAGCTCAGGCGGGCCCGTAAGGTCTTGGCGCGCACCGCCGATGCCCTCGACGACGGCACCGACCGGCCGATCGTCGTACCCGACCCCAGTTGCGCTGCCGCCCTGCGCAAGGACCTGCCCGAACTCGTCCACACCGACGCCGCCAAGCGGGTCGCCGGCCGCGTCCGCAGCTTCGCCACCGAGGTCGGGCACCTCCTCGACGGGGGATGGCAGCCGACCGCGCCGCTGCCGGCCGAGGTGACCGTGCAGACGCACTGCCACGAGTACGCGACCTTCGGGCCCAACACCCAGCAGTCGGTGCTACGCCGCCTCGGGGCCACCACCATCCACCAGGCCGACGGATGTTGCGGCGTGGCAGGCAACTTCGGATTCGAGAAGGGCCACTACGAGGTGAGCATGGGTGTCGCCGAGCAGGCGCTGGCACCGGCCCTGCGCAACCACGCCGATCACACCCCGGTGCTGACCGACGGATTCAGTTGCGCCATGGCGGTCCAGCATCTCGCGGCCACCGACGCGACCGTGCCCGATGTGCAGTCGGTACATCTGGCCGAGCTGCTGCACCCCGCACCGGCACGGCCGAACGGCGGCACCCAACAACAACCACGAGGAGGTAAACCATGGCGACGTCACCGGTACTGAGCACGGATCGAAAGGCCCTCGCGGCCGGCCTGATCGGATCACTGCCTTCCGGACTGTTCATCGACGGACAGTGGACGTCGGCAGCATCCGGCGAGACCTTCGAGGTCGAGGATCCGGCCACCGGTCAGGTGATTGCGCACGTGGCCAACGGTGGTGCGGCCGATGCGACGGCAGCGATCAATTCCGCCGCCCGGCATCAGAAGACCTGGGCCGCCACTGCCCCCCGCGAACGCAGTGAGATCCTGCGCCGCGCCCACGACCTGATCCTGGACCGCACGGACGAGCTGGCGCTGATCATGACCACCGAGATGGGCAAGCCGCTCGCCGAGGCCAGAGGTGAGGTGGCCTACGCCGCCGAGTTCTTCCGCTGGTTCTCCGAGGAGGCCGTCCGGATCGACGGCGGCCACACCACCACCGGTGACGGCAAGAATCGGATCATCGTCACCAAAGAGCCCGTGGGACCCTGCATCCTGGTCACGCCGTGGAACTTCCCGCTGGCGATGGGTACCCGCAAGATCGGTCCGGCGATCGCCGCCGGCTGCACCATGGTCTTCAAACCCGCCGAACTGACACCGCTGACGGCGTTGGCCCTCACCGAGATCCTCACCCTCGCCGGGCTCCCCGCCGGTGTCTTGAATGTGGTGACCACCGATGCGCCCGGCCCCGTCGTCGAAACCTGGATGGACAGCGGACTGGCCCGCAAGGTCAGCTTCACCGGATCCACCCAGGTCGGCAAACTCCTGCTGGAGCAGGCCTCCCGCACGGTGATGCGCACCTCGATGGAACTCGGCGGGAACGCGCCGTTCATCGTCTGCGAAGACGCCGACCTCGAGAAGGCCGTCGACGGGGCGATGATGGCGAAGATGCGGAACATGGGTGAGGCCTGCACCGCTGCCAACCGGATGTTCGTGCACCGCAGCGTCGCCGGTGAGTTCACCGCGCGACTGGCCGCGAAGATGGGCGCGCTGCAGGTCGGCGACGGCGCCGAGGACGGCACCGACGTCGGTCCGTTGGTCGAGCAGAAGGCCATCGACAAGGTCCGCGAGCTCGTCGCCGACGCCGTCAGCCGCGGTGCCGAGGTGCTCTGCGGCGGAGAGGCATCCACGGATGCCGGCTACTTCTACCTGCCGACGGTGCTCTCGGGTGTCGACCGGCGCTCGGCCCTGATGGGGACCGAGATCTTCGGCCCGGTGGCGCCGGTGATCCCCTACGACACCGAAGACGAGGTCATCGAGCTGGCCAACGACACCCCGTGGGGTCTGGTCGGATATCTCTTCACCCAGGACATCGACCGCGGACTGCGGATGTCCGCGGGTCTGGAGGTCGGGATGGTGGGCCTCAACACCGGCCTGGTGTCCAACCCGGCGGCACCGTTCGGCGGCGTCAAACAATCGGGACTCGGTCGCGAGGGTGGGCGGGTCGGTATCGAGGAGTTCCTCGAGATCAAATACCTCGCCATACCACGAACCTGACGGCCCGTTGGCGGAAATCCCCCGCCTGCAGGATGATTCGACAGCAGAAGGAGGTGTGACCAGATGTACCTCGGATCCCAGTTGTTCAGCGACGCCGAATACCAGACCCGGCTCGCCGGGGTGCGCACCCTGATGGACCGGCAGGGTCTGTCGGCGATCATCGTGACCGACCCGGCGAACATCTTCTATCTCATCGGATACAACGCCTGGTCGTTCTACACACCACAGATGCTGTTCGTCCCGATGGACGGCGACATGGTGTACTTCGCACGAGAGATGGACGCCCACGGCGCCCACCGCACCACCTGGTTGCCGCCCGATCAGATCGTCGGATACCCGGAAAGCTATGTCCACCGGCCGCACGTGCACCCGTTCGACTGGGTCGCGTTTGCGCTGCGCCAACGGCATCTCATCGCCCCGGCATCGCGGGGCGGCTCGGTGGGACTGGAGATGGATTCACACTTCTTCTCCCCCAAGGCCTATCGCGCGCTGGTCAATGCCATCCCCGAGTGGAAGCTCGTCGACTGCTTCGAACTCGTCAACTGGGTGCGCTCGGTCAAGTCCGATGCGGAGATCCAGTTGATGCGCCAGGCCGGGATGGTCTGCTCGGAGGCGATGCGCGCCGCCATCGACACCATCGACATCGGGGTACGCCAATGTGATGCCGCAGCGGCGATCTCGCAGGCCCAGATCACCGGCACCGATCAGTTCGGTGGTGACTATCCGGCGATCGTCCCGATGATGCCCACCGGCGCCGCCGCCGACACCCCACACCTGACCTGGAATCAGGGGACATTCATCAGCGGTGAGGCGGTGGTGGTGGAACTGACCGGTGCCCACAACCGCTACCACTGTCCACTGGCCCGCACGGTCTCGTTGGGTCCGGTCAACAAAGACGTGGACTACGTCGCGGGCGCCACCGCCGAGGGGCTGAACAATGTCCTCGACGCCATCGCGCCGGGTGTTGCCACCCGCGAACTGGCGTCGACCTGGAACTGGACCCTGGCCAAGTACGGCCTCGAAAAGCATTCCCGGCTCGGTTATTCCATCGGTATCGGATATCCCCCGGATTGGGGTGAGCGGACCATCAGCATTCGCACCGAAGACGAAACGATCCTCGACGAGAACATGACCTTCCACATTGTCTGCGGCATGTGGATGGACGGCTACGGATTCGAACTGTCCGAATCGGTACGTGTCAGCGCCACCGGCGTGGAGACATTCACCAGCTTCCCCAGAGAACTGATCAGGAAAGCGGGCTGATCGGAAAGTGAGAGGAAAACGCATGACCGCAACAGGACTCCCCCTCGCCGGGGCACGCACATTTCCACTCGCCGGCCGGGCCAAAGATCTGGTCGGGTCGATGATCGACTCGTCGACGTCCCTGCTCGCCGCCCAGAAGCACGACATCGTGCGATTCGCCATGGGCTCGCCGGCGGACGAAGCAGTACCGGCCGACGAGTTCCGCGAGATCGCCGGCAGCATCCTCGATCACACGTCGTTCACGTATGGGGCGTCCGAAGGCGAGCCGCGGTTGCTCGACCTGCTGGTGAAATATCTTGCCGGCACACCTGATCCGGCGAGTCAGGATCGATTGGTCATCACCACCGGCGGAATGCAGGGACTCGACCTGGCCTGCAAGCTGTTCGTCGATCCGGGCGATCTGGTGATCACCGAATCACCGACGTACACCAACGGCAGTGCCACCGCGTTGTCGTACGGTGCCGAACTGCTGGAGGTCCCGGTCGACGACGAGGGCATGCTGGTCGATCAGCTCCCCGATCTCGTCGCCCGCACCGGGCGCACCCCCAAGGCCATCTACACGATCCCCAACTTCCAGAATCCCTCCGGCGTGACGTTGTCCCTCGAGCGTCGTAAGGCACTGCTCGAATTGGCCCACAAGTGGGGCGCGGTCATCATCGACGACGATCCCTATGCGCTGCTCCGCTTTTCCGGCCAGGACATCCCCACCTTCCGGACCCTGAGCCCGGACGACCCGTTGTTGTTCTCGGTGCGGACGTTCTCGAAGATCCTGGCTCCCGGGTGGCGCGTGGGCTGGATCGACGCGGACCCGGCCCTGCGGCAGTTGCTGATCAACGGCAAGCAGGCGATGGACACCTGCACCAATGTCCCGAACCAGCACATCGTCGCGGAGTACATTTCGCGCGGTGGTCTCGATGCCCACCTGGTCTCCCTGCGCGGCCTCTACCGGATTCGTCGCGACGCCATGATCTCTTCTCTCAACCAACATCTGGGAGAAGACTTCTCGACGACCAACCCGGACGGCGGCTTCTTCCTCTGGGTCACCCTGGCAGGCCGATACGCCGAGGTCGACACCCGCGAACTCTTCGAGATCGCCCTGGCGCAGGGCGTGGCCTTCATCCCCGGGCCGGCTCTGTCCCCCGGCGGCCATTTCCGCAACGCCCTGCGGTTGTGTTTCGCCTCCAGCACCCCCGAGCGCATCGACGTGGGGATCCGGCGCCTGAAGAGCGCGCTTGACCTGGCAGTGTCCGCTTCGTGAACGAGGCGGCCGTACTCGAGCTGATCGACGAGTCGGAACTCGTTGCTCTCACCCGGTCGCTGATCGATGCCGGTGGTGAGAACCCCGGAGGGACCGAGGCCCAAACCGTCGCGGTCCTCGGCCGCGCCTGCCAGGAACGAGGATTCACCGTCGAGACCCGGGAGGTGGCGCCGGGTCGTCCGAATCTGACTGCCACGGTTCCGCACTTCGGGGATCGGCCGGGGTTGATGTTGCTGGGCCACTCGGATGTCGTACCCGCCGGCGACGGATGGACCCGGCGTCCGTTCGGCGCCGGTGTCGAGGACGGGCGCATCTACGGTCGGGGTGCCACCGACATGAAGGGCGGACTCGCGGCTGCGGTGATCGCGATGGCCGCACTCACCCGGTCCGGGATGCACCTGCCCGGTCCGGTCCAACTGGCCTGCACCGTCGACGAGGAAGATCTCGGGATCGGGATCCGCGACTTCGTATCTCAGGGTTCCCGGTACCGGTTCGCCGGCTGCGTGGTCGCCGAGCCCACCGACCTCGAGACCGTCATCGCCTGCCGCGGGGCGTCCTACCTCGAGGTCCGGATCAGCGGCCGCGCAGCCCACTCCGGCCGCCCGGCCGATGGCCGCAACGCCATCGACGCGGCCGCGGCGGTCATCGACCTGGTTCGGACCGATCAGCGGCGGCTACTGGCCAACCCCGACCCGCTGCTGGGGTCGGGCACCTGGAACACCGGGCTCATCGAAGGCGGGCAGGGCATCTCGGTGGTGGCACCGAGCGCCACGGTGAGTTTCGACCGCAGGCTGATGCCCGGTGAAGACGCCTACGACATCGCGAAGTGGTTGCGCGGAGCGATCAGCGACGCCGGAATCGACCGCGACGGCATCACGGTTGATGTGAAGGTGACGATGGCGATGCCGGGATTCCGTACCGAACGCGACCATCCCCTCGCGAGCCAGGCCGCCGGCGCCGTCACCGATGCCGGCGGCCACACCGCGATCACCGGGTGGACCGCCGCCTGCGACGGTGGCTTCATCCACCGCGATCTCGATATCCCCACCATCGTGCTCGGGCCCGGAGGACTCAACGACCAGGCCCACCGCCCCGACGAGTCGGTCTCGATCGCCGAACTGGTGATCGCCGCGAAAGCCTATGCGCTGCTGGCCTTACGGATGCTCTGACGAGACTATTTCGGCACGCTGAACGGCGTTTTCGGCACGCTCGACGGATCCACACCGAGCGGGCCGAAACCACCGTCGAGCGGGCCGAAACCACCGTCGAGCGGGCCGAAATCACCGTCGAGCGGGCCGAAATCACCGTCGACCGTGCCTTAAATGTCGTCGTTGCTCAGGGCACTTCGGGGAAGTTCACGATTGCGAGGTTGAGCGGGAGTTCGCCGGTGCGGGATTCGGGTGCGGCCGGCTTGCCCTGCAAGAACGTTCCGGTCAGATAATCGTCGGCGTCGGCGATCTGTTGCGGCGCCACCTGCCCGTCATAGTCGAGGCTCTTGAAGTTGTACGGCAGCGAATCCGATCCGAGAAGGCTCGGTCCGTCCATGAGCTGAAAGTGCAGATGCGATGCGTTGGCGTTGCCGGTGTTACCCAGCTTTCCGATGACCTGGCCTTCGGTCACCTTGTCGCCGGCCTTCACCGTCACCGATCCCGAGATCATGTGGGCGTACATCGCGTAGACGCCTCCACCGAGATCGAGGATCACGTGATTCCCGTCGACGTTCTCTGCGGTCAGCTTTGCCGCCAGCGTCGGGTCGCTCGCAGGCAACACACCCGGAGCGTTCGCCTCCATACCGTCGAGGATTGACACCACGGTGGCGTCGGCGACGGCGAGGATATCGGTGCCGTAGTCGACGTAGCTCTCGTTGCTCGTCTTGTCGCCCGTGTAGAACTCGCCCTCGTCGTTGACCCGCTTCCAGTCGATCGCGAAACGCTGACTGTTGTTCAGTTTCCCGTTGAACGACGACAGCGAACTGCGGTGCGGGAAGCCCGGCTCGCAGCAACCGTTGAGGGCAATCCAATTGGTCCCTCGCAATGGTGGAGAGATGGCCGGGACTGTCTGTGTGGACAGCGCAACGGGTGTTGTCAGGTAGTCGATGGGCCCCGGTTGCCCGAAAGCCGGTGAGGCCGCGCCCGTCCCGTACAGGTGGTGCAACAGCGCCTTCGGGGCATCATCGAGCGAGTCCAGCACAAAATCGATGAACAGGACGCGACTCTCCTGCGGCGGGATCGCGGTGTCGTCGACGGTACCGGCCGGCAGGTCCCGCAGTCGATTGCAGTCCCCGTAGTCGCAGTTCGGGTCGACCAGCGCAGTTCCGGAAAAGCTTGCGATCACCTTGGTCGGATCGGAGCCGTCCACGACATCGAACTTGTCGAGGGTGGCCGGCACCGCGGTGGCATTGGTGAGCTGCAGATCGTAGGCGACGTGATACTTGCCGTCCGTTCCGCGGAACGGAAGCGGCGAGTTCCCGATGGTGGTCAAAGTGATTGCGGTGAACGCGTCCGGCACGGCCACACCGGGTACGGAACCGGCCGGGGGCGGCGCCGACGCACCGGTCGAATCACTGCCGGAGTCCGATGAGCAACCGGAGGCGACCAACGCGATCGAGACCACGAGCGAGCAATGACAGTGGGGACACGGGTGACTCTCACGACTGACTCCGATTTCTAGAAGTTGGCCGAAACATACCAGTTGGCGTTCTCGCTGAACGAAAGTCACCCAGGGACCCCGATGATGCTGATCCCATACACAGAAAACGGGGCTCGATCACCGACCGGCGATCGAGCCCCGTAGCGAAACCTTCAGTCGCTCAAACCGAATCGGAGGTTAGCTTTCGCTCGGCGGCCGTTTCGCCTCCGGGAACCTCGGTTCCACGGATCGAATATCCCGCGGTTTCCCGCAGGAACGGCAGCGCGATCATGCCGACGACACAGGCCAGCATCATGTAGCCGGCCGGGAACAGTTCCCAGCCGTCGTTGGCCGTCACGGCATCGTTCACCAGCGGCGCGGTACCACCGAACGCGGCTGTGGCCACGTTGTACGAGATGGCGAATCCCGCGTACCGAACCTGCGTGGGGAACATTGCCGGGAAGGTCGCCGAAATGGTCGCCAACTGCGGGACGTACAAAAGCCCCAGCACCAGGAAACCGATGATGGCCCACGCCAAACCCTGCGCCATCAGCCAGTACATCGGGACTGCGAACACGAACAGGCCGATCAGCGAACCCCACCACATGGGTTTTCGGCCGATCTTGTCCGACCAGGCCCCAAAGAACGGAATAAAGGCCATCATCGCGAGCTGGCCGACCAAGATGACGATCGTGCCGGCCGTCTCGGACATCCCGAGGGTGGTCTTCAGGTAGGTCGGCTGATAGGCGAGCAACGTGTAGTTGGCCACGTTGAGCGCGATCACCAGACCGAACATCACCAGAATCGGCTGCCAGTAGTTCGTCAGCAGGTCCTTGAATGCCTGCCACGCCGAGCCCTCGATCTGGTTCTTGTTCTCCATCTCGATGAACACCGGGGTGTCGTTCATCTGATTTCGCAGATACAGGCCGATCAGCCCCAACGGCAGGGCGAACAGGAAGGGTACCCGCCACCCCCACTCGTACATCTGATCGTCGCTGAGGAACAAGTCCAGGACCAGCACGAACGTGGTACCCACCACATACCCGCCAAGGGTGCCGACCTCGAGGAAGCTGCCGTACTTTCCTCGCTTCTTATCGGGCGCATACTCAGCCATGAACGTTGCGGCGCCGCCGTATTCACCACCGGTCGAGAAGCCCTGGACCACCCGCAACGCGATCAGCAGGACGGGAGCCCACACGCCGGCCACCGCATGGGTCGGCAGCAGGCCGATCATGGCAGTGGCGCCCGAGATGAGCAGGATGGTCATGGCCAACACTGCTTTTCGGCCGATCCGATCCCCGATCGGTCCCCAGATCATGCCACCGAGCGGACGGAGCACGAACGAGATGGCAAAACCGAGCATCGTGCCGATTGTGCCGATATCGCCAGGAAAGAAGGCCTGGGTCAGATAGGTGGTCGTGGTGGCATAGACGCCGTAGTCGTACCATTCGGTCGCATTACCGATGGCGGATGCCCCGATTGACTTGCGTAGAAGCTTCTTGCCTTCCGGTGATTCCGGATCCGGAAACCCCGGCGGTACTTCGGACGATGCCATTTTAACATTTGGGCTCATTGATAACTCCTCAAATCTGAAGACATCCAATCGATCTCGATGTCTTCGATGCCCACAAGAGAAATCTGCTTCCATGTGCTTGAAAGCAAAAGAACGTTCTTGTCTTCTGTGACATCCTCCTAAAGGGGTTGATCAGCGCCAGTCGCTGGATCAGGTATGCGAACCCGGTAGCGGATTCACGGGCACATTGGGACTCGGATCGAGGGCGGCACCGGGAAAATGCGACTCCGCACCCGGTTCGGAAATGATCCGGTTCAACCCGTCGCGCATGTGATCGATCATCACTTCATCGGCAAGCTTCATGTCACGGGCCTCGATCGCCTCGACGATTCGGCCATGTTCGGCGATCCGTTCCTGCGCCGACACATAGGTTCCGCGCATCGCCCCCAGGCACATGCGGGTCTCCACCAGGATCGTCTCGTGCAGTCGCGACAGACGCGAACTGCCGGAAAGTTCGACCAGTGCATGGTGAAAAGCCATGTCCGCATCCGCGATCTGCGGACCGTTCGGATCGTCGACATATCGCGCCATGTCGGCGACGCAACCGGCGAGAACCCCTGCCGCCTCATCGGGGGTTCGCAGGATCACTTGCTCGAGGGCGGCCCGCTCCACTGCGGTCCTCGCGACGTACATGTCACGGATGTCGTCGTCGTCCATGGTGATCACGAACAACCCGCGATTTCGGTGGCTGACCAGTAGACCCTCCTGTGTGAGCCGCTGCATGGCTTCCCGAAGCGGTCCACGGCTCACCCCGAGGTCGGCGGCGAGCCCGGATTCGGTCAGCTGGAAGCCAGGTGGAAAGTCACCGTTTGCAATGGCGCTGCGCAGCTGACGTGCGATGATGGCCGGGGTCGACTCCTGGACCAGCGGTTCGAGGATCCGGGAGCGGATTGTGCGTTTGCGCACCCGGTCAGCCGGATTCACTGAATCCACCCTTGATCACCCCACCTCACACGCACCACCCACCGCTTTGGTAGATTGTCAACAATCAACGGTATCAGATCAGATGGGGCGCGACCCAGACCGGCACCGGCAGGTTGTTCCGACCACGACCGTCGCAGGCCTCCGAGCGCAGCACTGAGCTAAGCTGATCATCTAACTCAAGGCTTGAGCGATGATCGGAAATGATTGTGCCAGAGGATCTTCAACGCTCCCCAGACCCGGCGTACGCAGTCCTGGCGAACGCGATCCGCAAGCGCATCATCTCGGGTGAACTGCAGCCGGGAGCACGCCTGCCGACAGAAGCCGAACTGCGCAGCGAGTACGGTGTCGGCCAGAGCACCGTTCGCGAGGCAATTCGGTCGCTGGCCAGCCAGAACCTCGTCCACACCACTCGGGGCGTCACCGGCGGTACCTTCGTATCTGTTCCCACCATCGACCACATCAGCGCTCACATCGAAACCGGCGTCACACTCATGACCGCCGCATCGGCCGTCACCGTCGACCAACTGATGGAGGTGCGAGCGCTCATCGAGGTCCCCGCCGCCGGCGTTGCGGCCTACCGGCACACCGAAGCACAGCTGGAAGAACTACGCGCCACCATCTTCGATCCGACCGGGACCATCGGCCCGGAGACGTTCACGAAAAACCAGGGCTTTCACCTGGTGATCCTGCGCGCGGCCAACAACCCGTTGCTCGAACTGGTCACCGCCCCCGTGTTCCGGGTCCTGGGAAGCAGATTCGGCCGGGAATCGGCCCCCGAAGGTTTCTTCACGTGTGTCGCCGACGACCACGGAGCGCTGCTCGACGCCTTCGAACGACGCGATTCGATCAGCACGATGAACCTCATGCGCCGGCATCTCGACCACCTCGGCGACGCCTACAAGCAGATGGATCTGCTGCTCACCGATCCCGATCGGCCTACGCGTTGAGGCTGATCGTCTACTCGTTCATCCTCATCACATTGAGCGGCGGCACTTTTCGCTGCCATCCGATCTGATCCTGAAGAGACTGCGCCACTGCGAACAGCACCTGTTCGCCACCCCGGGCGGCAGTGAGCTGCGCGCCGATCGGCATACCCGAGGCCGGATGAACACCGACCGGAATACTCAGCGTCGGTCCGTCGTGCAACGACCACGGATAGCTCAGTTGACCCAGTCGTCGCGACTGTGCGATCACATCGTCGCCACCGACGATGTGCGGGACGTCGACCGGAAGTGTTGGTGTCAGAACAACATCGACTTCGGCGAAGTACTCACGCATCGCACCGTGGAAATCAATCCGACGGGCAAGAGCGTGCTCTTTCGCCGTCGCCGAGATCACCAGCCCCTGTTCGATACGTTCGCGCGTTGCCTGCTGGAACTTCTCTGGATCATCCCGCAGCCGCGCCCGATGCAGGTCGGCGAGATCGGCGTAGACGATCGTGTAGACGATGTCTTGCGCATCTTCCATACCTACCAGCTGGTCACGAACAACGTTGTGTCCCAAGTCTTGGAGTATCCGTCCGCTGGCCGCGACCGCCGCCAGTATCGCGGGATCGATGTCGTCGGTGATGAACGGGACGGGCATCGCGATCCGCCATCTGTCCGGCAGGGGGACATCGGCGGTCGGCACCAACACGTCGAAGACCGCCTTGACCTGCTCCACCGACCGGGCCAGTGGTCCGACGGTGTCGAAAGACGCACTGACCGGATAGATTCCGGTGGTATCGATGAGCCCGAGCGACGGTCGCAACCCGACGACCCCGCATGCGGAGGCCGGCAACCGGATCGATCCGCCGGTGTCGGTCCCGAGCGCCACATCGACGAGGCCGGCGGCCACGGCAGCTCCCGAGCCACCACTGGAACCAGCAGGTACCCGCGCGGGGTCCCACGGATTGCGAGGGCCGCCGGCTGCCGAGTTCTGTGATGTCACCCCGACCGCAAATTCGGCCATGTTCAGGGTTGCGGTGATCTGCGCACCGGCAGCACGCAACCGCGCCACCACCGCCGCATCCGCGGTCGCCACTCGATCTGCGAAAAATACTGACGCGCAGGTAGATCGGACGCCCGCGACCTCGATATTGTCCTTCACCCCGATACGCATACCCGCGAGCGGGCCGTCGACATCGGGTGTCGGATCAATCCAGGTGATCACCGAATTGACGGTGTCGGTGATCGAAGGGGCCTCGCGGGCGGTGCCGGCTTCGTCGCCGGCACCGCCCTGCGAGAGATTCAGCTCGCCACCTTGGCATCGCGCAGTGTGGCGGTCGCCGCGTCGTCGACAACCCACTTCTCGGTGTCGACGACAACGCCGTAGTCGCGACGGGCTTCTTCGGCCGTGAGGTACTCGTCCCAGACGTCCGACAACACCGCGAAGGCGTCCCGTTCGAACGGATCACCGAATCCGCCGCCGGAGGGCATCTTGATCTCGAGGGTCTCCCCCGCCCGGATGACTTCCTGGGTGACCTTGGAGTACAACACCTCTTCCCGATCGGTCCCCGGGTTGCGGGTGAACGATCCGGACGTTCCGTTGAAGCCACCGAGGGCTCCGGCGGGTGGGTCGTTGCGGTTGTCGGCTTCCGAGCCGAGGAACGTGTCGGTCTCCATCAGCCACGTACGCACGCTGCCGATGCCACCGCGCCACTTGCCCGGCGCCGGGGCCTCGTCGCGGAGTTCATAGCGCTCGGCACGCATCGCGTGGTTGAGCTCGAGTTCCTCGATCGGGTTGTTCCGGGTGTTCGCCATCAGCGTGTCGACGGCGTCCATCCCGTCCTTGCCGTTGCGCGCACCGTAGGAGCCCTCGTTGATCTCGATGTAGACCCAGTACGACTCACCGTCGGCGGCCACACCCGAATAGGCGATGGCACACAGCGCAGCCGACGAACCGGCGATCGCCCGGTCCGGAAGTACCGGCGCCAGTGCGAGGTTGATCGAGTCGAAGATCCGGTTGACCTGAGAGAACCGCGCAAAACACGATGCCGGGAAGTCCGGGTTGAAGATCGTGCCCTCGGGCGCGTATGCCTTCACCGGCCGGAAGCAGCCGTCGTTCTGCGGGACGAACTCCTCGGTCAGCTCCTCGTCGAGCAGGATGGTCCGGATTGCGCTGACCGCCACCGGCAGCACCGAACCCTCGAACGGGACGTTGAAGGCCGTGGGGACCTGCGGGTTGGACCCGGTCAGGTCGATCAGGACGTTGTCGCCATCGACCTGCACCCGGACCGCAACTGCCACCGGCTCGCCGCGATTCTTGCCGTCATCGTCGAGGTAGCCGACGGGAGCCTCGTAGCTGCCGTCGGGGATCTCGCGGATCTTGGCGCGCAGCATGGACTCCGAGTAGTCCATCCACCGCTCGGCAGCACTCATCACCACGTCGAGGCCGTACTTCTCCAGCAGCTCGACAAAACGCTTCTCACCGATGCGCGAGCAGGCGATCAACGCTTCGAGATCGCCGCGGTTCTGTTCGGGGGTGCGGACGTTGTCCAGGATGTGCTGGATCAGCATCTCGTTGCGGACGCCGGCGTCATAGATCTTCATCGAGTCCATGAGCTTGCCCTCGGCCCAGACGTCGACGACATCCATGCACAGGCCCGGGAAGTTGCCGCCGATATCCGAGACGTGCCCGGTGCAACCGGCGAAACCGATGTGCTGACCCTCCCAGAAGATCGGGATGACCACACCGTAGTCCGGCGAGTGCGCCGCACCGTGGTACGGATGGTTGTGCAGGACAACATCACCCGGGTTGTACGTGCCGGCCAGCTTGCGGTTGATGCCGCGGATGTAGGCCGGGATCGAACCGCAGTGCATCGGGGTCGAATCCGATTCGCACAGTTCACGTCCGTTGACATCGAAGATGCCGGCACCGAGGTCCTCGGATTCCCGGATCAGGCTGGAGTACGCCATCCGGTAGAGCACCTGGGCCATTTCCTTGGCCATCGAGTTCAGGGCACCGCCGATCACGCGCAGGGTGATCGGGTCGACCTCGACATCGTTCCAGGTGCGGTGGCCCTCAGCTGCCAGCGAGACACCGGTTTTGGGCATCAGGGTCTTGGCCATGTCAGGAGTTCCTCTCGATGATGATGTGCCCGACGGCGTCGACCGTGGCCCGCTGGCCGATGCCGACAATGGTCGTCGAGTCGAACTGTTGCACGATCGCCGGACCCTCGAACACGTTGCCCGCCTTCAGCAGTGCGCGTTCATAGATCGGTGTCTGCACCCATTCGGGGTCGGCGTTCTCCGACTTCCAGAACAGCGCCCGGGTGGTGGTGGCGATCGCGGCGCTGGCGTCGGCGTCACCCTTTTCGATCTCGGCGATACGTACGTGCTCGACCGCACCGACACCGGTCACGCGAATGTTGACCAGCTGCACCGCTTTGTCGTCGAACCGCTGCGAGTACGTGCGTCCGTGCGCTTCGTGGAACGCCTCGGCCGTTGCTTTCACCCACGCCTCGTCGATGTCGCCGTCCGGCGCGATGACGCGGAGTTCGTAACCCTGTCCCACATAACGGCAGTCGACACTTCGCTCCAGCGAGATGTCGTCGTCACTGATGCCGTCAGCCTTCAACTGGGCCACCGCGTCCGTCGCCAGGCGGTCCATCTGGGTGCGGAGCAGCTCGAGATCAGGCTCGGCCGAGGATGTCCAGACCGTGGTCGGCACCTCGTACCGGATGTCGGTGGTCAGCAGTCCCACCGCAGAGGTGATGCCGGGGTGACCGGGGATGATCACGCGTGGGATGCCGAGCTGGTCGGCGATCTGCCATGCGTACAGCGGTCCGGCACCACCCTCGGCGATCAACGAGAAGTCGCGTGGGTCATACCCTTTGCGCACCGAGTGCAGGCTGATGGCCTCGGTCATCGAGTGGGCGAGGATCTTGAAGATGCCCATCGCGGCGTGTTCGACGTCCGAGCCGAGCTTGTCGGCGATGTGGGTCTTGACCGCTTCGGTGGCCAGCTCCGGCTTGATCGCCATGGTCCCGGACAGGAAGCTGTCTTCCCGCAACCAGCCCATCACGACCATGGCGTCGGTCGATGTGGGTTCGGTACCGCCGCGGTTGTAGCAGGCCGGTCCGGGCACGGCGCCGGCGCTGCGGGGACCGACCCGGAACATGCCGCCCTCGTCGATGGTGGCGATCGACCCGCCACCGGCGCCGATGGTGTCGACCTCGGCCATCGGGACCATCGCGTGGTAATCGCCGACCTGGGTGTCGAGCAGGTGCTTCATGCGCAGCTTGCCGTCGGGTGCCACACCGATGTCCGCGGACGTGCCGCCGACGTCGAGGGTGATGACGCTGGGATAACCCGACGCCTTGCCGATCGCGCAACCGCCGAGAAGACCCGCAATAACGCCGCTGGTCAGCAGCGACACCGGAATGTCACTGGCGCTGCGCGAGGTGACCAGGCCTCCGGCCGACGTCATCAGGTGCACGTCTTCGCCGACCTGTGCGGCCTTGGCCTTGGCAGCGAGGTTCGCGATGTACGTCGAGGTCTTGGGACCGACGAACGCATTGAGTGCGGTGGTGGAGAACCGCTCGTACTCGCGGTACTGCGAGGCGACCTCGCTGGAGAGCGAGATGAACACACCGGGGTACTCCTCGGTGATGATCTCCTTGACGCGCTGCTCGTGTACCGGGTTGCGGTAGGCATGCAGGAAGGCGACCGCGATCGCCTCGACACCGCGTTCGCGCAGGAGCCGGGTCTCCCGCCGGACGGCGTCCTCGTCGAGGGGCGTCAGGATGTTGCCTGCGGCGTCGATCCGCTCGGCGACGGTGCGGCGGTTGCGACGCGGCACCAGCTGCCACTTCTGCCAGGGCAGATCCTGGTAATTCGAGTAATTCAGGGGCCGCTTCTTGCGGGCGATGTGCAAGATGTCGCGGAAGCCGTCGGTGGTGATCATGCCGACGTCACTGCCGTTGTGTTCGAGAACGATATTGGTCGCCACGGTGGTGCCGTGAAAGAACATCTCGATATCGGACGGGACGAGCCCCGCACGCTTGGCGAGTACCTCGATACCGTCCATCGTCCCGATCGAGGGGTCGTGGTTGGTCGACGGCGTTTTGTGCACGGTGACGTTTCCGTCGTCGTCCCACAGCACGAGGTCGGTGAACGTGCCACCGACATCCACTCCAATACGTTTCATGGAAATCCATTCTCTCAACTGCGCTCACCGACCACGCCAGGGCTGGATTCGGTCTCGTCTCTGCATGCGAACCAGAGTCCAAAAACGAAGTCACTGTGACCTCGGCCATGCCGGCCTCTGGTCCACATCCTGCAATACCTCGGAACTTTTCGCTAGTCTCAAACGATAATTCGCAGCAAACCGCCAGGTTTCGCACCTTGACGGCTACATACATCTGATGTTTAGCTCGAGAGGGCGGGCCGCGCTCGGTCCCGTGCCCGCAAACAAGGAGGCAATGTGACGGTCCATCCCGCAACCCTGGGTCGGTTCTTCGAGGACTACGAGATCGGGGACACCTACCAGCACCCACTCGGGCGAACGATCACCGAAACAGACAACGCCTGGATCACCTGCCTCTCGATGAACACGAATCAGAATCACTTCAACAGCCACCTGGCCGCACAGAATCCGATCACCGACGGGCAGATCATCGTCAACTCCGGACTGACCATCGCCGTGGTACTCGGGTTGTCGGTCATCGACATGAGTCAGAACGCCGTTGCGAACATGGAGTTCACCGACGTCAAGCTCAGTCATCCGGTCTACGTCGGTGACACCCTGTATGCGGAGAGTGTCTGCACCGGGCTGCACAAATCGAAGAGTCGCCCCTATGCCGGCGTCGTCTCGATGATCACCCGGGGTGTGAACCAGGACGGCAAGGTCATCATCTCGTGGAAGCGTTCGGTGATGGTCGCAACCCGCGAGAGCGGAATCGGTCAGGGCTACTTTCCTGAGGTCGAGGGAGAATCGTTGGCCTCACTCGCCGAGGCGATGAAGAACGAGGGAACGCAGTGAAGCCACTCGAAGACGTCCGCATCATCTCGCTCGAGCAGTACGGTGCGGGACCGTTCGGCAGTGTCCATCTCGCCGATATGGGTGCGGACATCGTCAAGATCGAGGACCCGAGCGTCGGCGGCGACGTGGGCCGTTATGTCCCGCCCTACAACAAGGGTGAGGATTCGCTGTTCTTCGAGACCTTCAACCGCAACAAACGGAGCATCTCGCTCGATCTGACAACCGATGCGGGTCGGGCGGTCTTCGAAGATCTGGTCCGGACCAGCGACGCGGTCTACTCGAACCTGCGCGGTGACGTACCGGCAAAGCTGCGGATCCGATACGAGGACCTCAAGCACCTCAACCCGGCCATCGTCTGCTGCAGCCTGACCGGCTTCGGGATGACCGGTCCCCGCGCGAACGAACCCGGCTATGACTACATCCTGCAAGGCCTGGCCGGCTGGATGAGCCTGACCGGCGACCCCGAGGGCCCACCCACCAAATCCGGACTCTCCCTTGTCGATTTCTGCGGCGGGTACATCGCCGCGCTGAGCCTGATGGTCGGATTGCATGCGGCCCGCCGCGACGGCGTCGGTGGGGACTGTGACCTCTCGCTCTACGACACCGCGATCTCGATGCTCACCTATCCCGCCACCTGGCATCTGAACGCCGGTTACGAGCCCGTCCGAACCAAGAACTCCGCTCATCCGTCGCTGGTGCCGTTCCAGGCATTCGAGGCCTCCGACGGCTGGCTGGTCGTCGGCTGCGCCAAGGAAAAGTTCTGGAACCGGCTCATCGAGGCCATCGGCCTACCCGAACTGGGCAACGACCCGCGATTCGAATCCTTCACCACCCGAGGCGAATACAAGGACGACCTGCTGCCCATCCTCGAGAAGCGATTTGCCGAGAACACCGTGGACCACTGGCTGGCGCTGCTCACCCCCGCCGGCGTGCCCAGCGGACCGATCAACGACGTGGCGCAGGCCCTGCGGGAACCGCACACCATCGCACGTGGACTCATCGCAAAGACCGAGCATCCGGTCTGGGGTGAGATCGAGCAGGTCGTCTCGCCGGTTCGGTTCGGTACCGAGGAGATCACGCATCGCCGGGCCCCGCTGCGGGGTGAGCATTCCGCCGACGTCCTCGCCGCACTCCCCGGTTACTCCGCCGAGCGCATCGCCGAACTGGCCAAGGCGGGGGCTTTCGGCCCGGACACCGAGATCGCATCGCGATGATCGGCCAACAACTGGCCGACTGGGCAGCCGGCCTCCGTCACTCCGACATCCCCGATGAAGTTCGTCACGAGGCTGCACGGCACCTGATGGATGGGATCGGAAATGGCATCGCTGCAAGGCAATTCGGCGACGGTGACGCCGGGCTGACCGTCGCCCGTGAGCTCGGCGGACCACCACAGGCGCATCCGCTCGGAGACCGGACCGCGATCTCCGCGCCCGCGGCCGCGTTTGCCGGCGGAGTCCTGATGCACGCACTGGACTTCGACGACACCCACGCCGGCGCGTTGGTGCACCCCACCGTGGTGGTCGCCCCGACCGCCCTGGCCGTGGGAGAACAACTCGCGTCGTCGGGCACCGAGGTGCTCAGCGCAGTCACCGTGGGCCTCGAGGTCGCCTGCCGGATCGGCGCCGCTGCACCACATGCGTTCCACGCCCGAGGACTTCATGCCACCGGCATGGTCGGACCGCTCGCCTCGGCCATCACCGCCGCTCGGCTGCACCTGTTCTCCGGAGCTCGCACAGCACATGCCCTCGGGATCGCCGGATCGTCGTCCAGCGGGCTGTTGGAGTTCCTGGAAACCGGCGACAACACAAAGATCGTGCACCCGGGCTCGGCCAACCTGAACGGAATCCTGGCGGTGCGGCTGGCCGCTCAGGGTGTCACCGGACCGGCATCAGTACTCGAAGGACCCCGCGGACTCTTCGCGGCCCTGGCCGGTAGGGCACCGGATACCGACGCCCTCATCGGCGACCTCGGGACCACCTGGCAGGCCGGCAACATCGGGATCAAGCCGTACCCCAGTTGCCAGCTGATGCACGTCTCCCTCGACGCGGTTGCCGCCGCACTCGTCGACCGGTCGGTCGATCCGGGGGCCGTCGAATCGATCGTGCTGCATGTCCATCCCGACAGCGCTCCCATCGTCTGCCCGCCCGAGGCCGGAAAGCGCTTACCCCGAACGATTTACGATGCGAAGTTCGACCTGCCATGGAGCGCCGCCTCCCTGATCCATGATGGCAGCGTCACCCTCGGGACGTACTCTGATACCGCCATCGCCCGCGCCGACGTACTGCAGACCGCAGCCAAGGTGGTTGTCCAGATCACCGAGACGACAGGGCCGGCCGCGGATGCACCGGGCCACGCAGAGATCCGCCTCGCCGACGGCAGCACGCTGATCGGTGACGTCGCGGGCAGTCGCGGCACCACTGCAGTCCCGATCTCCGACGCCGACCTCATCGCGAAATTCGCCCAGAACTGTGGCAATCACCCTGCCGCACAAGAATTGGCCGAGTTCCTGCTCCACCTCGACGACGCGCCGTCGTTGCACCCCCTGACCACGTCGGCCGCCGACATCGTCGTCGATCTTCGCTGACCACCACTTCTTTCAGACCAGGAGCACCATGGACTTCACCTTCACCCAGGAACAGAACGATTTCCGGGCCGCATTGCGCCAGCTTGTCGACAAGCAGATCATCCCGGTCGCCAACGAGTGGGAGCGCTCGGGTCGCTATCCCACCGAAATCGTCGAACACCTCAAGGCGATGGGCCTTTTCGGCATCACGACTCCCGAGGAATACGGCGGCCTGGCGCTCGACATGGTCTCGTTCACCCTGGTCTACGAGGAGATCGCCCGCGGCTGGATGGGTATCGCCGGCATCCTCGGCAGCCACAACCTCTCGTGCTGGATGATCGCCAAGCACGGCACCGAGGCCCAGAAGCAGCAGTGGCTACCCAGACTCGCCAGCGGTGAATGCCGCACCGGCATCGGCCTGACCGAGCCCGGCGCCGGCACCGACCTACAGGGCATCACCACCACCGCCACCAAAGACGGTGACCACTACGTGGTGCGTGGCATGAAGACCTGGATCACCAACGCCCGCCACGCCGATGTGTTGCCGGTCCTGGTCAAGACCGATCCGACCACCACCCCCGCCCACAAGGGCATGAGTCTGCTGCTGATCGACACCACGTCCAACGGCTTTGACGTCCAACGGGATATGGGCAAACTGGGCTACAAGGGCACTGAGTCCTGCGAGATCCTGCTCGATGACGTCCGCGTCCCGGAAGATGCACTGCTCGGCGGGATCGAGGGCCACGGTCTGCAGCAGGCGCTGTCCGGGCTGGAGATCGGCCGCCTGAACATCGCCGGCCGCAGCGTGGGTATCGCGCAGGCCTCCTACGACGCCGCGCTCACCTACGCGCGCGAGCGCACCGCGTTCGGCAAGCCGATCGCCGACTTCCAGGCGATCCAGCTCAAACTCGCCGACATCGCCACCCAACTGCAGGCCGCGCGCCTGATGACCTATTGGGCGGCATCCAAAGCTGATTCGGGTGCCCGGATCGACATGGAGGCCGGCATGGCGAAGTACTTCGCCTCCGAAACCGCCATCACCGCCAGCCTCGAGGCGATGCGCGTACACGGCGGCTACGGCTACTCCACCGAGTTCAACGTCGAGCGCTTCTACCGTGACGCACCACTGATGTCGATCGGCGAAGGCACCAACGACATCATGCGCACCGTCATCGCCAAGGCACTCGTCGCCGGCCACGGGTCCATCGGATGACCACGAGCGCCCGGTCGTACCTCTATGTGCCGGGCAACCGGCCCGACCGGTTCGACAAAGCCCTGGGGTCCGGTGCCGACGCGATCGTCCTCGATCTCGAGGATGCAGTTGCACCGGCCGACAAACAGAGGGCGTTCGTCGACGTCGAACGCTGGCTGTCCGGTATCGAGTCCCACCCCTGCCCGATCTGGATCCGCGTGAATGCCGGGGATCAGCAGGCCGACGAAGTCGCAATGGCTGTCCGGGCGGGTGCAGACGGTCTCTTCGTGCCGAAATGCGATGACGTGCAGGCGCTTGTCCTGCTGGACTATGACCTGGTCCGGTTGGAGAACGAATACCAGCGCACACCTCTGGCGGTGTCGCCCCTATTGGAGACGGCACAGGGCATTCTCAACGCCGCGGCCATCGCCGCCGCGCCGCGGGTGGCGTTCCTGCAGATCGGCGAAGTCGACCTGGCCGCTGATCTGGATCTGGAACCCGGCCCCACCGGCGAGGAACTGCTGTGGGCGCGATCGCGGGTTGTGATCGCGTCGGTGGCGGCGAAAATCCTGTCACCGCTCGGGGCGGCATCTGCGAACATCCGCGATACCGACGTGTTTGCCGACGAGACCCGTCGGTTACGCCGGCTCGGCTTCTTCGGCCGCGCCTGCATCCATCCCTCGCAGATCGCGGCCGTTCACACCCTGAACACCCCGTCACAGCGGGACGTCGATGCGGCAACGGCAATCGTGCAGGCACTGGAGAGTGCCGACAGTGGAGTCGCGACCGACGCCCAGGGGAATCTGATCGATGAGGCCGTCGCACGGTCGGCCCGGAGAGTTCTCGAACGGGCCTCGAACTGACCGACGGGATCTACCCCGGCTTTGTCACGCGGGGTCAGCGGTGATCGACAGCCCGACGGTCCCACCTTTGCCGCGCCGCAGCAGGCTGGCCTTCACGGTGATCCAGCCGAGGATGCCGTATTTCTTGATCACGACGTCGCGGACGTGGTCGGTGCCGGCCTGATCCAGGACGGTGCCGGTCCCGCGAACCGGTTCGCCGTAGGTCTTCTTGCCGCGTGCATCGCACGCCTGCACGATCACGGCCGGGTTGCGGCGCAGACGTTTGACCTTCCAGGAGTCGGCGACGGTCCACATCAATAGCGCCTCGCCATCGAGCGCGGCCCACAGCGGCGTGGCCACCGGGGTACCGTCTTTGCGAAAAGTGGTCAGTTGCACGTACTTTGCGTTGCCTGCTTGCCCAAACGGTGTGGTCATCGGAATCCTTCGGTAGCCCTGTTCCACTGATGCTACGGGTTCGGTGTCAGGCGACCCGTCCGAAGAGGGATTGCCGAGCGGGGCTCGGCCGCGTAACCACGATGCCGACATCTCGCAGTGTCGCCCAGGCACCTGTCGGCCGGATTTGTTGCGGTTCAGATGTTTCGGGCTATCTCACAGAAAGTCTTGTAGGTGGCTTTGAGGGTCTCACCGGCCGCTGCCGAGTCGGCGACCTCACCGGAGCGCCCGCACCGCCAGGTATCGAGCGAGATGTGCATGAGCGACATGAACACCGACACGATGACCCGCACCCGCGGATCGTCGGCGTCGGTGTTCATGCGCTGAGCGACCATGTCGGTGATGCTGCGGAACTTCTTGTCGCCGAGCTCGATGCTCCGCGCATTCACCGACGGCGCGTTCTGGATGATCCGATTCATCGTCTCGAACCGGGTGAGGTCACCGGCGCCGACCGGACACTGCCCCCCGAGGATCTGCACCTGCGCGTTGACCAACGCCTCGATCTCGTTGCCGGTGACCGGCTGGGCGTCGAAAGCCGTCACCATCGAGGCGATCATGTCTTCGATCGGGGCGAGCACCACGTCTTCTTTCGTGGCGAAATACCGGTTGAATGTACGTGGGGAGATGTCGGCAGCATCCGAGATCTGATCAACGGTGGTCGCCTCGAAGCCCTGCTGATCGCATAGTTCGAGCGCCGCCGCGATCAGCCGATCGCGCGTCTGTAGCTTCTTTCGTTCCCGAAGACCGGCCTTGACCTGGCCCGTTCCGGCTTCCGCAAGTGTCACGTCCACATGATAACCCCGCGCAGGCACCTTTTCGCAGACCCTGCCAATTGACCATGTCCGAATTTTGTCTCTTGACGACTTCTGTCTGAGCCTGCCACTATTGGTCCAGCGTTGATTTACATGCCGTTTTCGTCAGCCCTCTAGATTTGAGGATCTCGTGGCTTCATCCGACACCGCCATCTCCAAAGAACTCCCCGACCCCACAACAACCACCCCGACCGCCGACCCGCGCCGCTGGTTGGCACTGGTGATCATCGCACTTGCACAGCTCATGGTGGTACTCGATGCCAGCATCGTGACCATCGCATTACCTTATGCCCAAGCCGATTTGGACATTTCGGACGCAAACCGCCAGTGGGCCCTGACGGCCTACACGCTGATGTTCGGTGGCCTGCTCCTCCTCGGCGGACGAATGGCCGATTACCTGGGACGCCGCCGAATGTTCCTGATCGGCCTCGCCGGATTCGCCGCATCGTCGGCCATGGCCGGGTTCGCCTGGGACGCGATGTCCTTCTTCGCCGGACGCGCCCTGCAAGGCGTGTTCGCGGCGATCCTCGCACCGGCAGCCCTGTCGCTGATCACCGTCACCTTCATCGAACAGAAGGAACGCGCCCGCGCCTTCGCCGTGTACGCAGCCGTCTCCGGAGGTGGAGCAGCCATCGGTCTCATCGCCGGCGGCGCACTGACCGAATACCTGTCGTGGCGCTGGACCCTGCTGATCAACACCCCGATCGCCATCATCGCCGCCGTCGGCGGGTTGCTGCTGGTGATCCGCGACCGACCCTCCAAGCGAACCGGCGGATATGACCTGCCCGGCGCGGTCACCGTGACCCTCGGCCTGATCAGCCTGGTGTACGGATTCACCAAGGCGGCCGAATCGGGCTGGGGCGCAACGACGACCATTCTGCTGTTCGTCGCCGCCGCCGTCTTGCTGGCCGCATTCGTGACCATCGAGGTCCGCACGCCCAATCCACTGCTACCGCTACGCATTCCCGGCGAGATCAGCAGGGGCGGTGCCTATCTCGTCGCGTTCATCACCCCGACGGCCATGTTCGCCATGTTCCTGTTCCTGAGCTACTACTTCCAGAACACACTCGGCCACCCGCCGTTGTGGGCCGGCGTCCTGTTCCTGCCGTTCCCGATCACCGTCATCATCTCGGCCGGCTTCGCCAGTTCTCTGCTGCCGCGCTTCGGTCCCCGACCGTTGCTGATGCTGGGCACCGCCCTCGGCACAGCAGGCTTCCTGTACCTGGCGCAGCTGGACTCGGACTCGACCTGGGCGGTGCACGTCCTGCCCAGCGAAATCCTGATCGCGTTCGGCATGGGCCTGGTGTTCGTGTCGTCGCAATCGACGGCGCTTCATCGCATCAAGGAGTCGGACTCCGGCGTGGCCAGCGCGTTGTTGAACACCTCCCAGCAGGTGGGCGGGTCGGTCGGCGTTGCACTCTTGAGCACGATTGTGGCGCAGGCCTTCTCCGGACACAGCGGCTCGGCCATGACGCAGGACCCGGCCACGGGAGCACCGGTCCCGGTCGATCCGGCCGCATTCACCGAGGCCAACATCTACAGCTACGACGTGGCGTTCTACTGGGGCGCGGGATTCATGGTCCTGGCGTTCTTGGTCTCGACCTTCATGATTCGGATGGGCCGTCACTCACTGGGTGACGAACCACAGAACGCGGCGGTCGTCGCGGCCTGAGGACCTTTTTCTGCGGAGAACCGGGTCGCCGCCTTCGGGCGCGGCCCGGTTTTCTCTTGTCGGCTGTGCGCACCCGGTAGGTTCGGTCCTTGACCCTCACACAGTGTCAGGTTGCAGCGTGGAGACCGCCATGATCACCATCGGAGATTTTGCCAAGCTCGGCCGGGTATCGGTCCGAATGCTGCGACACTACGACTCGATCAGGCTGCTCACACCGTCACGCACCGACCCGCACAGCGGCTACCGGTTCTACGAGGTGAACCAGCTCGAACGACTCAACCGCGTTGTTGCGCTGAAGGATCTGGGTCTGCGCCTCGACGAGGTACGTCAGATCGTCGACGACGACCTCACCGGTTCCGACTTGCGGGCAATGTTGCGTCTGCGCCAGGTGGAACTCGAATCGCAGATCCGGCACGACCAGCATCGCCTCGCCCGAGTGGAAGCCAGACTCCGACTCATCGAAGGAGAAGAAGGCGTGTCCGAATCCATCATCACCACCAAAACCGTTGCACCGACCAAGAACGTGGGATTGCGCGCGGTGGCCGCCAGCACCACCACCGAGGACATCGGGCCGACCATCCGTGAGTTGTACCCTCGCGTCGGCGAAGCGCTCCGCGCCGCGCGCGAGACTCCGGTGGGTCCGCCGCTGGCCTACTACTCCCCCGCACCCGAGGAATCCGAGGATGCGGTGTGGATCCATGCCACGATGCCCGTCCTGTCCGGTTCGGTACCCGGCCTCGACACCTTCGAGATCCCGGGCGGAGAAGTCGCCTCGCTGATCCATCACGGGGAAATGGACACGATCGACGCGTCGTACCAAACCCTCAACCGCTGGGTCACCGATCAGGGATTCACCCTGACCGGGCAGGGTCGAGAGATCTACCTGGAAATGGCTGACAAGCAAACCCACTGGGTCACCGAAGTCCAGGTCGACTTCGTCCGCTGATCAGCACTTTTCGCCGGGCCGCCCAGCCTCGTCGGGGGTGCCCGGCGAATCCGGCGGCTGGACGCCGCACTCGAGTTCACGCTGTTTCAGCTGCTCAATTCGACGAATACGCATTGCCTCCCGAGCCTCGCGAAGCGCCTCGTCGGGGTGGTGCGCCCGGTTGACCATGGGCTTTCTTTCCGGATCGATGAAGGCCGGTGGAATCCAGGCACACCGACCCGCATCCGGTCCTTCGGTGAGCATCACCGTCTGCCATTGATTGACCCCCGGACCGATCAGCTTGTGGTGCTGCGGACACGCCGGTGCCTCGTTGAAGATATCGGTGAATCCGCCGAGCACCCATTCCAAAATGTGATGGGCTTCGGCCCACATTGCCGGATTTGAACATCCTGGCGTCGAGCAACCGCGATGAGCAGCGAACATCGCCAGCCGCTGCGACTCGCTCGCCAGCCGACGCGCCCGCCCGTAGTACAGGATCTCGTTCGAGTGATTCTTGAAGATCGCCAACGATTTGTCGCTGCGCACAGCGAGTTCCACAGCATCACCGATGGGCAGAATCGTTCCGGTCGCCGTATACGCCACACCTGATCCGTACGGCCGCACCGGACTCCGGCTTTCAAGTGGCACAAGTTCACCCGATCGGGTCCTGCTCGGCTCCAGCACCTCCGGCTCGAGAACCTCCACCGATTCCGATTCCGATTCAGGCTCCGGCTCCGGCTGCGACTCGTCCGGTACCTCGGCATCGGCATCGGCATCGGCATCGGCATCGGCAACACCGTCGTCGCGTTCATCGATGTCGATGACCACACCGGCGGCGTCAGGTGAGGACCGCAGCGATTCGTCGAGCTGATCTTTCGTCATCGAGATGATCACCTGCACCGGCAGACCACGGTGCGATCTGCCGAGCTGACCGGACTCGATCAAATACAGCAGCGCGGCCTTCAACGCATCAGTTGCGCTGCGCCTGACTGCGAATGTCATTGTCAGCAGCGGCCTGCAGGATGTCTTTGTCCAGGGCCGGGTCGTCCACCGCGCCCGACGGGGACAGCGGGTCACCAGGATTGTTCATCCCTTTCGCGGCCCAGACGGTCAACATCACGTCCAGCAGGGCGCGCGTCACCGGGTCCAGATGGCCGGTGATCTTCGACATCAAGTTCGTGGACTGATTGCCCAGGCTCAGACCGCGATGGCGGGCGCGGTCCGCATCGTCGGTCAACGTACCGTCGGGATCGAGATACTCGACGATCCGCTCACCGATCCGCTCCACTTCTGGCGGGGTGTACCGCTGGCACAACTCCGCCATCGCGGCCTCGGTGTTCTCCCGCTTTTCCGCATCGACCTTCGCGGGGATCTTGGCCATCACGTCCAACACGATCGCCGCATGCTCGAGATCGATCGCTCCGTCCCGCAACGCCGCCGCTGTCTCCGGATACCGCGGTGCGACGATCTCACCACTGGGCATCACCGATGCGGTCAGAGCGTCCATTGCCTCCAGCCGTTTACGGGCCGCCCCGGGCCGCAACCGCAACAGGTGTTTGAGCATCGCCACCGGCGACCCGAAACCCACCTTCGAAAAAGCCCGCCGCACAGTAACTTCGCGTAATACCGGCAAAGCTGCGGCCTGCAGTCTTCGCGTCGAGGTTTCGATCCGCTGCAGCACCCGCACGCAGTCTTCATCAGACAGCGGCGTCAAATCCGTTGTGGCGATGCGCTCGACAGCCGCCTCGAGCTCGAGCAGGGCAGCATGCGTCGGCATGTCGATTGCGAACTGATCAGACACCCCGGACCCCCCAGCCCCTGTGAACGAACGCGAAAGCGCTTGAAGAGAAGTGTAGCCCCAAAATGCCGAGTAATCAAACGTATGTTCGAACTGATCGAGAGTGTCAATCCTCGTTCCCGCAACAAGCGAGAACCCCTACACCGTTGCGGTGCAGGGGTTCTCGTTCAAACAGTCGGCCAGGTCAGCCGACGACCAACGTCTCGGCATCGTCGCTGGTGGTCACCGGGACAACGTCGCCGTCGGCGATCTTGCCGGCCAGCAATGCCCGGGCCAGCTGGTCGCCGATCGCCTGCTGCACCAACCGGCGCAGCGGGCGGGCACCGTAGAGCGGATCGAATCCGCGGGTGGCGAGCCACTTCTTGGCGTCCTCCGAGACCTCCAGCTGCAACCGACGCTGTGCCAGGCGCTTGCCCAGCTGGCCGAGCTGGATGTCGACGATCGACACCAGTTGTTCGGCGGTCAGCGAGTCGAACACCACGACGTCGTCGAGTCGGTTGATGAACTCCGGCTTGAACGCCGCCCGGACGGCCGCCATCACCTGGTCCTTGTCGCCACCTGCTCCCAGGTTGGACGTCAGGATCAAGATGGTGTTGCGGAAGTCGACCGTGCGGCCCTGACCATCGGTCAGCCGTCCCTCGTCGAGCACCTGCAGCAGGATGTCGAACACATCCGGATGTGCCTTCTCGACCTCGTCGAACAGCACCACCGTGTAGGGGCGGCGTCGAACGGCCTCGGTCAATTGGCCACCGGACTCGTAGCCTACGTAGCCGGGAGGAGCACCCACGAGCCTTGCCACACTGTGCTTTTCGCCGTACTCGCTCATGTCGATGCGAACCATGGCGTGTTCGTCGTCGAACAAGAACTCGGCAAGAGCCTTGGCCAACTCGGTTTTACCGACGCCGGTCGGTCCGAGGAACAGGAACGAGCCCAGCGGCCGGTTCGGGTCGGCGACACCGGCGCGAGCACGACGAACCGCGTCGGACACCGCCTCGACGGCCAGCTTCTGGCCGACGACCCGAGATCCGAGTTCGTCTTCCATCCGCAGCAGTTTCGCGGTCTCACCCTCGAGCATGCGGCCGGCCGGGATACCCGTCCAGGCGGAAACCACCTGTGCCACATCGTCAGGGCCGACCTCTTCCTGCAGCATCACGTCGCCGGTCGGGTCTGCACCCGACTTCTCCATGGCGGCAGCGAGTTCCTTTTCCAGGGTCGGGATGGTGCCGTACCGCAGTTCGGCTGCCCGGCCCAGATCCCCATCGCGCTCGGCCCGCTCGGATTCACCGCGCAGGTTTTCGAGGCGTTCCTTGAGGTCGCGGACCGAGTCGATCGCGTTCTTCTCACCCTGCCAGCGCGCGGAGAGCTCGTTGAGCTTCTCTCGCTGGTCGGCCAGCTCCTGACGGAGCTTGTCGAGGCGGATCTTCGACGCGGCGTCGGATTCCTTCTCCAACGCGACCTCTTCGACTTCGAGCCGACGCACGATGCGCTCGACCTCGTCGATTTCGACTGGGCGCGAATCGATTTCCATCCGGAGCCGAGATGCTGCCTCGTCGACCAGGTCGATGGCCTTGTCGGGCAGGAACCGCGACGTGATGTAACGATCACTCAGTGTTGCGGCCGCGACCAGTGCGGAGTCCGTGATCCGGACGCCGTGGTGCACCTCGTACCGTTCCTTGAGTCCACGCAGGATGCCGATGGCGTCTTCAACCGACGGTTCGCCGACGTAGACCTGCTGGAAACGCCGTTCCAGGGCGGCGTCTTTCTCGATGTACTGACGGTATTCGCTGAGTGTGGTGGCACCCACCAGCCGCAGTTCACCGCGGGCTAGCATCGGCTTGATCATGTTGCCGGCGTCCATCGCAGAGTCGCCGGTGGCTCCGGCACCCACGATGGTGTGCAGCTCGTCAATGAACGTGATGACCTGTCCGGCAGAGCCTTTGATCTCTTCCAGGACAGCCTTCAGTCGCTCTTCGAACTCGCCGCGGTACTTGGCACCGGCGACCATCGAACCCATGTCGAGGGACACAACGGTTTTTCCACGCAGACTTTCGGGGACGTCACCGGCGATGATGCGCTGGGCGAGCCCTTCGACGATCGCGGTCTTACCGACACCGGGTTCACCGATCAGGACCGGGTTGTTCTTGGTCCGGCGGCTCAGCACCTGGACGACGCGACGGATCTCTGTGTCGCGGCCGATGACCGGGTCGAGCTTGCCTTCACGAGCGGCAGCGGTCAGGTCGGTGGAGTACTTCTCCAACGCCTGATAGGTGCTCTCCGGGTCGGCGGAGGTCACGCGGGCACTGCCACGGACTGCGACGAACGCGTCCTGGAGAGCCTGGGCGGTCGCACCCGCATCGGACAGCAGCTTGGCGACGTCGGAGTCACCCTTCGCCAGCCCGACAACGAGGTGTTCGGTCGAGACGTACTCGTCATCGAGTTCACCGGCGAGTTGCTGAGCTGCCGAAATGGCCGCGATGCTCTCGCGGCTGAGCTGCGGTGTCGAGCTGGCGCCGGAGGCCTTGGGCATCCGGTCGACGAGCTGTTGTGCCGCGGCGCGGATCTGACCAGGATCAACGCCCACCGCCTTGAGCAGCGGCGCGGAGATCCCATCTGACTGATCCAGCAGCGCCACGAGCATGTGAGCAGGTCGTACGTCAGGGTTCCCGGACGCGGCTGCATCCTGGATCGCGGCCTGCAACGCGGCCTGTGTCTTGGTGGTGGGGTTGAAACTGTCCACGAGTCACCTTCCTTCTAAGGTCCATACAAGAACTTACGGGTCGCCGTTGCGCCCGTTCAGAAGGTGTAACGCACCAAGAGTTGAGTCTGTTCCGCTCAACTAAAGATTCCTGCGACCAGCAGTCACTCCGATTGGGCGATCTCCACCCGGAGGATCCGATCATCACCCGGACGCGGGTCGGTGCCACCCCAGGTCGCCCGATCGGTATTCGACGTCATGAGCCAGAGCGCACCGTCGGGGGCGACCTCGACCGTGCGGATCCGGCCATACTCTCCGACGAGATGGGCGATCGGATCCGCCGTGGCGCGAGGTCCGGCGACTGGGAGCTGCCAGAGCCGTTGGCCTCCGAGCGCGCCGATCCAGAGTGAGCCCTCCGCGTAGGCCATACCGGAAGGGCTGGCTTCGTCCGGGTGGATGGTCGCGATGGGCGGCTCGCCGCTCTCTCCTGCGGTGCCCTCTGTGTCCGGCCACCCGTAATCGAGTCCCGGGAGCAGGACGTTCACCTCGTCCCAAGTCCGGTGACCCAGCTCCGACGCGTAGGCGGTACCGTCCGGCGCGAAGGCAATGCCCTGCACGTTGCGATGACCGCCGGAGAAGATCGGCGTCTGCGCAGGATTGTCCTGCGGCACCGAACCGTCGACGGCGATGCGCAGTATCTTTCCGTTGAGCGAGTCGTCGTCCGCCGCGTTCTCCGGCTCGAAGGCGTCGCCAGTGCCTATCCAGAGGTACCCGTCCGGGCCGATGGTGAGGCGGCCGCCGTGATGCCGATCTGCCGTTTGGATTCCGTCGAGCAGCACCCGGTCGACGGTGAGTGAACCGTAGTCCTCGGAGATGGTCAGCGCGACGATGCGGTTCTCCTGCGCCCCGGAGACGGAGGCATAAACAGTGCGGTCCTCGGCAAATCGGGGCGATGCAACGATGCCGAGGAGGCCCCCCTCTGAGCTCACGACCATCTCAGGAACGGCTCCCACAGTCCGAGGTTCACCCCCCTCGGCAGGAACCCGCACGATCGTTCCGCTGATCCGCTCCGAGACCAGGGCTGATCCGTCGGGAAGGAACGTGAGTCCCCAGGGTGCTTCCAGTCCGGTTGCCAGCTCGACGGGATCACCCAGCGTCGCGGCACCAGCACCGGCACCGGCACCGGCACCCACGGAAAGCGCGGTTGCGGACGGGCGCCACTGTTGATCAGTCGCTTCGGCACAGCCGGCGAGAACGAGAGTGACGATGATGCTGCAACACAGTGCCGCCACAGCTCCACCCCTTGCGCGTGGACGAATCCTGCACGCTAGCAGCATGATCGGCGACGATCCGACTGATCTATCGGTTGTGGTCATCAGCCGACCCCTCGGTATATGTAGGACTTGTACATAACGAAGGGTAACGCAGATATGTACTGATTATCCATAAGTAGATCGTCCCAAGTCTGGTCGACCGGGCCCCCCACGGTGCGCACTGCCGAACAATCGGACACAGCACGTTGACGTCCGGTGTCGCTTCACCGAATCGTGTAGACCAAACCCATTCCATCGGAAGCCAATTCGGCCATGAAGGTCTGGGCCAGGCGGAGGTACTGGTTGACGTAGGCCGCGTCTGAGTATGGGAACGGTTCCTTGATCGATACGTCGTCGACGGGCTCGAACAGCACGATGTCCCGGGCGACCTCGTCTACCACCTCCGGTGGCAAGACATGCACGAAACCGACATGACCACCGTACGGACCCACCGGCGTCACGTTGCCCTTCACCAGTTCCAGCGAGATGCGTGGACGCAAGTACCCGTCCTGCACCGTGAACACATGCTGGAGTTCACGCCACGCCTTGTCCAGGTACAGCATCCGTGGACGGTCTGCGTCTGCTCCCCAGGCGTCCATCAACGGATCGTCGGAGAGGAACAGATAGGGGTCGTGGCGCGCAGCGACGACGTCATGAGGTTGTAGCGGATATGCATAGTATCGAATGCCCATGTGCCCGAGGCTGTCACGCCGAAAGAGCCCGATACCGGCGCCGAGGCCATCTGTGTATCACCGAAGACTTTATCCACAGAACCCTCAGGGGTCTTGCACTGCGAGACCCAAGGACGGTAGCCGTACCCCTCGGCCCCCGAGATCCCGCGCGCTCATGACTGCGCAGCAAGGTGCCACGCCCGCGGATCGCGACCGGTGATGGCCACCGTCCGGTCCAGCAACGGCATCGTCTCGCCACCCCCGACCGACTCGCCCCACAGTCGAGGGATCGGTGCAGCCGGTACGAACACCTCCACGTGGTCACGGCAGGCACGCACCAACTGTTCAGGTACGGCAAACCCGTGGCCGGTGGCCACGGCCAGATCCCAGCCGTGCACGATCACCTCGGTCAGGGCGATCTTCCCCCAGACCTCGTTCGCCAATTCAAGACCGGCCAGAGCCGAATCGCCCGCCCACGCCCCCGGCAGCAACCAGGCTCGCCCCAGATCGCGGACGTGATCGGCGACCCGCAACCGGGAGGCGACGTCCTCGACGTCGCTTACGGCCGGGCTCGAGGTCGCGCCGTCGGCAACCGCCGTGAATCCGGTGGCGCCCTCGTCGATGTGCATCAACAGGTCGGCCACGGTGTAGTCGTCGCACGGTGTCGGCCGCCGGAGATCGTCGGCACCCACCTTCCCGATGAGATTCGCCAAGGCTTCCGCCGCCGCGGTGAAGTCGATCATCTGCGCCCTTCCGTCGAACTGTGCCCCGTATAGGCGGCTGTCCCCATATAGACCGGGCAGAACGACTGATGTCATCGGCGACGACGAACGCCGGGACTCCGCTCGATGCGGCGCGGAAACCGGCGACGGGAATTAAACGGACCGTAGTTCTATTTAACGTGTCATGAAGAACATCGGATTCCTCTCGTTCGGGCATTGGTCGGACTCGCCGGGCTCGCAGACGCGGTCGGCCGCCGACACCCTGCTGCAATCCATCGATCTGGCCGTTGCGGCCGAGGAACTCGGCGCCGACGGCGCGTACTTCCGGGTGCACCACTTCGCCCGACAGCTGGGCTCGCCATTCCCGCTGCTCGCAGCGGTGGGCGCGAAGACAAACCGGATCGAGATCGGCACCGGTGTGATCGACATGCGCTACGAGAATCCGATGTACATGGCCGAGGATGCCGGCGCCGCCGACCTCATCTCGGAAGGTCGACTGCAGCTGGGAATCAGCCGCGGATCCCCCGAACAGGTGATCAACGGCTACCACTACTTCGGATACGTACCCGACGACGACTCGACCGACGCCGAGATGGCCCGACAGCACACCGACGTCTTCCTCAAGGTCATCGATGGTGCGAAGTTCGCCCAGCCCAATCCGTCGCCGATGTTCCCCAATCCACCCGGCCTACTCGGCATCGAACCGCAGTCCCCGGGTCTGCGCGACCGGATCTGGTGGGGTGCGGGCAGCCGCGCGACCGCCGAGTGGACCGCACAGCAGGGCATGAACCTGATGAGTTCGACGTTGCTGACCGAGGACACCGGCGTCCCCTTCCACCAGCTGCAGGCCGAGCAGATCGAACGCTTCCGCGACGCCTGGAAGGTGGCCGGCCACCAGCGGGAGCCACGAGTATCCGTCAGCCGCAGCATCTTTGCCCTCGTCGACGACCGCGACCGTGCCTACTTCGGTCGCGGTGGCGACAACACCGATCAAGTCGGCGTCATCGATGGGGGCATCGCCCGGTTCGGTCGCAGTTACGCCGACGAACCGGACCGGTTGATCGAGCAGCTCCGCGAGGACGAGGCGATCGCCGCGGCCGACACCCTGTTGCTCACGGTGCCCAATCAGCTCGGTGTCGACTACAACGCCCACGTCATCGAATCGATCCTCGAACACGTCGCCCCCGCGCTCGGTTGGCGCTGACCTACCGGGTCGATCACGCCGGGCCTGCACACGGGTGGTCCGACGTACGATCGCGCTATGGACGAACCGGGATCACCATGGCCGGACCCACGCCGGGCCCGACCCGAGATCCTGGTCGCGGGGCCACCTGTCCCCGATGATCGACCGGACCTCCTCGACGCCGCCGTGATCGCTTGGCTGATCACAGCGGCGGCATTGATGATCGCCGTCATCGGCACAGCCTTCAAGCACGTCGAAGTACGCCGGACACTGACCGAGTCCTTCGTCGCAGATCACCCTGCGATCGACCCCGACGACATCGCCCAGACGGTGGACTTCATCCTGATCGGCAATGCCGCCGTGGCGGTGTTGATCGCGGCGGTCGCGGTCGTGGGCATCCGAAGGGTCCGTAACCGCCTCAACTCCGGGCGCACGACGCTGGCCGTCGACGCCGCACTCACGGTGGCCGTCGGGATTCAGTTCTGGCTGGTATCCGAGCCCACCCACGAGGTGGTCGGTGGGGTGATTTCCGTACTACCTCTGGTGGTGGCCGGTTTGGCGGTGATCAGCAGCGCTCTCCTCTATGCGCCGGCCGTGGCAACGTGGCTCAATGCACCCGTCGTGAACGGGTAACCCGCGCCCGACGGCATCACTGTCCGTCCGTCTGCCCGAGCCCGTCCCCACCAGCGGTTTCCCCGCGTCCGCACGCCCCGCAAGAACACCCGGGCGACGGGATCACTGATCACACAGAACCACGGCGCCGTGATCACCGCGGCGGGTAGGAGCGAGAGCAGGCGACCCAGCAACGTCGGCGAACCGACTTCGAAGGACACCGTCAGATCACCTGCGCTCACCACGACCCGCGAGCCGTCGGAGGCGAAGGATATGTCGGCGACGATCGTGCGGTCGAAGTTGTAGGTGGCCGAGACGAATTCACGAACCTCCTCGCTCGGCGCGATCAACAGCCGTTCACCGTCCGGGAATTCGACCATCGCGTCCGCGAAATCCCCCAGGTGCGAGGAAGGCCAATGTCCGACGACGATGCGGGTGCCGCCGGAGGTGCCGATCCCGAAGATCTCACCGTCGAATCGCAGCCGGCCCATGCCGTCCGACGGTACGCGTTCACGAATCAGGTTCGGCCAGAATCTCTTCGGTCCTGCACGACGCGGCGGGTGCGCCCTGACGAGCATTCCGGGCATAGTGTGGGGATCGGTGTTCTGCCGACGCAGGAGGAGAAGTGTCCGTGAAGCTGTCCATCGTCGACCTGGGGACCGTCGCCCCCGGAACCACGGAGAAGCAGGCGTTGGCCGATTCCCTGGAGACCGCCCGTCGGGCCGAGAGCGCAGGGTTCCACCGCATCTGGTTCGCCGAGCACCACCTGAGCCGGTCGGGCGCCTCCCATCACCCCGAACTGTTGATCGCGGCCGCGGCGATGCAGACCTCCGCGATCCGCCTCGGTTCCGGTGCCGTGCTGATGAATCACTACAGCCCGTTCAAAGTCGCCGAGATGTTCAAACAGCTCGAAGCGATGGCCCCCGGCCGCATCGACCTGGGCATGGGCCGCGCCACCGCGGGCCCGGTCCTGGATCTGGCCCTGCAATCGAACCGGGAGCACCGATCGCACGTCGACCACCACCAGCAGGTACTCGAAACCCTGTCGTGGCTGTATGAGGCCTTCCCCGACGAGCATCCGTTCGCCGGCCATCGGCTCATGCCGTCCGTGCCCGAGATCCCGCAGACGTGGCTGCTCGGATCGAGTCCGAACGGCTCGAACCTGGCGGCCGGACTCGGTATCGGCTACACGTTCGCCGGATTTATCCGCCCGACCGACGCAGCCTCCGCGCTGCGCCACTACCGCAAGGAGTTTCGGGCCCAGGGCTTCGGACTCGACTCTCCGCGCGCAATCCTGGCGGTCAACGTCACCGTGGGCGAGACAAAAGCCGACGGCGAACACCTCGCGAACTCCGCGAAGGGTTTCTATGCGCGCCTGAGCCGCGCCGGACGCTCGGCGGGATCGGTGACCATTCCGTCCGCCGACGAAGCCGCCCGGGAGATGACCGACGCCGAGAAGAACGAACCCACAACCATCGTGGACGGTCGATGGCCCCGGTTTGTGGCGGGCGGCCCCGAGGACGTGCGCGCGACACTGGAACAAATGATCGAGGAGAGCGGCGCGGATGAACTGATGCTCCAGGACCTCATCGCCGACCCCGCCGACCGCCACCGTTCCCACGCGCGCGTCGCGCGCGCGTTCGGCCTGTCACCGCGACGAACCGAGGATGAGTCGGCGTCCGAACTATTCGCTACATAGTCCTTGTATTGAAAACAGACCCGCTGTAGCTTGGAGGGGTGTCAACGGCCAAGGAAGACGCCGAGGCAGCAGGTACGGCACCAACGCGTACCTACCGATCCCCACGGCGACGTATGCAGGCGGCTCAAACCCGGACCGCGGTACTGCAGGCCGCCCAACAGTTGTTCGCCGACAACGGCTGGGTGGGGACGAGCATGCCGCTCATCGCTCGCAACGCCGACGTATCCGTCGAAACCATCTACTCGACGATCGGTTCCAAGGCCGCGGTCCTGAAACTGGTTGTGGACGTGGCGGTTGCCGGCGACGACGAACCCGTGCCGTTGGCTGACCGACCCGAATATGCCGCCCTCGGCACCGGAGACACGCTCCGAACCCGGGCTCGGGCGGCGGCCGAGTTGATGGGCGCCATCAACGAACGCACGTACCGGCTCGACGCCGCATTACGTCAGGGCGCGGCCGCGGAAAACGGCCTCGCCGAGCTCCTGGCCACCATCGACCGAAACCGGCGAGAGCAAACCATCGCCGGTGGACAGTTGATCGCGCGCCGCCCACTTCACGCCACCGAAATCGACGAGGTCTGGATGCTCACGAGCATCGCGGTCTACGACCTGCTCGTGCGCGACTCCGGCTGGAGCCGCGAACAATACGAGAACTGGCTCACCGACCGCATCGAAGAATTGTTGACCCGCCCGAGGTGAGACGTCGGGCACCGCCGAAAGGCCCAAGCCATGAAAACCGATCCGAACGGACCGGCCGACACCCGGATCAACGCCATCGTGCATGCCGCGCTGCGGCGTGACATCAACCGAGCGAAAACCGTTCTGGAACAGCCGCATCCGCCACCCGCCGACCAACGGGTTGCGCTTGCAGACCATCTGTTCTGGATGACCGGGTTCCTGCACCGCCATCACACGGCCGAGGACACTCTTTGGCCCTTGATACGGCAGCGCAACCCTGATGCCGGCGCACTGCTCGATCAGATGGAGGCCGACCACAGCCGGGTCTCTCCGGCGATCGATCGCGTCGCCGCGGCCGCCGAACACTACCGAACAACCGAATCGGCACGACCGGAGCTGGCGTCCGCCGTCGACGAGCTCGAGAGCGAACTGCTCCCACACCTGCGTCGCGAGGAGGACGAGATGATGCCGATCGTCTCGCACTCCATCACCCGCGCCGAATTCGACGAATGGGATCAGACGACGAACATCGCGCCAAAGAGCAAGCGCGAGCTGGGGATCGAGGGGCACTGGCTCATCGACAGCCTCGATCAGGAACGGTACGACCTCGTCGTCAACCTGGTACCCCCAGTGGTGCGCTTCATCGTGCTCCAGGGGTTCGCTCGTCCTTACCGCCGCGCCTGCACTGCCCGGTGGGGAACCACTGTCGACGTCACGCCGCGACTGCAGCGCTCCGAACGCGGGTTTCGGACAGATGGATCAGTGAGTCTGCACATCGACGCCGCGCCGAGTGTTTTGTATGACACCGTCTCCGACGTCACCACGATCGGGGACCGCAGTCCCGAATGCCGCTCGAGTGAATGGCTTCCCGGCTCAAAGGCGGGCGCGGTGGGTGCCCGGTTCCGCGGACACAACAGGTTCCGGTACGCCCGCTGGTCCCGGGTCTGCGAAGTCGTCACCGCCGATCGAGGTGTCGAGTTCGCGTTCCGCACGATCCCCGAGCGCATCGACCGGACCCGGCACGACTCGACCATCTGGTCGTACACGTTCACCCCGCAGGAGCACGGGACACTGGTCACGCACTCCTACCGCATCACCATCCTGCCCGCGCGCCCGTTGATCTGGCTCTACTCCCGGCTCTTTCCTCACCACACCGATATGCGGCCACACATGCTGCAGAACCTCGAAGCCCTGCGGGAACAAACCGTCGGCACCGAGATGCACGCAGCCGCCCGCAACCGCTGACACCCGAACCTGCGGTATCGGTAGGGTTCCTCCTATGGTCGGACCCGGTGAGAGCCTCAGCTGATGGAAACCGTCCTGCTCGGATCCGGTGCCGCCGACGGATGGCCGAATCCTTTTTGCCGGTGCGATTCCTGTACCACGGCCTTGCGTCGCGGCGACATACGGGGGCAGACGGCGGCCCTGGTCGACAACGCGCTGCTGATCGACTGCGGACCGGAGGCGCCGGCCGCCGCAAGCCGACTCGGCCGCACGCTTGCCGGCGTCCGCACCATCCTGATCACGCACGATCACCCGGATCATTTCGGACCGCAGGCGTTGTTGTTCCGATCATGGATCACCGACGCCGGACCGATCGACCTGGTGGGCCCCGGCGACCTGCTCGACCGGGCCAGGGATTGGATCGGACCGAACGATCCGGTCACCCTGCGTCCGGTCACCGCGGGCGAGCGAATCAGGCTCTCCGGCTACGACATCCGCGTCCTGGTCGCGAACCACCACGTCTACCGGGACGGTGATTCCGTGCTCTACGACGTCACGGGTCCGGACGGTTCGAGGCTGCTGTGGGCCACCGATACCGGTCCGCTCCCGGACGAGTGGTTCTCCGGGGTCGCCGGGGCGCGCTACGACGCGGTGTTCCTCGACACCACGTTCGGCGCCACACCGCACTCCCCCGGCCATCACGCACTCGACGACGCGGTGAAGACGATCAGCACCCTGCGCTCCTGCGAGGCCGTCCACGACCTGACGCACGTCGTCGGGGTGCACCTGAGCCATCACCATCGGTCGATCGAACACGTTGCGTCCCAACTCATCACCGTGGGAGCACGGCCCGGCGCCGACGGCGACGTCATCAGCTCTCCTGTTCCAGCGGCGCGGCCTGCTCCGTCGCAACGAACCGGAAGTTCAGGATGACCTCGTTGGTCCGCTCATCGAGGTAGACGGTCTTCTGCGACGGTCCGTCCGCCAGCGCGTAACCCACCGGTGTCCGGGTCAGGCCGACCACCCAGCAGCCGATGCTCACCGGTACATCGATGTTCGCCTGTCCGGACATGTCGACGGCCCCGACATCCGCGCCGTCGCCGCAGGAATCGACGACAAACGCCGTACCGTTGAGCGGATTGCCATCAGCGGTCGTCCAGAGAGCGATGTTGCCGAGCAGGTCATGCGGTCCGTCATCACCGGGTGGCGTCGACGTGTGGGTCGTGGCGGGTACGGGAGGCCGGTTGCCGTCGGTCACCGGGTTGCCGGGCCCCTGGGGACCTTCGACCTCATCAACCGGATCGGGAACGGTTGTGGACGAGGACGATACGGCCGGGGGACGCGACACCGAAGTCGTCCGTTCCGACGTGCGGGTCGCCGACGACGTGCTGTCCGAACCGGCCGAGGAGGCGTCGTCGCCGCACGCGGTCAACACCCCCACGAACAATCCGACTCCGACGACGACCGAACCGATACTGCGTTTTCTCATGGCTGCTCCAGGTGTGTACGCCCGACCTACCCGGGTTGTAGCTCCTCGGTCGGCTCGCGTTAGCGGATGTCGTTTGTTTGGGGGACGACCCTCATGGGAGGCGTGACCGGTGGAAGAACTGCGCCCCCTACGCTGGGGGCCGTGACTCCTTCACCTGCCGGCTCGCGACGCTGTCCTTGCACCAGTGGTTTCACGTGGGAGGACTGCTGCGGACCCATCCTGGCCGGTGACCGTCCGGCCCCCACCGCCGAAGCGCTGATGCGCTCCCGCTTCTCCGCCTTCGCGACCGGCGACCGCGATCATCTGTTGCGCAGCTGGCACCCGCGGACCCGGCCCCAGACCCTGGACCTCGACGAGTCGATGCGCTGGTATCGCCTCGACATCGAATCCACAAGCAAGGGTTCGCTTTTCGATACCACCGGCGAGGTCACCTTCACCGCGTATTACCGGATCAAGGGCGACGGCTCCGGAACCCTGCACGAGCACAGCCGATTCGAGCGGCTCGATGGGAATTGGGTGTACGTCGACGGCGTCGTCACCGACTAGACCCCGGCAACTTCGGCCCCCTGAACGCCCGCGGAGGGCGTATTTCCCTCGAGCACCTCAGATCGGGACGATCTGGTCCGCAGCACGATCAGTGCGTCTGTTCTGCGTCCGGATCGGGTGTGACGAAGCGGCGGGAGAGTTCGTACAGCGCCCGGAACACCCGCCGCGACGATTCGGCCCACGGCATGAGAATCGGGAAGACGTGGAACATCCCGCGTTCTTCCATGGCACGCACCGGTACGCCGGCAGCCTCGAGGTTCGCGACAAACTCCCGGATCCCATCACGGAACATCTCATCGCCACCCCAACACACGAATGTCGGCGGAAACCACGCCGGATCGGCGTTGGCGTACACCGCGGAGACCCGCTCGTCATCCGGCGAGACGCCTTGCAGGTACGGCGCGGAAGGCAGGTTCCAGGGCAGGATGTCCAGTTGTGCATTCTCGATGATCGACGGGTGCTCGAACAGGAGGTCGACCTCAGGAGAAAACAATGCGAGCGCGGCCGGAGCAGGCAGGTCATGCCCGTGTAGATGCGTGATCAGAGATGTCGCCAGACCACCGCCGCCGGAATCGCCGGCGACGACGAGGTGCTCCGCCTCGACACCACGGGCGAGGAGTCCCTGGTAGACGTCCGCGGCATCCTCCACGCCGGCCGGGAACGGGAACTCCGGTGCCATTCGGTAATCGACGATGAAGACCTCGGCCCCGGTGATCCGGACCAGCGATGAGGCGAATGCGGAATACATGATCGGTGAGGTGCCGATGTATCCACCGCCATGGAGGTAGAGGATGGTCGCGCCGATCTCCTGTTTGGCGGCGGATTCGTCGACGTAGGAATCGGAGCTCGCCTGCGCCCGGCACCAGATGCCCTCGACCCCACCGATGGTGTCGCGGGTGATCTCCACGGAGTCCGCGAATTCGACGAACGGGGGCATCACGACACGGCAGATGTCGTCGAGGACCTTCTCCAACGACCGGAATTCCTCGATGGGCAGGCCCATCGAATAACCCATGAATGAGCGGATGGCCTGCCGGGTGACCGATTGGCCGAGGTTGTCGAGCAATCCGCCCGGCCCCTCCCAAGGCCGGCGGAAAGGCACCTTGGCCAGCCCGTTCAGCATGCTCTCCGCCAGACCCAACACGGCCAGCGCAGTCACCGGCGTGGACGCTGTCTTCACCCCGGGACGATCAGCCATCACCATGCCGACCATCCTATGGGCCGGTGATAACGATCAGGATTCTCTCGCCGATGCCGCAGACCCGAAACCCGTCCCAAGCGCCGGACCCCTGGCTTGTGCAACCAATAGCCAGGACCTAGGCTCGACCCATGGTCATCGGTCAGCCCGTCCAGGCACCCACCCGCGCAGAAAACGCCCGCTGGTACGCGCTCGCCGCAGTCTGTTTCGGGATGATGCTGACGTTCCTCAACATCACCGCAACCGTCTCGTCCGTTCCCGCGATCGAGGAGGATCTGCAGGCAGGCAGCGCCACGATGGTCTGGATCCCGAGCATCTTTGCGCTCGTGGTGGCCAGCCTGGTGCTGTCCGCGGGCACCCTCGGTGACGTCATCGGTCGCCGGACGGCGTTCGTGACGGGTTCGGCGATCATGTCGGCAGGCAGCCTGTGTTCGTTCCTGGCGCATTCGAGTGGATGGGTGCTGGCCGCCCAGGCCATCACCGGCGTTGGTGCGGCGCTGGTCCTCCCCAACAGCCTGTCCATCATCAGCGCCAGCTTCACCCAGCCCAAGGAACGCACCGAGGCCATCAGCATCTGGGCCGCTTGTTCCGGACTCGGACTGGCCATCGGGCCGCTCTCGGCCGGCGCGGTGCTGGGTGAGTTCTCCTGGAACACAGTCTTTTTGGTGAACTCCATCGCCGCTCTGGTGGTGACCCTCGTCGCACCGTTCGTGGTACCGCAGAGCAAAGTGGCCGGCGCACGCCTCGACCTGCCCGGACTCGTCACCGCCACCGCCGCCATCGCCTCCCTGACGTTCTGGGTCATCGACGGATCACACAACGGATTCGGCTCGATGCGCGCAATCATCGCGATTGTTGTGTTCGCCTGCGCCCTCGCCCTGTTCATCACCTACGAGCGTGCCGTCGACGCGCCGATGCTCGACCTGAAGCTCTTCCGTTCGCCATCGTTCTCCACCGTCATGGTGGTGAGCGCGACAGTTCTGTTCGGGTTCACCGGACTCTCCCTCATCTCGGTTCTCTTCCTCGAACGTGTGGGCGCGCTGAGCACCTGGACCACCGGGCTCCACCTCCTGGCACTCATGGCGACATATGTGGTGGTCAGCGGAATCGCGCCACGATTGTTGCCCCGCCTGGGTTTCAAGGTGATGCTCACCGGCGGATTGTTGATCACCTCCGTCGGGGCACTGCTGCTGTTGCGGGTACATGCGAATGACGGCTGGACCGACCTCACCATCGCGCTGGTGGTCCTCGGTATCGGATTCGGCTCACTCATTGCCCCCGCCACCGCCGCCGCGATGAACAGCGTCGCCCCCGCCCGGGCCGGAATGGCCAGCGGCACGGTCAACATGTTCCGCCAACTCGGCGGCGTCCTCGGAACCAGCGTGCTCGGATCGATCCTGACGGCGCAGCTGGCCGACGCCCTGCGGACACGACCGCCCGCCGAAGCCTTCGAATCCGCCTTTCACGTCTGCGCGGTGGTTGCCGCGATCGTATTCGCAATCGTGGCGCTACCTGCCGCGCTGTTCGTACACAGCCGGCCGAGCCACAGCTGACCCCTGCAATCCGCGAGCCTTCTTGGGGTTCGGACCGACACCGGGGTACGAATGGTGGACTGCCGGAGCAAGGAGGCCACGAACATGAGCGATTGGTATTACAACCTCTCCACAGGCGAGGTCAAAGAAAAAATGCCGCGGGGCTTCGACCGGATGGGGCCCTACCCCACCGAGGACGCCGCACGCCACGCACTGGAATTGGCCAAGGAACGCAACCAGGCCGCTGACAAGTACGACGAGGACTGAGCATCTCCGTATGCACCCCATCGCATCGAACGCGCTCCGCAGAGGTCTCACGCTGGCCGCGAGACCCCGCGAAACGCGGCCGTCGTCGCGGGCACTGCCGCATCACATCCCGCGCACTTCGGGAACTACGCGATCGGCCGCGACTTCGTCTCGCACCCGGACGGCTCGCTGATCCGACTCAGCTGACGATCAGACTCAGCGCGGCAACGGTATCTCGATCGGCCCGACTCCCGGGACGGTGATCGTTGTCGGCGCGATCGGGCGGCGACTGGTCGATTCCGCGCGGCCGGTGCTGACCGACAGTGCGATCGTGCTGCCCGGGATCGCCGACTCGTCCGGATTCGCGGACACCACCGTTCCGGCCCGCTGCCCGCTGGCCACATTCTCGGTGGTCACCTTGAAACCTTCGCCCTCGAGCGTGGAGGTCGCCAGGTCGACAGACATCCCGACCACGGACGGAACCCGCTTACCGCCGACGCCGGCCACGTACTTGGGGTCCTTCGGCGGAAGCGCGGTGTTGCCGAACTTGCTCTCGACCGGCAGCATCGCCGAGAACCAGGTGCGGGCCGGTTCGTTACCGCCGTAGAGGTTTCCGTAGCCACACTGCCGCAACGGGCTCGAGCAGAGGTCGGAGATCACGGGCGAATCGTTGTAGACGTAGGTCGCGCCGGCCAGGTTGTTGGTGAAACCCAGGAAGGCCGATGACCGGTTGGCCTCGGTGGTGCCGGTCTTGCCTGCCATCGGAAGGCTCCAACCGACCGACCCCGCGGCGCCTGCCGCGGTACCGGAACCACGGTCGTCCTCACTCATGGCGTTGGCCAGGGTGTTGGCCAGCCCTTCCTCGACCACCCGCTCACACCCCGGACGCTCGAACGGGACCTCCTGGACCGCGGGCTTGCCCTCGGCGTCGAGGATCTGGTTGCCATTGGCATCGCGCTTGGGCTGGGTGATCGACGCGATCGGATTCGGCGGGCACCAGACGCCGCCGGACGCCAGCGTGGCGGCAACGTTGGACAACTCCAGGGTGTTGACGGCCGTGGGCCCGAGAGTGAACGAACCCAGGTTGTTCTCTTTGACGTAGTCGGCCAGGCTCTGGTCGCCGTAACCCGACGAGCCGGGATCGGTGTACGAGCGCAGGCCCAACCGGACAGCCATGTCGACGGTTGGCTCGACTCCGACGTCCTGCAGCAGTTTCACGAATGCAGTGTTCGGAGACTGGGCCAGCGCCTGGGTGACCGTCATCTTCGCCGGGTAGTTTCCGTCGTTCGACACGCAATAGGTATTCGCGGGGCAGCCGTTGACGCCACCGCTGCTGCCCATGCCCTTTGCCTGCACGGTCTTCGGGACCTGCAAGGACGAGCCCGCACCCAGTCCGCGTTCCATCGCGGCGGCGACGGTGAAGACCTTGAACACCGACCCGGCGCCATTGCCGACCATCGAATAGGGCTGCGGCTGAACGGTCTGTCCGGCCTCCCGGTCCAGGCCGTAGTCGCGGCTCGAAGACATGGCCAACACGTCGTGGGACTCGGTGCCCGGGCGGATCACGTTCATCACGTTGGCAACGCCTTCGAGATCCGGCGATGCGTACGTACGGACCGAATCGTGCGTTGCCTTCTGAACCTCGGGATCGAGCGTCGTGCGGATGAGATATCCACTGCGCGAGATCTCATCCCGACTGATGCCGTTGTCGGCGAGGAACTGTAGAGCGTAGTCACAGAAGAATCCGGCGTCGCCGGCTGCGATGCAACCCTGGTCGATCGTGCGCGGAGCCGGGAGCACCCCGAGCGGAAGGTCTTTCGCGGCCTGGTACTCGTCGGCCCGGGCCGGGAAGTTGGCAATCAGCGTGTCGAGCACGATGTTGCGGCGCTCGAGAACACCTTCGGGGTTGGTGTACGGATCAAGCGCCGAACTCGACTGGACCATGCCGGCGAGCATCGCCGATTCCGGAACGGTGAGGTCCTTGGCCGACTTGCCGAAGTAGGTGTCCGCGGCGGACTGGATCCCGTAGGCACCGTTACCGAACGGGACCAGGTTCAGATAGCGGGTGACGATCGCTTTCTTGGCCTCTTGTTTGGCCGCCTCGGCGTCGAGGTTCTTCTCGCGCATGGCCTGCTCGGTCAGACTCGACTCGAGTGACTGCGCCATCCGGATCTCCCGGAGTTTACGGGCGGCGGTCGTCTCCGTTGCGGCGCGACGTTCGGCATCGGTGCGGGCCAGGACCAGCAGCTGGTAGTTCTTCACATACTGCTGGTCGAGGGTCGATGCACCCTGCTGGACCTCGCCGGACGCCTGGTTGGTGACGAACGCGCGGATGGTCCCCTTCCAGTCGACACCGTCGTGCTCGAGGAATCGCCGGTCTTCGACCGAGATGATGGCGCGCACCATCTCGGGTGAGATGTCGTTGTAGCCGACCTGGAAGCGGCGCTGATCGTAGAGGTAGGCGATCGGCGTGCCGTTGGCGTCGGTCATGGTGGTCACCTCGGGGACCTGACCACCGACCAATTCGGACTCGACGTTCTCGAGGGTGCCGGCAGCGCGCCCGGCCGTGAGCCCCAGACCACCGGCTATCGGGAACAACAGACCTGCGACCAGAACGCCCGCAAGTACACAACAGCCCACCAAGCTCCACAACGACCTAGATTTCGACACGATCGATACATTACGGACAATTCGGGTCACGGAAACTCCGAGAGGTGAATCCGCGGTCCGCGCTCACCCGGATCAGCGGCTACCGCAGGCCCGGTGTGGCGTCGTGAACCAGGGACAGAGTGTCCTTGATCATCGATTGGGCGACGCCGGCTGGACTGCTGTCACCACCGAACATCGTGATCGATCCGAAGTCGCCGCAGTCGAAGATGGCTGCCTTGTCCGGCCACCGGAGCAGACCCAGTTGCGAGTCGGCGGGAACCACCCGCAACGACACCGTGACGAGATCGGGGATGTCGTGATCGGCTACGGCGACCTGGCGCAGCCGCAGCCCGCGCCGGCCGGCCCGGTACACCGAACGCTCGATCTCCGAGGTGATCGGTTCGAGGAGCACTTCGGCATCGGCGGGATCGCGCGCCCACAGCAGTCCGGTCAGGATCCGGAGCTGGGTCGCCACATCTTCTCCCGAGAGCTCTCCGCCGGCATCGCTGTTCATGACTCCGGTCTGCCGGGCGGTGGCGGTCGCCACGTCGAGCGTGACCCCCTCACTCAGCTGGTCGAGAATGTACGTGGCGGTGGCGCTCAGGCATCCGCTCACCGAGGTCACCGAGATCCCCTGTCCGAGGGATCGCGCGAGGTCCGCTGCCGGCAGCATCGCCCCGACCGCGCCGGAAATCCTTACCGCACAGCCGAAATCAATTGCCAGCTGCTCGAGCTGCTTCCACCCGTAAAGTGGCGTCGACGTCGTCGCGGTCACCAGATGCGCGCCACACCGGATCGCCATCATGGCGTCCGACACCGCCTGCGATGCCTGCAGATCGGTGGACGGCACTGCCTGCACCACCACCTTTGCCTCAACTTCACCGAGGAAATCGGCCAGATCGGTGAGCTCTGCCCACTCCGACTGGGGCGGGACCGCGTCGTCGTCGCACACCACCTGCGATCGGCGCGTGCGCACCGCCACCACACTCAGGTCGACGTCGTGCCGCTTGCGAACCTCGTCGCGGTGGGCGCCGATCTGATTGATGTAGGCGCGCGCGACCGGCCCGTACCCAAGAACAGCTATCGGAAGTCCGCGCATCGCCCCTCCCTCAGTTCTCCCGTCAACCAAGCTCGACGTGCGGAAAGTGCTGTTCAACGTTCGCACACCGAGCCCAAACCCGCACGCCGTCCACGCCGCCTCACTAAAGTGATGCAAATCACATTACGGTGCGAGCAGAAGGAACCACCATGAAAACGAAAGCCGCGATCCTGACTGAACCCAATACCGATTGGAAGATCGACGAGATCGAATTGGGCGACCCCGTCGCCGGTGAGGTCCAGATCCGACTGGCGGCCTCAGGTCTGTGCCACTCGGACGCCCACATCGTCACCGGCTCCCTCCCCATCCCGACCTTCCCGATCCTCGGTGGGCATGAGGGCGCCGGCGTGGTCACCAAGGTGGGTCCCGGTGTGGTGGACCTCGAAGAAGGCGACCACGTGGTGCTCGCCTTCATCCCCGCCTGCGGGACCTGCCCCTCGTGCGCCCGCGGCCTACAGAATCTTTGCGACAAGGGCGCCAGCCTGCTGACCGGTCAGGCGATTTCCGACGGCACGTTCCGAGTCACCAAAGACGGTGCGCCCGTGGTCCAGATGTGCCTGCTGGGCACTTTCGCCCCCTATGTCACCGTGCACCAGGCATCCGTGGTGAAGATCGAGAAAGACATCCCCCTGAAGACCGCCGCACTCCTGGGGTGCGGCGTCTCGACGGGCTGGGGTTCGGCCACCGAGATCGGCAACACCCGGCCCGGCGACACCGTCGTGGTCGCCGGGATCGGCGGCGTCGGCATCAATTCGGTCCAGGGCGCCGCCTACGCGGGAGCCCGTCACGTGGTCGCGATCGATCCGGTCGAGAGCAAGCAGAAGACCGCCCTCGACTTCGGCGCCACCCACTCCTTCTCGTCGATGGAGGAGGCGATGCCCCAGCTCGCCGATCTCACCTGGGGCACGATGGCGAACACCGTCATCCTCACGATGGGCGAGATCAAGGGCGAGTACATCCAGCAGGCACTGTCGCTGACCGGCAAGGGCGGCCAGGTGATCGTCACCGCGATGGGTCCGTACGACCAGATCGCCACCGACCTGAATCTCTTCGAGCTCACCTTGTTGCAGAAGCGGGTACAGGGAGCGATCTTCGGTGGCGTCGGACCCCGGACGCAGATCCCCAATTTGCTGAACCTCTACCGCTCGGGCGCCCTCAAGCTGGACGAGCTCGTCACCACCACCTACCGGCTCGAAGACATCAACCAGGGCTACCAGGACATGGCCGACGGGAAGAATCTGCGAGGCGTGGTCATCTACGGAGAAGACGACCACTGACGCAACCCGCAGGACAGCTCACACAGCGACAGCACCCACCGCCACATGCGGTGGGTGTGTGCATTTGCGCCGCCAGGACCCCCTGAGTGACCCAACTTACCCCTATCCTCATAAGGATAGCAATACTTGTAAAGCTGATGCATTCACGCTTACACTACCTCCAGAAATGTGGTCTGCGTCACGACCTCACTTTGCGTATTTGTAAGCCCCGGCGTCATTCCTCACGACAGGAGGCCCACCTTGGTACAGGCGGCCCGCTACACAAGCCAAAGCTCATTCGATCTCGCCGAGGGATGGAATCTGAGCCGAGTGACCGAGCCGAGCCGGCTGTTCGGAGCCAACGGGATCCGATCCGGCCCCGACGGACGCGTCTACATCGCACAGGTGGCCGGGAGCACGATCAGCGCACTCGACGTCGACACCGGCGACCTCGAGACCATCAGCGCCCAGGGCAGCGACATCGTGGCGCCGGACGACATGGCGTTCGACGCGAGCGGCGACATGTACATCACCGAGTACTACGACGGCCGCGTGAGCGTCCGGAGCCCCGATGGCAGTACCCGGCTGCTGCGCGACGACCTGCCCGGCGCCAACGGCATCACCATCCACCAGGAGAGATTGTTCGTCAACGAGTGCCGCATCGGCGGCCGGCTGATGGAGATCAACCCCGCGGGCGGTGCCCCCAAGGTGCTCGCCGACAACCTCCCGATGCCCAACGCCATGGAGGTCGGCCCCGACGGGATGCTCTACTACCCGCTGGTCGCCAGCAACGAGATCTACCGGATCAGCCCCGACGGCGGAGAACCGCAGCGCGTCGCCGCCGATCTCGGTGGCCCCACCGCGGTCAAGTTCGACTCCGCCGGATTCATCATCACCACCCAGGTCGGCTCCGGTCAGGTCCTGCGGATCGACCCCCGCAGCGGCGACAAGAAGGTGTACGCCGACATCGGCCCCGGGCTCGACAACCTCACCTTCGTCGGCGATCGGCTCTTCGTGTCCGGCTTCACCGGTCAGATCACCGAGATCCTCGGCGAAGGCCAGACCCGCACCGCACTCGACGACGGCCTGACCTGGCCGCTCGATCTGACCGTGGGCCCGGACGGCACCCTGTACATCGCCGACGGAACATTTCTCCTCGCCCTCGAGGCCGATGGCGAATTGCGCACGCTGGGCATGCTTTTCAGCCCCGGCTACCCCGGTTACATCCGCGGTATGACGGCGATCGGCAAAGACCAGTTCATCGTTGCCGGCAACGGCGACGTCTCCCGGTACGACGCCGCCACCGCCGAGAGCGAGGTCCTGGTGACCGGTCTCGACCAGACCTACGGTGTGGCCGTCTCGGGTACCGGCGCCATCGCCGTCGCCGACTTCGGTGCCGGCGAGGTGCACTCCGTCGGATCCGGCACCTCGGAGGTCCTGGCCAGTGGGCTCGACCATCCGACCGGCGTCGCCTTCACCGCCTCGGGAACCCTGCTGGTCTCCGAATCCGGTGCGGGACAGGTCGTTGCGGTGACCGGTTCGGGCACCGACACGGTCGTCGACGGACTCGAGTGCCCCCATGGCCTCCTGGTTTCGGGACAGACGCTGTACATCGTCGACGTCGGGGCCAAGACCCTCGTCGCCTTCGACCTCGAGACCAAGAGTCGCCAGAGGATCGCGAGCAACCTCCCGGTCGGCGCTCCTCCCGGGGTCACCCCGAAGCCACTGCTCGGCCTCGTGCCGTTCTCCGGACCGCAGGGACCGTTCACCGGCATCGCCGCCGGCCACGACGGCACCATCTACATCTCCGGTGACGCCGAGGGCAGCGTCCTGGCACTACGCAAGGGGGCCTGATCACAGTCATGGTCAACTCCCCAACCGACAGCAATGGTTTCACCGATCTGACCGGCCGGATCGTCATCGTTTCAGGTGCCGCCGGAGGTGGTATCGGCACCTCGGTGACCAGCATGATCGCCCGGGCCGGCGCGACGGTCATCGCGATGAGCCGATCGAAGGACAACCTCAAGACCCACATCGATCCCCTTGTCGGGGAGGGCCTCTCCGTCATCCCGGTCGCCGCCGACGCCGCCACCGACGAGGGCATCGCCACCGTCATGGACGTCGCGCGCCGCACCGAGGGCCGCCTCTACGGATTGGTCAACGTCGCCGGTGGCGCCGCTCCGGCCACCTGGATGCCGGCCACCCGGGTGACGCGCGCCGACTGGCGGGCCCTGTTCACCGCGAACCTCGAGACCATGTTCTTCATGAGCCAGGCGGTCGCCGCCGAACTCAAGGCGCAGGAACTACCCGGCTCGATCGTGTCGATCTCGTCGATCAGCGGAATGAACACCGCGCCTTTCCATATCGCGTACGGCACAGCCAAGGCGGCTCTGGTGGCGGCCACCCGGACCATGGCCGTCGAGCTGGCCACCGACAACATCCGGGTGAACACCATCGCTCCGGGCGTGACCGCCACGCCCGCCTCCGAGATGTATGTCGACAAAGACCCCGAACGGGACCGCCGCGCGATCGCCATGGGCCGCCGAGCCCGTCCGGAGGAACAGGCCGGCGCCATCCTGTTCCTGTTGTCCGATCTCTCCAGCTACATCACCGGGCAGACACTGCTCGTCGACGGTGGCTTGAACCTCAAGTGGACACACATGGGTGCCGACCACACTTCCCTCTTCCTCAAGGACGAGGCGTTCCGCGCCGCCATGACGCACTGATACGAGCCGCAGACCAATCGCCGAGTAAGCAAGCACGACAATAAATTTCAGGAGATGTCATGACCGACACAGTCGACAATATCCAGAGAATCGTCACCACCACCGACGACGAACCCCCGGTCACCCCGCTGGAGATCGGTGTGGAGGCGTATACCTCGAAGGACTATCTGCGCGCCGAGCAAGACAAGCTGTGGAACAAGGTGTGGCAGCAGGTCGGCCGAGTCGAAGAGATTCCCAACGTCGGCGACTTCCTGACCTACGAGATCATGGATGACTCGTTCATCATCGCCCGTTCCAGCGCGGACAAGATCAACGCGTATCACAACGTCTGCTCGCATCGGGGCCGTCGGCTCGTCGACACCCCGGACGGCAAGCACGAGGCCAAAGGCAATTGCCGGACCTTCGTGTGTGGCTTCCACGGGTGGACCTACGATCTCGAGGGCCAGAACACCTGGGCCGCAGAGCGTTCTGACTGGCCGACCGGACTGACCGATGAAAAGGCCCGGCTCAAGAACATCCAGGTGGACACCTGGGGCGGTTGGATCTGGATCAACATGGATCCGGACTGTGAACCATTGCGGGATTACCTGGAACCGGCGGCAAGCCTGCTCGACCCGTTCCAGCTTCAGAACATGCGATACCGGTGGCGCAAATGGCTTGTGTTCGACTGCAACTGGAAGATCGCACTCGAAGCATTCATGGAGACCTACCACGTCCCCTACACCCACCCCGAATTCCGGGCCTACGGCACATTCCTGGGATGGTCACGCGCACAGGGTAAACACAGCAACATCGGGTACGACGCCCCCAAGGGCATGGAAGACAATCAGGCCAAGCTGCGGGTGGCCGACGGTCCCGACGCACGCATCTCGACGATCGACCTGCAGAACTTCACCTGGGAGAACGCCAACACCAACACCACCCGCACACTCGTCGATGCCGCTCAGCGGCTGATCGACGAGTTGCCCGAGGGCACCCCGCCGGGTGAGGTACTCGCACACTGGCTCGCCTCGGCCCGCAAAGACGATGCCGATCGCGGCGTGATCTGGCCGACCGTCGATCCGGCGACCGTCTCCCAGAGCGGTACCGCCTGGCAGATCTTCCCCAACTTCCAGATCGGGCACGCCCTCAACAACATGCTCTGCTACAGCGCCCGGCCCTACGGCGACGACCCCGACAAATGCTACTTCGAGGCTGCCGTCTTCGAGTTGTTCCCGGAAGGTGAAGAGCCGCAGACGGAGTGGGAGTACGCACCGCCGGACGACCCGGGCTGGCGCACTGTTCTCCCCCAGGACTTCGTCAACATGGCTGCGATGCAGAAGGGCGTCAAGTCGCGGGGCTTCTCCGGGCCCAAGCCCAACCCGTATCGCGAGCGCAGCATCGTCAACCTGCACCACAACCTCGCCAAATACCTGGGCACCGGCGCGCCCACCGATCTGGCCTGACCCTTCCCACCCCACACCACCACGAGCCCCCGAACATCGAGCTTAGGAATCACCATGCAGAACTGCGCACCTACGCAGACCCCGGAAGTCGACAAAGCGGCGCTACGGGAAAAGTACCTCCTCGAACGCGACAAGCGCCTGCGGCCGGAAGGTCAGCAGCAGTATCTGGAGGCAGAGGGCGAGTTCTCGGACTTCTACGAGGGCGATCCGCACATGCCGGTCATCCCCCGTGAACCGATCACCGACGACATCGAGGTGGTGATTCTCGGCGGCGGTCTGTCCGGACTCATCACCGCGCACCGGCTGCAGCAGTCCGGCGTCACCAACTTCAAGATCATCGAGCTCGGTGGAGACTTCGGCGGTGTCTGGTATTGGAACCGGTACCCGGGCATCCAGATCGACTCCGACGCCTACTGCTACCTGCCGCTTCTCGAAGAGACCGGCTACATGCCGAAGGAGAAGTTCTCCAAGGGCGATGAGTGCTTCGAACACGCGCAGCGGATCGGCAAGCAGTTCAACCTCTACGATCACGCGATCTTCCACACGTTGATCCAGTCGCTGCAGTGGGACGAGGCGATCAACCGCTGGCAGATCAAGACCAACCGTGGCGATGAGATCCGCGCCCGTTTCGTGATCATGTGCCAGGGGCCCTACAACCGTCCGAAACTCCCGGGTATCCCCGGCATCAAGGACTTCAAGGGCCACACATTCCACACCGCCCGCTGGGATTTCGACTACACCGGCGGCGATCTCCATGGCGGACTGGACAAGATCGGCGACAAGAAGATCGCCATCATCGGCACCGGCTCCAGTGGCATCCAGGCGATTCCGCACCTGGCGCAGGGTGCGAAGCATCTGACCGTCTTCCAGCGGACACCGTCGTACATCTTCGAGCGAGCCAACTACCCCACCGATCCCGAATGGGTCGCGAGCCTGGAACCCGGTTGGCGCGCCGCACGTCAGCGCAACTTCCACAACGCGGCGTTCGCGTTCTACAACCCCGGTGAACCCGACCTCATCTGTGACGGCTGGACCGAGGTGGCCCGGAACCTGGCCGCGAAACTGAACGCGACGCCCAACTTCGAGGGCTGGGCCGAACTGGCCGATCCGGCACGGTTCATGGAACTCAAGGAGGACGAGGACTACCGGTCGATGGAGCGGTTGCGCCAGCGCATCGAGTCCATCGTCGAAGATCCCGTCACCGCGGAGACCCTGAAGCCGTACTACCGCAACATGTGCAAGCGTCCGGTCTTCAACGACGAATACCTGCCGACCTTCAACCGCGACAACGTCACGCTCATCGACGTGTCCGAGACCAGGGGTGTCGAGCGCATCACGGAGAAGGGCATCATGGTCGGCGGCGTCGAGCACGAGTTCGACTGCATCGTGTTCGCCAGCGGCTTCGAGATCACCACCGCGCTCGACCGGCAGTACGACATCGCGCCGTTCGCCGGCAAGAACGGCACGTCGCTCTATGACCACTGGGGCAAGGGTTTCCGCACCCTGCACGGCATCATGGCCAACGGATTCCCCAATCACTTCGCCACCGGATTCATCCAGGGCGGCGTGACCGCGGCCACGACGCTGATGTTCGAACAGCAGGCCGATCACATCGCGTACATCATCAAGGAAGCGCAGGACCGTGGCGCCACGTATGTGGAGCCAACTCCCGAAGCCGAAGACGGCTGGGTGCAGACGGTCCGCCAGTACTCGGTGGACAACAGCACATTCACCAGCGAATGCACCCCCGGCTACTACAACAGCGAGGGCGAACCCAACGGGCGCTCGTTCCTCGGTGATCCCTTCTGGGGTGGCTTCTACGAGCTCACCGAACTGCTGGAGGGGTGGCGCAGCACCGGCGAACTGGAAGGTCTGGTGCTGGACAAATGAGCACCGAACTACGGTTCGACGACCGGGTGGCCGTCATCACCGGCGCCGGTCGCGGCCTGGGCCGGGAGTACGCGCTGCTCCTGGCCTCCAAGGGCGCGAAAGTGGTGGTGAACGACCCGGGTAGCGCGATCAGCGGTGAGGACGTCGACAGCGGTCCGGCAAAGAACGTGGTCGCCGAGATCAAAGCCGCCGGCGGTGAAGCCGTCGCCAACACCGACTCGGTGGCCACCGCCGAGGGCGGCCAGGCGATCATCGACACCGCGATCGACACCTACGGCAAGATCGACATCCTCATCCACAACGCAGGCAACAACCGTTACGCACCGTTGACGGAGATGTCCTACGAGGATTTCGACGCCGTCCTCGATGTGCATCTGCGGGGCGCGTTCCACGTTGTGCGACCGGCATTTCCACTGATGGTCGAGGCCGGATACGGACGTCTGGTCCTGACCTCGTCGATCGGCGGGATCTACGGCAACAAGAATGTCGCCAACTACGGGTCCGCCAAGGCCGGGATCATCGGACTCTCGAATGTCGCGGCGGTCGAAGGCCACGAGCACGGCGTGCTCTCGAACGTCATCCTTCCCGCCGCCCTGACCCGGCTCGCCGATGGCCTGGACACGTCGGCGTATCCGCCGATGGGTCCGGAATTGACCGCACCCGCGGTGGGATGGCTTGCGCACGAATCCTGTTCGATCACCGGCGAGATGCTGATCGGGATCGCCGGCCGCATCGCGCGGGCGTTCATCGCCGAGACCCCGGGTGTCTACCAACCGGCTTGGACGATCGAGGAGGTCGGCGAACAGATCGCCACCATCCGCGACACCAGCGACCCCTGGATTCTGCCGGTGGTCCCGTCGGGACACATCGAGCACATCACGAAAAGCTTCACGACAGCCATGGAGGGCAGTGCACGTGTCAGTTAAGGTCTACGAACGAATTCTCGACCTCTTCGAGGCAGAGGGAATCAACACGCTTTTCGGTATCCCGGATCCGAACTTCGTCCACCTGTTCCACCTCGCCGAAGAACGTGGCTGGAATGTTGTTGCCCCGCACCATGAAGAGTCTGCCGGGTTCATGGCAGAAGCCGTCTCCCGGATGACCGGCAAGGCCGCCGTGTGCATCGGCACCCTGGGCCCGGGTCTGGCCAACCTCGCCGGCGCCATCATGTGCGCCAAGGTCGAGAACTCACCGGTCATCTTCCTCGGCGGCCAGCGGGCCCGGATCACCGAACAGCGAGTGCGGCGCGGACGCATCCAGTTCGTCCAGCAGACCGCTCTGGTCGAGAACTCGGTCAAATACAACGCGAGCATCGAATACGCCGACCAGACCGACGAGATCATTCGTGAAGGTCTGCGCAAGGCACTGTCGGGCGTACCGGGACCGGTGTACATCGAATACCCGCAGAATGTGATCCTCGAAGAGGTCGAGGACCGGCCGATCCTTCCCCCGTCCAAGTACCGCCTCGTGGGTCAGACCGCGGGCCAGAACTGGATCGACAAGGCCAAAGAACTCATCGGCGCCGCCAAGCAGCCCGTTCTGCTTGTCGGACACGGCGTTCACACCTCGCGCGCGGGCGCGGCGGTCAAGGAACTCGCCGATCTGATGGCCTGCCCGGTCATCCAGACCTCCGGCGGCACCTCGTTCATCGAGGGCCTCGAAGACCGTACGTTCCCGTACGGCTTCTCCAAGTCCGCGGTCGACGCCGTCGTGAAATCCGACCTCTGCCTGGCGGTCGGCACCGAACTCGGCGAGCCGGTTCACTTCGGGCGCGGGCGTCACTGGGTTCCGAATGAGGCCAACCGCAGCTGGATCCTCATCGAGCAGGATCCGTCGGCCATCGGCGTGAACCGCCCGATCGACGTCCCGCTGGTCGGCGACCTTCGCGCGGTGGTTCCCCAGCTCGTCGAGGCACTCAAGGATTCACCCCGCAAGGCGACTCCCGAGCTCGCACAGTGGATCAAAGATGATGCCGCACAACTCGCGGAGCTGGCCGAGACGGCACCATCGGGTCAGACACCGGTGCATCCGGCACGTCTGATCGTCGAGGCCACCAAGGACTTCCCCGCGGACGGGATCATGGTCCGCGACGGCGGCGCCACCACCATCTTCGGCTGGACCTACTCGCAGGCCAAACCACATGACGTCATGTGGAACCAGAACTTCGGCCACCTCGGTACCGGACTCCCCTACGCCGTCGGCGCCGGCGTCGCCGCCGGTGGCAAACGTCCGATGATGCTCATCACCGGCGACTCCTCGTTCCAGTTCCATATCGCAGAACTCGAAACCGCAGCGCGACTGAAGCTTCCGTTGGTCTGTGTCGTGGCCGTCGACTACGCGTGGGGCCTGGAAGTGGGTGTCTACAAGCGCACCTTCGGACACGGATCTCGAGAGACCGGCGTCCACTGGAGCACCGATACCCGCTTCGACAAGATCGCCGAGGGCTTCGGCTGCTATGGCGAGTATGTCGAGAAGGACGAAGACATCGCCCCCGCCATCAAGCGGGCATACGCCAGCGGTAAGACCGCCGTCATCCACGTGGCCGTCGACCCGAAGGCCAACTCGGAAGAGATGCCCAGCTACGACGAGTTCCGGACCTGGTACGCCGAAGGTCAGCAGTGAGTCATGCAGCGCAACAGAGGTATCGGGCAATATCGATGAATTGGGGAAATCATGCGTGAGTATCTGAAGTTCTACATCGACGGCCAGTGGGTGGAGCCGGCACAGTCGGGCACCTTCGACGTCATCAATCCGGCCACCGAAGAGGTCGCTGGCACTGTGGCCGCCGGCAGCGCCGGTGACGTCGACCGGGCGGTTGCCGCTGCCCGTAAGGCTTTCCCCTCGTGGTCGGCGACCTCCGTCGCCGAACGGGTCGCGGTGCTGGAGAACATCGCGGTCGAGTACCAGAAGCGCATGCCCGACATCGGTGCTGCCCTGACCGAAGAGATGGGTGCACCCAAGGCACTGGCAGGCGGATTCCAGGTGAATCTGGGTGCCGGACACCTGAGCACCGCCATCGAGGTCCTCAAGGGCTTCACCTTCGAGGAGCTGCAGGGCAATGCGCTGATCGTGAAGGAACCGATCGGTGTCTGCGGGCTGATCACGCCGTGGAACTGGCCGCTCAACCAGATCGCGGTCAAGGTGTTCCCCGCTCTGGCCACCGGTTGCACCGTGGTCCTCAAACCGTCGGAGCGTTCGCCGTTCGACGGTCAGATCTTTGCCGAGATCCTCGAGGCCGCCGGTGTCCCCGCCGGTGTCTTCAACCTTGTGCAGGGCGACGGACCGGGTGTGGGTGTTCCGCTGTCGAGCCATCCCGACGTCGACATGATCTCGTTCACCGGATCCACCCGGGCCGGAATCGAGATTGCAAAAAATGCTGCGGCCGGCGTCAAGCGGGTCACCCAGGAACTCGGCGGCAAGGGCCCCAACGTCATCCTCGACGACGAGGCATTCGCCGACAACGTCAGCGCCGGCGTGGTCACCATGATGCTGAACTCGGGACAGACCTGCAGCGCGCCCGCGCGCATGCTGGTCCCCAACGAGCGGATGGAAGAGGCGATCGGCATCGCCAAGGCCGCGGCCGCCACGGTCACCGTGGGCGATCCGAACGGTGATTTCACCATCGGCCCGGTGGTCGCGAAGTCACAGTTCGACAAGATCCAGGAACTGATCCAGCAGGGCATCGATGAAGGTGCCACCCTGGTCGCCGGTGGTCCCGGCCTGCCGGAGGGGATCACCAAGGGCTACTTCGTCCAGCCCACCGTCTTCGCAGATGTCAAGAACGACATGACCATTGCCCGTGAGGAGATCTTCGGCCCGGTGCTGACGATCCTGGGCTATGACAGTATCGACCACGCCATCGAGATCGCCAACGACACCGAATACGGCCTGGCCGGATTTGTCGCAGGCACCGATCTCGACGCCGCGCGCGCAGTGGCCCGCAGGATTCGGACCGGATCGGTGGCGATCAACGCCGCCTTCGATTTCTGCGCTCCGTTCGGCGGATACAAGAAGAGCGGCAACGGACGCGAGTGGGGCGAGTTCGGATTCCACGATTATCTGGAGATCAAGGGCATCCTGGGCTATGCACCGGAAGGTGACGGCGAATAGCGATGAGCGCCAACGATCTGGAGGCATTGCTCGACCACCATGCGATTCGCACCTGCCTGGCCCGGGTCGCCCGTGGCGAGGACCGGCGAGACGCGGAACTGATCACTGCCTCCTACTGGCCGGACGCCACCACCGACTTCGGGATCTTCGCCGGCTCTTTCGACGAATACCTGGCGTGGGTGGTGCCCGGATCGGCCGCGATCACGGTCACCCAGCACACCCTCGGACAGACACTGACCGAGTTGAACGGCGATGTGGCGCTGTGTGAAACCCACGCTTCGGCATATCACCGGGTCAACATGGGCACCGAGGAGAGCGACGCCACGATCGGTGGCCGGTACCTCGATCGGATGGAGAAGCGGGACGGGCAATGGCGTATCGCCCACCGCACGATGCTCTATGACTGGGTCCGCAACGACGGGGTGTCGGCCGACTGGTCGCAGGGCCTGATGGGTGCACCCTTCTCCGGTGACCACTACACCGCCAAATCGGTCGGCGATCCCAGCGAGCACTTCTTCGCTGCAGCCGACCGGCTCTGAGGGAGTCCGGTGAACTCCCTCGGAGGCCGGGTCGCTGTTGTGACCGGCGCCAGCCGCGGTATCGGAAAAGGTATCGCGCTGGCGCTGGCACAGCAGGGCGCCACGGTGTACGTCACCGGCCGAACGGTGACGGCCGGGATCGACCCGTTGCCCGGAACCATCGGTGAAACCGCAGCCGAGTGTGACCGGCTGGGCGGCAGAGGCATTGCCGTCGCAGTGGATCATTCCCGGGATGACCAGGTGGCCGCGCTCTTCGAACAGGTCCGTCGGGAACAGGGGCGCCTGGACCTGTTGGTAAACAACGCCTTCGCGTTACCCGACGACCTGACCGATCCGGATCCCTTCTGGTGCAAGCCGCTGTCCAACTGGCAGATGATGGATGTCGGAGTGCGATCGAACTTCGTCGCCGCCTGGCACGCCGCCCAGATCATGACTCCACAAAAGTCGGGCCTGATGGTGGCCATCTCCGGATACACCGGGGTGTCCTACACCTACGGCGTGCTGTTCGGTACCGCCAAATCTGCCGCCGACCGCATGTCGCGGGACATGGCAATCGAGTTGAAACCGCATGGTGTCACGTCGATCTCGCTATGGCAGGGCCTGACCTTCACAGAACGCGCAGAACGTAATCTGGCCGCGATCGGCGGGCTGTCCACTCAGGCAGCCACCCGCCCGGAAAACGGTTGTTCCCCGGAGTATCCGGGCCGGGTGATCGCGGCACTACTCACCGACCCCGATCTCCTCGATCGCACCGGTGGAACCTTCATCACCGCCGAGCTCGGCGACGAGTACGGCATCAAAGACATTGACGGCAGGGCGATTCCATCACTGCGCGCCACGCGGGGCGCCCCGATCTGGTCGCCCGTCTGAATCGCATCACCCACATGAACTGGAGCACATCGTGAGTACGTTGGCCACGCCGGAGCGGCAGGCAAAGCTGGAGGAACTGCTCGACCGCCAGGAAATTCTGGATGCCCTCACCCGATTCTCCCGGGGCATGGACCGGTTCGATCGAGACCTGTTCCTGTCGGCATTCCACACCGATGCCACCATCGCCGCCGGCGAGTTCGTCGGTGGACCGATCGACCTGTACGAGTGGGCCTCCCCCATGCACGAGCAGGGCCAGATCGCCACCCACCACAACCTGCTCAACCACACCTGCGACATCGACGGCGACGTCGCCCACACCGAGACGTACTACCTGTTCGTCGGCCGAAATCGCGACGACAGCAACTGGATTGCCGGGGGCCGCTACATCGACCGGGTCGAACGCCGCGACGGCCAGTGGAAGATCGCTCTGCGTACCAACGCGATCGAGTGGTCGGGCATGGTCCCGACCATGGACATCCCGTTCGCCGACGTTCCGGACGTCTTCCTCAACGGCACGCCGTCGCGCAGCACGGACGATCCCTCGTATCAGCGCCCGCTGACTAACATCCGGGCCGCCCACATACCCAGCTGATCCGGCAACCACTACACCGAACCCAGTAATTAGGAGAAGGACCATGACCGCACTTGCCGTCGAGCGACTGTCGGATTCCGTCGGAGCGAAGCTGTTGGATGTCGACGCCGATCGGTTGCGTAACGACCGCGACCTACCCGACGCCGTCTCAGAGGCTCTCGAGGAGTACAGCGTTCTGCTGTTGCCCGAACTCCACGCCAGCGACGAGGACACAACCGCGTTCTGCGCGAATCTCGGCACTCTGATCGACTTCTCACATGTGCCACCGGCTGCCGCAAAGGTCATGGAGATCAGTTTCGATCCCAGCAACCCGAACGCGGAATACTTCGCCAGCAACTCGTTTTGGCATATCGACGGACTGCTCGACGAGACAGCGGCAAAGACCTCGATCTTGACGGCACGGGTCACCTCCGCCGTGGGCGGCGAGACCGAGTTCGCCAGCACCTACGCCGCCTACGACGCCCTCTCCGAGGAGGAGAAGGAGCGTTTTGCCGACCTCCGGGTGATCCACACATTCGAGGCGATCCAGCGGTTGACCTACCCCGATCCGACCCCGGAGCAGCTGACGGAGTGGGCCTCTCGCGCCGTCAAGAACCATCCCCTGGTGTGGGAACACGATTCCGGCCGACGCTCGCTCGTCCTGGGCGCGACCGTGTCACATATCGAAGGAATGGACTTCGATGAGGGCCGCGCATTGCTGGCCGACCTCCAGGCCCGCGCCACCGCACCCGATCAGGTGTGCCGGCACACCTGGTCCGAGGGCGACACCGTGCTCTGGGACAACACCGGACTGGTTCACCGCGTCTGCGACTTCGACCACACCAAACCCCGAGTCATGCACCGACTCACCATCGCAGGCCAGGAGAAGATCAAATGAGTGATCGCACAGCGATTGTCACCGGCGGAGCCTCCGGCATCGGCAACGCGATAGCCAAACGCTTTGCCGCCGACGGCAATCTGGTGGCCATCTTCGACATCAACGGCGACGCTGCCCAGGCCGCGGCCGTCGAGATCGAAAAGGCCGGCGGCAAGGCCATCGGCCTCGCCGTCGACGTCACCGACCGCGACCGGATCGACTCGGCCATCGCCGAGGTCAAGTCCACGCTGGGACGTCCGACGGTCCTGGTGAACAACGCCGGCCTGACCGTCGCCGAACCGTTCCTCGACATCACCCTCGAGACCTGGAATCGTGCGCTGGCAATCAACCTGACCAGCGCATTCCACTGCTCTCAGGCGGTGATCCCGGAGATGCTCGAAGAAGGCTGGGGTCGGATCGTCAACATCTCATCCTCCAGCGTCCACAGCGGATCGCCCGGACTCGGCAGCTACGTGACCGCCAAATCCGGCGTGATCGGTTTGACCAAGGTGCTGGCACTCGAATTCGGCAGGCGCGGAATCACTGTCAACACCGTGCCGCCCGGCTTCATCGATACCCCGATGCTCCGGCGGACCGTTGACACCGGGTTGGTCGACGTCGATGCACAGATTGCCAAGACCCCGGTCGGCCGGATCGGTCAGCCCGAAGACATCGCCGCCACCTGCGCATTCCTCGTCAGCGAGGAAGCCGGCTACATCACCGGGCAGATCATCGGAGTCAACGGCGGGCGGAACACGTAGTGGCCCGGATCGCTCCGGCCAAACGCGTGGACTGGTCCACCGAGATGCAAGATTTCGTGGACGGATTCCGCTCGTCGGTGGCGGGCGCCGGCCCGGAAGAGGGCCGGCAGGCGGGTGACAACCTACTCGGCACGCTGGCCCGCTATCCGTCGTTGGCCATGGCTTTCCTGACCTTCAACAAGCATCTGCTGTCCGGATCCTCGTTGTCGATCCGCGAACGCGAGCTACTGGTCCTGCGGGTCGCGCACCTGCGCGAGGCCGAGTACGAGTGGGCACAACACGTGATCCTGGCCGACCGGGCCGGGGTGACCGCCGATGAGATCGCCCGTGTCGCCACCGGTCCTGATGCTCCGGAATGGATTCCGGTCGAGCGGGCCCTTCTGCGATCGGTAGAAGAATTGCTGAACGAAGGCACCGTGAACGAGCAGACGTGGGGTGTGCTCGCCGGCGAGTTCGACGAGCAGAAGCTGATGGACGTGATCTTCACGGTCGGTTGCTACTCGATGCTGGCAATGGCGTTGCGGTCCTTCGGCATCGAGCCCGAGGAGGGGCTGCGCCCCTTCCTACCCGCCGGGATCACCACAAGTGAGGAATGACCGATGCAAACAATCACCCTGAAGAAGCTCAGCGAGAATGTCGGAGCGGAAATCCTCGACGTCGACGTCGACCGTCTACTCAATGACGAAGACCTGCCCGGCGCATGCCTGGAAGCACTCGAGACGTACGGCGTCCTACTGTTCCGCAACCTCCATGCCGATGACCGGGCCCAGGTCGAATTCGGCAGCAAGCTCGGTACATTGCGCAAGTTCCCCACGGTTCCTCCCGCCACGGAGGAAATCATGGAGGTCAGCTTCGATCCCGCCAACGGGAATGCGGAGTACCTCGCGGCCAACGTGTTCTGGCACATCGACGGTCTGACCGACGAGGTCGCATCGAAGGCGACGATGTTGAGCGCCCGCGTGATCCCCGGCGAAGGTGGCGAAACCGAATTCTCCAGCACCTATGCAGCTTACGACGCCCTCAGCGACGAAGAGAAGGAGCGTTTCGCCGACCTCAAGGCGATCTACACCTTCGAAGCCATCCAGCGCCGGTCGTACCCGAACCCGACACAGGCACAACTCGACGAGTGGGCATCTCGAACCCCACGCAAGCACCCCCTGGTCTGGAAGCACGATTCGGGTCGCTGCTCGCTGGTCATCGGAGCATTCGCTTCACACATCGAGGGTATGGACTTCGACGAGGGCCGAGCACTGTTGGAGGATCTGGAAAAGCGTGCCACCACACCCGATTTGGTATACCGGCACACCTGGTCTGTCGGCGACCTGGTCGTCTGGGACAACCACGGTCTATTGCACCGAGCCTGCGCCTTCGACTGGTCGAAGCCTCGCGTGATGAACCGCTCGACGGTCGCCGGACGGGAACCGATCAAATGAGTGACCGCACAGCCATCGAACATCAGTAGGTCGGCGGCGGTTCGTTCCTTCCTCGTTCCTCGGCTCGCTCCCGGGCGACCCGCGCTGCTGCTTCACGCAGCCGACGATTGGCGAGTCGCTCTTGCTGTCGGCGTGCATGCTTCGCAGCGGTGCGCGACTGTTGTCGGTCGGTGTGCTGCGGGCGTGATGGCGATGATGCTCGGGGTGGCCGGCTTGGTGAGCCGCGTTGGTCGTCGAAGATGATCAACCTCAGTGTCGGGAACAGGTCATCGCCGGTCCATCCCGGGCCGTGATAGTTCCGGTGTTCGGGGGTGGTGAAGACAAGCCGGGGCCGTCCGGTCTCGGGGTCGGGGTACTGATCATCGAGCCAGTCACTATAGGTCTTGAGCAGATGATGAAAACGGCAGAGGGTCTTCATCTCTGAGGGATGGGTGCAGCCACCGGCGTCGGGGTCGTTGTGGTTGTACTCGCAGGTGTGGTCCAGATCGGCGCCCCAGGCTTTGTGTTCACAGCCGGGCCACATGCAGTAGAGGTCCCGGATCCGGAGATAAGTGTCCAAGACAACCGAGGGCCGGTACTTGTCGCCGGGTTGGGTGGCCGGCAGCGGAACAACTTGCGGGAAAGGCGCGGTGGCAGTGGCGCTGTCGTCGCCGGAAATGTTCTCCGCTGGTGGGTTCTGCGGTCCGCGCATGTACACGTTCGGCCGCTTCGGTTTTGGTGTCTCCTGCTCAGGCCGTTCGGGTTCCGGTTGCACAGGTTCGGGCTGCTCGGGTGCTTGTTGCGCTGGGTCGGTCTCCGAGTGCGGTGGTGCGGGTTCGGACTGCGCTGGCGCGGGCTGTGCAGGTTCGGATAGTGCGGACGCAGATCGTACCGGCTCTGCGGGCGCAGTCTTGTTGCCCATCGGCCGCTGGACCGTTTCCGGGCGAGCCGCGATGTCGCGAACGTGATCGCCGGAGATGACGCCGTGTCCGTCCATGAAGCCCGGGTTGTCGGCGGCGCCCTCGAGGGTGGCCTGATCGGCGATCACATGCATGACGATCTTCACGTCCACACCCGAGATCACCTGCCCGGCAGGAACAGTGACAATCTCGGCGGTGCAGGGATGTTTCGGGTCATTCGGGCATTCACACATGAACTCACGGCCCATCACGGTGGCGAACAACGCATCGGCCATCCGATCGGACCGCTTCCGCGGATCAGCGTTACAGGTGGCCATGGCCAGTTTTTCCAACCTGGCCATGATCAACGTCAATTCCTCAGCGGTGGAATGGGCATCCAGTACTGCCATGCCGTGGTCGGTGTTGTTGGCCCACACCCCGCGATTGTTTTTCGCATCCTCCCGGTTCTTACGAACCAGATCCGGGTCCCGGCGGAAGATGATCGCATCGACCATGTCTCGTATCCGACCCTTGGACCACGTCCCCCGCCGCTCCAGGGCTTCGGCGATCCCCCGATCGATATCGGCCATATGGGCTGAGCCCTCGATCAACTCGGTCCGGGCGATGATGTCAGGAATATGGTGCGCAGCGATCCGGCCGGCCTTCAACAGCGCATTGACCGCAGGCAGCCGATCGCGCAACGCCACCCCACGGTTGATCTGCAACTCCGCAGTCCGCTGCGTCAGACCTTGTGCGGCAGACAATCTCGCCGCACACTGCGCGAACGGATCAAGCGCCCGCATCTCCGCCTCAGACCCGGCAGTGGGCTCAACGAGATGTCGGTGCAGCATCGCCGCAGCTGCATAGCGTTCCCACTCCATTCGCGACTGCTGGACCATCGCGAGCTCGGTGTTACGCAGCAACTCGTTGACACCCAGCGACTCGACAGGACCGATTTCATCGTCCCCACCTGTATCTTCGATATCCCCCTCGAACATACATTTGATTCTAGATGAGGGGTACGACAATCGATTTGAAGTCACAGGACATCGGGGACATACGCCCCGATCGAGTGACGGTTGCGGCGCCCACCGGGCGGGCTACGACAGTGCGGTGAGAACTCGCGGAGTCCAGGACGGCCATCGTGCGACGCCGACGAGAGTTCCCGCGGTGTATTCGGCGATCACAGAAGGCGCTACTCCTACAGCAGAGTTGTAAATGGTGGCTTCGTCGGCGCGCGCGATGGCCACCGCCACCAAGGGCCAGAGCCGCCGAAACCGTTCTCGAATCTTGGCCTCGGGCACCGCATGACCACCCGACTCGGTGCGGTACCCCACGCGCCGAACCGCAAGTGATTCCGGGACGAGCAGCACATGCAGGACCACCGCGAATCCGGCCTGTTGTGCCTCGCCGATCAGGTCGAGTTTCGATTCGTGTGAAAACACGGTTTCGGCGATGAACGAGCGCCCTTGCTCTACCAATTGGTTTCGCGTCGCCGCCGCGATCTGAGCCGCTTCATAGGACTTCTCCTGAGCTTGCTCGGGCCATCGCTGTTTGGCGATCAGGTCCGCATTGACAAACACGCTTCGGGGAAGGAGCGGTTGCAGCGTCAGCTCGACGAAGGTCGACTTGCCCGCCCCATTCGGGCCGACAACAAGGTCTAGGCGTTTCACTCGTCGTCAAGGACCTTGGTGGTGCCGTCGGGCCGGTATTCGACCAACCGACCGTCTTCGTCGAGGGCCACGGTAGTGACACCGCGCGTGGCCAGTGTGCTGCGATAGTCGGCCTTGGCCAGGTCTTCGGTGACGCGTGCCCGAACCTCGGCGTTGAATATGCGTCCCTCGACGTTGCTCAGGTCCGTCGTCGGCCGATCCCCGTTCAACACCGCCTGGATCCGGCGCGCCGAGGCGGTCTCGTGCGCGGTGACCGAACGGCCGACGAGTGCCCAATGTTCGAGTTGCTGACGACCGGTTCGTTGTTGACGGCGACCTTCGGCGATCGCGCTGTCGACCAGGTCGGCGTCCACGCGCGTGACCTTGTCTGTAGCTCCTGACATCGCAAACCCCTCGTTGTAGCAGTGTGCTACCGAGTGTAGCAGCCAGCTACGGCCACCTGGCGCGAGTTTGGGATTCGATCAGGCTCCAGTCCACACAGGCGCCCGTTTCTGCGAAAACGCAGTGGGTCCCTCCTGGGCATCGGCGCTGTTGTAGCAGTCTTCGGAAGCGGCCCTGGCGGCAACCAGCGCCTCCGACCGGCCCATCTCGGTTGCGATCATCACCGTGTCGCGTGCAGCTTTCACGGACAGCGGCGCGCCGGCGAGGATGTCCGTCGCAAGGGCGATCGCCTCGCTCAGCAGGTTCTCCGGCTCGGCGATCCGGTTGACCAGGCCGATCTCGTAGGCTCGTTGCGCGGTGATCGGTTTTCCGGTGAGCAAGATTTCCATCATGATCCGCTGCGGGATCATGTGGATCAGCGGCGACGCCCACGGCGAACTCCGGCCGACCTTGACCTCGGTGACGGCAAACTTCGCGCTGGTACTGGCCACACACAGGTCGCAGGCCTGCGCGATCATCCAGCCACCGGCGAAGGCGTAGCCGTTGACCGCGGCGATGGTCGGCTTCGACAATTCGACGGTGTCGTAGGGAAGGGCGAACATGTCACGTGGCGGCACCGCCATCTGCGTTGCGACCATCTCCTTGAGATCGCCTCCGGCGCAGAAGCTCTCGCCGGCGCCGGTCAGGATCGCCACCCGCAGCGCGGCGTCGTTCTCGAAACGCTCCCAGCCCTCGCGCAGACCTTCGCGGACTTCCAGCGAAAGGCAGTTGCGGGTGTCGGGACGGTTGATCGTGATGACCGCGATACCGTCCTCGCGGGCGTCGAACAGGACGGCGTCACTCACTAGAATCCCCTCTGTGAAATGATGTGTGCCTCGCGGGCAAGGTCTTCCTGAAAATCCGGATGCGCAATGGCGATAAGGCGTTTGGTCCGCTCGGCGAGTGTCTGTCCCCGTAGCTGCGCCGCACCGAACTCGGTGACGATCACGTCGACATCGCTGCGCGGCGTGGTGACCGGACCCGACAACCCGGCGGTGATCCGGCTGATCGTCCCCTTCTTGGCGGTCGCCGGGAGAGCGATGATCGCGTGCCCACCCGGAGAACGTGCGCCGCCGCGAACGAAGTCGAGCTGGCCGCCGGTCCCGCCGAGATATGCGGCGCCGCTCTGTTCGGCGTTGACCTGCCCGGTCAGATCGACTTCCAGCGCCGAATTGATCGTGACCAAGTTGTCCAACTGCGCCATCACCGCGGCCTCATGCGTGTACGCCGTGTTGCACATCCGGAGTTCCGGGTTCTGATGCGCGAAGTCGTACAACCGCCGGGTGCCGATCAAGGCCCCGGCGATACTCACTCCGCAATCAATCCGTTTGCGGGCGTTGGTGACCGCTCCCGCCTCGATCAGATCGACCAGCCCGTCCCCGACCATGCCGGAGTGCACGCCCAGGTCTTGCCGGTCGCGCAGCAGCCGCAACATCACCTCCGGGACCGCACCGATGCCCATCTGGATCACCGAGCCGTCGCCGATGAACGCAGCGGCATGTTCGGCCATCGCCAGATCGGTGTCGGTGATCGGCGCCGACGGTACCTGCACCGGCGGACGCGAGACGTGAACCGCATGGTCGATCGCGGAGGCGGGGATCTTCTCACCGCAGGTGTATGGCACCTGATCGTTGACCTCGGCGATGACAACGCGGGCCCTGGCGACCGCGGCCTGGACGTAGTCGCTGATGAGGCCAAGGCTGTGGTTGCCGTCGGCGTCAGCCGGACTGACCTGGATCAGTGCGATGTCGCAACCCATGTACCCCGCGGTGATCATCGGGGCTATCTGGCCGACGTGGCACGGAAGTACATCCAGCGCATGGGCTTTGCTCATCACCCGCAACGAACCCATGGCCCCCATACTCGCCAGCGCAAAGCTCTTGGCCGTTTCCGGCGTGAAAAGCCCGGAGAAGCTGGTCGAGATGAACGCCGAGAGTCCGCCGACCTCGTGCCCTTGCTCGATGAGGGCCTCGACGAGGGTGGTGGGCTCCCCGCAGGCCTGACCGATGACGATCCGATCGCCCGGAAGCAGGAACCGTTTCAGGTCGACCGCCGCAGAGGTCGCCATCAGGACCAGGCCCCGCCGGCCGAACGCAGCTGGGCCTTGACCTCGTCGGTGTTCTCACCGAGCCTCGGGGCCGCACTGTCGATCCGGCCGGGTGTTCGGGAGAACCACGTGGGCGGTCCGGGGAAACGAACTGAGCCATAGGGGGATTCGACTTCTTCGAAGAAGTCCACCGCCTCCAGATGCGGATTGTCGAACAGCTCATCGAGGGACCGGACCGGTGCGGCCGGGATGTCGAGCGAGCGCAGCAGGTCGAGCCACTCCTGGGTGGTCCGCTCGGAAAAGGTCTCTCCCAGAAGCGAGTACACCTCGTTGATCCGGGCGGCACGCTGGCTCAGGGTGGCAAAATGCTCACCCGCCCATTCGGGGGCGACGGCGGCAACAAACGCATCCCACTGCTTGTCGTTGTAGACCAGCGCCGAGATGTGTCCATCCTTGGTGCGGTATGGCTTCCGGTTCGGCGAGACCGCGCGGTGGTAGGCCGCCGGCCCGAGGGGCGGCGTGAACATCGCCCCACCGGCATGCTCGACCAGCATGAAAGCGGCCATGGTCTCGAACATCGCCACCTCGACCTCCTGGCCTTCACCGGTGCGTTCACGATGGAACAGCGCCATCATGGTGGCGTAGAGCGCGGTCATCCCGGCGACCTTGTCGGCGATGATCGTGCCGACGTAGCCGGGTTCGCCGGTGAGTTGCTCCTGCGCGAACGGCAGGCCGCATTCGGCCTGGATGGTGTCGTCATAGGCGGTGAGGTTCGCGTCCGGGCCGCGGCGTCCGTACCCGTAACAGTTGGTGTAGATGATCGACGGATTGATCGCCGCCACCGCGTCGTAGTCGAAACCGAGTTTGCCGATCGCCGTCCCGCGCATCGAGTGGATGAACACATCGGCGTCGCTGATCAGGTCACGCAGCACCTGTTTGTCCTCGTCGGTCCGCAGATCGAGGACCACGCTGCGCTTGCCACGGTTGACGTTCACGAACACGCCACCCATGCCCGGTTCAGGACCCACCGAGATGTATCGGGTGTTGTCCCCTGCCGGGATCTCGACCTTGATGACGTCAGCACCCATGTCGGCCATCACCTGGGTGCAGTAAGGACCCATGACCATTGCCGTCAGGTCCACCACTCTTACGCCGACCAACGGACCTGTGTGTTTCATCCCTACCCGCCTCTTCGACAACGAACTCAAGCTATCAGGTCAATGTTTACAAGGATAGTGGTATGACTAGCAGGTGGAGATTTTCAAGCCGATCGGCGAAGTCCTCGATGCCGCGCTCGCGGCCCGCCCGAATGCCCCCGCGGTCGAGGCCGCATCCGGCATCTGGACGTACTCCGAACTGGACGACCAGGCCCGGCGGGCCGCCGGCGCACTGTGGTCACTGGGGGTGCGCCCCGGCGACCGCGTCACCGCCTGTCTGCCCAACGATCTCGACATCGTTGCCGCGTTCCATGGCACCCAGCGGATCGGCGCGATTTGGGCCGGGGTGGGCGAAGCACTGTCGGCGGGCGAGCAACAGGACATCGTCGACCTGTGCGGACCCACCGTGGTGCTGTCGGGAACGCACGGCAAGGTGACCGGTCCGGAATGTGTTGACCCGCAGCGATGGTCCGAGCTGTTGAACAGCGACTTCGAGGCACCGGATGTCGAGCCCGACATCGACGCCCCGGCCGGGATCGCGTTCACCAGCGGCACCTCCGGGCGCCCCAAGGCCGTCGTCCACAGCCATCGAAACCTGCTGTTGCCCGGCGCCGTCCTCACCAAGTCCCGCGGATGGGGTCCCGAGCTGCGCAAGGGCGACAGCTTCCCGCTGACGATCCTCAACCTCATGGTCTTGTCGACGCTGCTCACCGCACAGGCCGGCGGATGTGCGGTGGTGATGAACCGTCGCGACGCCGACGGGCTGATCGAGTGGATCAGCAGCAGGCGCGTGACGGTGTGGAACGGTGCGCCCGCACAGCTCTACGACCTCGCTCGCCGTCCCGACGCCGACCTGAGCTCGTTGCGCGAGGTGTGGAGCGGCGGCGGTGACACCTCCGACGCGCTGCGCCAGGAGTTCGCCGACGCCCACGGACTGATCCCCCGGGTCACCTACGGACTGACCGAGGCGCCCACCGTCGTCTCGATCGATCCACCGGACGGGCAGTGGCGCGTGCGGGCCAGCGGCCAGGTGCTGCCGCATTTCGATGTCGCCGCATACGACGGCAACAACAATCGACTGCCGGCAGGCAAATCCGGCGAGCTGAGACTGGCCCCGTCCACCCACGGCCGTTGGGCCGGCATGTGGCGGCCCATGCTCGGCCACTGGGGCCCGGACGGGCTCGAGGCGACCGAGCCGGGCCCGCTGCCGACCGGCGACATCGGCACCGTCGACGCCGGCGGGTGGCTGACCGTGATCGACCGTAAGAAGCTGGTCATCATCCGAGGCGGCGCCAACGTCTATCCGCTCGAAGTGGAACGCGCGATCAGCACACACCCCGCTGTCGAGCGGGTGGCTGTCTACCCGATCCCCGACGAGCGTCTCGGACAGCGAGTGGCCGCGGTGGTCGAGAGTTCGCTTCCCGCCCTGGATTTCGACGAGCTCAAGGAGCATTGCCGCCGGGAGGTCTCGGGGTACAAAGTGCCCGAGACCTGGACCCAGGTCGGCGCCCTACCGGTGAACGCCATGGGCAAGGTGCAGCGAGCCGGACTCGCCGAGTTCGTTGAGCAACAACGCGTTTCCAGCGCGCCGAAGACGTCGAAGGGAACCACCGCGTGAGCGAGCTGTTCAACCTCAAGGGCAAGGTGGCGATCGTGACCGGCGCATCGTCGGGGCTCGGGGTCGCGGTCGCCGAAACCCTGGCCGAGGCAGGTGCCCGGGTGGCGGTCGTGGCCAGGCGCAAAGACAAGCTGAGCGCCGTCGCCGAGCGGATCAACGGGCTCGCGGTCGCGTGCGACCTGTCCGACCTCGAACAGGTCGGATCGATCGTGCCCACCGTTGTCGACGAACTCGGCCCACCGGACATCATCATCAACGGCGCCGGCAGCATGTTCACCGAGGAGAAGGCGGAGTCCGAACCACTGGACGCCATCCGGCAGACCCTCGGCCTGAATCTGATGGCCCCATTCCTGTTGGCCCAGAGCGCTTTTCCCCACCTGGTCGAAGCCGGCGGGGGGTCGATCGTGAACATCTCCTCGATCAGCGGCAAGGTCGGCATCCCAGGGATCCCGCAGGCCTCCTACGCGGCGAGCAAGGCCGGCCTGTCCGGACTGACAGCCGAACTCGCGGTGCAGTGGGCCAGGCACTCGATCCGGGTGAACACCGTGGCCCCCGGCTTCTTCCGCAGCGAGATCACCGACCCGCTCTACACCAGCGAGCGCGCATCCGAGTACCTACGCCGCAACACCCCACTACCGAAAGAAGGTTCCGCCCAGGACATCGTCGGCGCCGTGCTCTGGCTCGCCTCCGATGCCGGGAGTTATGTCACCGGCCAGACCATCGTCGTCGACGGCGGATGGACAGCACGCTGAACCGAGCCAGCAAGCATTGCAATCCTTACTAGGATTAACGTAATGTCGGCCACATTGTCAGCCCCGATTTGGGGCGGTTGAAAGGACTTCTCTTCATGTTTTCGGCAGTTGTCATCGAAAAGGGCGAAGCAGGGCAATCCGTTGCCCTCAAAAACGTCGAGGAATCCGAGCTTCCCGAGGGAAACGTCCAGATCGACGTGGACTACTCCTCACTGAATTTCAAAGACGCCCTTGCCATCACCGGCAAATCCCCGGTGGTCCGCAAGTTCCCGATGGTGCCCGGCATCGACCTCGCCGGCACCGTCACGGCCAGTTCACACGGAGAGTGGTCCACCGGTGACCGCGTGGTCCTCAACGGCTGGGGTGTCGGCGAAACGCACTGGGGCGGCTTCGCCCAACGCGCCAGCCTCAACGGCGACTGGCTGGTGCCGCTGCCCACCGCGTTCACCGCCAAGCAGGCCATGGCGATCGGCACCGCCGGGTACACCGCCAGCCTCTGCGTCGAGGCACTGATCAACGCCGGCGTCACCCCCGACCAGGGCGAGATCCTCGTGACCGGAGCCACCGGTGGCGTCGGCAGCGTGGCGATCGCACTGTTGACCAAAGCCGGGTTCACCGTTGCCGCCTCCACCGGCAAGACCTCCGAGGTCGCGTACCTGCAGGCACTCGGAGCCTCGACCGTGGTCGACCGCGCCGAGCTCTCCGAAAAGGGCAAGCCGATGCAGAAGGAGCGCTGGGCCGGAGTCGTCGACTCGGTCGGCAGCTTCACTCTGGCCAACGCCTGCGCACAGACCCGCTACGGCGGCACCGTCACCGCCTGCGGTCTGGCCCAGGGCATGGACTTCCCGGCATCGGTCGCCCCGTTCATCCTGCGCGGGGTCTCACTCCTGGGCATCGACAGCGTGATGGCACCGAAGGCGCGGCGGATCACCGCCTGGGAACGCCTGTCCCGCGATCTCGATCCGAGCGCACTGGAATCGATCGCCACCGAGATCTCCCTTGCCGAATCAATCAACGCAGCCGACCAGCTGATGGACGGCACCGTGCGTGGCCGCATCGTTGTCGACGTCAATCGCTGAATCAGGAGCACACACATGACCACAAGCGAGACCGAAACCGTCCAGCTCGACCTGACCGACGTCGACCACCGCGTCGGCAAACCCGTTGGCGGCGGCCAACTCTACGATCCGTGCAGCGGCTCCGACATCCGCCGCTGGGTGATGGCGATGGACAACCCCAACCCCTTGCACTGGGACGAGGAGTTCGCGCGCAACTCGAAGTTCGGTGGCATCATCGCACCGCAGTCGATCGCGGTGGGCCTGGACTACGGACACGGGGCCGCACCGGCCTGCGTCGGATACATTCCCGAAAGTCACCTGATCTTCGGCGGCGAGGAGTGGTGGTTCTACGGGACACCCGTTCGCCCGGGCGACAAACTGTTCCAGGACAGGTGGTTTCACGACTACAAGGTGACCGAGACGAAGTTCGCCGGACCCACCATGTTCTCCCGCGGCGACACCGCCCACAAGAACCAGCACGGGGCATTGGTCGCCCGGGAACGCTCAACCGCCATCCGCTATCTCGCGGCCGAGGCCACCAAACGCGGCATGTACGACAGCCAGATCGGTTCGCTCAAGAAGTGGACCAACGACGAACTGATCGAGGTCGAAAAACTCCGTGACGATTGGCTGATGTCCAATCGTCTCGGCATCTCACCCCACTTCGATGAGGTCAACATCGGCGACAAACTCCATCGCCGGGTGATCGGTCCGCACAGCATCGCCAGCTTCACCACCGAATACCGCGCCTTCGTCTTCAACATCTGGGGCACGTTCGGTTGGGTTGCACCAGAAGGTGTCGACGATCCGTGGGTGTACCAGGATCCGGGTTGGGTCGAGGGTTTCGGCTACGACGAAGAGGGCGCCAAGATCGATCCGCGCAAACGGGACGGCCTGTACGTCGGACCGTCACGCGGTCACATCGACGCCGACAAGGCCGGTGAGGTCGGCATGGCCCGCGCCTACGGTTACGGCGCGACGATGGGTGCCTGGTGCACCGATTACCTCGCCAACTGGGCCGGCCACGACGGCATGGTCCGGCACACCAAGGCAGACTTCCGCGGCCCCGCCTTCGAAGGCGACGTCACGTACTTCGATGCCGAGGTCGTCGACAAGATCACCGAATCCGAGTGGGGCGTACCGCTTGTGCAGATCAAGCTCAAGCTCACCAGCCAGGACGGCACCACCCTGGTGACCTGCACGGCCGAGGTCGAACTCCCGATCTGACCAGACCCAGCACGCCAAGACGACAACGAGGTCAGCCATGAGTACTCAGATCACCACCGAATCGACCGCCGCACTTTCGGTGGTATCGGGTCCACCGCTGAGCGAAGAGCCCGGCCTCGGCACTCTGACGATGCCGGGCTTCTTGCGCGAGGTCACCGAGTTGTACGGCGACCGTGAGGCATTGGTGATGCACACCCCCGACGGTGTCATCCGCTGGTCGTATACCGAGTTGTGGGAGCGGTCGGTCGCCGTGGCGCGTGCGCTGCAGGCGGCCGGCATCGGCAAAGACGGTCGGGTCGGCGTGCTCATGACCAACCGCCCCGAGTGGATCACCGCGGTGTTCGGCACCTCACTCGCCGGCGGCGTGGCCGTCACCCTCAGCACGTTCTCGACAGCCGCCGAGCTGGACTACCTGCTCGAGGTCTCCGCCGTCTCGGTGTTGCTGTTCGACCGCAAGGTTCTCAAGACCGACTACGCGTCGGTGCTGACCGAGCTCGAGCCCGCGATCAGCGATGCCGCCCCCGGCGAGCTCCACTCGTCGAAATACCCGTTCCTGCGGCACCTTGCAGCGGTTGGGGACGGTTCCGGTCTACCGGGTGCGATCGAGAGCTGGGACGACTTCGTCGCCCGGGGCCAGTCCTCACCGCGGGAGTTGGTCGAGGCGACCGCGGCCACGACGAAACCCAGCGATACCGCAGTGCTGTTCTTCTCCTCGGGATCGACCAGCAAACCGAAGGGCATCTTCAGCGCGCATCGCGGTGTCGCGATCCAGCTGTGGCGATTCCGCCGGCTCTACCACTTCGGCCCCGAGAACAACATCCGGTGCTGGAGCGCAAACGGATTCTTCTGGTCGGGCAATTTCGCGATGGCACTGGGTAATACGCTGTCCAGCGGCGGTTCACTCGTCCTGCAGACCACCTTCGATGCCACCGAGGCGTTGGAGCTCATCGAGTCCGAAAAGGTGAACTTCCCGTTCGCCTGGCCGCATCAGTGGGCGCAATTCGAATCCGCACCCAACTGGGCCACCGCCGATCTGAGCAGCCTGCGCTACGTCGACTACCGCACCCCGGTGGCGCGCCACCCGTCGGTCGACGCGCAATGGATCGAACCCGGCTATGCCTACGGCAACACCGAAACCTTCACCATCTCAGCCATTTACCCGGCCAACACCACCGAGGAACAGGCCGGTGGCAGTAGCGGCGAGCCGCTCCCCGGTGTGACGTTCAAAATCGTCGACACGTTGACCGGCGATACCCTGCCATTGGGTGAACGTGGCGAGATCTGCGTCAAGGGACCGACACTGATGCTCGGCTATCTCGGCACCCCGCTGAGCGAGACCGTCGACGACGAGGGATTCTTCCCCACCGGCGACGGTGGATACGTCGATGGCGAGGGCCGGTTGTTCTGGGAAGGACGCCTCACCGACATCATCAAGACCGGCGGCGCGAACGTCTCACCGCTCGAGGTCGACGAGGTCCTGGTGGCCCATCCCGGCGTCAAGGTCACCCGTACCGTCGGTGTCCCACATGAGACGCTCGGCGAGGTGGTTGTCGCCTGCATCGTCCCGCATCCGGGCGCCGACCTGAAGCCCGACGAGATCCGTGCGTACATCAAGACCGAACTCGCGAGTTACAAAGTGCCGCGCCATGTTCTGTTCTTCACAGATGACGAGATCACTCTGACCGGTAGCGCCAAGATCAAAACCAGCGACATCCGTGAGCTAGCCGCGAAGAGGCTCGCCCCCGCACCCCGATGATGTGGGGTTCTGGCGACGTCCACCTGCGGGTTTCGTCGCCAGAACCGCACACTATCGGAGTCTGGCGGCGAGTGCTTCGCGGTGCTGTGCGGGCGAACCGAACAATGATCGATTCAGGATGGCCCGCTTGAGATAGACGTGGATGCCGCTCTCCCACGTGTAGCCCATTCCGCCGTGGAGTTGCATCGCGTCACCGGCCACCTCGACGGCCATCGCACCGGTGAACGACTTGGCCATCGCAACGGCCACCGCGGCGTCCGGCCGATCGGCAGCCAGCGCACGAACGGCCGCGTCGACGAGCTTCTGTGCGACCGTCACCTGGACCAGCATGTCGGCACAGGCATGTTTCACGGCCTGGAACGAGCCGATCTTGCGCCCGAATTGTTCTCGTACCCCGACATATTCGACGGTGGTCGCCATTGCCGCTTCACTGAGCCCGAGGCTGTCGCAGGCCACTGCCAGCGCAGCCCGATCATGTAGGTTCCGCAACGCCTCCGGGCCACCGGATTTGAACTGCCACAACGATTCCGGCGACACCACGACGTCCGCCGCCGTCACGCGACCGAAACTGCGGGTCAGGTCGACAACCGGCTGTTCGACGATGGCCAGGCCGGCAACGTCGCGATCGAGTGCCACGACGACGATGACACCGGGTTCGTCCGGGTCGACTGCGGGAATCAGGAGCCGGTCGGCCACCGGCGCGTCCAGAACCAGGTCGGCCTCACCGCCTAGTTGCCAACCCGCCTCGGTGCGGGTGACCCGGAATGATGGTTGATCGACCTCGTCGAGATCACACTCGCCTTCGATCACCACGATCGGAACCACGCCGCCAGAGACGGTGTCGCGCAGCAATTGATCTCGGCCGGGGGCCGGCGCCAACAGCTCCAGCAGGCCCAGGCTCAGCGTTGCGACGGCCGGGTACGGGCCGGAGGCGACCGCCCGGCCGGCTTCTCGGAGTATGACGGCGACCTCCGCGAACGTCGCATCGGCCCCGTCGAATTCGTCGGCGGCCTCCAGCCCCAGCCATCCCGAACCGGTGACCAACTGCCAGTCGACCGGCGTGCCGACCTCGGCTTTGGCGAGTACATCGCGGGCCACTGCCCGCAGTTCCCGGTGCAGGTCGGAAAGATCGTGCAGTTCGGAGAGGTTATCGGTGGACATCAGGTTCCTGCCGGTTCTCGCGGCAGGCCCAGGCCCCGCTCGCCGATGATGTTTCGTTGTATCTCGCTGGTCCCACCCGGGATGGTCCATTCCCACGATCCGATGAAATCCAGGACCCAGGACCCCGATTCCCAACCACTCGACAGCGGTTTGCGCAGGTGGGTCTGTGCGGACAGCCCGGCGATCTCGGCACCGAAGTCGGTCAGTTCCTGCAGCAATTCGCTGTAGAACAGCTTCACGATCGAGGCGTCCGCGGGCCCGGGATCATCGTTGGTGGCGAAATCAGAACACAGCAGGCGCAATCCCTCGATCTTCGTCTCCAGCATCGCCAGCCGATCCGCCACGAGCGAATCATCCAGTGGCACGGACCCATTGCGGCGAGGCCGGGAGCACTCTTCGACCAACCACCGGAAACCGCCGTGTGCCAACCGTTCCGACAACTCCAACATCGTCATCCCGCGTTCGGCACCGAGCGTTTCCTGCGCGACCTGCCAGCCGGCGTTCTCCGGCCCGACGAGGTTCTCGGCGGGGATCACCACATCGTTGAGGAAGATCTCGCAGAAGTGCGATTCCCCGGTCGCCTGACGGATGGGCCGGACCTCGACGCCGGGCGTCTGCATGTCCAGCAAGAAGTAGGAGATGCCGCGGCGCTTCGGGGCGTCCGGGTCGGTGCGCGCCAACAGCAGGCACCAGTCGGAGTGCAACGCACCACTCGCCCAGAGTTTCTGGCCGTTGACGACGTACGCCTCACCCTGTTTGCGGGCAGATGTCTTGAGCGCGGCCATATCCGAGCCCGCACCGGGTTCGGAGAATCCCTGACACCAGATCTCACCATCGAGGATCGCCGGTAGGTGCCGCTGCCGCTGTTTCTCGGTACCCGCGGCGAGCAACGTGGAGGCCGCATGGTGAATGGAGACGAACGGCAAGACCAATCGTGGTGCGTCGTGGGCGGCGAGTTCCTGATAGAGCACCACCTGCTGCTCGACGGACATGCCACCACCCCACTGCGCCGGCCAGTGCGGCACGGCGTAGCCGGCCTCGTTCAACTCGGCGAACCACTCCTTCTGGAAGCGGACGAACGCCTCGTCCGACACACCGGTCTGTGCCGCCCGCCAGTTCGCGGGAATGTGCGCCACACACCAATCCCGGACCGTCGCCCGAAAGTCATCGATCTGAGAGTTCTCGGCCTGGAAGCCGCCGCGTTCTGCCGTCATCAGGTACGCGTCCGTTCGACCAGTGCCAGTAGGCGATTGCGGTGCTCCTCTGTCTGCATCGTGACGACCTCAGCGGCGAACCCGGCCTGCAGCGGCCCGGCCAGAGCCTGGCTCAAGTGCATGTTGACGATCCGTTTGGTGCTCTGCAACGCTTCTCGGGGTTGCGCGGCCAGGCGCTCCGCCAGTGCGCGGGCCGAACCGGCGAGTTCGTCGGGGGCGCAGACACGGGTGGCGAGACCGAGTTCGACCGCGGTGGCCGCCGGGATCCGATCACCGGTGTACAGGTACTCCCGCGACCTCAGGATCGGTGTGAGCAACGGCCAAAAGGCCGCTCCCCCATCACCTGCGGCCAGCCCCACTGCCACGTGTGGGTCGGCCAGATACGCCTTCTCCGAGATCAGCACCATGTCGCACAGCACCGCGATGCTGCATCCCAGACCCACCGCGGGACCGTTCACGGCAGCGATGATCGGCAACGGGAACCGCAGCATCTCGTCGATGATCTCGGCGCCCTCACGAATGCTCTCGTCGCGACCGACCGGATCGTCGAGAAACGAGGTGATCCAGGTGAGATCCCCGCCGGCACTGAACGCCCGGCCGGCGCCGGTCAGGATCACGACGGCGGCGTCACGGTCGGCGGCGATCTGCCGCCAGACGTTGGCCAGGGCCCAGTGCAGGTTCTTGTTCACCGCACCCAGGTCATCGGGCCGGTTGATGGTCACCGTGCGGATCGAACCTTCGCTCGTCACCGTCAGCTCGTCGGGCAGGTCGTACTTCACCAGTCCCCCAATGGTTTCACTGAACGGGTTTTCATTGAACAATCGCCACCGGCTCGGGCGCCGGGGCAATGGTGTTGCTGAACAGACCGGTCAGCCCTTTACGTCCCACACGGGTGGTCAGGGCCGCACCGGTGGCGGACAGGCCCAGCGGCAACCGCCGCAGCGGCAGGCTGTACCGCGAGAGCCACGAGAGTGTGGTCTCGTCGCAGAACCCGGTCGCGCCGTGCAGCTGATGAGCGATCCGGAACACGACATCGGCGGCGTCCACCGCGGCCAACCGCAGTGCCAGTGCATCGTCGACGGCCTCGTCCAGGCCCGCCTCGATGCTCCACAACGCGTACTTGGCCAGCACTTCCACACCGCTGCGCTCGACCTCGGCATCAGTGAGCTGGAACTGCACGCCTTGCAATTGGGCCAGCGGTCTGCCGAACTGTTCCCGCATGAGCACGTGCGCGCGGGTCAATTCGAGCGCCCGGTCGAGCATGCCCAGCAGCGTCCAGCAGGGCAGCACCAGTCCGAGAGCGAGATCCTTGTCGCCATCGGTGTCGATCGGGGTCAGCGCCAAGGGTGCGACAAAAGCCGATGTGCGGGGCGGTGCCGTCGCCGGCAGAACGGTGACGGAACTGCGAAGTCCACTGACTGCGACCGCAGACCACCGCAGGTCGATGTCGGCGATGGCGGCGGCCGGACCATGATCGGCGACCACCACCAACCCGTCGACATCGAGGTCGGTCGGCTTGGCGAGACGCTCGGCCACCGGATACGGGATACCCCAGTAGCCTGCGCTGCGACACAGCGCAGCCGCCGCCTCGAGTTCGTCGGCGTCGCCGCGCGGATCGAGTTCCCACGCACCGAGTCCCGTGAAGACCGATTCCAGTGCTCGTCCCCGGCCCGCCGGATCGACCTCTGCCTCTTCGAGAAGCCGGTCGCCACCGGCCGCCTCGAACGCCCGCAGTGCCGCAGCACCGTATTCGATGGCTTCAGGGCTCAAATCGATGTTCATGATGCCGCCAGAAGGTTGCGAGCGAGCAGGATCCGCTGCATCTCGATGCTGCCCGACGCGACTGTCGCAGCCTGCGAGTAGCTCCAGTGCGCCTGGACGTCCAGCCGGAATCGTTCCGCCTCGTCCCCGGTCAGGGGTGCGTAGGTGGCGAGTTCGGTCAGCACGTTGGCGCTGGACTGATCGAGTGTGGTCACCGCGATCCGGTACAGCGCGGCGTCCGCCGGCCGGACCCGCCCGTCGTTCTGCATCGAGACCACCCGGTACGCGAGCAGCCTGGCCCGACGACAGTGGACCAACATCCGGGCCCAGCGCGCGTGGAGTTCGGCGGGCAGGTCGTCCCACGCATCTCCGATCACCGCAGGCGCTTCCTGCAGCAGTCGCTCGCAGCGGGCGTACCGGGCGATGCCGACCCGTTCGAATGCGAGTACCTCCTGGACGACCTTCCATCCTTCGTCCACGGTTCCGAGGACCTGAGCCTGCGTGACCTTGAGGTCGTTGAAGAAGACCTCATTGAGGTGATGGGGACCCAGCATCGCGCGGATCGGCCGGACTTCGATCGCCGGATCGGACATCGGCACAAGGAAGACGGTCAGGCCGTGCTGTTTCCGCTCACCGGACGAGGTGCGGGCGAGTAGGAAGCACCATTGCGCCATCGTGGCGTACGACGTCCAGATCTTCTGACCTGAGATGCTCCACCCGTCGCCCTCACGTCGGGCCGCGGTGCGCAACGACGCCAGGTCGGAGCCGGATCCGGGCTCACTGAACCCCTGACACCAGATCACCTCACCGCGCGCGATCGGCGGCAGATGTAACTGCTGCTGCTCCGATGTCCCGTGCCGCATGATTGTCGGCCCCACCCAGTTCACGCCCATGTACTGGGCACCGCGCGGTTCGTGATGTGCCCACATCTCCTCGCGGACCACCGTCTGCTCCCAGACCGAGGCGCCCCGGCCACCGAACTCCTCGGGCCAGGCCATACAGAGCAGGTCACGATCGGCGAGGAAACGACAGAAGGCCTGCGCGGTTTCGAGATCGTCCGGGTCGTCGGTGAACGCACCCCGAAACTCTGCCGGAACATTTTCCTTGATCAGCCAGCGAAGGTCGTCGCGAAGCGCGCTCGCTGCCTCACCCAACGTGAAGTCCATGACTGCATGTTAGCTCTATCCTCATAAGGATTGGAATACTTGAATGGTAAGTCTCCACGGATTAGGCTGACGGGGTGAATATAAGGTGGCGAATGTGACATCTGCCCAGAGCCGCCGTGTTCCACAGCGCCGGATTGCCGAAACCGTTGCCGACGAGCTGCGGGACAACATCCTGGGCGACGACCACTATCGTCTCCCCACGCAGGAACAGCTGGTCAAGGATTTCGGGGTCAGCTACCCCTCGATCCGCGAAGCCCTGCGCATCCTGGAGACCGAAGGCCTGGTCACGGTCCGTCGTGGCAACGTCGGCGGCGCCGACGTCCACCGACCGGACGAGACGTCGGCCGCCTACCACCTGGGGCTCTCGCTCCAGGCCGGACGCGTCACCCTCAAGGACCTCGCCGACGGACTGCAGATGCTCGAGCCCATGTGCGCCGCGGAATGCGCCAAACGCGAGGACCGCCTCGAGGTCGTCGTCCCTGCGCTCACCAAGGCCATCGACGAATCTGTCGACCACCTGACCAACGGTGTCGAGTTCACCAACGCCGCGCGAGACTTCCACGACCTGGTGGTCGCCTTCACTCCCAACGCCACGATTCGTTACGCCGTCGGCAGTTACGTCGCACTCTGGTCGGCACAGGAAGAAGCCTGGGCTGAGGCCCGCACCAGGCACGGCGAGTACCCCTCGCAACTCGAAGCCGAAGGCGCAGTGCACGCCCACCGCCGCCTCGTCGAGGAGATCGCCGCCGGCCATGTCGAAGAGGCCGCCCGCTATGCCCGCGCTCACCTCGCGGCAACGCAGGCGCTCGTGCTCGAGCGTTATGGCGACCGGGTCGTCAACGCGTCGGCAGCCATGTCGCGCCAGACGATCCAGTCCAGTCGACGGTCCCGCATCTGAGCCTGCCCACGGATGGCCCACACTGTAAAGTTTTCAAAGAGCTTGCAGTACACAGCTTCAGCTGTGTTGCAGATGGAAACTTGCGGTTTGGTCAGGCTGCGGTGAGTTCGGTGGTCAGGGTGCGGCGGGCGTTGGATCTGATCGGGGTCCTGGTGGTGTCGTCCGGAGCGATGAACCACGGATGTCCGTCGCGGTTGATGAAGACCTCCCACCCGCGGTGGTGGATGTAGCGGTGATGTCGCCGGCACAGCAGGACCATGTTGATCAGGCTGGTGACGCCACCGTTACGCCAGAAGTCGATGTGGTGGGCATCCGTCCGGCCGGGAGGGCAGTCACAACCGGGGAACGCGCAGCCTCGGTCGCGGGCGATCAGCGCTTTGCGGATGGCCGGCGTCACCGTGCGTTGATCGCGGCCGACATCGAGGGGTACCGAATTGTTGTCGAGCAAGATCTTGGTGATGACCGAATCGCAGGCCACCATCTGCGCGGTTGATGCTGATGCGGGTCCGGTCCATTCAAATGCGGGTGCCAACGCGGGCGCCTTGGCGCCCGGGATGCCGCGTAGTTGCAGCGCCTGCAGGTGTTCCGGGGTCACCGTGACCACCACATGCGGTTTGGCGCCGCCACGCGTCGGACGATCTTCCTGATCGAGATACGAATCCAGCAGGCGTTCCAGAGCATCCGCACGGATCTGGGCATTCGATCGACGATCCGGTGAACCATCGGGTTCGGGTACCGGCTTCGACAACGGATCGAGCGCGACACGAAGTTTCTCGCCCAGCAGGTTGTCCAAGTCCAAGGTGCCGTGGCTGCGCCCGTCGTCCCCATTCCCGAGGGTGAACTCGTTGAGCTCGTGGTTCTCGGCGTCGGGGATCTCTTTGTCCGGCGGCGACAACACGATCGCCATCTGCCGCGCCCGCGCCGTCACCGCCGCCGGACTGGCCATCAACGCCTCGGTCAGTAAACCGCGCACACAGTCAGCGCGGTCCTCGCCGGACAGATCCGGGTTCCGACGCTCAATGTGGTTGAGCCCTTTGACGATTGAGTCCACATGCTCACCCGACAGTGCTCCGTCGACACCGTAGGCCGCCACTGATGGAATGTCACCGAGCATCTTGCTCACCCGTACGTAGCGATGGGCCGCCACCGGCGCGACCCCCTCCTTCTGGAGCAGTCCGGCGGTGGAACGCTCACCCGACTTCTGAGCCAACCCGCGCCGATCGATTTCCCCGACCAGTCGGAAAAGTATCTGTTCCACAACATGATTGAGTCGTATAACCGCCACCGTGCGAGCTGAAATCTCAGCATCATCCCCGGCGACCACAGCCGCATCCCCGGCCAGATCCGACAACCTGGCGAACATTCCCCCGAAGTCCATGGGATGAGTTTACGGCCCAAAACCGATTCGCACAAGCTTTCGAATGAACCGATATTGTTGCGCCGCAACATATTTCGCCATTCCGACATTCGGAGTCCAGTAGTATACAGAGAGGGTCTGACAGACTCCGGACCGCCGGCGGGACGCAGTCAGCCCTTGACCACCTCAGCAGATCGTTGACTTCACAGATCGACAACCGTTCCGAGATGCGCTCTGGGGTCTGCGGCAATTGAGCGGGAACACGTCGAGGTCAGAGTCTCCGATCCGGGTGATCTCATCTCCAGGTCATGGAGGGTCGCCGAGGACGATACCCTCACGGCGCGGGTCGGCTCCGCCGGACCAACCCCCATCTGTCCGCACCAACGCGCTCAGACCGCTCGACTGATCGGCGACGTCCACTTGATGTCCCAGCCGTCCCAGACCTTGAACCAGGGGGTCTGCGGCGCCGCCATTTACCGTGTCAATTCCTGGATGCTCGCCGCCGACATTGGTTTTCGGGGTGTTGGCGGCACCGAAGTTGACCATGGACACCGCCTGTTGCGGATCCATGTCCCAATCGATCAGACCGACCAGGGTTTTCACGACAAATTGGATGATCACCGATCCGCCTGGCGACCCGAGAACCATCTCGAGCTCGCCGCGCTGATCGCCTTGCGGCGCAGCGAAGACAAGCGTCGGCGCCATCGAACTGCGCGGTCGTTTGTTCGGCTCCACCCGATTGGCCAACGGAAGCCCCTGCGCATCAGCCGGTTCGGCCGAGAAGTCGGTGAGCTGATTGTTCAGGATGAAACCGTCCACCATGTGGAAGGACCCGAATGCCGACTCCACCGTGGTGGTCATCGACGCCGCGTCGCCGTTCTCGTCCACGACGGAGATGTGACTGGTGCCGTGTTCGACTCCGGCATACCAGCCCATGGGCCCGCCGGTGTCGAATACCCCGGCAGTGGCGGTACCCATCGAACGTGCCGGATCGATCAGCGCAGCACGCTCTTTGAGGTACACCGGATCAAGTAGTGCATCGGGTCCACCACCCGGCAGCGGCACGAAATCTGAATCGGCGACGTACTTGTCGCGATCGGCGTATGCCAGCCGCTCTGCTTCGGCAACCAGGTGTGCAGCTGTCACAGAAGGCACGCCACCGTTCGCATCGACTGCGGTCGGACCGTATTGGTCGAGGGGGAAGCTGGAGAGAATCCCGAGTGTGGACGCCACGGCCAGGCCGCCGGAGGACGGATTCGGCATTCCACAAACCTGGTTGTCCCGGTAATCGACACACAGGGGCTCCCGAACCTTCGACTCGTAGTTCGCGAGGTCCTCGAGCGTCATCAGCGACGGCGTCATACCGTTTTCGGTTGAGCGCGCCTTCGCAACAACCGATTCCGCGATGGGGCCGGTGTAGAACGCATCGGCGCCGTCGGAGGCGATTGCGCCCAACGTCTTGGCGTATGCGGGATTGGTCAGTACCGTTCCGGCAGCTTTGGCGGTGCCGTCGGGATTCAGGAAGTATGAGCGGGCAGCCGGGTCGGCCGCGAGTTCTGTGGTCGACGCCGCGATGGCCGCGGCCATCCGGGGACTGATCTCGAAACCGTTGTCGGCCAGCCGAGTTGTGGAACCGAACAGGCTGGACCAGTCAGAATTCCCTTGGTCTTCGTGGACGTCTTCAAGGAGTCGCAGCACGCCGGGAACTCCGATGGACCGGCCACTTTCACGGGTGCTGGGGAGGGGTTCACTTCGATTGACGTCGTCGATCCACCGCAGATAGTTCTCGTCTGCCGCGGCGGGCGCCACCTCCCGGCCATCGTAGGCCCGGACCGACGCGGTGTCGGCGTCGTAATACAAAGCGAACGCACCACCCCCGATGCCCGAGCTCTGTGGCTCGACCAGACCGAGCATCATCTGGGCGGCAACGAGCGCGTCGGCCGCACTGCCCCCATCGGCCAGGACCTCACATGCCGCCTCGGTGGCCAACGGATTCGCGGTGGCCGCAGCGAACGACTTGGTCTGCACCACAGACATGTCGGTTCGGTAGCCGGTGGCGACCTCCGGGTTCGTCGAGATGTCCGGCGCCGCAGTAACGCCCGATGCTGGAGAAGCGGCAGTCACAGTCGAATTCGCCGCCGACTCCGCCGGGATGGCGCAGACACCGCCGAACTCGGCGCCGTCGTTCGACGGCGCCGAGCAGGACACGGTCAGCAGAACGGCGAGCGTCCCTGCGGTGACGACGCCAACCCGACGGATCTGCATGTGGCCGGATCTATCGCCGGATCTTCTTCACGATCCACAACAGGATCACCGAGCCGAGGAGTGCGGTGAGGAAGGTGAAGAACCATCCGCCGCTTGCGGTGTCGAAGGCGAAACTCAGCAGGAAGCCGCCGAGGAAGGCGCCGATGACACCGACGACGATGTTCAGCAGGATGCCCATGTCTTTGTCGGTGCCCATGAACTTGCTGGCGATCCAGCCGGCGAGACCGCCGATGATGATGTAGCCGATGATTCCCACCGAGGTCGTGGTGGTGGATCGCTCGGCAAGAATCTCTACCGCTTGATACGTGGTGCTCACTGCATCTTCCTAACGTCGTTGTCGGAAACTGTCCGGCGTCTGCAACCGCCGACCTCAGTCTTGTCCCCCGGGAATGCCCATGTCCATGTACATCCCAAACCTCTGTCGTCCGATGCCCAACCGTTATGGCCCGTCGTCAGCTGCGCATCGCCACCAGATTGTCCACTGACCTGCGGACATCCGAATCGATGACCCTGGCAACAAGATTGCCGATCGGACCGTTCAACACCCCACCACTGATCGATGCGCCAAGGTCGAAGACCGAACCGTCGCCGTCCGGAGTCACTTTCAGTTCGATGTCGATGTGAATGCCACCACGCCCTCGCCCGGACAGTTCGAGGAGTTGGGGCTTCTCGTACCGCGTCACCGTCCAGTGGATCGTGTTGCGAAAACCCTTCACCTTGATCAGTGACGAGACCTTCGTGCCCAACTCGACCTCGTTCGGCAGTGGGCTCTTCCAGCCTGCGAAAATCGTCATCCATTCATCGAAACGACTCAGGTCGGACGCCATCACCCACGCGTCCTCCGGTGGCAGATCCGACCGCACCGATACATCCACACCAGCCATGCAAATATCCTTCCATCAGTTTTCGCCCCCCCCACGGGAGTCCGGATCAGAAGAGCTGCGGCAACACCAGAACCATGACGATGGTCCACGCGATGTGCGTGAAGATCGGTGCCATCACACCCCCGGTTGCCCGACGTTCGAATGCACACACCAGGCCCAGCAGGATCGCCGCGAAACCCAGCATCGGGTTACCGCTGGCCAGCGTGGCCGCCACATAGATGATCGTCGAGAAGATCACCGGCGCATGACCTTTGAGCGCGGAGTAGACCGAGCCCCGGAAGAACATCTCCTCGGCGATGCCGTTGACGATTGCCGTTGACAGAGCCAGCACCACACCGCCGGTGTCGGCGTGTTCGAGCACGTCGGCGATGAAGTCACGCAGCGGTGGGATCTCCCGCGCGACAAAGCCGCCGATGACGAAGATCGCGCCCAGGACAAGTCCCACGGCGGCCCCGATCGCCGCTGCTCGCACGGGACCACCTCGTGGTGGCGGGAATGCTCCCAAGGGCAACGGCCCGGCCAGCAGCGCACCGATCGCCCACACCGCGGCGAGCGCGAATGTCATGGGATAGAACGCCGAATCAACCGAGTCGATCGACAGCGAGATACCCAGGAACACGCTGCCCACCACCAGGACCACACCGACGACGATGCGTCGCCGCAGCACCGTCCACCGCGATTCCGGTGGTTCTCCGGAATCGTCCTGGATCGTCCCGATCAGGAACTCGAGCTTCTCGGGCAACGCGATCACTGTGTGCGCCACAACTTGTGGAGGCCGGTGGTGGCGGCCAGCGCCCCCACCACCGAGCGCGCCGGCGTCACGACCCGGTCCCGAATGCCCCGTTTCACACGCATCAGATCTCCGCCGGCCCAGGAAGGATCGGTGTCTGCGAGGTGGTGGACATCGGCCAACTCGTTCACCGGCCTGGGCATCGGGCTCTCGACCGAACACCGCACTGCTTCCCGAATGGTCACGAGGCCTCCTGGCGGGTCGGGGACGTGATCTCTGATCGTGCGCTCGGACGCCACCATCGGATGGTCCAGCGACCGCACCAGGTCCGAGGCGAGCCCGCTCGGCACCGGGACCACGAACCCGCTGAGGAAGCCGGCGAGCCGAACATCGACGCTCGGCAACACCACTCCCAACCGTGGCATCCGGATCGCGCGGAGATAGGTGAACAGCAACGAACTATACGACGAGGACTCTGGGCCGGCGATGTCGTAGTGCCCCGGCGGCAGCTCGTCCGATGAGGCCGCCACGAGGTAGTAGATGGTGTCGCGCACCGAGATCGGATCCATCGGGTTGTCGATCCACGACGGCAGGGGGATCACCGCCAGACGATCGGACATGTACCGGACCATCTCGAACGACGTCGATCCGGCACCGATCACGACTGCTGCACGTAGCCAGACAACTTCGGGACCACCGTCGATGTGCAGAGCGCGACCGACCTCGGCCCGGCTCTCCAGGTGCTCCGAGAGGTCGTCGCCCTCGGGTACGAACCCGCCCAGATAGACGATGCGCCCGACCTGGTGGTCCCGTGCCGCCGCTGCCACGTTCTGCGCTGCGGCCTCATCGTTCCGGCGGAAATTCTTCTGGCCGATGCCGTGGACCAGGTAGTACACGACGTCGATCGAACCTGCCGCGGCCAGTCCGGCACGCACCGACTCCGGATCCATGGCGTCCAGTTCCACCGCGCGGACCTCATCGAACCATCCGAACTGCTTCAGCCAGCCGTGGTCCCGTGATGCGGTGACCACGTCGTGGCCGGCGGCGAGCAACGCCGTGACCAGTCGGGCGCCGATATAGCCCGTCGCTCCGAGTACAAGTATTCGCATGTCATCGCCGTCCGTTGGATCCGTGCGTCCACACTTTCGGTGAGCGCAGCCGACCCGCCCCGGTTCTGGAGCAGCTGTCGCTGTACGTCAGACATGCATATCACCGTCGCCTCAGATGCGCAGTGATGCGGCGCACTGCACCCGCAAACGTTCCAGGCACCGACCGCGCTGGGCGTTCGGTGCCTGGAATGAAGGTGGTGCGTACGCGAAGGGTCAGGCCGCCGCGAGTGCCTTTGCCTTGAGGTGTTGGAACTCGTCTTCGGTGATCGTGCCGTTGTCCAGCAGCGCCTTCGCGGCCGCGATCTGATCTGCGGGCCCGGCGGTTCCGGCCGTCTGCTTGATGTAGGCCTCGGCCTGCTTCTGCGCGTCGAGCTGGGCTTCACGCGCACGCTCGGCCATTCCGCGGCCGCGAGCGATGAGGTAGACGAAGAGGGTTATGTAGGGCAACAGGACCAGGAAGAAAATCCAGACCGCCTTGACCCACCCGGACGTCTTGTGGTCACGGAAAAGATCTATCAGAACGTTGAAAAGAATCATCAAATACGCGATGAAAGCGAAGATCACCAACGTGTACCAGATGAAGTCCCAGAATGAATCCCACATAGCCGCGTGCTCCTTACTCGGCAGATCGCCGGGTATCGGCGACCATTGGATCATTGCACGTCATGTGCCCAAATCGGGGCAATCCTGGGAAGGAATTCGTGCCTTGTGCGAAATCCGCGGAACCATTGGTGAAGGTATTTCAAAAAATCGGTCATCGAGTGGTTGATCTGCCACCATCGACAGGAATCACCGCGCCGGTGAGATATGAACCGGCCCGGCTCGTCAGATAAACAACGGCGCCGACCATGTCGTCGGGACGGCCGATACGGCCCAGTGGTGTACTCGACTCGATCTCGTCGCGTCGTTCTTCCAGCATCGCCCGCATCATGCGGGACTCGAATGGCCCTGGCGCGATGGCATTTACGGTGATGTTCGCCGAACTCAGATGTCCTGCCAGGTGCCGGGTCAGCTGGTGGACACCGGCCTTGGCCGCCGAGTACGAATACGACGGCGTCTGCGGCACCCGGATCCCGTCGATGCTGCCGATCATGATCACCCTTGACGGCTGCTCAGCGGTCGCTGCCCTCTCCAGCGCCGGTAGCAGTGCTTGCGTCAACAGAAACGGCGCCCGGACATTGAGTCCGAGGACCTTGTCGAATGCCGACGACGGGAACTCCTCGATGGGCGCACCCCAGGTGGCACCGGCGTTGTTCACCAGGATGTCGAGTGAGTCGGTCTGAGCCAGGACGTTCTGCGCGAGGTCGGTGCAACCTTGCGGCGTCGACAGGTCTGCTTCGATCGCGGTCAGCCCTGCCTCCGACGCCTTCTCGAGCGCGTCGGCTTTGCGGCCGGCGATGATGACCCGGACCCCGCGCTCATGGAGGCCGCGGGCGATCATCGCGCCGATCCCGCTGGTACCCCCGGTGACCAGGGCCGTTTTTCCGCTGACGTCGAACAGATCGTAGGCCATGCTCCGTTGATACCAAGCCTGGCCGCACAAAGTGCGGGAATCAGACCTGCACCCCGAACCCGTCACGCACCGCGATGGTGGTCGGGCAACAGTCACCTTTTCCGAACAGCTTGTGCCGCAACGCACCCGGCGTCACGGCGGATGCGAGGTCGAAACCGTCGACGCCGGTGATGATGGTCAGCAGCGGATGGATCCGCGCGTTCCACGCCCCTTCCGCCGGCGACCAGCTCTTTACAGATGTCGTAACCAGCGCGCGCAGAAGCCCTCTGGTGGGTGCGCCGACAAATACGGCCTCGGCGTTCTCGGCAGCGAACTTCACCCCGCGAAGATGCCCCGTGGAGATGCCCCGGCCTGATAGATCACCGGTGACCACATTCCGGCCGACCCGGCCGCGGGCCAGTTCCGAGGACATCGGCGATGACGAGACCCTCGAAGCCACCGGTCTCCAGGAACAGTTACACCCACACCGGGCCGAACACCGCGCTAGATTGGACGAGGTGACCTCGTCAGAGAACGATCCGAATGACCGTCTGACGCCGGCGATCGTGCTGGCGACCACCGAACCGTCGCGCAACACCGTCATCGATGAGATCCGCAGCCGGTACGGACGCGACTACACCGTGAAATACGCCGACAGCGGCGACGCCTGTCTCGATGTCGTGAAAAGTCTTGTGGAACACAATGTCCCAGTGGCACTGATTCTCGTCGAACTCGATCAACTCGGTTCATGGCAGGGTTCCGATCTGCTTCAGAAGCTCCGGTTCGTCGTCCCGACCGCCAGGAGGGTCGCCCTCATCCCGGCGATCCGGTTCGGAACCTCGTACGACGAACTGAGAGCGGGTGTCGCCGAGGGCCGCTACGACACCTACCTCGGCATCCCCCGCGGCCAGCGCGACGAAGAGTTCCACACCGCAATCGTCGAGTACCTGTCGGACTGGGGCTGGTCGGTCGCCGCGCCCGAGGTCGCCTTCCTGCAGATCGTCGCCGACGGGCCATCCCCGGAACTGGCCGAGATCCGCGACTTCCTCGACCGGATGGGCATGCCCGTACAGATCCACGACCCCGAATCCCCGGCCGGCCGGGAGATCCTCCAATCGGTGACCGGCGACTCCGAGCTGCCGATCCTGCATCACCCCGGAAAACCGCCGCTGTCCCGTCCGACGGTGAGCGACGTCGCCGCCAGCATCTACGGCACCCCCGACAGCATCCCTGAGGGCACCGTCGCCGACCTGCTCGTGATCGGAGCCGGACCGGCGGGCCTGGCCGCGGCCGTCTACGGGGCCTCCGAAGGTCTGTCCACCACGGTCATCGAGACCGGCGCCATCGGCGGGCAGGCCGGAACCAGTTCGATGATCCGCAACTATCTCGGCTTCCCGCGCGGGATCTCGGGAATGCGGCTGGCACAGCGGGCCAGGATCCAGGCCGGCCGGTTCGGGGCGCAGTTCTTCTGCGGTCGCGGTGTCACCGAGGTGGACATCGATGCGCGATACGACCATCACCACGTGATGGTCGACGAGGCACGCATCTGCGCGCGCACGATCGTCATCGCCACCGGTGTCGCGTACCGGCGGTTCGGTGTCCGCGGCTGCGAGGATCTCGTCGGCTCGGGCGTCTACTACGGCGCTGCGACCAGCGCCGCCCGCGAGATGACCGGACGCGACGTCGTGGTGGTCGGCGGCGGCAACTCCGCCGGTCAGGCGGCGATGCACCTGTCCCGGTTCGCCCGGTCGGTGACCATGGCGATCCGCCGCGAATCACTGACGGAAACGATGTCGGACTATCTGATCCGGGAGATCGAGGCCAGCCCCTGCATCACGGTGCGCGGTCACACCGAAGTGGTCGACGGTGGTGGTGAAGGCCATCTGGAATGGCTGGAGCTGTGCGACAACCGGACCGGCTCCTCGCAGCGCATCACCGCGTCGGGCCTGTTCCTGCTCCTCGGTGCGGCACCGACCTGCGACTGGATCCCGCCGCAGGTCAAGCGCGACGACCACGGCTTTCTTCTGACCGGACGATCCATCCCGAAGGAGTACTGGCGCAACGGCTTGCCACCGGCATTCCTGGAGACCACGGTGCCGGGGATCTTTGCCGTCGGCGACGTCCGGAGCGGATCGATGAAGCGCGTGGCGGCGGCGAGCGGCGAAGGTGCCTCCGCGGTGCCGCTGGTCCACGACCGGCTACAGCAACTCCGCCTGGAGAACCTGCCACCGGCGCATTAGATCAGCCCAACCTGTACACGCGCCGGGCGTTCTCGCGGAATACCTTACGGAGCAGATTGCCGCCGTAGGGTTCCAGGGTTTCGAGCTGGCTGCCGACGATCATCTGCAGCGTCGCGTTCGGTTTGTCCCCCGGGTAGTTGGACCCGAACATCAACCGTTCCGGGCCGAATGCCGCCACCGCATGTTCGATCAGCGGCCCGGTCATGTTGGTCAGCGTCTGCTGGGTGCCGATGTTCCCGGAACGCTGATGTCCGTATCCCAGCAGGGGGAATGCGATACCCGACAGTTTCGCGACCACGTTGCGGCAACTCGCCAGTGCCGAGATGTCCTCGCGCCACGCCCGCAACAGTTCATGCCGCTGCGCCGCGGTGCTGCCCGTCGTCTGCCCCATCGGCCCGAACAATCCGACCGGCGTCCCGAGATGGTTGAGCACGATGGTGGTGTCCGGATACTCCCGCGCCAGGGCCCGGACATCGCGGAGCTGGTGTGAATACACCCAGGCCTCGAAAACCAACTTGTTTTCCGCGATCGCGGCGAACCCGGCCAGGAAGTCCGGGTCCACCAGGACCCCCTCGCCTTCCACCCAGCTGCGCACCTTGGGATCGGGGTGCCAAGCCGATACACAGCGGATACCGCGAACCTTGTCGCTGATGTCGAGGTGCCGCTCGATCAGCTGCCCGAACGTCGGCTGGCGCGGATCACCGCGGGCGACGATCGCCGCGAGTTCGGGGGCACCGTCCTGCCCGAAGGGAAGGTTTGCCACCCAACGTGTCTCATCGGTGGAGCCGAACGGTTCCTCGAGGACCCAGTCGGTCTGCATGTAGACCACAGACTCGACGGGGACGCCGGCCGTCGGCTCCGCACCGCGAAAGTCGGAGTGATAGTGCTTCGGCAGGTACGGCCGGGCCACGATCCGGGGGTCGAGGACGAGTTCACGATCGCCCTGCGCCACCGCGTACCGGAAGATGGCCTTACCGAGAATCGGCGCCGCCCGATAGAGTCGAGCGCGTCGGGTCGACTCCCAGGGAGAATGCAGCGGATCCCAGTGGTGGACGTGTGTGTCGATGATGCCGGGAACGACCCGGCGCAAGAGACCGAAATCGCCGGCCGGGGTCGCGCGTGGCTGTGTCCCGGACCATTCGGAAGGACCGGCGAGCGCACTGTCGCGCACATTATCATTGGCGCGCTCCTTTGCCATATGAAGACTGTACCCAGCAAGCCGCCATCGCTTGATCGTAAGTGGCGGCAAAACACAATAAACTGTGGCACGGGTGCGGGGACCAACCTGATCCACTCGATGAACTTCGCGGTGCGCGGCCATCGAAATGGCCTCTCACCTGATATTTGTTGGCAATCAACGGAGAGGCCGGGACTGAGCGTGGGTACCCATACGCGGCACGTGCTGTTGCAGGTGCGCGATGTGCTGGCCCGGGATCCGGAACGATTCACCGCCAACTTCTACAACCGATTATTCGCAACAAATCCAGCGCTCCGGGAACTCTTCCCGGCGAATATGGCACGCCAACGAGAAACCCTGTTCCGGGTCATCGATTATGTCTTTGAAGCTGTCCCGGACCGCGAAAATCATGCGCTGCTGCTGGAGTTTCTCGGCCAGCTCGGTCGCGACCACCGGAAATACGGTGTCACGGAGGAGAATTACAACGAGTTCTTCGTCGCGCTCATGCGTGAGATCGCGTCCGTCATGGGTTCCGAGTGGGACGAGGAAGCCGCGGGCGTCGTCTCCCAGGCGCTGATGCTGACCACCGGGGTGATGCGCGGCGCCGCGCATTCCGCACAGGGCCCGGCGACCTGGCCGGCCACCGTCGCCGAAAAATATCGGCTGTCAAGAGATCTCGCAGTCGTCCGGCTGCGCACCGACGAACCGCTGCGATTTGCCGCCGGCCAATACCTCGAGGTGCAGATCCCCCAGTGGCCACGGATCTGGCGCCACCTGTCCCCGTCGATCCCGCCGAATCCCGACGGAGAGCTGGAATTCCACGTCCGGGCGATCCCGGGCGGAACGGTCAGCAGCTCCATCGTCACCGAGACCCGGGTCGGTGACGTCTGGAATCTGGCGCAGGCCCACGGCGCACTTCACGTCGACCCCACCGGCAACGACGTACTGATGGTCGCGGGCGGAACCGGGCTGGCACCGTTGCGCGCGATCATCATCGAACTGACCCGCCTGGTGCGGCCACCGGCGGTACACCTGTTCTTCGGTGCGCGATACCCCGCCGACCTCTATGACCTGTCGAGACTGTGGCAGATCGCCGCCATGAACCCCTGGCTCACGGTCACCACGGTGGTCGAGGACACCGAGGACCCCTGGTGGAGCAACTCGGGCGAGCAGTCCGGGCGGATCACCTTCGAACGTATCCGGGGACAGCTGTCGGACGCGGTTCTGGAGTACGGCAAGGACTGGACCTCACATCAAGTACTGATGGCCGGATCACCCGAGATGCTGGTCAACACCCGTCGACGATTCCTGATCGCCGGCATCCCGGCCAGCCACATCCAGAACGACCCGTACTGAGTTATTCCACGCCCGCGCCGTCATCGTCCCCGTCGCCGGCTTGTCCCGAATTGGTGGTTGTCGGCGTCGCCGTCGCCGAACCGGTCGTGGTCGTTGTGGTCTCAGGCGGTGGCGTCGTCGTGGTCGTCGTCTCGGGCGGTGGCGACGGGACCTGGGTGATCGTCGTGGGTGGTGGGACCACGGTGACGGTCTCCGGTTCCTCGACCACCGGCGGAGCCTCGGTTGTCGTGGTCTCGGGCGGGGGCGGGGGTGGTGCGGACGTCGTCGTCCGCGGAGTGGACTTCGTCGTGGTTGTCGTCGTGGTCGAAGAACTGAACTCCGATGTGGTCGGCTGTTCGTCGACCGCGGTCTTCGGCTCACTGGTGTTGCTGGTCATGATCACGGCGGTGATCACACCGATCGCCACGAACAGTGCGGCCGCAGCCGCGGCCGACAACAGGACCCAACGATTGTTGTTGCTCACGCCGATCGCGGCAGCGGCGACCATCGCGGCGCCATAGGCCGTTGCGTACTGGCCGTCATCGGCGATCTGCACCGGCAGCTGCAGGGCGTATTCCAGGGATGGCGCGACACCTGGGATCACTGCCCCGGGGCCGAGTACCGCGATGCCCTGAAATGCACCGGTCGCGTTGGGGATGACCCCGACCGCATCGCCGACGAGCTGGGCTCCGTCCCGTTCGGTGACCGGCGGGCGCAACCCCACACCGGAGATCTCACTGGCACCGACCACCGTGCGGGTGCTGGTGTCGACAAGGGCAACGGATTGTCCGGGGAACAGTGCACCGGAGCGGTCCAGGTCGGCGACGAGCACCAGACCCCGGGCGCCGAAGATCGCAGCCACGATCTCGGCATAGGCCACCGGAGATCCGACCACAGTCGTCCGGGAGAACCAGTCCGGCGTCGACGATGCACCATCCGGTGTCGCGGGATCGGGCCTGTGATGCGGCAGCAGATGCGCGGGAAGGCGCCCGGAATCGATGATGTCGCCGATGGCAACGACGGTGGCGCTGTCTGCGCAGGCAATCGTGATCGCCCCCGGCAGGACCGGGGCGGACTGCACAAGCTGGTAGATCGCATCGAACACGTAGTCGGGGGACGAGTTCGACAACTCGACGAAGTTACGGGCCAGCACCTCACCGGTGCCGGAGTCGGCTACGACCGATGCGATCTCCAGGTCTGTGACAGATATCCCGAGTACCTGGCTCATGCTGATGTATCGCCCTATCGACTGTTCTTGTTACCTGCGGACCCTGTTACGTGCGGATCCTGTCACCTGCAGACACAAAGCGCGGCAGAACTCGGCCACCGCCCCGGACTGTCAACGATTGCCGCGGTCGCGGCGTGGTTTCCAGACCACGAGAGCGTTGGTGCGCGGGATCGGGACCAAGTCGCCCCGGCGCGGCGAACGTTGTTGCGCAAGTTCGGCTTCGAGTTCGCGAACGCGGCTCTGGAGCGCATCGACCTGGTTGGTCAGCTCGATGACCCGCTTGATGCCGGCGAGGTTCACGCCGTCGTCCTGCGACAGTCGCTGCACCTCGCGCAAGAGTTCGACGTCGCGGCTGGAGTAGCGGCGACCGCCGCCGGCCGCCCGCTGCGGGGTGACCAGTCCGAGACGGTCATAGGTCCGCAGCGTCTGGGCGTGCATCCCGGCGAGCTCGGCCGCCACCGAGATCACGAACATCCGTGCAGACTCGGTGGCTTCCCGATCTCGGGTCTCCCGGTCTCGATCATTCGGTGGCGGGTCGGTCATGATCTACCCCAGTTTGCACGCGGGTCGAACCCGCTGGCTTTCTCTGCGGCGGCGTACTTGTTCAACGCCTCGATCGCGGCGTCGTCCAACTTCGGTGGGACGGCGACCTTGACGGTGACCAACAGGTCTCCGGCACCGCCGGCCCGCTTGGCCACACCGCGGCCGCGCACCCGAAGGGTCCGTCCGTCCACCGTGTTCGGCGGGATCTTCAGCCCGACACTGCCCTCGAGCGTCGGCACCGACACCGTGGTGCCCAGTACCAGCTCCGCGAAGCTGACCGGCAACGTCACCTTGATGTCGTCGCCGCTGCGGGTGAAGGTGCGGTCGGGTGAAACCTTGACGGTGACGTAGAGGTCACCGGACGGGGCGCCGCGCAGACCGGCCTCACCCTGGCCCGCCAATCGAATGCGCCCACCGTTCGACACGCCCGGCGGGATACGCACGGTGATCGGACGGGTCCGGACCGTTGCGCCGTTGCCGTCGCAGTCGGGGCACGGATCGTCGATCCGCGAACCGGTGCCACGGCAGTCGGTGCAGGGCTCGCTGAACCCGAATGCGCCCTGGTTGCGGCTGACCACACCGGCGCCGTTACAGGTCGGGCAGACCCGTGGGCTCGTGCCCGGCTTGGCACCACTGCCATGACAGCTGGTGCATGGCGCAGAACTGGTGATCGTCAGGGTCGTGGAGGTACCCAGAGCAGCTTCTTTGAAGCTGAGGGTGGTCTCGGTTTCCAGGTCGTTGCCGCGACGGCTCCGCGTCTGCGTACCTCGCGAGCCACCACCACTGCGGTTGAACAGGCCGCCGAAGAGGTCGCCGAGGTTCGTCTCGGTCCCCGCTGCGGCCGGGCCGTCCCCGAAAAGATCGTTGATGTTGAATTCCTGGCCGCCGGACGGACCTCCGAAGCCACCGGGGAATCCGCCCCCACCACCTCGCGCGCCGCGTCCGCGCGCTCCGGCGAACATGCGACGGGTGTCGTCGTACTCTTTGCGCTTTGCCGGATCGGACAAGACGCTGTGCGCTTCGGAGACGAGCTTGAATCGCTCCTCTGCCGCGGCGTCGTTCGGATTGGCGTCGGGATGCAATTCCCGGGCCAGCTTCCGATAGGCCTTTTTGATCTCGTCGGCGGACGCACCGGGCGCGACGCCCAGCGCTTTGTAGAAGTCCTGTTCCAGCCACTCACGTTGTGGGGCCACCAGGCGTCACCTCCTTTTGTAGATCTTCGCTGTTTTTGGTTCTTTTTGTATTCATTGTGTGCCGAAGATGCCGGCCCAGGCACTGCAAGTGCCTGGGCCGGTCAGCTCCTAATCCTGTGGCGGCGTCGTGTCCGCGGGCTTCGGCCCGTCGACCACGACCACCATCGCCGTGCGCAGGACGCGATCACCAAGGCGGAAGCCCTGCCGATACACGGTCCCGATCACCGGACGAGCACCGTCGCCCTCATTCTGCACGGCCTCGTGCAACGCCGGGTCGAACTCGTCGCCCTCGGCGCCGAAGGCCGCCAGGCCCGCGGCACTGAGGGTTTCGGTGATCTTGTCGGAGACCGCGCGTAGCGGCCCGGCCTCGAGGTCACCGTGAGCCCGCGCCCGGTCCAGGTCGTCCAGCACCGGCAGCAGCGACTTGATCAAGTCACCCTTGCCGTACTGCTGGGCCGAGACCTTCTCGCGTTCAGCGCGCTTGCGGTAGTTGGCGTACTCCGCATGAACCCGCTGCAAGTCGGCCAGCAATTCAGCCTCCTTGTCCGAGCCCGCCGCGTCGGCAGCGACCTCATCGATTGCGGCATCCACTGTGTCCATCGATTCTGTGTCCATCGATTCTGTGTCCACCGAATCCGGTTGCGCCCCTTCTGTCTCCGGAGCGTCCGTGGTCTCCTCGGGACGCACCTCACCCGTGTCGGGATCGATCCGTCGCTTGTCGGTCACGGTCACCGGTTCGGATTCGGGACGGGTCACTTCTGCTCTCCGGCGTTTTCAGAGCCGTCGACACCCTCGTCGACAACCTCTGCGTCGACGACGTCATCGGCGCCACCGGGTGTCGGTGCACCCTCTTCGGCAGCGGCGTTGGCGTAGATGGCCTGGCCGAGCTCCTGCGAGTCGGTGGTCAGCTTCTCGACAGCCGACTTGATGGCACCGAGATCACTGCCCTTGAGCGCTTCGCGCACACCTTCGATCGAGCCCTCGACCTTGGTCTTGAGATCGGCGGGAACCTTGTCGTCGGAGTCCTTGAGGAACTTCTCGGTCTGGTTCACCAGCGATTCGGCCTGGTTGCGGGTCTCGGCCTCTTCACGACGCGCACGATCCTCGTCTGCGTGAGCTTCGGCATCCTTGATCATCCGGTCGATCTCGTCCTTGCTCAGGCCCGAGCCGTCCTGGATGCGGATGGTGTTCTCTTTGCCGGTGCCCTTGTCCTTCGCGGTGACGTGCACGATGCCGTTGGCGTCGATGTCGAAGGTCACCTCGATCTGCGGGACACCCTGCGGGGCAGGAGCGATACCGGCGAGTTCGAACGATCCGAGCAGCTTGTTGTGCGCAGCGATCTCGCGCTCACCCTGATAGACCTGGATCTGCACCGAAGGCTGGTTGTCTTCGGCCGTCGTGTAGGTCTCCGACCGCTTGGTCGGGATGGTGGTGTTGCGCTCGATGAGCTTGTGCATGACGCCACCCTTGGTCTCGATGCCCAGGCTCAGCGGGGTCACGTCGAGCAGCAGCACGTCCTTGACCTCACCGCGCAGCACACCGGCCTGCAGTGCGGCACCGACGGCCACGACCTCATCGGGGTTGACGCCCTTGTTGGGCTCGCGTCCGCCGGTGAGTTCCTTGACCAGGTCGGTCACGGCCGGCATCCGGGTCGAACCACCGACGAGCACCACGTGATCGATGTCGGAAACCGAGACACCGGCGTCCTTGATCACGGCCTGGAACGGCGCACGGGTGCGCTCGAGCAGATCGCCGGTGATCTTCTGGAACTCGCTACGGGTGAGCTGTTCGTCGAGGAAGAGCGGGTTCTTGTCCGCGTCGACGGTGATGTACGGCAGGTTGATCGAGGTGCTCTGTCCCGAGGACAGTTCGATCTTCGCCTTCTCGGCAGCCTCACGCAGACGCTGCAGGGCCATCTTGTCCTTGGTCAGGTCGATGCCGCTGCTCGCCTTGAACTTGTCGACCAGCCAGTCGACGACACGCTGATCCCAGTCGTCGCCACCGAGGTGGTTGTCGCCGGAGGTCGCACGGACCTCGACGACGCCGTCGCCGATCTCCAGGAGGGACACGTCGAACGTGCCGCCACCGAGGTCGAACACGAGGATGGTCTGCTCTTTTTCGCCCTTGTCGAGGCCGTAGGCCAGCGCCGCCGCGGTGGGCTCGTTGACGATGCGCAGGACGTTCAGGCCGGCGATCTGGCCGGCTTCCTTCGTCGCCTGACGCTGGGCGTCGTTGAAGTATGCGGGCACGGTGATCACGGCGTCGACGACCTCGTCGCCGAGGTATGCCTCTGCGTCACGCTTGAGCTTCATCAGCGTGCGGGCGCTGATCTCCTGCGGGGTGTACTTCTTGTCATCGATCGCGGTGGTCCAGTCTTCGCCCATGTGGCGCTTGACGGAACGAATGGTGCGGTCGACGTTGGTCACAGCCTGGTTCTTGGCCGGCTGTCCGACCAGGACCTCGCCGTTACGGGCGAACGCGACCACCGACGGGGTGGTGCGGGCGCCTTCGGCGTTTGCGACGACGGTGGCTTCTCCACCTTCGAGCACTGACACCACCGAGTTGGTGGTGCCCAGGTCGATTCCTACAGCACGAGCCATTGTTGCCTCCTATAAGCAGTGCGTCCGCAGCAGCGCGGAGCACGGATGTTCACGTTTGTGGTTGTAACTGAAACCTCAGCGCGATCGACTCAACTTCTACCGAAGTCTAAACATCGCAGTCAAGTCGGATTGAGTCGGGGTCGCTCAGGTCTCACGAGTCTTGTAACGGTGAACCTTGCGAATGTGTTCCCGGTCCCGCGAAAAAGTTGAGTGACGTCGGCTCAAGTACGGCCCAGGTCGGTCGGGACATCCAGTGGCCCCAATCACCCGAATCGGATTCAGGTGAGGTCCGTCACGAATAGCGCGGCGGTGTTTGCAGATGACACATGGTTGCCCTACGCTAACTAAATCGTGTGACTTAAATATGCACAGAACTATTTGCAAGTCGATGGAGAGCCCTTGATGTCCACACCCACCAATTCGCCGCCCCTGGCGAAGACGCCGCCAACCGGGCCGATCGTGGCAGTGCTGGCATTCGCCGGCATCGTGGCCTCACTGATGCAGACACTGGTCATCCCGATCATCCCGCATCTGCCCGAGTACCTGGACGCGCCGGCATCCGACACCGCCTGGGCCGTGACCGCCACCCTGCTGGCCGCGGCCGTCGCGGTGCCGACGATGGGCCGCCTCGGTGACATGTTCGGCAAGCGTCGCATGATGCTGATCAGCATCGGACTGCTCGTCGCGGGTTCGGTCGTCGCCGCACTGTCCTCGAGCGTCATCCCGATGATCGTCGGTCGAGGCCTACAGGGTCTGGCCGCCGGCCTGATCCCGCTCGGTATCAGCGTGATGCGCGACATCCTGCCGCCTGCGAAGCTTGCCGGTGCAGTCGCCATGATGGGTGCTTCGCTGGGCGTCGGTGGCGCATTGGGTCTTCCGATCGCGGCGATCATCGCCGAGTACGCCGACTGGCACATGCTCTTCTGGGTTTCCGCTGCTCTCGGCCTGGTCGCAGCCGTACTGGTCATCCGCGTGGTGCCGGAATCCCCGGTGCGAACGGGCGGCAAGTTCGACTTCGCCGGTGCGATAACCCTCGCCATTGCGCTCGTTGCGCTGCTGCTGCCCATCTCGAAGGGTTCCGACTGGGGCTGGACCAACAGCAAGACGCTTGTCCTGCTGATTGTTTCGCTCATCGCGTTCCTCGTCTGGGGCTGGTGGGAGCTCCGCACCGCCAAGCCGCTCGTCGACCTTCGGGTGTCCGCCCGCCGGCAGGTTCTGCTCACCAACGCCGCGTCGATCGTCTTCGGGTTCGCCATGTTCGCCCAGACGATGGTGTTCCCCCAGATCGTTCAGTTGCCTGAGGCCACCGGCTTCGGACTCGGCGGATCCATGCTCGTCTCGGGTCTGGTGATGGCACCGTCCGGCATCATCATGATGCTGATCTCGCCCATCGGATCGAAGATCACCAACGCGGTCGGCCCCAAGATCACGCTGATGATCGGTGCCGTGATCGTGGCACTCGGGTACGGCATGGGCGTCGTTGCCATGCACTCGATCTGGCAGCTCGTCGTGATCGCACTGATCATCGGCGCCGGAACGGGTATGGCCTACGGTGCGATGCCGGCTCTCATCATGGCAGCGGTTCCGCCCACCGAGACCGGTGCGGCGAACAGCTTCAACACCCTCATGCGTTCACTCGGAACCTCGTTCGCGAGCGCCATCGCCGGCGTCATCATCGCCAACATGACGATGTCGCTCGGCTCCGCCACCCTGCCCTCCGAGGACGGGTTCCGGATTGTCATGGCACTGGCGGCCGGCTCGGCGATCATCGCATTGGTCATCACCGCGTTCCTGCCCAAGTTCCGGGCACCGGCCACCGCGGACTCGGCTGCCGGCGACCACGAGGCTGCGCTGACATCGTCCAAGTGAGCATGACCAGGTGACACCCCGACCCGAAGGCGCTGCATCCGCGGCGCCTTCGGGCTTTGGCCGGGTCGTCGAGAACATCATCAAGAGAACAAGCAAGAGGAGTAACCCGAAATGCCGAAACCTGTGATCGTCGGAGTCGACGGTTCCGAGAGCTCAGACCATGCCGTGGTGTGGGCCGCGAACACCGCCCAGCTGATGGGCACCGACCTCGTAGTGGTCGGCGTCTACGAACCGCAGCTCGGTGGCCTGGCGGCGTCGTCGATGGCCTACACCGGAGACCTGGTCGCCATTCTCAAAAAGGCTGCCGAAGACACGGTCGCAGCTTCCGAGCAACTGGCCCGGACCACCGCCCCGTCGGTGAACGTCTCCGGACGGGTCGTCGCCGGCACACCTGCCTCGTCTCTGACCCGCGAATCCGCGGACGCCGCAATGGTTGTCGTCGGCAGCCGCGGCCTCGGCGCCGTCCGTGGACTGATCGCCGGATCTGTCAGCACGGGCGTGGCCGCGCACGCCACCAGCCCGGTGGCCGTCATCGCGCATGCCCCGGGCACCGGTCCGGTGGTGGTCGGCATCGACGGCTCCGCGATCGCCGATCGTGCACTCACAGCAGCTTTCGAGCAGGCAGCACTGCGCGGAACCGGCCTCACCGTCGTCCACACATGGACGGACCTGGCCACCAACACCTTCGGTGGAGTCGGGATCACCGACGAAATGATCGAAGAGGTCCGGGACGAGGCCAAAAAGCTTGTCGCCGAACGAATCGCGGCCCACTCAGCCGACTTCCCCGACGTCCGGGTCTCGACCATCGTCGCTGCGGACGGACCCGCACACCAGCTGCTGACCGCCGCCGCTGAGGGAGCCCAGCTCCTGGTCCTGGGCAGTCGTGGACGCGGCGGTTTCACCGGCCTGCTGCTGGGCTCGGTGAGCCAGACGGTGCTGCACCATGCTCCGAGCCCGGTCCTGATCATCAACTCCCACACCAGCTGATCTTTCGCCGGCTGCACTCGGCCCCGCCTGCTCTACGGAGTGCGCGGGGCCGAGTTCTGCAAAGGGCACGCCCGGATCACCAGGTCACAGCGCGATCGATCACAGGACAGTGAGGATTCGTGGTCCCTCCGCAGTGATCGCGACCGTGTGTTCGAAATGTGCGGCGCGAGCACCGGATGCGCTTGTGAGCTCCCACCCGTCGGGGGCATGGACGTATCGGTCGTCGCCACCCCGGATCAGCATCGGTTCGATCGCGATCACCAGGCCGGCGGAGAGTTTGATTCCGCGGCCCGCGCGGCCCTCATTCGGGACCTGCGGGTCCTCGTGCATCGCCCGCCCGATCCCGTGACCGCCGTGGTTTTCCAGCATCCCGTACCCGGCCGCACGAGCCGGTCCTTCGATCGCATGCCCGATGTCGCCCATCCGGCCATCGGGTTGCGCAGCTTCGATACCACGCAACAGCGCGGCCTGGGTCGCCGCGATCAGATCAACATCGGCCTGATCGGCTTCACCCACAACGAAACTGACCGCGGCGTCGCCGCACCAACCATCGAGGAACGCCCCGCAGTCGACGCTCACGAGGTCACCATCACGCAACTGTCGCCCGTCGGGGACACCGTGAACGACCGCGTTGTTCACGCTCGCACAGATGACTCCGGGGAAGGGCGTCGGCGCCCACTTCGGGTGATAGCCGAGAAACGCCGACTTCGCTCCGGCCCCGCAGATGATGGCGGCCGCCACGTCATCGAGTTCTTTGAGGGTCACACCGACTGCGGCGTGCGCCTCCACCGCGGACAACGCCCGCGCCACCACCCGACCGGCCTCCCGCATCATCTCGATCTCGCCGAATGACTTGAGTTGCACCATCGCCACTCCCCCTTTCGTCGCCCGCCATGATCCTCCACAGGGGAGCCGGGGTCTTACTCGCCCATCGGCCGTGAGGCCCTCAGATTCAGTGCTGTTGTGGAAAATCGGGAGATCTGGCTCATAAAACCGGGTTGTCGGCACCAGGATATGGCGTCCCATCTGGAAGAATCTGCCGCGTGAGTGCGACCGTGACCGACCTGTCCGTCGCATCGCGCTCCCCTGGCCCGGCCTCCGGTACCGAATACCGGGTCGACCTCGACGGCCTGCGCGGTATCGCGATCACCCTGGTGGCGGTCTTCCACATCTGGTTCGGCCGGGTCTCCGGCGGAGTGGATGTCTTCCTGACCCTGTCGGGCTACTTCTTTGTCGCCTCGCTCCTCAAACACGTCCTCGCGACGTCTCCGGCAGGCGTCGGCTGGACGCAGGCGGTGAATCCGGGACCTCGCCTGTGGCGCCTGGCGCGCCGACTGCTGCCCGCTCTGCTGACGGTGCTCCTGTTCATCGTGGTGATGTGCCTGCTGCTCATGCCCAGAACCCGGTGGGCCCCGTTGAGCAGCGAAGTGATCGCCTCGGCGTTCTACTACCAGAACTGGCATCTGGCGCTCGCCGCACAGGACTACACCGCCGCAGACTCGGCGAACAGCCCGATGCAGCACCTGTGGTCGATGTCGGTGCAGGGGCAGTTCTTCGTGCTGACCCTGCTCTCGGCGCTGGCGCTCGGCGGGATCCTGAAATTGCTGGCGAAGCGATTCGCCACGTTCGGCAAACCCGTGGTGATCAGATCGGCCATCGGGACGGCGCTGCTGGGAGTCGCACTGGTGTCGTTTGCGTGGGCGCACCATCGCCACGGCATCAACCAACCATTCAATTACTACGACACCATCGCGCGTACCTGGGAACCCATCGCCGGCGGCTTGCTCGCGGTGGCGATGCCCCGGGTCCGGATGCCCCAATGGCTGCGCAACGCCATCGGGCTCGTCGCCCTGGGACTGATCATCACGTGCGGCTGGTGGATCGTCGGAGTTCAGCAGTACCCGTCGACGATGGCCCTGGTGCCCGTCGGTGCCACGCTGCTGCTGATCTGGAGCGGGTCACGGCAAACCGCGCCCACGGACATCACCGAACCCGCCACGGTCAGCTCCTGGCTGGCCCATCCCTCGATCGTCTGGCTCGGTTCCATCGCCTACGCCCTGTATCTCTGGCACTGGCCGCTGCTGATCTTCTACCTGACCTGGCGTTACAAGGACAGCGTCAACGTCGTCGAAGGGGCCGGCATCATCGCGGCCTCCCTGGCACTGGCCTGGGCGACGACCACGTACATCGAAAAGCCCCTGCGCCAGTCCGACAAGAAGCCGCCGCGCGAATCGGATACGGCGCCGGCAACCCCTGCGCGCCGTCGTCGATGGTTGACTCCCGCAACGGTTCTGACCTCCGCCCTCGTCGTCCTCACCGCCATCACCGGAGTCGGCATCGTCGCCTGGAACAACCACGTCCAGAACCTGACCATCGACACCGAGAACCTCGACCCCCGGCTCTACCCGGGCGCCCGCGCCTATCTCGACGGCGTACCGGTTCCGCGGGTCGAGGCCGAGCCCACTCCGGATGTGGCCGACAAGGATTGGCCGGTAACGTCTTACGACTCGGTGATCTCCGGATGGAAAGACGGCTCGATCAAGGTCGGCGTCTACGGCGATCCCACCGCCCAGCGGACCGTAGCCCTCGTCGGCGGGTCACACGCCGAGTACTGGATCACCGCGCTCGACGCGGTCGGCAAACAACAGGGTTTCAAGGTCACGACGTATCTGAAAGTCGGATGTCCACTGACCACCGATCATGTCTTCACCTGGTTCGGACAGAAGTACTACCAGTGCAACGAATGGTCGCGCAACGTGATGGACCGCCTTGCCGTCGACAAACCGGACGTGGTGTTCACCAACAGCACTCGCCCCGTCGAAGGTGAAGTGACCGGAGACTTCGTCCCGCAGGACTACATCGACATCTTCAGCGAATTCCGCGACCGCGGCCAGAAAGTCATTGCGGTGCGCGACAATCCGTGGACCGTCGGCAAAGAAAGTCCGCCCGAGTGTCTGGCACTGGGCAAGAAGCCGTCGGTCTGCGGCGTCGAGCGGTCGCTGGTGATGTCGCCGACGGATCCGGCGCTGGCCATCGCACCCGACTTCCCCAACATGAGCTTCCTCGACTACACCGATGCGATGTGCGACGCCACGTACTGTCCGGCGGTCGTCGGGAACATCCTGGTGTGGCACGATTTCCACCACCTGAGCGCGACATTCGTGCGTAGCCTGATCCCCGCGCTGGGGACCGACATGCAGAAGGTGCTGTCCGGCTGGTGGTGATAACGCAGAAGGCTGTGGCCGCAAACGGCTATCGGCTGGATCTCGACGGTTTGCGTGGTCTGGCGATCACGCTCGTGGTCGTCTTCCACATCTGGTTCAATCGGGTATCCGGTGGCGTGGACGTCTTCCTGACCCTGTCCGGCTATTTCTTTGTGGCGTCGCTGCTCAAACACATCCTGGCGATCTCTGCCGGATCCGGCTCGACCTGGGTCGCGCCCTTGAATCCGTTCGGGCGGTTGTGGCGCCTGGCCCGGCGACTGGTACCCGCGCTGATCACGGTCCTGATCGCCGTTGTCGTACTCGCCGTGACGGTGCTGCCGAGGGCTCGCTGGGAAGCGTTGGGCGATGAGGTGATCGCCTCGTCGCTGTACTTCCAGAATTGGCACCTGGCACTGGCGGCGCAGGACTACGCCGCAGCCGATTCGGCCAACAGTCCGATGCAGCATCTGTGGTCGATGTCGGTGCAGGGCCAGTTCTTTGCCGCGACATTGGTGGCGCTGCTGCTGGTCGGCGGCGTGATCCGGTTGCTCGGCATCGGCTCCGAGCCCTTCCGGCGACCGGCGGTCGTCCGCGGCGCCCTGGCCGGCGTCATCGCCCTCTCGGCCGTGGCGTCGTTGTCGTGGGCGGTGCATCGCCATGGGATCGACCAGCCGTTCAACTACTACGACACCTTTGCCCGGGCCTGGGAGCCGCTATTGGGTGGCCTGTTGGCGTTGTGGATGCCGCGTGTTGCGTTGGCGCAGTGGATCCGCAACGCACTCGGTGTCGCGGCACTGGTCCTCATCGTCAGCTGCGGATGGTGGATCTCCGGCGTCGACGAGTACCCGTCCACGATGGCTCTCGTGCCCGTCGGGGCGACCGCGCTCCTCGTCTGGATCGGATCGGCGCACACCGCGCCAACGGCCAGTCCGTTCGCCACGCCCGAAGCAGCACAGGTCAGTTCGTGGCTGGCCCATCCGAGGATCGTCTGGCTCGGTTCCATCGCCTATTCGCTGTACCTCTGGCACTGGCCGGTCTTGATCTTCTATCTGGCGTGGCGCTACCAGAGCGACGTTTCGTTCCTCGAAGGCGCAGGCATCATCGCGGTGTCAGTGGTACTCGCTCATCTGACAACGAAATTCATCGAGGTGCCGCTTCGGGCCGGCCGCACGAAGGTCAAGCCGGCGCGCATCGACGTGCGCCGCATCCCGGTACCGAGCTACGCCGCCGCCCTCACGTGTGTGCTCGCGGTACTCACCGCCGGCACCGGCCTGGCGATCCATGAATGGCAGTCCCGATCGGCGAGCCTGACCCTCGACGCCCAGAATCTGGACCCCGAGCTCTACCCGGGAGCCAGGGCATATTGGGCCGACGCAGCGGTTCCGCGAGTCAGCCCGCAGCCGAATGCACTTGCAGTGGAAAATGATTGGCCGATCTCATCGGCCGACGGAGTCGTCTCCGGCTGGACCGACGGTTCGGTGCGCGTAGGCGTGTACGGCGATCGCGGTGCCGCACGGACGATCGCACTGGTCGGTGGTTCCCACTCCGAGCATTGGCTCACGGCCCTCGACGCGATCGGCCGGGAGCAGAACTTTCGGGTGACGACCTACCTGAAGGTCGGCTGCCCGTTGATCACCGAGACGATCCTCACCCCGATCGGTGAGGAATACCCACAATGCAACGAGTGGTCGCGGATGGTGATGGATCAGCTGGCCGTCGACCGACCCGACGTCGTGTTCACCACCAGCACCCGCCCCACCGACGGTGAGGGGTCCGGCGACTACATCCCGTCCGACTACCTCGACATCTTCACCGAGTTCCGCGACCGCGGGCAGCAGGTGATCGCAATCCGTGACACCCCCTGGGCGCTCGGCCCCCAACTGACACCACCGGAGTGTCTGGCGGATGGCGGGTCGGCGATCGACTGCGGCGTCGACCGTGAGCAGGCGCTGTCTCCGGAGGACCCGACGCTCGCCATCCGATCCCAGTTCCCCAACATGTCGTTCCTCGACTTCTCCGACGCACTGTGCGACGACACCAACTGCCCGGCAATCGTGGGAAACATCCTGGTATGGCACGACTATCACCACCTGACCACCGCCTTTGTATCGAGCCTGACCCCGGCGATGAGAGACGGCCTCCGCGATGCACTGCCCGGGTGGTGGTGACCGGTCGCCGGGGGCGCAGATCTCGATCGCCTGGTGTCGCAGACTGCGATCACACGTTGTGGCACGCCACCTGATGCCCCGCACCGACGAGACGAAGGTCGGGAACTTCCTCAGCGCAGCGATCGGTGACCAGCGGGCATCGGGTCCGGAACCGGCACCCGCTCGGTGGATTCAGCGGCGACGGAAGCTCGACTGCTTTCTGCTCCACGTTCTGCGAGGCAGTCACTGTGGCGTCGGGATCCGGGATCGACGCGAGCAGCAACTGCGTGTACGGATGCAGTGAGCGCTTCTGCATACCCTCTGCCGGAACGATTTCGCAGACACGGCCCAAATACATGATCATCACGCGATCACTGATGTTCTTCACGACGGCCATGTTGTGCGCGATGAACAGCATGGAGAGTCCGTGGCGCTTCTTCGCGTCCTCTAGCAGATTCAAGATCTGGGCCTGCACCGAGACATCGAGACTGGAGACGGGCTCGTCGCAGATCAGGACCCTGGGATCGAGCATCAACGCGCGTGCGATACACACCCGCTGGCACTGACCGCCCGACAACTCACGGGGCGTGCGATCCCAGACCACGTCGGGATCGAGGCCGACCTCGGCCAGAACCTCGCGGGCCCGGGCCTCGATGGATTTCTTGTCCTTTCCACCCCAGATGGCCGGCCCCTCGGTAACCAGCGCTTTGACCTTCCGACGAGGGTTCAGCGATGAGATCGGATCCTGGAAGATCATCTGCAGCTGAGTGCGGCTGCGGCGCAGTGCTTCCGCGTCCAACTCGGTCATCTCCATGTCGCCCAGGCGGATGGAACCCGATGTCGGCGAAGGTAATTGCATGATCGCGCGGCCGGCAGTGGACTTGCCGCAGCCGGATTCACCGACCACGCCCAGCGTTTCCCCCGGACTGACGGTGAAGGTGATACCGGACACGGCGTGCACGGTCTGCCCTTTGCCGACATCGAATTCGACGACCAGGTCTTCGACAGTCAGAGCCACCGCACGCGTCTCGGGCTTTTCGGTATCCGTTGCCACGGCCATCAGATCATCTCCTTCACCGTGAGCGGCAAGCCCGCTGCGGTCCTGCCGGCCTCTTCATTGGCGGCCAATGCCGCAGCGCCCTCCGGTGTATCCACCGGGTAGTGGCACGCAAACAAATGGCCATTCGATGTGCGGTCGTCGGGGCTGCCGGGCGCCAGGCCCGGATCGGTGGTCAAGCAGTCATCTTGCGCGTACTTGCAGCGCGCTGCGAAGCGGCAACCCTCGACCGGCTTCGTCATGTCCGGCAACCCACCCGGAATGGTTTGCAGCACCGTATGCGTCGGCGATTCGAGACGCGGAATCGCGGAGATCAACGCTTCGGTGTACGGGTGGCGCGGGCGCGTGAACAGTTCTTCGGTCGCCGAGGTTTCCACCACGACACCGGCGTACATCACGGCGACACGATCGCATCGTCCCGACACCACGCCGAGATCATGACTGATCAGGATCACGGCCATGCTGAGCTTGTCGTTGAGCGAGGCGAGCAGATCGAGGATCTGCTTCTGCACGGTGACGTCGAGTGCTGTGGTCGGTTCGTCGGCGATCAGCAGCTTCGGCTCACAGGCCAAGGCCATGGCGATGACCACACGCTGACGCATGCCGCCGGACAATTCGTGAGGGAACTGGTCGACGCGGCGCCTCGGCTCGGGGATACCCACCATCGTCAACAGTTCCACCGCGCGGTCACGTGCGGCGGCCTGCTTCAGGCCGAGGTGAAACCTCAACGACTCGGTGATGTGCGTGCCGATCCGCTTGAACGGGTTGAGCGACGTCATCGGATCCTGGAAGACCATCGCGATTTCCGGACCCCAGAAGTGTTTCATCTGAGACTTCTTCATCGTCGACATATCGTGACCGGCAAAGGCCATGGTGCCGCTGATCTTCAGACCCGGACCATTCTGCAGCAAACCCATGACGGTGCGGCCGAAAACCGATTTGCCGGAACCCGATTCGCCAACAATACCGAGGGTTTCACCCTCGGCGACGTGAATCGAGACACCGTCGACGGCCCGCAACTGCCCGCGGGGAGTGGCGAATACAGTCCGAACGTTGTCTGCCTGCAGCAGCGGCGCCCCGGCGTTCAATGATGTCGTCACAGTTTGCTCCGATACTTCTCACCGATGAGGTTGAACGAGAACACGGTCAGGAAGAGGAAGACGCCGGGCACCAGAACGATGAACGGATGCTTCTCCACGATGCCACCCTGACCTTCTGCGATCATGTTTCCCCACGTCGGATCAGGCTGTGCGATACCGAGTCCGAGAAAACTGAGCGACGCTTCCGCGACGATCAGCCCGGACACGGCCACCAGGCCGAGTGCGGCCACCGGGACCAGGACGTTGGGGACGAGTTCCCGCCAGATCACGCGCCACTTCGTGGCACCCATTGCACGGGCCGCCAGAACGAACTCTCGCTGTGCCACCACGATGGTGTTGGCTCGGGCTATCCGAACCATGCTGGGAATACAGAGGATCGACAGTGCCAGCGTGATGTTGAGCAGGTTCGGCGTCAGTGCGGCAGCCAACGCGATCAGCAGAACCAGTGACGGAATTGCCAGGAGCGAGTTGGTGAGGATTCCGACCACGGCGTCGACCTTCCCACGGAAATATCCGGCCATGACGCCGACGGTGACGCCGATGATCACGCCGATCAGCACGGCGCAGATCGCCACCGTCAGAGAGGCGCGGGCACCGTACAAGACCCGGGCGAGGAGATCGAGGCCCAAGTTGTTGGTACCCAACGGGTGCTCCGAGAACAGGCTCGGGGAGGCGAATCCGGGTTCGGTCAGGGTCTTGACCGTGTCCTTGTGTTCACCGAGCGGTAGGAGGGGGGCAAGGATTGCGGCCGACACCAACGCCGCCAGCCAGATGACGGACAACCAGTACGATAGGTCGAATCGACTGCCCCACCTGGCCAGGCCGATCTTGCCGAGACCTTTGAACAGAAACACGAACGCAACCAGAGCGATGACGATTCGAACCGTCATCATGATGCCCGAGCCGAACAGGGAGGTCCCCAGTAGCGCGAGCCCGACAACTGTCAGGATCGTGCCGATCAGCACCAACCTCGTCGGCTTGTCTTGCGCCTCTGCCGGGCCGGTTGTAGGCGGTTCCGCCTGCTGCCGATGTGTCGTCACCCCGGGCCGGGCAGCTCCGGCGGGCGTCACTTCAGACATGGACACGACGACTCCTCGGGTCAAGATAGGTGTACAGAACGTCGATCGCACTGTTGACGGCCACGTAGATGACCGCGATCACGACCACGGCTCCCAGCAACATCTGCGAATCACCCTCTTGGGCAGCACGAACGATCAGGGTGCCCATTCCCGGCAGCGAGAACAGGGTCTCGACGATGACGGTGCTGCCGATCATGGCGCCGAGCGCCAGGCCCATCATGGTGATGAGCGAGAACGAGGATGGGCGCAGTGCGTCACTGAACAGGACTCGCAGAGTGGGCATCCCTTTGGCCTTCGAGGCGAGGATGTAATCCTCACGCAAGGTCGTGACCAGATCGCTGCGGAGCACGCGAGTGAACATCGCCATCTCGAGAAGGCTGATGGTGATCGCGGGAAGTATTGCATGAGAAAGGTTCCCGGTGAAGCTCTCACCGAGACGAACCCACTGCGAGCGGGGAAACCAGCCGAGCCAGTTGACTGCCACCATGATGAGCAGCAGGCCGGCCAAAAAGCTCGGAACGGACAGGACGCCGAACGTCGCGGCGCTGATGACGCGGTCGATGACACCACCCTCGTGGTGGGCCGACCACAGTGCCATCGGTACTGCGATCACCAGGGCGAAGGCCAGGCCCATCACAGCGAGTTGAACGCTGACGGGTAGAGCAGAACTGATCGCGGTGAGGACGTCCTGCTGCGGCGGGATCAGCGAGATACCGAGATCACCCTGCAGGGCGTCGGTCAGCCAGTTCCAATAGCGAACCAGGAGTGGGTCATTGAGGCCCAACTGCTGACGCATGTCCTCGTACTCGGCCGGGGACCGGCCCGCACCCAGCACCGCGACGGCGGGGTCCCCTGGAATCAGGGACGCCAGCACAAAGGTGCCGAAGCTGACGATCAAGAGCACGACGAGAAGCTGGCCCAGTTTCTTACCGATTGTGCCGATGTCCATCTGGTTTTCTCCTTCGGACAGCCGGCTCGCATTACCAGCAGTTCCGTATCTCGGTGGCTTTCAGTGGCGTCCGGCCCCGCACGAAGACCCTGCGGAGCCGGACACACACCTCGGTTCGAAAGCTAGGACTTCCAGACCTCGTCGAAAAGTACGATGCCGTCGACGTTTTGCTTCAGTCCGTGAACGTTCTGATTCCACACGTCGAACGTCGGCACGTTACCCCAGACCAACCACGGCACGGTCTCGTTGGCGCGCTCCTGGATCTGGGCGAGAGCTACCGTCTTGTCCTCGTCGGTGGTGGCAACGCCGAGTTGATCGAGCAGAGCGTCCATCTGGGCGTCCGTGTAGCCGGTGGCGTTGTTGGCGCTACCGGACTTGAGGTTGGCGTAGAGACGCTCGTACGGATCGGCCTCGGACAGCGACACCGCTGCGGCACTGACGTCATAGTTGTGGTCGACGTACATGCGCTTGACCAAATCGCCTGCGCCGGTGGCGTACTCGATCTGAGTGTCGAAACCGACCGCGTTGAGCATTGCCTGGACCGCGAGAGCAGTCGCCTGCGCCGACGGTTCCTGCACGGCAAGGAACGTGATCTTGCCGTCATAGCCGTCGGCCTTGGCCGAAGCGAGCAGTTCCTTCGCCTTGGCCGGGTCCACGCCGATCGGTGCGACGTCGTTGTGCCACCGCGAAGTGTCCTGGAAGATTTCCTGACCGGGCAGCCCCTCGCCATTGTTGACGCGGGTGTTGAGCGTGTCCGGGTCGATGGCCAATGCCATCGCCTGACGGACACGGACGTCTGCGCCGGGACGGCCTGGGGCCACATTCACATTTGCGGTGTACCCGAGCGCCGGGATGTCGATGAAACCGGGTTTACCGCTCTCGATCAGATCCAGGATCGGGGTGAGCGAACGTAGGTACGCGACATCGATTCCGTTGGTGTTCAGTGCGTCGGCGGTGGCCTGTGCACCGACGATGCTGATCAGCTTGAGCTTGTCGATGTTGGGTGCGCCGCCGTAGTAGTCGGGGCGAGCTGCGAGCAATAGTTCCTCGTTGGGAGCAAATCTCTCGAGCGTGAACGCGCCTGCACCGATGGGCGTGAACGTGTCACCGTTCTGCGCGGTCGGCGAGACGATCATGCCCGGTCCGGTGGCGAGCATCGACTGAATACCTGTCCAGGGACTACTCAGGTTGAAGACAACCGTCGTCGCGTCCGGGGTGTCCATCGAGGCGACCTTGGTGGCCCAAACGCTTGACGCCGGTCCCTTGTTGGCAACGTAGCGGTTGATGCTGTCGGTGACGGCTTTGGAGTCGAGCGGTGTCCCGTCGCTGAACGTGACGCCGTCGCGAAGTTTCAGCGTCCAGGTCGCGCTGTCCGCACTCGGCTCGAGCGAGTTCGCCAGCTGCGGCACGAATTCCTGCCCGATGGGGTCGTAGCGCACCAATACGTCATAGATGGCACCGAGCTCGCTGCCTTCGGAAGCACCGGCGACTTGGCTCTTCGCCGGATCGAGCGTCTTCACGGCGGAATAACCGCTGAACGTCACCGTGCCACCTTTGGTGGGGGCACCGGGATCGGCCTGCTCGTTGACCATGCCGATCGTGAGCGCCGAACCTGATTCGGCAGTTTCACCGCCGCCGCTCGATCCGTCGTCGGCACACGATGCCAGGAACATGCTTGCGGTGACGGCGAGGGTGATAGCGGCTAACCTGCGACTCCTGCTGCGGGAACTGCGACTCATTCTGGTGCCTTCCATAGACAAAGTCCGCTGTGATGTGTCGTGAACACAACAGAGTGTGTGACAGATGCCACACATTGCCTAGGGCAGTCTCACTCAGTGAAACCAGCCGAGTTCTGCTCTCGACCTCACCGGGGTGGCCACACCGGAGCAATACTCCACGGACGCGCCGCCTCGAGCTGCGATGCCACCTGCAGCAGCAGATCCTCGCGTCCGAACCCGGCGACCAGCTGAACACCGACCGGCATGCCGGATCCGTCCTTGCCCAGCGGGAGCGAGATCGCCGGTTGGCCCGTTACGTTGAACGGACTTGTCATGCCGCTGAACGACATTCCGTGCTCCCAGACCGACGCCGGGTTGGTGGTGTCGAGCAGTCCCAGCGGCGGAGTCACGGTTCCCAGCGTCGGTGTCAGCAACAAATCGTGGTCGGTGAAGTAGCCGCCCAACATGGTTGCCGCCTTCTCGAGGTCAGAGAGCGCCCGGACATAGTCCCCCGCGCTCTCCGCAATTGCGCGGTCGTAGATCATGCGGGTCATCGGTTCGAGATCGTCGCTGCGCAGTTCGCGTCCGAGCTCCGCCAGACGCGCATTCACCGCCACCGACATCGGGACTGCCATCAAGTGCGTCAGGCCGCTCATGAGTTCGGCGAAGGGGAAGTCGGGGGCTTTGTCCACCACCTCGTGTCCGATATCGGAGAGCACACCCGCAACGTCGAGAGTCGCTGCAACACAGTCTGAATGCACCGCCGCCCCGGAAGGCAGCACCGTCGCGATTCCGATGCGCAAACGTCCCGGATCGGTCTGCACCACGTCGACGTACCGTTTCGATGGCGCAGCGATGACGTACGGATCGCCGGCTACGGCTCCTTGACTGACGTCGAGCAACAACGCCGTGTCACGCACGCTGCGAGTAACGGCATGATTGACGCTCATCGGACCCGCCAGCAAATGCGTCTTCGGGTGAGCAGGCACGCGACCGCGGCTGGGTTTGAGTCCCACCAACCCGCACGCCGACGCCGGGATGCGGATGGATCCGCCACCGTCACTGGCCTGTCCGGCAGGAACAATCCCGGCGGCAACTGCTGCGGCCGAACCACCCGAGGAGCCGCCGGCGGAGTGGGTGAGGCGATGGGGATTGCGAGTCGGCCCGAACAGCACCGGCTCCGTGCTCGCGTTCATACCGAACTCCGGCGAGTTCGTCTTGCCGATGATCACCAACCCGGCACGGCGGTAACGTTTCACCAGTTCAGAATCCTCGGCGGGCACAACATCCTCGAACAGTCGAGATCCGTTGGTACTCGGCAACCCTGCAACGTCCATGTTCAGGTCCTTGATCACGATCGGGACACCGCGCAGCGGACCTTGTGGCAGGCCGGCGGCCACCTGTTCACGTGCTTCGTCACCGCACGCACGGATGACCGCATTGATCGCCGGGTTACGCTCGTCGAGTCGATTCAAGCTGAACTCGAGGACTTCCTCTGCAGACGCGTCGCCGGTCTTGATCGCTTCTGCCAAACCGGTCATGTCGTTGGAATCAAACAACTCATGCATCGATATCCCACCTCGCTTGCTCGACGGTACTGCGGTGCATCATCTCGCCACGCCGCGAACCGAGGGTGAGAATCCCACTTACCGGGACGGTTGATGGAGGCCTGCCCGGTGCGTCAGGCCCACTGATCCCACGCGAGTTTGGTCGACATCACAACCACCACGGACAACAGCGCGATACGAATGACACCCGTCCCGCGGTTGAGCACCGTCCGCGACCCGAGGATCGACCCACATACATTGGCAACGGCGAGCATCAAACCCAATGCCCACCAGATGTTGCCGCCGATCGCAAAGACCACCAGCGCACCGAGATTGGTGGCGGTGTTGGCGATCTTGGCCAGTGCCGCGCTCTCGATGAAGTTGCGCGACAACAATGCGGTGAGCGCGATGATCAGGAACATCCCGGTACCCGGGCCGAAAATGCCGTCGTAGTAACCGATCACGGCAAACGCGACGCATCCGCCGATCATCTGCGTCCGGGTCAGCGGCGGACTCTCACCGCTGTTGCTGCCGAACGACGGCCGCACCGCGACGAAGATGCCGACCGCCAGCATCAGCACGATCACCAGTGGCCGGATGACATCTGACGAGATCGCTGCCGCCGACAACGCCCCGGCCGCCGAGGAGACAAACGCGATCGGCACCGACACCACCGCCAGCTTGCGGGGAACGGTGACCGCACGCGAATAGTTGAATGCGGCCACACCCGTCCCGGCGATCGCCGCCAGCTTGTTCGTTCCCAGTGCCATCGCCGGCACCGCAGCCGGGAAGGCGATCAGCATCGCCGGGATGAGGATCAGTCCACCGCCGCCGATGACCGCATCGATCCAGCCCGCCACTCCCGCAGCCACCAGCAACCAGGCCAGGACATCCCAGTCCGGAATCATCTACCCCCACCCGTCACACGTCATGCCTGCACCGTAGATCGCCCCTCACTTGTGATGCAGACCTCCCATCCACCACTGCCACGGCCGGATACGGCATGCTTGACGCGATGCTTTCCCCGAATTCCGCGAGCACCGCGACCAACACGACTGTCACCCAGACGGCTCGCCCGCGGACTCGGCATGCCTATCTGCACCATGTCGACCTGATTCGGGCGACGACGTTTTCGCTGGTCATCTTCGTGCACTGCCTCACCGCGACCACCGACGAGTTCAACAGCATGCCGGTCAATTCGACGACCCTGCTGCTGCATTTCACCCGGAACATGTTCTTCGCGCTGACCGGGTTCGTGCTGATGTATCAGAACTTCGACCGGACCGATTTCCGGACGGTCCACTTCTGGCGCCGCCGGATCAAGCTCGTCATCATCCCGTATCTGATCTGGTCATTCATCTACTGGGTGATCGAGGACATGTGGGACCAGGGCCGTCTCGGCGAGATTCCGGGGAGCCTGGACGAGTTCTGGGATCTGCTCAAGTGGGGCCTGTCGGGCTTCCACATGTACTTCCTGTTCGTGATGCTGCAGGTGTACGTGCTGTTCCCGGTTGTTCTGTGGATCGTCCGCGCGACCAGGAACCATCACGCTGCGCTCCTCGCGGTCAGTTTCGCGGTCCAGGTCGCGGTCGTCTCGATCATCACGTACTGGCAACCGCCTGCCGACTGGGCCGGCCTCTGGTGGCACTACTACGCCACATTCGTCCCGTACCAGTTCTTCATCTTCCTGGGCTCGGTCGCCGCGGTGCATCGCGAGCAGATCCGCCTCTGGCTCCGGGGCAAGGGCACGTGGCTGTTCGTCGCCCTCCTGCTGACCGCGGCATTTGCGCTGGTCACCTTCTGGCGGCGGGTGTGGGGCCTGGATCAGATCCCGCTGTACGCCAGTGCCGCCTTCCAGCCGACACTGTTGCTCTTCCTGGTTGCGGCCATCGCCTGCCTGTACGCGCTGGGCCAGCACTGGACCGACACCTACCGGGAACGGACGCCCACTTTCGACAGCGTGGTCAAGTACGCATCGAACCGGTCGTTCAGCGTGTTCCTGTGCCACGCCATCCTCATCTTCGCGATCCTGCACCCGCAGAAAAACGGACAATCCTGGATCAACACCCTGGGTTCGCCCTGGGCACCGGTCCTGACGTACATCGGCACGATCGCCGGTTCATTGTTGCTGGTGGAGATCCTGCGCCGCCTGCCCGGTTCGTCGTACCTGACCGGGCGCCCGCGTCTTCCGATGCCCGGTCAGGGCATCACCGCGCCGACGACGTCGTCAGACCCGTCAGCAACGCTCGCGGCCGCGCCAGAAAAGTCTCGCGAATGACGTTTCGGGCCACCGTCCACACCGCGCAATCACAGTCCGCGTAGACACCGCGGGCATCCACCCCGACGTTCCGGCACAGCGCGATCGCGCGCCCGAGGTGGAAATCCTGCGTCACGACGAGGACGTCGTCGAAGCCGTAGACGTCCCGGGCCCGACGGCAGCCGGCAGCGGTGTCGTAACCCTCCGGGTCGTCGATGATCGCGGCGGCCGGAACGCCACGTTCTTCGAGGTAGGCTCGCATCACGGCCGGTTCGTCCCCCGCCTCGGGGCGACCGTTCCCGGAGTTGAGAACGCGCTCCACACGTCCCGATCGATACAACTCGAGGGCGGTGTCGAGGCGCCCCCGCACATACGACCCCGGACCCTGCTCATCTACTTTCGACCCCAGGACCAGAGCAACCGGCGCCGACGGCGCGTCGGTGACCGCGAACTCCCGGTCGAACGCCATCACATAAATCCATGTGGCGGCCACCGCGATGACAAACTGGACAGAGACCGCGGCCACTCCGACCGACGCAAGGATTCTGACGCGATTTATGGCAGACATCACAATGAACCTTACCGATTAGTAACTTAGGTCTACCTGCGCAATAGTGCTGAGAAGCAAAGCCTTAACGTACATATCGGAGAACACTGCGTGTGCTCTGCGCTGTGTACTGCCAGCCCGTTGAACGCCCGCCTTCTGTTTCGGGATACATACACCGGAAGTCGGGAAGTTCGGTTATAGAAAGGTCGAGACGCCGTGAATGCCACGACGATCACCCTGGGAACCATCGGGGCGCTCCTGAGCCTCGTGTGTTGGGCCCTATTCCTTCGCGGAGTCAGCCGCATCTTCCGAACGATCATGAAGGGTCAGCCGGCCCCGGATCGCTGGCGCCCCTTCATCCCGCGCTTCAAGACGATGATGGTCGAGTTCATCGCCCACACCCGGATGAACAAGTTCCGGACCGTCGGTTGGGCGCATTGGCTGGTGATGATCGGGTTCCTGCTCGGATCACTGCTGTGGTTCGAGGCCTACGGACAGACGTTCGATCCGAAGTTCCACTGGCCGCTGTTCGGTGACACCTTCGCCTGGCATCTCCTCGACGAGATCCTCGGCCTGGGCACCGTGATCGGCATCATCGTGCTGATCATCATCCGGCAGCTCAATCACCCGCGCGTACCCGAGCGCCTGTCCCGGTTCGGCGGCTCCAACTTCAGTGCCGCGTACTTCGTCGAGATCGTCGTCCTGCTCGAGGGCCTGGGCATGATCTTCGTCAAGGCCGGCAAGATCGCCACCTACGGACACGCCAACGCCGGCTCGGACTTCTTCACCATGCAGGTCGCCAAGCTCCTGCCCGCGAGCGCGGTGATGGTCTCGGTCTTCGCCCTGATCAAGCTGATGAGCGGCATGATCTGGCTCGCTGCCGTCGGACGCAACATCACCTGGGGCGTCGCCTGGCACCGCTTCGCGGCGTTCTTCAACATCTACTTCAAGCGTGAGGACGACGGCGGCGTCGCACTCGGTGCCGCCAAGCCGATGATCTCCGGGGGCAAGGTCCTCGACATGGAGACCGCGGACCCCGACGTCGACGCCTTCGGTGCCGGCAAGATCGAGGACTTCTCCTGGAAGGGCTGGCTCGACTTCACCACGTGTACCGAGTGTGGTCGTTGCCAGAGCCAGTGCCCCGCGTGGAACACCGGAAAGCCGCTCTCGCCCAAGCTGCTCATCATGTCGCTGCGTGACCACGGCAACGCAAAGGCGCCATACCTGTTGGCCGGCGGTAAGAAAGACCTGGGCGGCGACGAGGTGGGCCTGGTCGACGCCGACGGCAACGTCCTCCAGGACAAGCTCGACGCGATTCCCGAGTCCGCCCGCCTCGAGGCCGAGCGCAAGCTCGTCGGCGAGAGTGAAGGCGCAACCGGCGCTGTCATCGACACCGAGACGCTGTGGAGTTGCACCCAGTGTGGTGCCTGTGTGGAACAGTGCCCCGTCGACATCGAGCACGTCGACCACATCATCGACATGCGCCGCTACCAGGTGCTGATCGAGTCGGACTTCCCGACCGAACTCGCCGGACTGTTCAAGAACCTCGAGAACAAGGGCAATCCCTGGGGCCAGAACTCCAAGGACCGCACCAAGTGGATCGACGAGATGGACATCGAGATCCCGGTCTTCGGCAAGGACGTCGAGAGCTTCGAAGGTTTCGAATACCTCTTCTGGGTCGGCTGTGCCGGCGCCTATGAGGACCGCGCCAAGAAGACGACCAAGGCCGTCGCCGAGTTGCTCGACATCGCGGCTGTCGACTTCCTGGTCCTGGGCGAGGGTGAGACCTGTACCGGTGACTCCGCTCGCCGCGCGGGCAACGAGTTCCTGTTCCAGATGCTGGCGCAGCAGAACATCGAGATGCTCGGAGAGCTCTTCGCCACTGCTCCGCAGCAGAAGAAGAAGATCGTCGTCACCTGTGCGCATTGCTTCAACGCCCTGGGCAACGAGTACCCGCAGGTGGGTGGCAAGTACGAGGTCGTGCACCACACCCAGCTGCTGAACCGGCTGGTTCGCGACAAGCGCCTGATCCCGGTCGCCGAGGTCAACGAGGACATCACCTACCACGACCCCTGCTTCCTGGGACGCCACAACAAGGTCTACGACGCTCCCCGTGAGCTGATGGCCGCCTCGGGCGCAACTCTCCGGGAGATGCCTCGCCACGGCGAGCGGTCGATGTGCTGTGGCGCCGGTGGCGCCCGCATGTGGATGGAAGAGAGCATCGGCAAGCGCATCAACATCGATCGGGTCGACGAGGCCCTGGGCACCAACCCCAAAAAGGTTGCCACCGGTTGCCCGTTCTGCAAGGTGATGCTGACCGACGGTGTCACCGCCCAGACGTCGGGTACCGAGAACGAGGGCAAGGTCGAGGTCGTCGACGTCGCCCAGCTGATCCTCGAGTCCGTCAAGCGTGGTGCTCCCGAGATCAAGCGTGGTGGACGGTTCCTCGGAGCCGCGTCGCTCGGTCTCTCGGCTCCGACGATCGAGCCGGAAGAGAAGAAGGCACCGGAGCCGGTCAAGGCAGCTGCACCTGCCGCGGCCACCGCTTCGACCGACACGGCCGAAAGGCCCAAGATCGGCGGCGGATTGGGTATCGGCGGCGGGGCCAAGAAGCCCGGCGGCGCACCCAAGCCCGGCGGCGCGGCCAAGAAGCCGGGTGGACTCGGTATCGGCGGCGGCGCGAAGAAGCCCGGAGGCGGAGCTCCCAAACCAGGTGGGGCAAAGCCGGCAGCAGCAGCACCGGCGCAGGCTGAAACCGAGGCGCCGGCAGCCGAGTCCGCTGCAACCGAAACCGCGGCACCGGCGGCCAAGGGTCTGGCCATCGGTGGCGGCGCCAAGCGTCCGGGAGCACCCAAGCCCGGCGGCGCAGCCAAGAAGCCGGGGGCAGCCAAGCCCGCGGCGGCGCCTGCAGCAGAACCTGCCCAGGCACCGGCAGCCGAGGCCGCACCCGAAGAGGCCAAGCCGGCAGCCGCACCCGTGAAGGGTCTGGCCATCGGTGGCGGCGCCAAGCGTCCGGGAGCACCCAAGCCCGGCGGCGCAGCCAAGAAGCCAGGGGCAGCCAAGCCCGCGGCGGCGCCTGCAGCAGAACCTGCCGAGGCATCGGCTCCTGCCGAGGCCGCACCGGAAGAAGTTGCCACCGAATCGGTGAGCGAGGCCCCGAAGGAACCCACTGTTCCGGTGAAGGGTCTGGCCATCGGAGGCAAGGCCAAGCGTCCGGGAGCAAAACGTCCCGGAGCGCCGAAGCCCGCCGCGGCAGCGCCGGCACCAGCCGAGCCCGAGGCGACCGAACCCGAGGCAACTGAACCCGAGGCGACCGAACCCGAGGCGACAGAGCCCGAGGCAACTCCGGCCGAGTCCACTCAGGATGCCGCGCCGGCGGATACCCCGTCGACCAACGGTGAGGCGCGGACACTCAGCGAAACCGGACCGGCCAAGGCCAAAGGTTTCGGCATCGCGGCCGGCAAGAAGCGCCCGGGCAAGAGCTGACCGACCGGGTAAAAATTAAAGAAACATCACATTGAACGCGGTCGCGGCCGCCGGTCTTGGCGAGGTTCAACGCCAAATCGGCGGTCGCGACCGTTTTCGATACGAAAAATCGGACATCTGGGCCCGTTCCAACCGCAATTTCCGGGGCTCAGAGGACAGAAATTCGACGAGTTCGAGGCAATACCCCTCTCAGGCCGAAACCCACTTGCCCGGTACTGGCACCATGAGAGACGTGAGCAGACCACACGTTTCGCATGTTTACCGCGACCTGAAACCCCTCGAACAATCGGCAAAGCTTCGCAACGTCGCCTACGAAATCCGCGGACCCGTCACCGCCCACGCGGCCCGCCTCGAGTCAGAGGGCCATCGGATCCTCAAACTGAACATCGGCAACCCTGCCCAGTTCGGCTTCGAGGCCCCTGACGTCATCATGCGCGACATGATTCACGCTCTCCCCTACTCGCAGGGCTACAGCGATTCCCTGGGCGTCCTGTCGGCGCGCCGGGCGGTGGTGACCCGATACGAGCTGCTGCCCGACTTCCCCTTCTTCGACGTCGACGACGTGATCCTGGGCAACGGTGTCTCCGAGCTCATCACCATGACGATGCAGGCGCTGCTCGATGACGGCGACGAGGTCCTGATCCCGTCTCCGGACTATCCGCTGTGGACCGCGATGACCGCGCTGTCCGGCGGTAAGGCCGTCCACTACGCGTGCGACGAGGCCAACGGCTGGAACCCCGACATCGCTGACATCGAATCGAAGATCACCCCGCGCACCAAGGCCCTTCTGGTGATCAATCCCAACAACCCGACGGGCGCGGTCTACTCGCACGAGGTCCTCACCGAGATCGTCGAGTTGGCGCGCAAGCACTCATTGCTGATCCTGGCCGACGAGATCTACGACAAGATCCTCTACGACGAGGCCAAGCACATCAATATCGCCTCGCTCGCGCCGGACCTGCTCTGCCTCACCTTCAACGGGCTGTCCAAGGCATACCGCGTCTGTGGTTACCGCGCCGGCTGGGTCGCCATCACCGGGCCCAAGGATCACGCAAAGGGCTTCGTCGACGGCATGAAGATGCTCGCCTCGACCCGATTGTGCGCGAACGTGCCCGGCCAGCATGCAATCCAGGTGGCGCTCGGTGGCTACCAGAGCATCGACGCGCTGGTCCTTCCCGGCGGACGGCTACTCGAACAGCGCAATGTCACCTGGGAGAAGCTCAACGAGATCCCCGGCATCAGTTGCGTGAAGCCGATGGGCGCGCTCTACGCGTTCCCGAAGATCGACCCGGAAGTGCACGAGATCCATGACGACGAGAAGTTCGTCACCGATCTGCTCCTGCGCGAGAAGATCCTGGTGGTCCAGGGAACGGGCTTCAACTGGCCGAGTCCGGACCACTTCCGGGTCGTCACCCTGCCCTGGTCCCGCGACCTGGTCGACGCGATCGACCGCCTGGGCAACTTCCTGGCCAGTTACAAGCAGTAGCCCGCCAAGGCCCCACCCGGTTCAGCCATACCCACCAGCCACAACTGGTGGGTATGGCTATTTCTGGTGGGTTTCTGCAGGTCACGGGCTCTTGATTTATATGTGACTGCTGGTAACGTCTAATGCATCACGGCGAACTCAAAGGGGAGTTGATGACCGCTATCGATGATGAGACGTCCGCGTCGCCGATCTCATGGCGCCGGCAAGATGTTGTCCGCGACGGTGTCCGGCTGGCGGTTTTCGAGCTCGGCGAGTCCGCGTTCGACCGGCCGACCGTCGTTCTGGTGCACGGCTGGCCCGACACCCATCTCCTCTGGACGCAGGTCGCGCCAGAGCTGGCATCGCGCTATCACGTGGTCGCCTACGACACCCGCGGGTACGGCGAGAGTGACCGCCCGGATGGTGATGCGCCGTATCGGCTACCCGAACTCGCCGCGGACCTCTTTTCGGTCATCGATGCGGTGAGCCCCGACCGCCCGGTTCACGTTGTCGCCCACGACTGGGGTTCGGTGCAGACCTGGGAGGCCGTCACCACGCCCGATGCCGAGGAGCGGATCGCATCGTTCGTCTCGGTGTCCGGCCCCAACCTCGACCACCTCGGCCTGTGGGCGCACGAACGCCTGAGTCATCCGACTCCGAAGTCATTGGCACAGGGCATGTCCCAAGCCCTGTCGTCGGCATATACCGTCGTCTTCCAGCTACCGGTGGTGCCAAAGGTACTGTTCGGCATCGGTTTGCACGCCCCGGTCTGGCATCGGTTCCTGGCCGGCATCGAGGGCACCGATCCCGCGAACATGACCCTGGCACCCACATTCCGCGCCGACGCCATCTCCGGTCTGCGCTACTACCGCGCCAACATCCGTGACCGGATCGCCAATCCCGACCCACGCAGCACCAGGGTTCCGGTGTTCGAGGTGGTCAACACCCGGGACATCGCGCTACGCAAGGCCATCTTCGCGAACACCCACAAGTTCGCAGAACAGCTGTGGCGCAAAGACACTCCCACCGGACACTGGCTGCCCTACACCAATCCGGGATATCTGGCCGACGTCGCAACGCAATTCATCGAATCGATCCGGGGAGCAGAGATGTCGCCCGCCATCGCGCGAGCCCGCCAACAGGGCGACCATCGATCGATGAACGGCAAACTCGCAGTCATCACCGGGGCCGGCAGCGGCATCGGACGCGAAACCGCCTATCTCCTCGCCGAGAACGGCGCCGAGGTGGTCCTGGCCGACATCGACCTCGACGCCGCCCAGAAGACCGCCGCAAACATCGCCGCCACCGGCGGCATCGCACATGCCTATGCTCTCGACGTCGCCGACACCGACGCCTTCACCGAGTTCGGCGAGCGGATCACGAAGACCCACGGCATCGCGGACGTGATGATCAACAATGCCGGAATCGGCTTCGCCGGGCACGTTCTCGACGCCACCGACGAACAGATCCGACGTCTGGTCGACATCAACCTGATGGGTGTGATCACCGGCAGCCGGGTCTTCGGTCGCAAGATGGTCGAACGCGGCCTCGGCGGACACATCGTGAACCTGGCCTCAGCTGCGGCCTTCACCCCGCAGCACAGCATGGGCGGCTATGCCGCCACCAAAGCCGGGGTCCTGATGTTCTCCGAATCGCTGCGCGCCGAACTGGCCGAGCACCGCATCGGCGTGTCGGCGATCTGCCCGGGCATCGTCGACACCAACATCGTCGCGACCACCGAATTCGCAGGTGCTGCAGCCGATATCGAAAAGCAGTGGCAAGACAAGATGAGCGGACGCTACAAGCGGCGTGGCTACACCCCCGACCGCGTCGCGGCCGCGATCCTCGGGGCCATCACCGACAACAAGGCCGTGGTTCCGGTGACCATCGAAGCAAAGGTCGGCTACCGCATCTACCGCTTTGTTCCCGGGCTGTCACGCCGGCTCGCCCGCGCCAAGATCTTCTAGCGCCGACATCTTCGGGAGGACGAGATGTACAACTTCGATACGGGGCCGGTCGAACTCCACGCTCGCAACGTCGAGTTCGATTGGACAGACACACCGCTGCACTGGATTCCGGATCATCCGGTTCCGTCCAACGTGGTCAGCATGCTCAACCTGCTGCTCCCCGAAGGGGAACGCTGGTTTGTCCAGACGTACAACGAGGCCTTGCCGCTGGTGAGGGACGAGGAACTCGCCGCGGCGATGCGCGGGTTCATCGGCCAGGAGGCGATGCACGCCGAGACCCACGACCGGGTGCTGTGGGAATTCATGGAGGCGCGCGGCTTCGATCCCACCCCCTTCCAGAGGCAGATGGAGTGGGTGTTCCGCAAGGTACTCGGACCATCCCGACACCCGGATGCCGATGTGCGGCACAAACATCTGATCGAGCGGCTCTGGTTGATCGCGGCCATCGAGCACTACACCGCCATCCTGGGCGACTTCTCCCTCAACAACACCTGGACCGAGTGCAACGCCGACCCGGCGATGACGGATCTCTTCCGTTGGCACGGCGCCGAGGAGGTCGAGCACCGCGAAGTGGCCCATGACGTGGCCACCTACTTCGGTGACAGCTACCTCAAGCGCGGCCGGGCGATGCTGGCCGTGCTGCCTGCTCTGCTGTTCGTGATCCACCGGGGCACCCGGTTCCTGGCCGTCAATGATCCGACCGGCAAGATCGGCTACGCCAAGACGATGGTCGGATATTTCCGGGGCGCGCGCCGAGGTCTGCTACCCACCGTGCGGTCGATCATCTTGGCCACCTTCACCTACTTCAAACCGTCGTTCCGCCCCACGCAGGTCGGATCCACGGCACAGGCCGTCGCCTACCTCGCGTCGTCGCCGGCAGCAAGGGCCGCGCACAAATGAATCAGCATCACCTCGAGCACACCACCACCATGACCGCCGCGCCGCCACATCTGCGGGGCCGATACCGGCATGATCCCGCGATGCGGATTGCCGACGTCATCGGCAAGGTCTGGTTTCCGTTGTGGGGCAGGTTCACCCGCCTGAACATCCCCGATCAGACCGGTGGGGTCACCACCCTGGAGGTCGTCGGTCGCGAGGTCGTCGCCCACGACAACAACGTGGTCGCGCTGACCATGGCCGCACCTGATGGCGGTGAACTGATGCCCTGGTACGCCGGGGCACATCTGGACCTGCTCTTGCCGTCGGGCCGAATGCGGGAGTACTCCCTGTGTGGAGACCCTGCCGACCGCCATCGGTACCGCATCGCCGTCCGGCGGATCCCGGACGGCGGTGGCGGGTCGATCGAGGTCCATGACACCCTGCGCGTGGGCAGCACTGTCCGGATCAAGGGTCCGCGCAACGCATTTCCGCTTGCCGCACCCGGCCATGGTTCTCCGGCAAAGAACCTGCGATTCATCGCCGGCGGTATCGGGATCACTCCGATTCTGCCGATGCTCGGCGCGGCACAGCGTCTCGGCCTGGATTGGTCGATGGTCTACACCGGCCGCAGTGCCGATTCGCTGCCTTTCCTCTCGGAACTCGCCGAGTACGGCGACAGGGTCACGATCCGCACCGACGACCGGCACGGACTACCCGGTGCCACAGACCTGTTGGGGACGATGGAGCCCGGAACCGCCGTGTACTGCTGCGGTCCGCCGCCGATGCTCAACGCGATCCGCACCGAATTGCTCGGACGCAGCGACGTCGAGCTCCATTTCGAGCGGTTCAGTCCGCCCCCGGTGGAGGACGGGAGGCCGTTCACGGTCAGTCTCCGTTCGAGCGATCACCGGATACCGGTCAGTGCAACGGAGTCCGCTCTGGCCGCGATCCGCCGGGAGCTACCGTCGGTCCCCTATTCATGTCAGCAGGGCTTCTGCGGAACCTGCAAGGTGCGGGTACTCGAAGGCACCGTCGAGCACCGCGACAACATCCTCACCGAACCCGAACGCGATGCCGGCGTGATGCTCACCTGCGTATCGCGCGCCGCAGGCGAGCACCTTCGGCTCGACCTCTAAAAGTCCAGACCCGATCCCAGCCCAGGAGACCCCCATGGCATCAGCCGAACGGCGACAGCCTGATCACACCGCCGCACCTGATCACACCGTGGCAATCATCGGCGCCGGTTTCGGTGGCCTCGCGGCCGGGATCAAGTTGCAGGAACGCGGTATCGACGACTACGTCATCTTCGACCGCAACAATGATGTCGGTGGCACGTGGCTCGCCAATCAGTATCCCGGTGTCGAGGTCGACATACCCTCGGTCACCTACTCGTACAAGTTCGCACTGAATCCCGACTGGTCGCAGGTCTTCGCCCCCGGTGCCGAGCTGCTGCAGTACGCCCGCGACATCGCCGAGCGCTACGGCATCCGCCGGCATATCCGGTTCGAAACCCCGGTCACCGCAGCCGACTTCGATGAGTCCACCGATCTGTGGACCATCACCACCGCTTCGGGCGACACGGTCACCGCGCGGTTCCTGATCTCCTGCCACGGCGCACTGTCGACCCCGGCCACCCCGGATCTACCGGGCCTGGAGAGCTTCTCGGGCAAAGTCCTGCGGTCGGCGTCGTGGGACCACGACTACGACCTGACCGGCAAGAAGGTCGCTGTCATCGGCACCGGCGCCACCGGGATCCAGATCATCCCCACCATCGCACCGCAGGTGGAGCACCTGACGGTCCTGCAACGGACCGCGATCTGGGTCCTGCCCAAGCCCAACGCGCCCGTCCCCGGACTGGTGCGGGGCATCTACCGCCGCATTCCCAAACTTCAACTGCTGCCCCGCTTCCTGATCGACTCCACCTTCGAGATCGCCGAAACGGTCGGCGTCGTCTACAACAAACAACTACCGGCCATCACCCGTGGCGTCGAGAAGTTGTGTCTGCGACATCTGCGCGGCCAGGTGAAGGACGAACACCTACGCGAGCAGCTCACCCCGCACTACGGCTACGCGTGCAAGCGTCCGTCGTTCTCCAACGACTACTTCCCCACGTTCAACCGGGACAACGTCGATCTGGAGACCGCACCGATCAGCCGGATCACCAGCACCGGAATCGAATTCGCCGATAGTCGCAACCTGGAGATCGACACCCTGATCCTGGCGACCGGCTTCAAGATCTTCGACCTGCCCTACCAGATCAGCGGGATCGACGGCCAAGATCTGGCGACGACCTGGGAATCGGAACGGATGCACGCCTACGAGGGCATCACCGTTCCGGGCTTCCCCAACCTGTTCCTCGCTCCGGGACCGTACGGCGTCATCGGGTTCTCGTGGTTCGACACCATCGACCTGTGCGTCACCCATGCGGTGCAGGTGGTCGCCAAGGCCGTTGCGTCGGGTTCGTCGCGGGTCAGCGTCACCGACACGCAGACCGCCGACTTCGTAGAGAAGATGCGCAAGAAGGTGCGCAGCACGGTCTTTGCAAGTCCGCGCTGCGCCGGGTCGAATACGTACTACATCAACGCCCAGGGCGATTCGCCCTACCTCCGGCCGACCACCCGAATCGAGTCGGCACTCTCACTGCGCAAGGCCCTCAAGCACGGCTACGAATACTCGGCCTGAGTTCAGCGGGTCGCCGCATCCTCGGCCACCGTCTCCCCGTCCACTGCGTCCTCGTCCGGGACGACGTCGGCCACCACGGCGTCGCCGAGTTGCTTGCCGCGCAGCGTGAACCAGGCGATCGGTGCCGCGAGCCCGGCGGCGGCGATCGCTGCGATGACCGATGTGTGCAGCCCGTCGACAAACGCATCCTGGACGGTGAGCAGGATCTGCCTGCCTGGCGCCCCGCCTACCTCCGACGCCACCTGAACGCCGGCCATCACCGAGTTCTGCGCTGCGTCAACGGCTTCCGGCGGCAGACCCACATTGTCGAGTTGTGTTCCGATCTCGGTGGTGTACATCGAGGCGAGGATCGAGCCGAGAACTGCCACACCGAGTGTTCCGCCGATCTCCCGCGTCACGTCGTTGACCGCCGATCCGGCGCCAGTCTGCTCCGGTGACAAGGAGTTCGTGATGATGTTGGTCGCCGGGCCCTGAACCAGCGCGAGTCCCATTGCCATCAAGCTCATCGACCAGATGATCAGGCCCCAGTACGACGCGTCCCGACCGGCCAGTAGGACCAGCGCAAACCCGCCTGCCATCGTGGCCGAGCCCAGCGCCGCGACCCGGCCGGGACCGAGGCGCCGCGCCAAGATCATTGCCAGCGGCGAGAAGACCGCCATCACCACCGCGAAGGGCAGTGTGTGAAGGCCGGCCGACAGGGGGCCGTATCCCTTGACCGCCTGGAAGTACTGGGTGATCAGGAAGATGAATCCGAACAGGCTGAAGAACGCCACCGCGATCAGACCCGAAGCGACCGAGAAGTGCCTGTTGGCGAAGAGCCGGACATTGAGGATCGGGTGCGTCGCCCGCAGCTCCCGGAGCACGAACAGCGCGAGAATGACTGCCGCGCCGATGAATCCGACAATCGTGGTGACTGACCCCCAGCCGTGGTTCGGCCCTTCGATGACGGTGTACACCAGCAGCGACACACCGGCGATGGACGTGAATGCGCCGACTGCGTCGAAGGGGCCCGGCTGCGCCTTGCCGCCGCTCGGCACCGCGAGCGCGACACCGATGAGCACCGCCGCCGCGATCGGCAGATTGACCCAGAAGACCGAGGACCAGGAGTAATGCTCGAGCAGCCAGCCACCGAGCACGGGCCCGATCGCCACCGCGATGCCGGAGGTACCGGCCCAGATCCCGACCGCGATCGCGCGTTCCTTGAGGTCGGGGAACAGTCCGATCAGCAGCGACAATGTCGCCGGGAACACCATCGCGGCGAACAGTCCGAGACCGGCCCGGGTGGCGATGAGCTGGCCCAGGGTCTCCGATGTGGCAGCAACGACCGACACCGCGGCAAACCCGAGCACACCGATCACCAGCAGTCGACGGCGGCCGAAGCGGTCGGCGAAGTGGCCCGCGGTCAGCAGCAGACCCGCAAAGGTCAACGTGTACGCGTCGACGACCCACTGCAGACCGGAGTTGTCGGCGGAGAGGTCACGGCTCAGGGTCGGCAGTGCCACGTTGACGATCGTGTTGTCGATCATCACCAACAGCACCGCGCCACAGAGGGCAACAAGTGCCCACCAACGCTTGTCGGTTGCCGGCGAGGTCGCCGGCTCAACCAAGGTTCGGTCACTCATCGGAAGCTCCTCGAGTAGAAGGTTGATCTATTGTTGTAGGACACTGTTCTACTCAAGAAGAACACTGTGCTACAAAGGTGTCAAGGGTTTTTCCAGAACCGCTGTGAAAGGATCGACGTCGTGGCTGTCAGACCATCGGGACCGGCAACAAGAACTCCGGCCGGTGACGTGCGCAAATTGCTCCTCGCCGCGGCGTTGCGCGTCCTCGATGAACACGGCGAAAAAGGGTTGACGGTTCGGGCGGTGGCGACCGAGGCCGGCGTTGCACCCATGGGCGTCTACAACCATTTCGACGGCAAGGCCGGCCTGATGACCGCAGTGGTCACCGAAGGGTTCACGCGGCTACGCGCAATGGTCGGCGGTACAGCCGATTCCGACCCGCGAGCCCGGCTCCGCAATTCCGGGATCGCGTACCGCGACTTCGCCCTGCAGTCGCCCACGCTGTACCGGCTGATGTTCTCCGGCCAATGCAAGCCGGAAGGTGATCTCGCGGACACCGCGCTGTATGCGCTGACCGAGATCGTTCGGCACGGCCAGGCCGCGGGGACCATCCGGGCCGGCGATCCGATGATCCTGACGTTGCAGATCTGGGCCTGCGTGCACGGCGCCGTCAGCCTCGAGCTCGACAGTCGTGAGTTCGACGGCGGCGGGCCTGCCGGCACCAACTCGCATTGGCCCCTCGTCTACGAACAGACCCTTGACCTGATCGGCCGGGGCGTCGCGCCCTAGCCGTAATGGCCAGAATCGTCAGGGCAGCACGATCGGGGGCTGCCCAGGGATCGGATTGGGAATCGTGTTCTGCCTCGGGCGTGGTGGGGTGGCACGCCGCGTGGTCGGCGGCGGCGGCGGTGGTGGCGGCGCGGTGTAGACGACGATCGGGCCGAGCGCGGCCGCCGTGTCGATCGGCGGGACCACGGACGCCGACCGCGGGGTGGACGGCTTCGTCGAGGTGGTTGCCGGCGCCTTGGTGGTGGTTGTGGCGCTCTCGCTCGTGGCCGGTGGCGTCAGGTAGCGCTGGGATTCCAGGCCGGTGGTGTCCTCCCGCCACGGACCGACGGCCGCGGTGATCCCGCCGGCCACGATCACCGCAGCGATTGTTGCCGCGCCCGCCATCACCAGTCGATTCTGTTTGCGTCGACGCTCCGCTGCCCGCGCATCGAACACCGGGGCCGGCTCGGTGACCGGTCCGGGAAAGGGTTCGGGCAGCGGGTCCGGGAGCGGATCGGAGGTCGTCACGGGTTCCGTCGCCTGCACGGGCATCGGTGTGGGCTCGCTCCGCGTTTTCGGAACATAAACCGGGGACGGGGCTGTGACCGCGGTCGTGGGCGGCACCGCAGTCGTGGGCGGCACCGCGACCGGGGTGAGGTCGCGCTGCGCTGCCGAATGTGAATGCTTGCCCTCGCGGGCCGGTTCCGGCGTCGTGAGCATCGGCAGTACCGGCACCTGTCCATCGAAAGCCTGTGACAGCTCGGCAAGCAGACCCGGCCATTCGACGTGTTGGGACATCACAACCACTGCACTGATCGGGATCGGCGACGCCAACGACACCGACCGGGCCACACTGGTCGCCCGGACCGCCGACGGATTCAGGGCCTCTTCCACATCTGCCCGGTTGACCCGGAGCAGGCCGACGTCCTGCTCGCCCATCACGAAGACGGCCTCGGAGTTGCCCAGCAGCGCCCTCGCCTGCGCCATCAATCCGACCAGCTCACGGGCCCATTCGGTGGTTGTGGGGATCGCGGTCTTGCCGGTGCGCACCAGGTGGTCGGCCATCGCACGATCGAAGGATGCCGAGTGCAGGGTGTTGTCGTTGAGTTCGATGAGGCATTGGCCGGTCTCGGCATCCACGGCCGCGCCGCGCAGACCGCCGTCGTCGAGGTCGATCAGCACAAATGCCGGCCCGAGTACGCCCAGGGTGGAGGTCAGCATCTCCCGGATATCCGCGAAGACCGCCGCGTCCAGCCAGACCACCCGGCCAGGTGCCAGCGCCTCTCCCGGATCGTGATCCACCACTGCCCCCCGCCGTGACCGACACACCTTTGCGAACGTTGTCGGTCGCCATTCTGCCCCGAGTCACTGTCACTGTCGCCTTCGGGACCGGCCACTGTGCGCTATGTGGTCAGATCAGCTGACGGCATCTGCCGTGTGACTCGAGTCATTCGAACCACGGAACATTGTTGCACCGGACGCCGCCATCGGTCGGCGATTGCCCCGAACACCCCGCGTTTCGCTCCGCTAAACTCAGCCCTCGACCTTGTCCTGAACGAATCCAGCATGCAGCCGATCGAAGGCGATGGGATGACCGAATACCGGATCGACGACCTGGCGCGAGCCGCGGGAACCACCACCCGCAATGTCCGCGGCTATCAGGATCGTGGGCTGCTCCCCCGGCCCGACCGGCGTGGCCGGGTCGCGATCTACTCCGACAATCACCTCGCCCGGCTGAAGGTGATCAACGACCTTCTGCAGCGCGGATTCACCATCCGGCACATCGGTGACTTCCTGCACGGGATGCAACGCGGCGACGACCTGGCCGATGTCCTCGGCCTCCGTGAGGTGATCACCGAACCGTGGTCCAAGGCGCACACCGAGGCCATCTCCGCCGAAGCTCTCAGGGCATTGCTCAACTCCGGCAACCCAACTCACTACGACAAGCTGATCGAGTACGGGCTCATCGAGCGCACCGACGACGGCTATACCCTGCTGGACCGCGAAACGGTGCGGGCTTTCGGCAGGCTCACAAAACTGGGGCTGTCCCTGGCGATGCTGCTCGAGGTGCACGGCCGTGTGGAGGCGGACATGGCCCAGGTCGCCTCGACCCTGATCTCCGCCGGACGAACCGTCATGGCCGAACAACACGGCGACGGATGGATTCCGAAGACTGATTCCGAATCGGAGTGGGCCGTCGAACTGCTGCGCGAAATGCGCCAGGCCGGAACGATTTCCGCCCACAATGCGCTCGACCGCGCACTGGACCGCGACCTGGCCCAGCAGCTCGACGACTACCTCGCGGGTCGGGGATCTACTGCTGGGTGAAGTTGAGGTACGCCTTCGACGGCGTCGGGCCGCGTTGTCCCTGGTACTTGGATCCGGCGGCGGCACTGCCGTAAGGAGATTCGGCCGGACTGGACAGCTTGAGCACACACAGCTGACCGATCTTCATGCCCGGCCACAGCGTGATCGGCAGGTTCGCCACATTCGATAGCTCCAGCGTGATGTGCCCGGTGAAGCCGGGGTCTATGAAACCCGCGGTGGAGTGGGTCAGCAGGCCCAGTCGACCCAGTGACGACTTGCCTTCGAGGCGACCGGCGAGGTCGTCGGGCAGGGTGCAGACCTCGAGCGTCGACCCGAGGACGAACTCGCCGGGATGCAGCACAAACGGCTCACCCTCGGTTCGCTCGACCAGCGTCGTCAGGTCGTCCTGCCGTTGCGCCGGGTCGATGTGGGTGTACCGGGTGTTGTTGAAGACCCGGAAGAGACCATCGAGCCGGACGTCGATGCTGGACGGCTGTACCAGCGTCGGGTCGAACGGTTCGATGGCCAACCGGCCGTCGGCTATCTGGGCACGGATATCGCGGTCGGAGAGCAGCACAGGACGAGATTAGCCGCTCCTGGCGTCAGCTCCATGTTGTGCCCGCGGGTTCGCCGATCGTGACATTGATGCGATTGAAGAGGTTGATGGTCGCGATCGTCAGCACGATGCCGGCCATCGCCTTCTCGTCGAAGATGTCCGCGGCTTCATCCCAGATCTCGTCCGAAACCGCCTTACCAGGCGAATCGGCGAGCCGGGTCGCTGCCTCGGTCAGGTTCAGGGCGGCCCGCTCGGCGTCGGTGAAGAAGGGCGATTCCCGCCAGACCGCGACCGTGTCGATGCGCTCATCGGATTCTCCTTCTTTACGCAGTGCTGCGACGTGGCCATAAACACAGGCCGCACAGCCGTTGATCTGGCTGGCGCGAAGCATGATGAGTTCGCGCAACGTGGCGGAGACGCCACCTTGGTCGATCGCACCGAGCAGATGCGGAACAGCCTTGGCTGCCTGCGGCAGGATGGTGGCTGGGTTGGTCATACGTGCAGACATTTCGGCTCCTCGGATCGGCCCGGCCGGTGCGCATGTCACATCGGCGGTGTCGGGCGGTTCATGGCTCTGACACCCGAGGGAAGGGAAATGTGACCGATGGACACCAACGATTTTCTGCTCACCGAGTTCGAGGCCAATCGCGGACACCTACGCGCAGTCGCCTATCGGATGCTTGGGTCGCTGCCCGAGGCCGAGGACGCGGTGCAGGAGACCTGGCTGAAGGTCGCGGCGGCCGACACCGATGACATCGCCAATATCGGCGGCTGGTTCACCACCGTCACGTCGCGGGTGTGCCTGAACATGTTGAGGTCGAGGCGGACTCGCCGCGAGGAATCGCTGGACATCGTGCGCGTACCCGATCCGATTGTGGCTCCGCTCGATCCGACCGGGGACCCTGAGGCCCAGGCCGTGCTGGCCGATTCGGTGAGTGTCGCTCTTCTTGTCGTCTTGGAGACACTGACGCCGAGTGAGCGGTTGGCGTTTGTTCTGCATGACCTGTTTGCGATGCCGTTCGAGGAGGTCGCGCCGATCGTCGACAAGACGCCCAGCGCAGCCAGGAAGCTCGCCAGCCGCGCGCGGGCTCGCGTGCAGGGCGCCACGCCGCGGTCGCCGGAACATTCGGAACAGCGGCGGGTGGTCGAGACGTTTCTCGCGGCGTCCCGGGGCGGTGACCTCGATGCGCTCATGGCCGTCCTCGACCCGGACATCGTCCTGCGTAACGACCATGCAGCCGACAAGGCCCCGATGGAGTTGGTCGGTGTGGAGAAGGTTGCCCGCGGAGCGATCCTCTACCGGGCCGCGAACGCACGCGGCCAACTGGTGCGCGTGAACGGCGGTTTCGGCGTACTTTCGTTCGCCGGCGACGAGGTGTCCGCGATCGCATCGTTCACCGTCGCCAACGGCCGCGTACGCGCGATGAACATCGTCTCCGACCCGCAGCGGATCGCCCGGATGGATTTCTCGGGCATCGTCTGTCGCTCTTCCGGATCCCACTAGAACGGAGCCCGCGGCGTCTTCCTCTCCGGTTCTTCTCGAAGTCTGCGGTTGCGTCGACGTTCTTGTTGACGGCGTGCGTGTTTGGCTGCAGTCCGTGATTGCAGGCGCGTTGGTGACAGCGATGGTGATGACCGGGGCGAACCACGCTGGCTGTCGAAGACGATGAGCCTGAGCGTCGGGAACAAATCGTCGCCGGTCCAGCCCGGGCCGTGGTAGTGGTGACCTTCCGGGGTGGTGAAGATCAGCCGGGGCCGTCCGGTCGCGGGGTCGGGGTACTGGTCGTCAAGCCAGTCGCTGTAGGTCTTGAGCAAATGGTGAAAACGGCACAGCGTCTTCATCTCTGACGGATGAGTGCAGCCACCGGTGTCGGGGTCTTTGTGGTTGTACTCGCAGGTGTGGTCCAGGTCCGCCCCCCACGCTTTGTGCTCACAGCCGGGCCACATGCAGTACACATCCCGGATCCGGAGATAACTGTCGAGGACGACCGACGGCCGGTACTGATCGCCGGGTTGGGTGGCCGGCAGTGGAATCACCTGCGGGAAAGGCGCTGTGACGATGCCGCCCTCGGCTGGTGGGTTCTGCGGTCGGCGCATGTACACCTTCGGCCGCTTCGGTTCTGGTGTCTCCTCGGGCTGCTCAGGTTCCGGTTGCACTGGTTCGGGTTGAGGCTCGGGTTGCACGGGAGCGGGTGCAGGTTTGTTGCCCATGGGCCGCTGGACCGTTTCCGGGCGGGCAGCAATGTCACGAACGTGATCGCCGGAGATGACACCGTGTCCGTCCATGAACCCGGGATTCTCGGCACGACCGTCGACGGTGGCCTGATCGGTGATCACGTGCATCACGATCTTCACGTCCACACCAGAAATGACCTGACCGGCAGGGACGGTGACGATCTCGGCAGTGCAGGGGTGTTTTGGGTCGTTCGGGCATTCGCAGCGGAACTCGCGGCCCATCACCGTGGCAAACAAGGCGTCGGCCAGTCGGTCAGACTTTTTCCGCGGATCGGCCCTACACGTCGACATCGCCAGCTTCTCCAGCCGTGCCATGATCATCGCCAATTCCTCGGCGGAGGAATGCACATCCATCACCGCCATCCCATGGTCGGCGTTGTTCGCCCACACCCCGCGATTGTTCTTCGCGTCCTCACGAACCTTGCGAACCAGATCCGGATCACGCCGAAAGATGATGGTATCGACCATGTCCCGCAACCGGCTCTTCGACCACGACCCCCGCCGTCGCAGCGCCTCGGCGATCGCCTGATCGATCTCGGCCCGATGTACCGACCCGTCGATCAGCTCGGTCCGAGTAATTATGTCCGGAATATACTCCGCGGCAACGCGTCCCGCCTTCAACACAGCGTTGACCTTTGGCAGACGGTCCCGCAGCGCCACCCCACGCTTGATCTGCAACTCAGCAGCATGCTGGGTGATGCCCTCCGCCGCAGACAACCTCGCCGCGCACTGCGCGAACGGATCGAAGACCCGCATCTCCGCCTCGGTACCCGCGGTCGGTTCGACCAACAACCGGTGCAACACCGCCGCGGTCTCATATCGCTTCCACGCCACCCGCGCCTCGATCGCCCGGGTGCCCTCGGCGCCGCGGAGGATCTCGTTCGGACGCAGCAGAAACCCCGAGCCGATATCTACGGCCCTATCTGCTGCATCACCCGCCCTATCGAACATGTATTCGACACTACAGAAGGCCTCCGACAAACTCCGGCGAAAGCAAATTTCGTCAACGGAGCCGGGCGACCAGGTGCACTGCGGGGAAGCGATGGTGGGTGTCCGGGCGGTTGATCGTCCGCCACAGTTCCTCGAATCCGGCGTCCGACAGCGCCTGGGAGAGCCGGTCCGGATGCCAACGCCATGCCGGCGCAACGGCGTGATCGAACTCCGTGATCGCACCGACCGTGTCGGTCGTCTGGCCGGCGACCGCAACCAGTGCCCCGGGATCCATCCTCACCGCCCACCGGGCCAACACATCCGGCACCTCAGCGGGCGGTACGTGAATCAGACTGAACCGCGCCATGATTGCGGCGATCTTGACACCGCCCAGCTCCGTGGACGCAAGTCGCGCATCATCTTGAACGAACTGAAGGTCGGGGTGATAACGACGAGCGATCGTCAGCATCTCCCGGCTCGGATCGACACCGATCACGTCCAACCCCCGGCTCGCGAGGTCCGCGGCGACCTGACCCAACCCGCAGCCCACGTCGAGCACGGCCCCCTGGACGCGGCCTTCGTGCACCAGGTCGGCAAACGCGGCGACCACGTGACGTTCAAGTGATGTCACATACGGATCCGGGAAGGTCTGCGCGTACAGGTCGGCAAGTGCGTCGTATCCAGGCTGGGTCACACTCGGATTGTTCCAAAACCGAGCGCGCCACGTGCGCTGCCCGAGACGCCTGTTAATATCGCTCTCGCGGCCAAAACCGCACGCCGATGTAGTTCAATGGTAGAACGGCAGCTTCCCAAGCTGCATACGCGGGTTCGATTCCCGTCATCGGCTCCATCAGAACTCCCAGGCCAGGTCAGACCCGGTCAGCTCAGCGACTCAGCTCGCCTCAGCGAACACCCGGTGCTCAGGAACCGCTTCGGATTCGAAGATATTGGCGTCGATGAGGCTTTCGGCTTCCGCCTCGGGAATCGACAAGACCAACGACAGCTCGGTGACCACCGGGCCGCGCGCCGAGCGGAGCATTGCCTTCTCGCCTACCGAAAGATGACTCTTGCGCTCGCGACGGGCCAGATCCCGGACGACCTCTGCGGCGACAAAGAGGTCACCGCGTCGGAGCTTCTCTTGATTCTCTTTGAACCGCCGCGTCCACGAGTCCTGCTCGTCACCGGTGGGCGCGCGCAGCACCTCGAGCAGTCGCGAGAGTCCGGCGGCGTCACACAGCGGCCGGACGCCGAGCTCTTCGGCCTGCAGCGCCGGCAGGTCAATGGTGAGGTCGGAATGATGAATGGTGAGCCGCAGATACTCCGTCGGCACCATACGGATTGGGCGACTGTAGATCTCGGAGACCGTGGCGGGGCCGTGGTGCGGGTGGACAACAACTTGACCGGTTGAGAACTGCATACTGATGTGATCCTTCTGACGTGCTGGCGTCGCGCTCAACCGCAAGCAGCACCCAGGGCGCACACACCCTCTGCTTGACGGTCATCACATCGCATGACCGGAACAACGGGTGCTCGGCCAAGCAACGCGACCACGGGACACTGCGCTCATATCGATGGGCACATCGGAGCCCGCGAGCCGACAGTCCCATTATCCTCCTGCAATCACGGAATGACGGGGTGAGTTTGCTCACGCTCCTGCACCCGCGCTCGCCGCGCATCGATATCCAGCGCTACAGCGCAATGCGTCGAGATCACCTCCACATTCCGCGAATGCCGAAGCCTCGCAGAGGATGTCGAGCAAACGGCACCGAAGGACCTTTCCGGCCGCAGTCTTTGGGGGCAGAGTTCGGCGAGGCTAGAGTCTCGACCATGGCAGATGAGCTCGTTACCCAGAAGAACAGTTCGATCAGTGCGTGGTGGCAGAACCAAACCGTCCGCGCCGGCCGCTCCGCCGACGCAGTACGAGCCGAGAAGGCTGCAAAGCGGAAGCTGAAGGCCCACCAACCCGAAGGTGGGGTGTACGGGGCACACTGCCTCGGGCGTCACAACCCTTCCGCACCGTGGCCGTGCGATCTGGTCCGCGGCCTGGACAGCCCCGGATTTCGTAGTCGTTAGCCTTTCCGGCGGCCGTTAGGTTGTCGCCCAACCAATTCGGACCGAGCCGAGACCCTCGACCACCTCACCGCTGAATGGAGTTGCAACCCTTGGCGACTGTCACCGGCGGTCGCCGCACACGTCTCGGCAGGATCGGCAGGTACAACAGGCAAACTGGTCCACGGACCTGGACATCGGTCGGCGGGTTATCCTTCGACAGACGAAGGGAAGCGCATTGAATCTCGAGGAGTTCCGCCAGATCATCCAGAGCTCGGGTCCAGATGACTGGCAGGTGATCAAGCATCAGGGACCGAGTTACCACAACTGGTTCGACGGTGCAGCGACTCCGGACGGTTACCGCATCGAGGTCAACAGCCACTACGCGACCGCCTCGTACAAGCCCAACATCAACATCACGATCGCCTGGGGCATGGGGCTGGACTTCGAACACGCCGGAGACGCGAGCCACGCCCGCATCTTCGAGTGGTCAAAGATCTTCTCCGACAAGACGGTCAATCTTTGTTTCGCCGACTTCTTCTGGTGCGGCGCACTCGTCGACCGGTTCAACTATGTGGTCGCCGATGGTGGTCGCGCGGTACTGCCCTGGGCCATGGAGATCCGCGGCCTGGTCACCACCCAGCACGAACACGACACGGCAAAACTCATCCACCACCTCGGCGACCACGTCGAGGGTTTCGAAGAGTACTTCCGCCGAGTCGGTTTCACCATCGAGCGTTAGTCCAACGCTTCGGCAAAACGCATCACGTCGATGATCAGATCGGCCTGATCCCGGAAGGCTTCGATCCGCACCGCGTTGGTCTCGTCCGGGCCGGCGGCCCAGGCGCGCGCCGCGGCCTCATCCATTCCGAAGCTCACGTGTCGCTGCACCAAACGCTCCATGCGGATCTCGCGTGGCGCTTCGACGAACCAGATCTCGTCGAGGAGCGAACGCAACTGCCTCCACGGCGGGTCGGAGTCGAGCAGGTAATTGCCCTCGGTGATGACCACCGGAACCGCAGCGGGGACCGCGATGGACCCCGCAATCGACTCCTCGACTCCGCGGACGTAGTCGGGGGCATAGACCACCGGCTCGTCGGCGGCGCGCAGGCGTTTGATCAGGTGGAGGTAGCCGAACCCGTCGAAGGTGTCGATCGAGCCCTTGCGGTCGTCCGAACCCAGTCGGACGAGTTCGGAGTTCGAAAGATGAAATCCGTCCATCGGGACGACCACCGCCTCGCCGCCCAACCGGTCCGCCACCGCGGCCGATACCGTGCTCTTCCCGCTGCCGGGGGCGCCGGTCACACCGACGAGTACGCGGTCGTCTCGTCGCCGGAGCGCCTCCAGACGTTCGACCAGTTCACCGGGCTCAGTGATCACGTCGCTACCTCTCGTCGATTACCGAAGCCGATTATCGGGCATTCGCTCGGTCGACGTTCACACTGGGTGATCAACGGAAAACCAGCACCTATCACCGCAGAAGCGCCATAGAAGACGCAGAACTCTGCAACACTGAGAACTCCAGAATCGGCACGCACACTGGCCACTTCCGTATCTGCGTCCGGCGCGAGGAGCCCTCATGCATGCATTCCGCTCGGTCACGATCGGCACATCCGTGGTCGCACTCGTTGCCGGCGGACTCGTCGCACTCGCGTCCCCCGCCATGGCGCAGCCGTGTGGAAATGCCGGTAGTGGGAGCAGCGGAAGCAGCATCTTCGGCAGCAGTGGTGGGCAACCACCAAAGGGACCGCAGGGCGCACTCCCGGTCGTCGCCGACCCCAACACGACTGCCGTCGAATGGGTCACCGGCCCCCGCAGCAAGAACAACACATACGACCGCTTCGCCATCTCCGGCACCGACCTCGGGATCAGCTGGGACAACGGATCCGGACAGATCCTGATGGCGTTCGGTGACACATTCGGGAACTGCTCGATCGCCGGGCAGCAGTGGCGACACAACGTCCTGCTCCGCTCCGATGACAGAGACCTCTCGGACGGGATCACGGTCTCGAGCGCCGTTGCGGGCGAACTGATCCCCTCGCTCGGCGCGAACCATATCGAGATCACCACCATCCCCACGGCCGCGATCTCCATCGGGAACACCCAATACATCAACTACATGTCGGTACGGGCGTGGGGCGATCCCGGGCAATGGGCCACCAACTTCTCGGCGATCGCGGTCTCGCACAACAACGGTCAGACCTGGGCCGTCGACGGCAACACCATTCGCGTCAACGCCGACGTCACCATCCCCGGGATCGGGCAAGTCCGCCAAGACAACAGCAAGTTCCAGATGAACGCCTACACCAAGGGCAACGACGGTTACATCTACCAGTACGGGACACCCAACGGCCGGCTCGGCTCCGCTTATCTCGCAAGGTTTCTGCCGCAGGACATCCTCGATGTGAACAAGTACGAGTACTACACCGACAACGCCGCCCAGCGCTGGTCGAGGGCGTTCGGGAATCTGCAAAGCGTTGCACCACAACCGATCAGCGAACTGTCGGTGGCCTGGAACGATCATCTCCAGCGGTACGTGATGCTGCACACCAGCGATCGCGCCGGCGGGCTCGTCATGCGGACGGCCGAGAAGCCCGAAGGACCTTGGAGTGGACCGAGACTCCTGGCTCCGGCAAAGGGACTCGGCGGCATCTACGCGCCTTACATCCACCCCTTGTCGTCGGGGAAGTACCTCTACTACACCGCATCGGTGTGGAAGCACTACAACGTGATGCTGCTGCGCACCGATCTCGACCAGATCTGACCGGCGCTAACGGCCTTGTGCCAACACGGGCAGAGACTCGTCGCGCCGCAGGGAGAAGAAGTAGGGCGGCGCCCCGCGCTGGTCCATCAGTCCGATCACCACGTCGTCGCTGATCTTGCGAAAAACGTCGTTGATGGGATGCGCGTCGTAGACCATCGTCGCCGAACCGACACCGCCGTACACGGTGGTCCGCAGCCGCGCCTTGGGTTTCTTGGTCCCCATCACCGGACGCGAGGCGATCACCAGGCCGGACAGCGATCGTCCCTCCAACGACGGCAACGGCGCATGTTTGAGCAAGTTGAACGGAAGGCGGCGCGGGTCGAGCGCCCACAGCGCCTGCCCGTCGGCGGTCGGGAACAGCAACGGATGCACCGTTTCGGCGTCGACGAACTGTTTGCCCCACCAACCGCTGGCGGCGAGCATCCCGTCCATCCAGTGACCCGTTCGCACCTCCGCGCCGCGCCAGGTTCCGATCATGAAGTCCGGTTCCACAGGCGCGGCCTCGTCGAAGACGGCCTGGGCCTGCTCGGTGGTGGCCTGCTGGTCGGCAACGACGTTCTCTGCGATCGACATTCCGACAATCTAGCCAGCCGCAGCGCTTCGGCCAACCCCTCCGGCCGATTGTCGCTGTCTGCACGTGGCCGGGAGAGCGCCGGGTACGCTGGATTTTGTCCGATTCGGAGAACCGAAAGGGGCGATCATGGAACTCTTCCTGGTCATCGCCGTCATCGCTGTGATCGTGGGCTTCGTTGCCGTGACCCGTAACCAGGGTTCCGTACGCCGCCGCAACGAAGAGTCGTCTCTGGCCGATGCCAAAGCCGATGCCCGCCAGGCCATCGAAAGACTCGGCGGCCAGGTCTACAGCCTCATCGGCTCCAACGAACCGGCCAAATCGGCCCTGGCCGATGCCTCGGAACGGTTCAACGCGGCCGGCTCCCAGATCGAGCAGGCCACCACCCCCAAACAGGCACTCCTCGCGAAGCAAACCGCCTTGGAGGGCCTCTACTACGTTCGCGCCGCAAGGCTGGCCATGGACATGGATCCCGGACCCGAGATCCCGACACTCGAGGGCCAGAAGTCCTCGGGCGCCGTCAGCGAGGACCGCGACATCGAGTTCGAGGGCCGGCACATCGCGGCCTCACCGAAGCCCTCCGACAAGACGCCGAATTACTACCCGGGCGGACGTGTCGCGGGACGTCCGGTGCCCGCCGGGTGGTACTCCGAGCCGTGGTGGAAGCCGGCACTGGTGGCCGGCGCCTGGGGCCTGGGTTCAGTACTCCTGTTCAACGCGATGTTCTCCGGTATGGCCGGGGTCAACTACGACGCCAACGCCTTCGAAAGCGGTGCTGGCGAGGGCTACCAAGAGGGTCTCGACTCAGGGGAAGGTGACGTCGGTGGTGATCAAGGCGGGGATATCGGCGGTGATCAAGGCGGAGACTTCGGTGGTGACCAGGGTGGTGACCTCGGTGGCGGAGACTTCGGTGGCGGAGACTTCGGTGGCGGAGACTTCGGTGGTGGCGACTTCGGCGGCTTCTGAGTCAGCCGAAGATCGACGTCAACGCCGGCGCCACGTCGTGATGATCGCGGATCAGGCGGCATCGGCCCCGGCCGATCGTCGCCAGGTCACGGCCCAGGTCGACATCGTCTTCACCTGAGGTGTCGAGCAGCACGTCCAGGCGCGGCAGTCGCGCCGCGACGCCCCGCGGGTCAGGGCCCGCGTTGTGGACGCAGTCGCTGAGCAGCAGCACCCGCGCATCCGCCGGCGGCACCCCGGCCAGTTCCTGCGCCGCGACCTCGAGGGCAAACGCGACGTTGGTCAGCCCCTGGGTCGGCAACGTCAGCAACTGGTCCAGCACGGTCTGGGCACCGACCCGCTCCCCCAGCCGGACCAGGATCGCGGCATCCGACCAAAAGGCCACCACCGCAACGTCATCCCGCGCGAGTTCACCGACCATCGCACCGACCGTCGCTGCCGCGGTCCGTACCTGCTCGCCTTTCGTGGACCCCGAGATGTCGACAACCAGAACAATCGAACGCCGGTTGCGGACCCGTTCGCGAACCAGGATGTCGTCGTCGGTGGGCAACGGGTTACCCGCGATCGCAACCAACGTCGCATCCAGATCGATCTCATCGGTGCCGCCGCGCCAGCGCATCGTGGTCAGCGTGCCGGCACTGGCCCGACGGGCGCGACGCTGCCTCATCGGCTGTGCCAACGCCAACCGCCGAGCGATCTGTTGGGCCCGCCGCCGACCGATCTCGTCGACGACCGCATCGGTACGCGAGTCCACCAGATCGCCCTCGTCCTCGGTGGCACCGGGCGCCGACGAACCGGGCAACTGCATCGGCTTGCCGCGCTCGGTTCCCTTGGGGATCAACGTGAATCCGCCACCCCCGGCCGAAGGTTTGAGCAGCGCGGGCTCTTCGTCGAGAACCTTGGGTTTACGACGCAGCGGCTTCATGTGCGCGCGATCCTTGCCGTGGCCGCTCTTCGACCGGCGCGACAGGGGACCATCGGCCGCGACTGCTCTTCAACCCGGCTCGGCGGCCGCCGGAATCAGGATGAATTGGTCCTGCCAGATCTCGCGCAACACCGCTTCGGGCGTCTCGAAGGCGGTGTCGTCGAGGTGGATTCGCCCCGACAACGCCACCAGCATCGCGTCGAGCATCGTGTTGGTGTAGTCCTCCGGCAGGCCGCGCGGCGGTTCGATCGAGTCCGCCGCAGGCAGCGTGATCCCACGCATCTGAGCCAGTTCCGCGGCCAGCAACGCAACGTCGATGGCGCCGCGCACACTGCTCCCCTGACGGATGTCGTCGCGTTCGCGGGTGGCCCTGGTGACCGCAACGGCATCGGCCACCACCCGAGCCGAATCGACGCCGGTTCGGCGCTTGACGATTTCACGTTCGGCTGCCGCGTCCTGATAGGTCACCACCAGTCGGCACATCCGGTCATGCACGGACGTTGACAACCGGGTGGTGCCGATGTTGTCGTACGGGTTCATCGATGCCACCACCCGGAACGTGGGAAGCGCCTTCACACTGCCCACCCGAGGGATCGTGATCACCCGTTCCGCCATCGCCGTGAGCAATGTGTTGAGCGTGTCCTCGGGGGCCCGGTTGAACTCCTCGATGTAGAGGAACCCGCCCGTCCGCATCGCCTCGATCAACGGCCCCTCGACGAAGTTGTCCGCCGAATAGTCCTCGCGAAGGACCCGCGCAGGATTGTGATGTCCCACAAGCCGACTCGGGGTCAGGTCGGCGTTGCCCTCCACGAACACCAGCGGGATGTCCCACTCCGCGGTGATGGTGCCGAGCAGTGTCGACTTCGATGTCCCGGGCGGACCTTCGAGCATCAGGTCCCGTCCGGCCGATACCGCCGCCAGCAACAGATCGACCTCGCGCTCGCGTCCCACCACCCGCTCGGCGATCCTGGCCCGGATCGCGGCGGTTGCGGACACATCTACGAGAGCTCTTGTCATGCCATCAATCTAAGGTCGACGAGCACCTACGACAAGGGACGCTGTACGCAGCCGGCGGCCATCGCTTTCGCGCCACGTTGGTGAGACCATGGCACACAGCCATACAGACCGGGGGAATGTCATGGAACACGCGACGATCGACAAGGGCGGCAGACCCGCAACCACCAGTGCGAGCAAACTGGCCACGGCCGCACGGGAACTGTTCATCAGTCAGGGTTTCGAGCGCACCAGCGTCGAGGACATCGCCGCCGCGGTGGGCGTCAGCCGCCGGACATTCTTCCGCTACTTCCCCACCAAAGCCGATGTGCTCTGGCTCGAATCGGATGCCGAGATCGACCGGCTCAATGCGTACCTCGCCGCCGACGAAGGCATTTATCCGCCACGTCAGGTGCTCGAATCCGCAATCGTTGCAGCCCTGATGTTTCGCCCTGCCGACGAGCGATGGGCGAGGTACCGCGCCCAACTCGTCCTCACCGTTCCATCGGTCCACACCCAGGCCGCCCGGATGTACCACCGGATCCACGAGTCGGTGATCGCATTCCTCGCGCGCCGCGGCATCTGGCTCGCGGACGAGATGGCCGCCCTGACTTTCGCGCACGCGACAACCGCGGCCATCATGGCCGCGCATGAGTATTGGATAACGCACCCGGAGACAACACTCCCCGAATGCCTTCATTCGACGATCCAACTGCTGGTTCCCGAAGACCCCGGCACGGAATGGATCGCATCGCGCCTTCCGGCCACCGAGGCGTCGATCGGGATGTCCCGAGAGCCCGCGATTCACTCCGGGTGGTGACCGGCAGATCCGCTTTCCCCTGATCCGCAGGGACAGCCGACACGCCAACAGAGTGACCGGGATCACATTCTTCGCATTGCTAAAGTTTTGACCTGCGACGAGGTCTCGATCCGGCAACGCCGTCCCCGGATTTTCGATCACGGAATGATAACGAAGCAGGGCTATCTGATGTAGCGTCGGCGCGGACTCAACGGGCGAACGCCCATCTACAGGAGGTCACCGCCTTGGGTAAGCATTCGGCACCAAAGAAGACGTCGACGCTGATGACGAAGTGGCGCTCGCCGTACGCTCTGGCCGCGCTTGTGCCCGTCGGGCTGGTCACCGCAGTGGCCGGGGCCCACGCCGGTCAGCAGATCACCGGTGAACCCACGAAGCAGGTGGCCGACAGCGCCGCATCGGCCGCGGTGAGATCGGCGGCGGCCACCGAGGACGTGGCACCTGTGGCCATCCCGGCCGTAGAACAGCTCAGCGCCGATGCCGAACCGGCCCCCGCACCTGCACCCGAAGCCGTCCCGGCCAGTGTGACCAGCGGCCAGATCCCCCGCATCAATTACCAGGCGTATCACGCCGCCGGTTCGAAGCTGGCGAAAGAACTTCCCGGCTGCGGGGTCTCGTGGCAGTTGATCGCCGGGATCGGGCGCGTCGAATCGACCCATGCGAACAACGGGAAAGCCGATCCCTCAGGCGTCCTGGAGTCACCGATCCTGGGCCCGCTGCTCGATGGCACCCTGGCCGGCAACAACGTCATCCATGACACCGACGGCGGCGAGCTCGACGGAAACCCCTACTACGACCGCGCGGTCGGCCCGATGCAGTTCCTTCCGGAAACCTGGCATCACTACGCCGCGGACGGAAACGGCGACGGTGTCGCCGATCCCCAGAACCTCTTCGACGCGGCCCTGACCACCGGCCGATACCTCTGCGACGGCGGCCTCGACCTCCGTGACCCGGATCAGGTCGTCAAAGCAGTCCTGCGCTACAACAACTCGATGGACTACGTGTCCAAGGTGCGTGGCTGGGCCGAGGGCTACTGACGCGCGGCCGGGGTGACCGTCTCCCGCGGCAGCGTCAGGAGCGTGACAACGCTGACGACGATCAGCAGGATCGCACCCACGATCAGGAACGTGGTGATCGCGGCCCCGGGCAGGAACAGCACCACGATGCCGGCGATCAGTGAGATCACGCCGGACCCGATCAGGAACCATTTGGGCGCGTACAGGGCACCGCCGAGTCCCGCGGCGATCTCCTGGATGCCCTGGACGATCCACGAGATGCCGATCACGATGGCCAGCAAGACCAGCGACTCGGCCGGGTTGAACAGACACACGATGCCCGCGATCAGGATGATCGCGCCCATCAGCCCGAGGAAGACCCGCAGCCCGGCGGGCAGCAGCTTTGCCGAGAAAGCCATGGTCAGGCGGTAGATGCCGGTGAAGATCAGGGTGATCCCGAAGAGAACCGCAACCACGACAAGTGTGGGCTCGGGCCAGATCAGGGCCACGATACCGATGATGATCCCGATGACCGCGCTGGCGATGAGTCCGGCCCGCACCGCGTTGCGCAGCTGATCGGGAAACGACTGGGTGACAACAATGTTCGTCATGGCTGGAACTTACCCCGCGAAACCCCTGGTGACACACCAAATCAAGGCAAGTTTGTGCCGTCCGACCGTCGCGTTCATCAGGGGCATCCCCCGATCCGTAGTCTCCCCAGAGCCAACAAAAGCGAGTCCCCGCTCGGTAGAGTGAATCGAAAGGCCTCTATCAAGGAACACCGATGCCCACTCGGCACGACCAGCTGACCCAAATCGACGCCAGAACATACGCTTTCATGCATCTGCCCGGCGGATGGGGGCAGACCAACACCGGCTTGGTGGTCGGCGATGACGCAGCGATGGTGATCGACACGGTCTGGGACCAGGGACGCGCACAGGAAAACGCCGAAGCCTGGGCCTCGGTCAGCGACGTCCCGATCACCGAAGCGGTGAACACCCACTCCGACGGTGACCACTGGTGGGGCAACAACACACTTCCCGAAAGCACCCGCATCACGACATCGGTGGCCGCGCTGGCGGCGATGAAGGATGACACACCACCGGGAACGGTGGCGACGTTCGCCAGAATCGGTGGGCTGGCCCGGTCGATACCCGGGCCGGCCGGTCATCTCGGCGGTTACATGCATCAGGTGACCGGCGGCGCCGACCTCCCCAAGCGTCTACCCCGACTGCCCGACCACACCTTTTCCGACACCGAGGACATCGAGATCGGTGACCGTGTCGCTCATCTCCGCAACTTCGGCCCGGCGCACACACCCGGCGACCTCATCGTCCACCTCCGCGACACCGGCGTCGTTTTCACCGGCGACCTCCTGTTCATCGGTACCACCCCCGTGATTTGGCATGGGCCACTGGTTAATTGGATAACCGCAATCGACCATCTCCTCCAACTCGACGGTGCCACCTACGTCCCCGGGCACGGCCCGATCTGCGGTCGTGCCGAGATCGAGTTGTTGCGGGACTACTGGTTGTGGCTCTCGCAGGCCGCGCGCGACAACCATGCCGCCGGGCGGGCACCGTTGGCAGCGGCCCGCGAGTTGGTCCGTACCCCGGAGTTCACGCCCTTCTCGGCATGGGGTTCGCCCGAACGAATCGTGCTGAACCTCAGTACCCTCTACCGACTGTTCGACGGCGCACAGCCGGCGCCGCCCACCATCGTCCGGCGGGCCCGCGCCTTTGCCGACGCCGGCAAACTCCAGCACGGCATGCTGTCATGAAGATCCGCCGCCTACCCGGGCCCCCATCGTTGGCGATCCTGCACGAACCGTCGAACCGGTGGATCAGCCTTCGCGACGCAATCGGCGCCCGTACCGAACTCGGAGAACTCTCATACCTGCACTCGAATCTTTTGGCGCTCTTGGCTTCCGGTGAGCACTCGCGCGCCAAGATCGTCAATGCCGTCGATCAGGCTGCGAATGCGGGGATCGGGATCGCCGCCGATCCGCCCCCGGCCATCCCTTACTACCCGAGTTCGCTGCGCTGTTCCCTCGGATGGGAAGAGCACTGGATCAAGGCCGCCCATGGCCTCATCCAACGCAATCTGCCTGCCAGCCGCCCCATCATCCGGACCTATGAACGCTTGACGCACAGGGTTTTTCCGCTGCTACGCCCTGGTCCTGCTTTTTATGATCACCCCGTCTACTACACCGGCAACCACCTGTCGGTCATCGGCGACGGCGAACCGATGCCTTGGCCGAGCTACACCGAGGAACTCGACTTCGAACTCGAGTTCGGCATGATCATCGCCCATCCGGTGCGCGATGCCACCCCCAGAACCGGGGCTGCGGCCATCGGGGGCTTCGTGGTGTTCAACGATTTCAGTGCACGTGACATGCAGTGGGACGAACAGCGTCGTGGCGTGTTCGGGCCGGTTGTGAAAGCGAAGACCTTTGGCAGTTCCATCGGCTCGGTGGTGGTCACCGCCGACGAGATCTTGCCCCAGATCGATCGACTGACCGCTTCGGTCCACGTCAACGGGCAGCTGTGGTCGTCCACCGGTACTCACGGATTGCGTTACAGCCCGGGCGAAGTCGTCGCGTGGGCCAGCCAGTCAGAGAACCTGCACTCCGGTGAGCTGATCACCTCCGGCACCCTGCCGTCGGGATGTGGTCTCGAACTCGACCGCTGGATCCGTCCGGGCGATGAGGTGACCCTGACGATCGACGGGATCGGTTCGGTGACCAACACGGTGGCCGATCCCGGCTGAGGCGGGATCGGTCCGGCAGGTGTCTACTCGGGCATCCAGTGTCGCCCGTGTTCCGGTTCGGTCTCCTCCGTTGCCGGTTCGGTCTTGTTGTCACCGCCGCGGGTGACGCCCGCCACCGGTGGCCTGGTGGACAGCATCACGGCAACCGCGGTGGTCAGCGGAACCGACAGCGCAATGGCGATACCACCGACAAAGCTCCGGGCGAGTTCGATCGCCACCAATTCGGTGGTCATCAGCGTCCCGAGAGTCTGACCGGACACCGAAAACAGAAGCAAGAGCGGAAGTGTGCTGCCCGCGTACGCGAACACCAGGGTGTACACGGTGCTGGCGATGTGGTCGCGGCCCACCCGCATCGCAGCGGCAAAGGTCTGCAAGCGATTGCCACCGTCGGCCGCGGAGAGCTCGAACACCGCCGACGCCTGGGTGATGGTCACGTCGTTCAGCACGCCGAGTGCGCCGATGATGAACCCGGCCAACAGGATTCCGTTCACCGAGATGGCGTTGTTATAAATCTGCAGGTTGGTCGACTGCTCCTGCGAGATGCCGGAGATGTGCATGGTCTCGATGGCCAGCCAGGACAAGAAGCCCGCCATCAGCAGTGAGGCCAGCGTCCCGAGTAACGCCGCACTGGTCCGCAGGCTCAGCCCGTGTGCGAGGTAGATGACCACGAACAGAATCGCCGCCGACGACACGATCGCCACTGCCACCGGCGATTTCCCGTCCAGCATCGCGGGCAATGTGAAGCCGAAGAGCACCGCGAAGGCGAAGACGAGACCGATCACCGACCGCAGCCCTCGCCAGGAGGCCACGAGAACGATCGCGAACACAAACACCAACGCCCACACGATGATCGATGTCGAGCGACCGTAGTCGAAGAACGAGTAGCTGTCACCGGCGACGCCCGCCGAACGCGACAGCTTGATGTTGTCGCCGACCTCCAGGTCGGGCTGACCGGGCAGCGGCTGCCCGAGTTGCTCCGGCGTGAGCTCATCACTGGCGGAATCCTGCTCGATCCCGGCCTGAACCCGGTTCGTGGGGACCTCGATCAGGGTGTTGGCGCCCTCGTTCGGTCCCGAGGTCAGCCGTACGGTGTTCTGGATGCACGGGCCGTCTTTGACGGACCGCACCACGGGATCACCGGCGAAGACCTGCCCGGCCTGCTGATTGAGGCAGTCGGACGTTGCCTGTGCCACCACCTGCCCGGATTCGACCTGGATGGAACCACCACCGACGGCCTGGAAGTTCACCGGGATGTCGTGGTCCCGATCGCCGGGCCAGAGCAGAACCAGACCGAGAACGACGGCGACCGCGGACGCGATCAGCAGCCCGACGACCACCTTCGCCACGTTCGGGTGCAGGTCCACCGGCCCCAGCTGATGGTGGTGGTGTCGGGGCGACTCGTCGCGACGAGAGGGTCGGCTCACCCCGGTCACATTAGTGGTCGCGCCCGGCCACGACCCGCCCGATCGGGTTTACCGTGGGAATGCACGCAATTCAACTGCTGAAGAAAGGACAGGAGGTCACCATGAAACGCTCATTCTCCGCGGCAGCGGCAGCAATCCCCGTGGTGACGGTCGGGCTCATCGGAGGAGTCGCCGCCCCGGCGCAAGCCGCCCCCACACAGATCTGTACGCAAGCCTGGTCCGACAAGGACACCGGGTCGAGCACCGCCAAATCGAACAACGCGATATTGCGGAGCGGCCCGGACAACACCTGCCGCGAAGTGGCCCGGGTCCCGGGAGGCGTCTCCCTGGATTTCGACTGCTACATCATCAACAGTGCAGGTAAGAAGTTCACCCACGTCCAGTTCTCCGACGCCGACAAACAGGGCTGGCTCTCACACGTCTACCTCGAACAGGGCAGCAACACACGCTGCTGACCTGACACCATCTCTGCGCCGAAATCGGTGAACCCGCCGCGACGGGACACCGGATGCGCCAGAGTGGACATGTGCTCGACGAAATGCAGCGTGAGGCCACCGAGCTTTTCGAAGCCGGCGAATACGAACACGCGCTTGCGGAGTTCTCGGTGCTCAAAGAGATCCGGTGTCGCCGGGAAGGCCCCTACTCGCTGAAGTGCCTCTCGAATCTGCATGACGTCATCCGCTGTCAGGTGCGCCTGGGACTGTGGGCCGATTGCGAGCCGCAATGCCGCGATCTGCTCGCGAAGTACACCTTCACGCACGGACCGACCGACCCCGACACCCTCGACGTCGTCGAACACATGGCCAGGACGTTGGACGCACTCGGACGCACCGACCAGGCCGCCGAATTGTGCGAACGCACCGCCGACGTCCTGACAGCAGGCGGTCAACACCGCAAAGCGCTGTCCTTCCGCGACGCCGCGATCCGCTATCAGGCAGAAACCACAAAACCCGCAGTTCGCTGACACCCCCCGCTCACCCCGCGGTTCGGCACGCTCGACGGGGGCCGGGGTGGGCGGCCATGCTTAGATACAAGTTGTGTCCAAGGAGTTGTCCGCCTCTGAGCGCGCATATCAACAGGTGAAGGGCCAGATCCTGGCCGGGACGCTGGCCGGCGGCGAGCTGATCAGCGAAGGCGAGATCGCCACGATGCTCGGCACCTCGCGCACGCCGGTCCGCGAAGCCTTCCTGCGCCTCGAGGCCGAGGGCTGGATGAAGCTCTATCCGAAACGGGGCGCACTGATCGTGCCGGTCCCCGCCGACGAGGCCGAGCACGTGATCACCGCACGGTTCGTGGTCGAGACCGCCGCCGTGCGGATGCTCGCCTCCCGCGACCGCACGTCGCTGATGACGGATCTCCGCGCCGCGCTCGGCAAGCAGGCCGCGCACGCCGACGCCGATGAGGTCGACGAGTTCACCATCGCCGACGCCGCCTTCCACCGGATGTTCGTCGAGGCCGCGGGCAATCCGCTGCTCGAAGGGTTCTACGACACCCTCCGGGATCGTCAGCTGCGCATGACGAGCACCTCCGTGCAACGGGATCGCGCCCAGATGCAGCGGATCATCTCCCAGCACACCGAACTCGCCGAACTCGTCGAAGCCGGTGACGCCGATGGATTCACGACGTCACTGGCCGCGCATCTGAACGCGGTCCACAATCTCCGCACGCCGCTGCCCTCCGATGGGACACCGGCATGAGGGACTGGCGCGGTGTTGCCGCGGCAATGTTCGCGATTGCCTGGGGCGGAAACGAATTCACGCCGCTGCTGGTGTTCTACAAGCATGAGTACGGGATGGCCGGACCGACCGTCGATGTCCTGCTGTTCGCCTACGTGGTCGGCATGGTGCCCGCGTTGCTGATCGGCGGACCGCTCTCCGACCGGTTCGGCCGCCGACCGCTGATGCGCCCCGCCGCGTTCATCGCCGCCGCCGGATCATTGGTCCTGGCGGTGGCGTCGGACTCCGTCCCACTGCTCGCCGTCGGCCGCATCCTCAGTGGCATCGCCATCGGACTGGCGATGGCGGTCGGCACCAGCTGGCTCAAGGAGCTCTCCGGTCCTCCGTTCGACCCCGCCGGCACCGGTAACGGCGCCCGCCGAGCCGCGATGAGCCTGACCGCGGGCTTCGGCATCGGCGCCGCCTTCGCCGGAACGATGGCGCAATGGGGTCCGTGGCCGCACGCGTCGTCATACGTGGCGAACGCGGCGATCTGCCTGATCGCCGCGGCCTGGCTGTGGTCGGTTCCGGAAACTCGACGCCTTGCGACCCAGAAGACGCGACTGTTGCATGACCTGCGGATCCCGTCCCTTCGCGATCGGCGATTCCTGCTGGTCGTGGTCCCATTGGCGCCTTGGGTGTTCGGTACCGCCATCGGATGCCAGGCGATCCTGCCGACCCTGATCGCCCCCGAGGTCGATGCCGCCCCGATGGCGTTCGCGGCACTGATCTCGGCGGTCACATTGACCTGCGGCTTCACCATTCAATCCGCCGGCCGCCGGATCGACCGGGCCGATTCGGCCCGGGCCAGTCAGGTGGCGCTGCTCCTGATGATCGTCGGGATGGGCGCGGCCGCACTGGCCTCGGCCCTGCTGACCATCTGGGCGGTGCTGGTCGCGGCGGTGATCCTGGGTGCGGGCTACGGCATCGCACTGGTCGCCGGACTGTCCGAGGTGCAGCGCATCGCCGGCCCCCGCGACCTCGCCGGTCTCACCGCGGTCTACTACGCCCTGACCTACCTCGGGTTCGCCATCCCCGCAACCCTGGCCTACCTGCACGAATACCTCCCGGCGGTCACCTATCCGCAGATGTTCGGGTTCGGTGCGGTCGCGGCAACACTCACCCTGGCGGTGATCACGCGCCAGTCCCGCAAGAACCTGCCGTCCACCGCGCCCGACACCCAGGGCAACAAGATCACCGCAGGTCTGGAACTATCGAATGGTGTCTGACCCGAGCTACTTCACCCTCGACGCCGATGGCGTCACGCTGATCCCGACCACGTGGGCGCGCAGCGCATGGGGACCGAACTCGTTGAACGGTCCCGCGGTCTGCGCCGCCGCCGCGCACGCTCTCGAACGCGACTACGCAGATCCCGAGTTCGTCCCCTCCCGGTTGACGATCGATCTGTTCAAGTCGGCACGCAACGAGCCCACGGTGGTGAACACCCGGAAGGTCCGGTCCGGCCATCGGATCGTCGTCGCCGACGCCGAGGTGATGCAGGGCGAGGTGATGGTCGCCCGGGCATCCATCGTGTTCCTGCGTCGGTCGGCCCCGCCTCCCGGAAACGAGTGGCGTCCGGAGTCGACGTTCACGCCGCCGGACAACGCATTCGACAACAAGCCCCGTCACCCCTACGTGCACACCGACGGCAACGAGTGGAGCCAGAGCATCGGCGGGCATCAGAACGTCGAACGGAAGCGGGCCTGGAGCACCGGCATGGGTGTGCTGCCCGGAAAGCCGTGTTCACGCCTCGTCCACGCGGTCCAGTGCGCCGAGTCGACAAGTCTGGTCACCAATCTCGGTACCGAGGGCATCGGTTACATCAACTGCGACCTCACGATGGCGTTGTCCCGCATCCCCGAGGGTCACGAACTCGGGATCGAGGCCGACAACCACATCACGGCGGACGGGATCTCCGTCGGAACCGCAACGCTGTATGACCGAAAAGGGCCATTCGGAACCGGTATGGTCACCGCAGTCAGCAATGCTGCGGCGCAGATCGACTTCTCGGTGCGCAAGGGACTGCTGTAGGACCGAAAGGCGCGACCCCCATGGAGATGGCGACCCTGGAAACCGGAGTTGTGCTGGGTTGCAAGCGCCTCGGTGAAGGTCCGGCCGTCCTGCTGAACGGTGGGCTCGGGATGCCGTCGATGGTGTGGGAGATCTGCGGACTCACCGATTCGCTGGTCGATGCCGGATTCAGCGTGATCTCCTATCACGCCAGGGGACTGTCGCCCTCGTCCGCGCCACCCGCGCCGTATTCGGTCGCCGACCTCGCCGAGGACGCCTGCGGTCTCCTCGATCACTTCGACGTCCCGCAGGCGCTGGTTGTCGGGTTCTCGATGGGCTGTTACACAACTCAGATGATGCTGCGCACTCGACCCGAATTGGTCAGCGCAGCAGTATTTTTCGCCGGCCTACAACCGAGTCCGATCGGCGCCCTCGTCGGCGAGATGGAACTGGCCCTCATCGAGCAGATCGGTGAGATACCGCGGGCGGTACTGGTTTTCGAGCAGCTCATGACCACGCTGCACACCACACTCCTGCAGGATCCGCGCACGGTGGCCGGCTGGCGACAGGCACTCACCGATTCCGACGGCGGGTGGTCGAGTCCGGAAGGTTTTGCCGGACAACTCAATGCCTCATACAACTGGATCAAGGCCGCAGAGCCCTTGCCGGAGCATCTGGCCGCGATCGTCGTCCCCACCCTGGTCCTCGCCTTCGAGCACGACCTGTTCTTTCCCCCGGAACCGAACGAGGCAACCGCGCGCCTGATCCCGGGATCACAGTTCGCCCAGATCGACGGTGCCGGCCACGGGGGGCTTTTCACCGGCCCGGGTGACAGCGTCGAACGGATCACCGAGTTCTGCGCCCGCCACCGCTGAGTGCAGTCCGGGCCCGGGCGCACCCTTTCATCACCTCACAGCGGCTGGCCGTCCCACTCATGGTCGTGCATGAATCCCTCGGCCAGGCCCACCCGGTATCGAACCGAGTTCTGCAGGATGTTGCCCACGGCAAGTGGAACACCGAGGAATGGCCCGATGTCGTCCCGTCGGGTGATGATCTCGTCCGTGTTCCGGAAATCCCGCGCAAAGCCGCGCAGCGTGTTCCCTTCCAGCGCCGATTTGCGCCACCCATAGAGCAGCATCCCCGCGCCGACCATCTTCCGGACATCGGGATCAGGCGTGATGACGTCCTCGTTCTCGCCGAAGAACGCGAGGTCGACGCGGTTGTGCGCCTCGAACATCAGGATCCCGCTGGTGGAGCGCGGGTTGCATTCGATGGTGTACAAACCACCGCCCGGATCCTCGATGAAATCGAATCCGATTTGCCCGGTGAAGTTTGTTTCTATCACCCTTTTGGTCACCCATTCGGTGATCCCGGCGTGCTCAACAGACTCAAACGTAAGACACGAGTGACCGTCAATTGCGTAACGAACCGGATATATCGCGTGAGCATGAATACGCCCCTCATGACATACCGAATACGTGCAGTATTTGTTGCCTTTGAGCCACTCCTGCGCCAGCCACGGATTGGCCGGGTCGAATTGGATACCCTCCGGCATCTGCCCCGGGGTCACTTTGTACACCTGCTGCGAACCGCGCGAGTAGACCTGCTTCAGTGCGAAGGGCTTGTCGAAATCCAGCGCCTCGAACTCTTCGACGGATCGCACCTGCGCGTACTTCAGCGTGGGGACACCGAGCGCGTCGAGCAGAACCTGATATTCAAACTTGTTGTGCAGCCGGAACTCGGTCTCGAAATCCGAGAGCAGCAGCCGGCATTCCGGCGGAAACTGATCGCGCGCCATCGCCAGGATGTCGGTCTCCTCGTGGATGGGTATGACCATGTCGATGGATTCGGATCGGACCAGTCGCGCTATTTCCGCGATGTACTCTTTCGGCTCATATTTGGGCCGCGGTACGCGAAATACTTTTTGCACGGAATTGGAGAATCGACTGACTGGAAACGGGACCGAATCAGCGATGTACACATCGTGTCCACCAGCATTCATCAACCTCGCGAGATCGAGTGTGAGAAACGACCGGCCGAACGTTATGAGGACCTTTTTGCCGCTACGGTCGGACATCACACCTCGCAGGAAAACCGGGAAATGGCTGCACTCGCAGCATGGTAGCTTAAAATTCGCTGCATAACAGTTGCCTGGTGTATGCCACCATGCGCGCGAGGAAGAAGGTGTCCGGATGTTCCTGATCGGCGTCCTCTTCGCGAGCGCTGCCGCCGTGGCGTACGGCGTCTCGACCGTATTGCGGGCCTTCGGCGCCCGCAAGGCGGCGGTCGCGGCCCGCGACGCCGACAAGCAAGATCAGCTCACCAGTGAGGGCGGCCCCTCGGTCACCTCCACCCTCGACACCTTCAAGACACGCGAGTTCATCATCGGGACATCACTGGTGGTGATCGGGTTCGGCGCCGGAGCGGTGGCCGCCCGTTTCCTCCCGCTGTTCCTGTCACAGACGATCGTGTCGGCCAACCTGATCGTGACGGCCCTGCTCGGTACCGCGATCCTCGGGATCGGTCTGCACGGCCGTGACTGGGTTGCCATGTGCGTTGTCGTCTTCTCGCTGTGCGCGCTGGGCATGTCGTCTTCACACACGAGCGGTGGTGGCGAGGAGATCAGCTTCCACTGGGGCCTGTTCGGCGCCACCTGCATCCTGGCGATCGTGGCGTTGCTTGCGGTCTACCGCCTCGGTAAACGCGGGGCCATCGTCGGTGGCGCCGCTGCCGGCCTCCTGTTCGGCATCATCGCGATCTCGGTCCGCATCCTGCGCGGCGTCGATCCGTTCGACATCGTCACCCTGCTCACCGATCCGGCCGCCTGGACGATCGCGGTCGCCGGCGCGGTGGGCTTCTACGTCCAGACCGTCGCCCTGCAACTCGGACAGGTCAACGGGGTCACCGCCCTTTTGGTCGTGGGCGAGACCGCGGGCCCCGGGATCATCGGCGTGATCTTCCTGGGCGACAGCGCCAAACCCGGACTCGCCTGGCTGGCGTTCCTCGGATTCATCGGCGCCGTGGTCGGGGCCATGCTGGTGGCGCTCTACAGCTCCGTGGACGCCGACCACTTCGGCGAAGCCGAACCGGACCCGGGCGGATGGAGTCTGCGACGTTCCAAGCGCGGAGTATCCAAGGGCGCCGGCTCTGACAACACGCCCTCGGCAGCGGATCCGGGCAACACCGACGCCTTACGCGACCAAGGCTGAGTCAGATGCCGAGAAACTCCTGGTCCTTGCTCATCCGGCGGGCGGCCAAGAGCTTGTCGCCCCGACCGACCACCACCACCGCGAATGCCGCCAGTCCCCAGCCGAGCAGGATGTCGAGCACGTAATGCTCGGCGGTGTAGACGAGCGTGAAGGCCATCGCGAATGCGTAGCCCACGAACAACGTTCGCGCCAACGCCCCCACCCTGGGCCACATGAACAGCGCCAGGAACATCGTCAGACCGGCGTGTAGCGACGGGATCGCGGCCACCAGGTTCGCCTTCGCCTGACCGAGCCGCAGCAGCCCGGACGCCGCGTGGATGTCCAGGACGTCCCAACCCCTGGCCGAGATCCGCTCCACGTACGGCTCTGCACCCTCGTGCCGGGGCGCCACCTCGCCCAGCATCCCGCCGCCCTCATAGGGAGCGCGGTCCATGCAGTCCGGATGCCGCGGATTGTCGGTCACCTCGGCGGCCGAACACTGCGCGGCGGCCCACGGCGGCGCAGCGGGCACCAGGGTGTACCCGACCAGCGCCAGGAACGTCGTCAGCAGGAATCCGATCGCATACCGCCGCCAGGCGTGCCGGTCGCGGAGCCAGAGCAACGCCGCGGCCGCGTACGGGACGATGAAGTACGACATGTAGACAACGCTGGTGATCACCTCCCACCAGGGCGGTTCGGCCGCCTTGAGGTGGGTCTGCAGGAATGCCGTCGGGTTCACCCCGAACATCCACTGATCGAAGTCGACGGCCGGCGACCACTGGGTGGGCATGTCCATCCACTGGGCGATATTGCGGGTGAAGTCGTACAGCAGCAGGATCAACGCGAACGGCAGCCAGTCGATGACCACCGTGATGACCCGCCGACGTCCGATGCTCGCCGCCGCCAGTCCGGCACACAGAAGCAGCAACAGGCGCGTCCGGTCGAAGGCCAGTCCGAGGTAAGCGAGGTGCCAGATCACCACCGCCAGCCACGCGGTGAGCGCGACGGCCCGCCACAGTCTCAGGTCTCCCAGGCGGGTGCGCCACGACCGGTCGGAGACCGGACGACCGGCGATCGCCGCGTCGGACCGATCGGCCTCCTGCGTGCTCATGAAGCCACGTTGTCATCGAAGGCCTGCTGTTGGCCAAGAATTCGCGAAAACGTTCCCGCCAGGAAACAGACATTTATCGCCTGGGCGGCTCGGCCCGAAAATACCAACACCAGAAGTGGCGTGAGTCACACTGATTGGACACGCAACCGACTCGATCCGGAGGCAACGTGCCCAACAAGTATCTGCGATATGGCGATCGGCGCTACATCATCAACAACGAAGCCGAAGCACGCCTGAACCGGACCTTGGAAGCCGTCTACGCCGATGGCAGTCGCGGTCACCAGTGGCTCAGCCTGTACCGCGACTCCGAGGCGCCCTGCCGACTGCTCATCGCGACCGGTGTGCCCATCACCATCGAGACCGAGATCTGTCTGGACGACTGAGCCGACGGACGCCTGTTCGATGTGCGAACAGCCCTCGATACGCTCTGCAGTTGTGGACACGGCCGAAGCGGAAGACACCGAAGCCACCTACCGCACCTCACAGCTGATCACCTACATCGGTAACAAACGCCAACTGCTGGTCCTGATCGACGAGGCGCTGGCGCAGGTACAGGAACAGGTCGGCAGGAAGCTCGTGACACTCGACGCGTTCTCCGGAAGCGGGGTGGTCTCGCGGCTGGCGAAGGCCCGGTCGAAATCGGTCATCGCGAACGATCTGGAGAGCTACGCCCGGGTGATCAGCGAGTGCTACCTCACCAACGCCTGCGAGATCGACCCGGCACTGCTCACCGCGACCGTCGACGAGATCAATCAGATCGTCGAATCCGGCTACCGGACAAGCGGTTTCATCGCCGAGCATTACGCACCCGCAGACGACAACCGGATCGCACCGGGCGAACGGGTCTTCTACACGAGCGAGAATGCTCGACGCCTGGACGCCTACATCCACCTCATCCACGGGCTCGACGAACCGTTGCGCACCCTGTTGCTCGGACCACTGCTGTCGGCAGCATCGGTCCACGCCAACACCTCTGGCGTGTTCAAGGGCTTCTACAAAGACCGGGAGACCGGGATCGGACGATTCGGCGGCAGCGGCGCCGACGCCCTGGGACGCATCACCGGAACCATCACCCTGCGTCCACCGGTCCTGAGCAGCCACCATTGCGAGCGCCGGGTCCTGCAGACCGACGCAGCGGCATTGCCCGCATTGGTCGGCGGCGTCGACGTGGCCTACCTGGACCCGCCGTACAACCAGCACCCCTACGGCTCGAACTACTTCATGCTCAACCTGATCGCCGACAATCGCGTGCCCACCGCCATGAGCCCGGTCTCGGGCATCCCCGGCGACTGGAACCGCTCGGGCTACAACGTGCGTTCGGTTGCCGCCGGGCTGTTGCGGTCACTGATCGACGGACTGGACGCGAGGTATCTGCTGATCTCGTTCAACGACGAGGGGTTCATCGCCCCGGAACAGATGCGTGAGATGCTCGAACCCATCGGGGCGGTCACCGAATTCACGCAGCGGTACAACACATTCCGCGGCAGCCGCAATCTCCGGGGCAGGAGTGCCCACGTCACCGAGCACCTCTACCTCGTGGAGCGGTCCTGATCTACAGCGGATAGCGCGCCCGGTACACCGCGTGGTCGCGCCGGGCCTCGACGTCGTGGGTGTGCTGGTCGGAGATCCGCGGGATCGCGCGCATCGACACGATCGCCAACACGACCAGGGCCAGCAGGCAGCCGCCGGCAACAGCACTTTCCACATAGTGTTCGCTCGCCAACGCGAGAAGCGTCAGAGCCGCGGCCGCCGCCCCTGCAAGACCGGCAAAGTAGGCCAGCCAACCAGCCGGCCAGACCGCGAGCCTGCGGACATGTAGTGAGGTTCCCGAATGCATGACAGCTCCCATCTCCTGCCCCAACCGTGATGCACATCACTATTTAGTCATCGTACGCTGCCGACAAGAACGGCGGCATCACTCATACCCCAGTACCGTCGAGCAGATGGAAAGTGTTTTGGTGAGGGCACGCGATGCGATCTTGCGCCGGGGAGAAAGGGTCTTCAACCAGTACCCCGTCCGCGATCTCCCCGACGGTCACATGGTTTACCTGCCCGGGCGGGGTTCGACGTACGTGACGGACTCCGGGCCGAAGGACAAACCGACGATCTTCCTGCTGCATTCGGTGATGACCAACGGGCTGCTGTGCTGGTATCCGCTGATCCCCGAACTCAACAAGGAGTTCCGCGTGATCACACTCGACCTGCGGTGGCATGGTCGCGGCATCCGCGACAAGCCGTTCGACCTCGACGACTGCGCCGACGACGTGGTCGCGCTCGCCGACGTCCTGGGTATCGAGACCTTCACCGCCGCCGGATTCTCGATGGGCGGCGGTGTGGCCCAGCTGGCCTGGCACCGGCATCCGGGCCGCGTAGACGGGCTGATCCTGTGTTCCACCGGCCCGTTCTTCGGCAGCCACGACCCGAAGCGTCAGACCAACATGTCGAACATCGGCCGGATCATGAAGATCATCCATCCGCCGCACGTACGGCCGAATGCCGCCAAGCTCGACGATCGATCGGTCCCGGACTCGTTGTGGGCCATGCGGCAGTTCCTGGCGACGCCCCTGTCCCGTCTCGGACCGCTCGGCGACGGCATGTCCGTCTTCGATTCCCGCCCCTGGCTGGCCGAGATCGACGTGCCCAGCGCTGTCCTGATCTCGACGAAGGACCGGGTGATCCCGCCATCGCGGCAACGCCTGCTTGCCGACAACATCCCCGGCATCAAGGCCTTCGAGGTCCACGGCGGTCATGCCTGCTGCGTACTCGAGGCCGACGAGTTCGTCCCGGTCTTCATGGAGGCAGCCCGGGAAGTCGCGCTCGTCCCCGCCGCGAGCGACGCCTAGGCGCAGGCGGCCAGGAGCGCTTTGACCTCGTCTTCGAAGGCCTGCATCAACGGCCAGGGATCGGGGACGAGTTCTTTGCAGGCGATGACGCCGACGTTGAGTTGCCCGTCGAGGGAGAACACCGTGATGTTCATGCCTGCACCGTGGAACACCGGCCCGAGCGGGTACATCCCCTCGATCTTCGCGCCGAGGTAGTACATCGGGAAATCGGGCCCGGCCACATTGGAGATCACCAGGTTGTAGATCACCGGATGCCGATCGGCCAGTTCCTGTGATGCGTACAGCCGCATCGCCATACCGATGGTCGCCGGCGGCACGAATTGCGCCCAGCCCCGGAACAGGTTCGAGTCCATCGAGCCGTGATGCTCCTTGGATTTGCGGACCTGCTCACCGACGGTCGTGATGCGCTCGATCGGGTCGGCGATGTCGGTGGCGAGTTTGGTGAACATGCCGGTGACCTTGTTGGTGCCCTGTGTCACCAGGTCGTCGTCGTTGTCGCCGTGGACCGACACCGGGACCATCGCGACCAGCGGCTGGTCGGGAAGTTCCCCGAGATCGTCGAGGTAGCTTCGCAGCGCCCCCGCGCAGACGCTCAGGACGACATCGTTGATCTTGACGCCGAAGTGGTCCTTGATGCGTTTGACGTCCGACAGGGACACCTGTGTGTAGGCCAGGCTCCGATGGCCCGTGATCGATTTGTTGAACGGCGTGCGCGGCGCCCGGAACGGTAGCGGCATCGCCTCGTTGCGGCGGGCTCGTGAGATCCAGTCGAACGGCACCTGCGCAGTCTTGGGCAGCAGCCGCGCGAAGCTCAGCGGCCTGCGCGCCACCTGGAGCGCACCGTCGACCGCGAGCCCAGCGAGCGAGGCGTCCCCGGCCGAGGAGGCCATGGCCTCCTCGTCCAGCTCGGGTTCCTCAGGAGTGATGGTGCACAGCTTGGCCAGCAGGTCCGCGGCGCTCACCCCGTCGACGCTGGCGTGGTGCATCCGGAGCAGCACCGCGATCTTGCCGTCGGCGAGCCCCTCGATGACCCACATCTCCCACAGCGGTTTGCTGCGGTCCAGCGGCACCCCGGCGATGTGCGCACAGAAATCTGCCAGTTCGTGGCGTCCGCCCGGTGGTGGGACGGCCACCCGGTGGACGTGGCTTTCGATGTCGAAATTCCGGTCCTCCACCCACACCGGGTGATCGATGTTCAGGATCGAATCCCGAAGCTTCCGACGGAATGTCGGGAGTCCGGCGATCCGGCGGTCGAGTACATCGCGCATCTTCTCGAACGAATATCCGCCCTCGACGGTATCCGGGTCGAGTTCGATCAGCCCGACGATGTGCATCAACTGCGATCGTGATTCGAGATAGAGAAATGAGGCGTCCAGACCGCTCAAACGTTCCACGTTTACTCCCCCACAACAGTTCGTCCGACAGGGTGTTACGGATCTCCACTCTGCCCCTAATCGTCGCCAAATATCCGAGGATCGGCGATGAGAAACACTCTCGCAGGCGGAGCCTCCTAAGCTGTGCTCATGCGCATAGGTGCCCACGTACGACAAGACAGCGATCCAATCGGCCGCGCCGAGGAGCTCGGCGCCGAATTGCTACAGATGTTTGTGACCGATCCACAGGGCTGGGAAAAGCCGAAACCCCATCCGCTGGCAGAACAAATCCGCAACTCCCCGATCGATGTGGTGGTCCACAGCTCGTACATGATCAACGTCGCGAGCCTCAACAACCGGCTCCGGATGCCGTCACGTCAGGCAGTGATCAACCAGGCCATCGCCGCCGCCGAACTCGGTGCGTTCGGGTTGGTGGTGCACGGCGGACATCTACGGGACGACGAAGACGCGAAGGACGGATACGAGAACTGGCGCAAGCTATTCGAGCGGGCGAACGACAAGGGCGGATTTCCCGTCCCGATCCTGATCGAGAACACCGCGGGCGGCGATCATGCGATGGCCCGCACCCTGGAGAACATCGAACGGCTGTGGGATGCGGTCGGCGATTACGAGAGCGCCGGCTTCTGCCTCGACACCTGCCATGCATGGGCGGGCGGCGAAGATCTCGTCGACATCGTCGAGCGGGTCAAGGCCATCACCGGGCGGATCGACCTGATCCACCTGAACAATTCACGCGACGAGTTCGACTCAGGCCGCGACCGTCACGCCAACCTCACCGACGGCCACATCGACCCCGATGTCCTGGTCGCGGTGGTGAAGGCAGCCGGTGCCCCGGTGATCCTCGAGACACCCGAGGACGGTCTCGCCGACGATCTGACCTATCTGCGTGAGGCATTGGCCTGACACAGCGTCAGAGCTCGTGATTTCCGCTGCCGTGGATCTCCCGCCGGATCGCCTGCATCCTCTGATCGAGGATGTTGGCGGTATCGGCGGCCTCGGCGAGCTCGTCGAGGAGATGGGCGGGCACGGTGCGATCGTATTTGTAATAGATCTTGTGCTCGAGGCTGGCCCAGAAGTCCATCGCGATGGTTCGGATCTGTAGTTCGACCTTCACCGGCAACTGGCCGGTGCTCAGGTTCACCGGCGTCTCGACGATGGTGTGCAGTCCGCGGTACCCGTTCGGTTTGGGATGCGCGATGTAGTCCTTGGTGTGCAGGGTTTTCACGTCGGGTTGCGCACACAGCAGCTCGGTGAGCCGATAGGCGTCGGCGATGAACGTGCACGACACCCGGACGCCGGCGATGTCGTCGATCCGACCCTGCAGGGAGCCGGGGTCCATCGGGATGCCGCGTCGCCGGGCCTTGGCGAGCAGACTCTCGGGGGTCTTGACCCGCGCACTGATGTGTTCGATCGGGTTGTAGTCGTTGAGGTAGGCGAACTCGTCGCGCAGGATTTCCAGCTTGGTGACGATCTCCTTGATCGCGAACTGGAACGGCAGCATGAACTTCTGCAGGCGATCACCGATCTCGAGGAGCTCGGTCCCCACACCTTCACTGCTCTTCACCGCGTCAGACATGACATCCATGGTGCCCGACCTGCCGACCACGCCGCCGGTGAGCCATCCCGGCCTGCACCCCCGATATGTTGCGCATCACATTCGTTGATGTACAGAGCGTTTGTGCGACGTGGTAAGCGGATGTATATTCACAGTTGTTACTGGTGAGTAACTTACTGTGCAGTCCACCAACCGAGTACTCGCCACAATCAATAGCCGTTCGACGATTGCAAAGGATTCTGCAATGGGGCATTACAAGAGCAATCTCCGCGACCTCCAGTTCAACCTCTTCGAGATGTTCAAGCTCGAAGAGGTCCTCGGCAGCGGAGATTTCGGCGATCTCGACAAAGAGACCGCCATCGACATGCTGCGTGAGGTGAACGTCCTCGCCCAGGGCCCGCTGGCCGAGTCCTTCGCGGACGCCGACCGCAACCCGCCCGTCTTCGATCCGGAGACCCACAGCGTCACCGTCCCCGAGTCGTTCAAGAAGTCGTACAAGGCTCTGACCGACGCAGGCTGGGACAAGCTCGGCATCGATGAGGAGCTGGGCGGCCTGCCTGCTCCCCGGTCGCTGTACTGGGCGATCGGCGAACTGCTCCTCGGCGCGAACCCGGGCGCGTTCATGTACGCCGCAGGCGCCGGCTTCTCCAACATCTTCTACAACAACGGCACCGACGAGCAGAAGAAGTGGGCCGTCATCAGTGCCGAGCGCGGCTGGGGCGCCACCATGGTGCTGACCGAGCCCGACGCCGGTTCCGATGTGGGCGCCGCCCGCACCAAGGCGATCAAGCAGGAAGACGGCACCTGGCACATCGACGGTGTGAAGCGCTTCATCACCTCGGCCGATCAGGACATGACCGAGAACATCATCCACCTGGTGCTGGCCCGCCCCGAGGGCGCACGGCCGGGCACCAAGGGCCTGTCGTTGTTCTTCGTACCGAAGTTCCACTTCGACCACGAGACGGGCGAACTCGGCGAGCGCAACGGCGTATTCGTCACCAACGTCGAGCACAAGATGGGTCTCAAGGTCTCGTCCACGTGTGAGCTGACCTTCGGCCAGCACGGCGTCCCCGCCAAGGGCTGGCTCGTCGGCGAGGTCCACGACGGCATCGCGCAGATGTTCGACGTCATCGAGCACGCCCGGATGATGGTGGGCACCAAGGCGATCGCCACGCTGTCGACCGGTTACCTCAATGCGCTCGAATACGCCAAGGAGCGCGTGCAGGGCGCCGACATGACGCAGATGACCGACAAGGCCGCCCCGCGTGTCACGATCACCCATCACCCGGACGTACGCCGGTCGCTGATGACCCAGAAGGCATACACCGAAGGCCTGCGCGCGGTGTACCTGTACACCGCCTCGCACCAGGATCTCTCCTCCGCGCAGATCGTCTCCGGCGCCGACAAGGACATGGCCTACCGCGTCAACGACCTGCTGCTGCCGATCGTCAAGGGTGTCGGCTCCGAGCGGGCCTCGGAACAGCTCATCGGTTCACTGCAGACGCTCGGCGGTTCGGGCTTCCTGCAGGACTACCCGATCGAGCAGTACATCCGCGACGCCAAGATCGACTCGCTGTACGAGGGCACCACCGCCATCCAGGCGCAGGACTTCTTCTTCCGCAAGATCATTCGTGACAAGGGCCAAGCCCTGGCTCACGTCGCCGGCCAGATCAGTGCCTTCATCGAGTCGGACTCGGGCGATGGTCGCCTCAAGGCGGAGAAGGCCCTGCTCAAGACGGCCCTCGAAGACGTCCAGGCGATGGCCGCGACGCTGACCGGCTTCCTGATGAACGCCCAGGAGCAGCCGACCGAGCTGTACAAGGTCGGCCTGGGCAGCGTGCGCTTCCTGATGAGTGTCGGTGACCTGATGATCGGCTGGCTGCTGCTGCGCCAGGCCGAGGTGGCGCAGGCCGCGCTCGATGCCGGTGCCAGTGAGGCCGATACCGCCTTCTACAACGGCAAGGTGGCCGTCGCGACGTTCTTCGCGAAGAACATGCTGCCCGAGCTCACCGCCGTCCGCGGCATCGTGGAGAAGGTCGACAACGACATCATGGAGCTCGACGAAGCCTCGTTCTAGTCATTTCGCAAGTCCCCCAGCAAAATCCGCGCCACGTCCTCACATTCGCGCCTGTTGCAACAGGCGCGAACGGAGGTACGTGGCGCGGATTTTTGGGTTACTTGGGCGGGAGCCGCACGCCGCCGTCGACGCGGACGACCTCGCCGTTCATGTAGGAGTTCGTGATCAGTTCGATGACCATCGACGCGAGTTCGTCGGGGGTACCGAGACGGCGTGGGTACAGCACGCTCTCACCGAGTTTGGCCTTGAACGCCTCGGATTCGGGACCCGTTCCGTAGATGGGGGTCTCGATCAGGCCGGGGGCGACGGTGTTGTTGCGGATGCCGGCGGCCGCCAGATCGCGGGCGACGGTCAGGGTCAGACTGACGATGCCGCCCTTGGATGCGGAGTAGGCGGCCTGACCGATCTGGCCGTCGAATGCGGCGACGCTGGCCAGCGACACGATCGCACCCTTCTCGCCCGACTCGGTCGGCTCACCGCGGCTCATCGCGGTGGCTGCCAGCCGGGTCGCGTCGAAGCTGCCGATCAGGTTGATGTTGATGACCCGCCGGAAGGTATCGATATCGTGGGCGGAGGAGAACTCACCGTCCCGGCCGATGGTGCGCTGCGCCGAACCGACGCCTGCCGAGTTGACCAGCGCCCGTAGCGGTCCGAGCTCGAGGGCCTTGTTGACCGCTGCCTCGATCTGCTCGGTCTTGGTGACATCGACGTTGACGAAGGCCCCACCGATCTCTTTGGCCAGGGCCTCCCCCTTGTCGGCCTGCACATCGGCAACCACGACCTTGGCCCCCAAAGCGGCGAGTTGCCGCGCCACTGCGGCACCGATACCCGATGCCCCACCCGTCACAATTGCGCTTGCTCCGTTGATTTCCATTCTCGCACCCTATGACCGAGCGCTTGTTCGGTTCAAGGGTCGATCACCGATCAGTACAGATGCGAGCGGTACGGCTCCTGTCGGCGCGGCTCGTCGGCAGGCACCGGCATCGCGTGTTGCTCGGCCAAGATGTCGCGAACGGTCGGCACGACGTCCGGATCGGCGAATCGCTCGGGATTCCACAGATCCGACCGCAGGATCGCCCGGGCGCAATGGACGTAGACCTCGTCGATGTCGATGACAACGGCGAGCGTCGCCGACTTGCCCTTGATCGCCATGGCGTCCAGCAGATCCGGGTCGGTACGCAACCTCGCCCGGCCGTTGACCCGGATCACCTCATCGATTCCGGGAACCATGAACAACACCCCGACGTGGGGATTCGCCAGGATGTTGCGGTACGAATCGACCCGCCGATTGCCCATCCGATCGGGCAGCACCAGGGTGTGCGGGTCGGGGACGAGTACCGCCGAATCGACGTCACCGCGCGGCGAGCAATCACAGTTGCCGTCGGCATCCGCCGTGGCCAGGACGAAAAACCTGGCATGCCGGAGATACTCGACGATCGACGGGGTCAGCGACGACGTGTGCTTGTTCAGGACGTCTGGATGGGCGACTCCGAGCACCCGCTCGAGGTCCGCCTGCGTGGTGATCGCATGGGTGTCGTCTGGGCTCGATGCCGGGTTGGTCGTCGTCACACTCCCATCAGACACCAGGCCCCGAGCCGCAGGCCGGCGGGGTTCGTCATCCTGCCTGCCGGAAGTCGTGAAGTAGTAGCCGACGTCGAATGGGCGGCCTGGGGGGAGCCGGGAAGGACACCTATCAAGAACTACATCATTCGGATAGGCTATTTCTACTGGGGTAGGTCGGAAGCACTAGGCTGTTCACAGCCGACAAGCGTTGAGAGGTTAGTCAGACCATGTCCACCACATCCGCCGGTACACGCTCGAAGCCGGAGGCCACGATCATCAGCGCCACGATAGGAACCACTCCGACGTTCACCCTCTCGCGCCCGGGGTATCACCTGCAGGCGACCGGTGTCAGCGCCCACTTCGACAGCATCGCGGTGGCACGCGAGGCACTCGAAAGCGGTGGCCACAACTACATCGTGGGCGCACTCCCCTTCGACACCGAGCGGCCCGCCGCCCTCTTGGCCCCGGCCGAGGTGACCCACACCGCACAGCAATGGCAGTCGCCGGGCGGGGTACTGCCGCCGGTGGAGATCGTCACGACGATCCCGGCACCCGAAGAACACGTCCGGCGCGTTCGCCTGGCCCTTCGCGCCCTGACCGATCCGGCCACCGAACTCTCCAAGGTGGTTCTGGCCCGGACACTGATGTTGCGGGCGAGCGCTCCGATCGACCCCGTCGCGCTACTCGGCCGACTGGTCGACGCAGACCACGCCCACAACGGTTTCCTCGCCGATCTCTCACCTGCCGGCCCCGATTTCGACGGCCATCTGCTGATCGGGTCGAGCCCGGAAGTGCTTGTCCGCCGAACGGGTTCGACGGTGACCTGCCATCCGCTCGCCGGCTCGGCACCGCGGTCTGCCGACCCGGTTGCCGATCGAGAGCAGGCTGCGCGACTGACCGCATCGGCCAAAGACCAACACGAGCACGCCTTTGTCGTCGAGGCGTTGGCCGAACGGCTGCGCCCACTGTGCGGCGACGTCATCGTGCCGACCGCCCCCTCACTCACCAAGACGCCGGCCATGTGGCATCTGGGGACGGAGATCTCCGGTCGGCTCCGCGATCCGGCCATCACGGCGCTGGACCTGGCCCGCATCCTGCACCCGACCCCCGCCATCTGCGGTACACCCACCGCCCAATCCCGCGACCACATCCTCCGCAACGAGGAGGACCGACGCTTCTACGCCGGTGCGGTCGGCTGGTGCGACGCCACCGGCAACGGAGAGTGGCTGGTCAGCATCCGATGCGCCGAACTCGACGCGGACCGGCGCACCATCCGAGCCTCGGCGGGCGGCGGTATCGTCGCCGATTCCGACCCGGATCAGGAACTGGCCGAGACCTCGGCCAAATTCCGCACCATCCTCACCGCGTTGGGTGTCGGTTAAACTGCGGTGTCGCGGCTGAGTTGTCCACGCTGCTCGATATACCCGCTGCACCCGAAAGGTCGTCTTGATGCCCGCCGCGAATGCAGTTCGCCCGCTGGCACACCGCCGGTGGGTTGAGCTTCTGCCGTGGCTCGATGACTATCGATCGGGTCCATCGATCCTGTCGGAGAACGAACTGATCCCGAATGCGTGGATCGGGACGTCGCCTGCGGAGAGCCTGACCAGCGAAAACTTCGACGCATTCTGCACCCTTGTCGCTGCCCGATACATCGCCGACCGGCCGGATCATCAGCTCGCCGCCGACTTCCCGCATGCGGCACATACGGGCCATCGGCTCGATCGAACCGTGAATCAGCTGCTCGAATCCCCTGGTCTCGACCGCGGCGCCGTGGCCGAGATCGTCCGGAACCTCATCGCGACCACAGCGGTTGCCGACGATTCGCCGTCCGCCGATGACGCACTGCCGATCCCACTGACCGAAGACCGGCGCGTGAGGGAATTCATCGACGGGCTCGACGACCGCGACCGTCTCATCCTCGCCGAACGTATCGTCACCTCGCAGCCGCGCACGCAGGCCCACCTGGCCTCACAGCTGGGCCTGTCCCGCGAGCGGGTGAACCAGCTCGACCGGAGCCTGCGGCTGCAGTTGACCGAGATGGTCGAGGCCTCGACCTCGCTGCGCCCGCTGTTGTCGGAGATGACTGCGCGGGCCAATCCGATCGCCGACGTCTCCGACGTGATCGCGGACATCCCCGCGCTGGGACGGCAGTTCCCCACCCTGGATATCCCGCTGTGGCGCATCCTCGGCGCCGGGTCCGGCGAACTCCATATCGCCGACAACTGGATCATCAAAGGCAGTGTGCAAGACGCGAATACGCGAGTACGGGAGATCCTCGACGAATACGCCGGCCCAGAGTCGGTGGTACCGCTGGCCCCGGTGGCCGGGGCGTTGATGCTCAGTGTCGAGACCACCGCCCGCTGGCTGGGGCGCAACGGTTTTGCCTTGATCGGCGATCATGTGGTGACCGCCTCGACTGCGACCGGCGATCTGGTCGCGGCCGCGTTGTCCATCGCGGGCACCCCGCTGACCTTCGACGAGATCGTCGATTCCATGGCCGATACCCCGCGGTCGCGGTCGAGCATCCGCAACGCCATCACCACCGATGACCGGATCGTGAAGACCGATCGCACCACGTACGGGCTGGTCCGCTGGGGCGGTGAACGCTATCTGCCCGTCCACCGGCAGATCGGCGCGATCCTCGACGAGGTCGGCGGGCAGATCGGTATCGAAGATCTGATCAGCCGGATCATGGCCAAGTACAACGTCACCGAATCATCCATCCGCGCATACGCCGGGGCCGGTGAGTTCATCACCCGCGATGATGTCGTCACCCGGCGCGAAAAGCGTTACGTGAACCGGAAATCACCGGCAAAGACCCGAAATCTGTACCGCGACGGCGACATCGTCCGCTGGCGTTCGGTTGTGTCCAAGGCGCACGTCAAGGGGTCCGCGTTCAACATCCCGTCCGCTCTGGCCGGGCATCTGGGGGTCGGCCCGGGTAAACCTCTGCAGCTTCCGTCGAGACTTGGTCCGCAATCGATCATCTGGGTATCGGTACAGGCCCGGTTGGGCACCATCAAGCGGTTCATCGACGACCTCGGCCTGACCGAGGGTGATGAGATCTTCCTGGAGTTCGCGCCACAGCAGTTCGATGTCCGGCCATACCGGCCCCCGGCCGGAGCCGAACCGGCACAACAGATCGTGGCGATGCTCGGCCGATCGGACCGGCCCCCCGCGGACGTTGCACAGCTGCGAGAGATCCTGGTCTCTGCGCTGTGGTTGCCGGAGGACACCGATATCGCGGCGGTGATCGACACACTGCGGCACCGCCGAGAAGATGCTCTGGCCGAACTGGTGGAACTCGCGACCGGCCCTCCGGGCACGGATACTACGAAACCGACCTCAACCTGATCGGGCAGTTCTCCGCCTCGTAGATCGCAACGTTACCGACGCACTGGCGAACCAGGCCATACCGGCGTTCGACCACCTCCGGCACCGCGTCGCGCAACGCCAGGGCCACCCGAAGGCTGCGCCAAAGCTGTTGTGGTGCTTGCTCGATGAATGAGCACACCGATGCAGACGGCGCAAAAAGGACCGACGTGTGACCGGTGCCGATCGCCGGCCAGTTGTTCGCATCCACCGCAGGCGACGCGATCTGCAGGCACGATCCGGCGCTGGCACAGGCGAGGATCACCATGACTGCCGCCGCACTCTCGCAACTCCCGCAGAGCATCACCTGAGCCTTCGAATCCAGATCGAGCCCCTTGCGGACCTCGTCGACCGCTTCGACACAACGGAGCCAGCTCCACGTAGACCGATCGGCCCCGCCGAGGACAAATCCGCCGGCTCGGTCGATGGGCCCGTCCCCGACACCGATCAGCGTGAATTCATCGGCGACGCTGAACATCGGGGCGCAATCGCGTTCACCGACCAGCGCGGCCACCTCCTCGACGAGGTCGTTTTCCAGCACGTGGGACACGACGTAGTGGAGGTCGAGATCGCGGACGCCGACAAGGGCTTCGTCGTCAAGAGGATTCAGCGGGACGATCACGGCGTCCATGCGCATCAAGGCGTGCAAAGCGAGCACGAACTGCCGTCCCTCGCGGATACAGAGCCCGACCCGATGGCCCGACCGCATGCCGCACGCGGACAGATCCTCACAGAGCCAGTCGACGGATTCGTCGAGCCGCTCGAAGTCCACCACGTCGTCACCGCAGACCATGGCCTCCAGCTGCGGATCGGCACATACAACGTGATCGAACATCGCATTCGGCGCAACAGCGAGCATGCGGCAATTTCCTCCCGTCGGTATGGCGTCGGCGCACTCGGCGTCGTGCCAACCGGACACGGGCCACTCACCAACTTCATGAGGGTAGCCTTATCTTATCTGGGGCGCCAGCCTCCCTATTTGAATTGCCGCAATGCTTTATCTCCATTTTGTGAACTCAAAGATCAGTGCCGGGCACATTGGATGCACGGTTTATGATGGCGGATGCCCACGAATCCAAGAATTGATCACCGAAATCCTCCTGAGCTCCACAAATCATGAGGTCAACCGATTCTCCTCGGAGGCGGTAGCTGAACACGATTCGGTAAAAGAGTTCATTACTTTCGCGCATATTCGGCCGCGCACTCACCCCGTATTTTCTGGTGAGCAATATCGGCGAAACCGCATATCGCTTCGCCTTCTTGCGGCCCTCACGTGTTCCGAAGCGGGCCAGCGGGTTCCAGGCACGCACTGCCGGGTCCGCCGACGCCCCGTCACACGCGGCCGGTCCGGTTGATGTCCACCAGCCGAACGCGTCCCGGACCTCCCGCTCGTCCGCACCGGCGAGCAGTCGCAGATCGGCATCGAGGTCGACCGCCGCAGCGAACCCACCACGGCCTGCGGCCTGCAGGAATGCCGCCTCCACCGATGCGGCGTCAGCACTGATCGGCACCTGACGGGCAACTGTCTGCGCCCAGTCGCCGGTACCAACTGACGAAAGGTCCACAGCGCCGGATCCGGGGTCGCCCAGGTCATCGATCGCGTCGGCGGCCCGCTGTGACTGCGACAGATCGTTCAACGCGGCCGCCACGTCCACCACCGAGACCCCGGCATCGCCGGGCTCGAGCACCCGCGGCCCGGCGGCAAGTGCGGTCGCCAGCGTGTGCAACGACCGGTTGTCGGCGGCCGTCCCGTGCACCGCAACCACCAGGTGATCTCCGGCAGACGAGGCAACCACCGCCACCCTGCACATCACACCCTGCGCGGCATCGAGTTCGCCACACATCTGATCCGCGACGTGGGCGATGGCCGCCTCGGCGGGCATGTCGAGGGTGTGAAAGGAGATGGCATCGGCAACGGCAGCGGCCGAAACCGGCAGCACCTCGGCGAGCAACACCCGACCCCGGGCCCGGACCCGTTGGCGCAGCGAATCGTATCGGTCCATCTGCTCCAGCAGCGCCACTTCGAGTCGGCCGCGGTCGGGGGTCTGCGCGAGGTCGATCACCTCGGTGAGTGCGAATCCGGCGACATCCACCTCGCCGGCGCGGAGCCGATGCTGATTTGCCGTCGGCACCACCGTCACCGAGGCTTCATCCCTGGCCGCCGGGCGCTGCCGATCAGTCACGGAGATCAGCGTCACGACAGCCTGTTCCCAGAGTCCGGCGATCTCGGCCAGCACGGGCCCGTATTCCGGCCGATCGGATTCCAGCGAGTAGTGGAACTCGGTACCGCCGGCGGACCGACGGCCCACGATGTTGACCACCAGCGGATGCGCCGGGCGTGCCGGGTCGGTGGCGATCAGTCGCGGGAGACCGGGCGGTGTCGTCCACACCCGGGTTTGTGCCGCCGCGGTGGTCATCCCGCCGTAGTTGAATTGGACTTCGGCGGTGGGTAATTGGGCGAACACCTCCCGGCTCTGGCCGTCCAGGTACCGGAGGATGCCGTAGCCGATTCCGTCGTCGGGAACCTGATCGAGGGCCCGGTCGACGGCATCGAGCGCATCGAGTCCCACGATCGGCGACTCGAACAACCGCCCGGACACCTCGTCCGGAACCCGCAGCGCGATCGGCTTGACGGTGGTGAACCACCCCACCGCACCCTCCGAGGCCGGCGCGTCCGGTCGGCTCACCCGGCCATGTCCCTCGACATCGACCAGAAGACCGGTCCGGGGTTCCTGCCCGGCGCGTTGACGCCGGATCCCCAGTGCCAGTGACAATCCCGCAAGGAGCACCGAATTGACGAACCCGTCGCGCCCGGCCACACCACCGGCGACCGCGGCGCAGGCCGCCTCACCGAACGTCCCGGTATGTGCGACCCGGTCGATCCGTTCCGGTTCTGTCACCACATCATTCGAACCCACTGCCCCGATGCACTCGATCCAGTAGGGCAACTGGGGACGGAACTGATCGAGTGTCGATTCGATGTTGAGATACTCCATCCACTCGAAATACGACAGGTCGACCTCATCTGCGAGCACCGGGCGTTCGTACATCTGCGCCAGGTCGGCGACCAGGATCTCCCAGGACACGAAGTCGACCGCAAAATGGTTGACCACCCAGGCCAACACACCTTCGCCCGCGCCACGGTCGAAGTGGACCATGGCGGTCAGAGCTCCGTCTCCCAGATCGAGTTCCTGCGCCGCCTTCTCCTCTTCCGCCCGGATCAGGTCGGTGAACTCGTCGCGCGAAAGTCCGCGGGCATCAACGGTTCTGATATCCCACAGTTCCGGGTACGGATCCCCCGCGTGCACCGCCGGACCCTCGTCATCGCGGGTGACGCGGAGCGAAAGTGCACCGTGGATCGCGATGGTCGCGGACAGTGCCTCACGCAGCCGCACGAGATCGACATCGGTTGGTGCGGTGAGCAGAAGTGTTTGCCGCACCCCCGAGTGATCATCTCCGGCACCACCGGAACCGGAGTCCAGTTGCCGGTGCATGATGGGCATCAGCGACGTCGGGCGGTGCGTCAGGCGAACCCGATCCGTTGCCGTACCGGCACCGTCGACGGGGTCGGCATGGACCGCGATGTCCTCGACCGTCCGGTGATCGAACACCATCCGCAGGCTGGTGACCGCGCCGTGGGTCCGGGCATGCCGGACGATCGCGAGCGCCGAGATGCTGTCACCGCCGAGATGGAAGAAGTCGGTGTCCACGGCCACGGCGTCGAGCCCGAGGACCGTTTCGAAAGCCCTTGCCACAGCGACCTCCATCGGCCCCTCCGGTCCGCGCGCATCGGCACCGACCCGGAGCACATCCTGCGGGTTGGGCAGCGCCCGCCGATCGAGCTTTCCATTGGTGGTGAGCGGCAACGCATCCAGACCGATCACGTGAGCGGGCACCATGTGCGCCGGAAGCGAGGCCTCCAGGTGTTCGCGCAGCATCTTGTCGACGTCGACGGCCGGATCCTCTCGGCCCGGATCCACACCCACCCAGTACGCGGCCAGGTATTTCTCCGGCGCGTCATCCGCCGAGGACCCGCCGCGTTCACGTTCGCCGACAACAACCACCGCCGACTTCACCATCGGATGCGCTTCGAGCGCCGCCACGATTTCATGGAGTTCGATTCGGAATCCACGGATCTTGACCTGTTCGTCCGCACGCGAGGCGTATTCGAGTAGTCCGCCGGAGTTCCACCGCATCAGGTCGCCGGTGCGGTACAGGCGACTGCCATCGGCATCAAACGGATTGGCCACGAACCGGGTTGCGGTCAGGCCGCGACGATTCCAATAGCCCTGCGCCACCTGATCACCGGCGACATACAGTTCACCGACAACACCCGGGGGCACCGGGGCCATGCGGTGATCGAGCACGTACGTGTTCAGATTGTCGAGCGGTCGGCCGATGACACTGGCCCCGTGCTCGGAGTCGCCGCTGAGCCGATGGACGGTGGTGTGCACCGTGGTCTCGGTGATCCCGAACATGTTGATCAGGTTCGCCGCGCTCTCCGGGTGCGATTCGTGCCATCTCCGAAGCTTGCGGAAGTCGAGTGCCTCACCACCGAAGATGATGGTGTGCAATGCAAGTGAGGTATCACCGGCGCGTTCGCACTCGGCATCGGCAAACGCGTAGAAGGCCGACGGCGTCTGATTGAGTACGGTCACCTGTTCCCGGCGCACCAGATCGCCGAACGCCGCCGGGTCCCGAGACGTGCCCTGGTCGACAACCACAAGATGTCCACCGGTGCACAGCGCACCCCAGATCTCCCACACAGAGAAGTCGAAGGAGTAGGAGTGGAACAGCGTCCAGACATCCTGCCCGCCGAAAGCCATGTCGCCGGTCGCGTCGAGCAGTGCGATCACGTTGCGGTGCGGGACCACCACACCTTTGGGCGTGCCGGTGGAACCGGAGGTGTAGATCATGTGGGCCGGATCGGTGTTCACATGCCGGCGACGGCGATCGGCGTCGGCAACCGGTGCGGCCGACAGCATCTGAAGTTGTCCTGCCACTGCGCCATCGGTCAGGACGATGCACGGTGCCGCGTGATCGACAACGATCCGGCGCTCGTCCTCGCCGTAGACCAGCAGTACCGACGGGTCGCTGTCGGTGAGCAGGTGATCGATCCGGGCTGCGGGATAGCCCGGGTCGACGGGCACATACGCGGCGCCGGCCGTCAGCGTCGCCAGCACCATGACCACCAATTCCGGTCGCCGTGGCGCGAGTACGGCCACCCGGTCCCCGGACCCGACGCCGCGGGCGATCAGCAGGCGGGCCAGGCGGTTACCGGCCTCCGCCAACTCCCGATACGTCCACCGGGCCTGGCCCTGTGACAGCGCCACCGCATCGGGGGCCGCGGCGGCCTGCTCGGCGAACAACCCGTCGATGGTGTGCGCGCGCACCTCCACTTGCGGTGCACGCGACCAGTTCTGCACCATCACACGCTCACGATGGTCGGCGATGTCGAGGTCGCTGATCCGCTCGGCGGCCGCGCCGGCAAGCTGCTCCAGCGCCCGCGTCAGCGCGTCGACGTAGCGCTCGCCGGTGATGCGATCGAAGAGGTCCGCGGCAAAGACGACGTCAGCGGTCAACGCACCCGAATCGAGTTCCACCAGTTCGAATTCGAGGTCGAACTTCGCAGTGGTGGCAGGCGTGTGGATCAGCTCGATCGGCACGTCACCGATGTCGGCGGGCAGTCCACGCGCGTTCCGGTAGACGACCATCGTCTGGAAGAGGGGGTGTCGCGAGGCGATCCGCTCTGGTTTGAGTTGATCCACCACCCTTTCGAATGGCACGTCCTGGTTGTCGAACGCATCGAGAACCAGCGTTTTCGTCCGCTGCAACAGTTCTGCCACGGTGGGATCCCCGTCGAGTTCGGTGCGGACGACAAGCGTGTTGACGAAGAAGCCGATCAGATGCTCGATACCCGGTTGTCCGCGCCCGGAGACCGGTGTACCGATGGGAACATCGGTGCCCGCGCCGAAGTGGCCGAGCACCAACGCGACCGCGGTCTGCGCAAACATGTATTCGGTGATCTCGTACCGGCGGCAGGCCGACTTGATGGCGCGCACCACGCCCGGGTCCAGAACCCGGCTGACGGTGAAGCCCTCCTGGCCGGCCGCTGCCGACCGCGGCCGGTCGGTGAGGATCGGCAGTTCGTCCGGAAGATCCGACAGTCGCGCGGCCCAGTGGTCGAGTTGCCGCCGGATCACCTCAGCGGGTTCCCCACCGCCCGCTGCCCCACCGAGCATCGTCTGCTGCCAGTGGGCATAGTCCGCGTAGTGCACCGGTAGTTGTGCGGGTTCTCCGACAGCCTCTCCCCGGAACCGCCGGTAGGCACCGTCGAGGTCGGTGAACAGGATCGGCACCGACCACTGATCGAAAGCACTGTGGTGCACGACGATGCACAACACCGATTCGCCGTCGGCGCGTTCGAGCACCGACATCCTGATGGGGATCTGTGATCCGAGGTCGAACCGATGTCCACGGCAACGATCCACGAAACCCTGCTCGTCATCGCCGTCGATGAACTCCACCCCCGGATCCGCCTCATCGACGGTGAGCACGTCCTGAACCGGGCCCGTCGGGGTGTCCACGAAGACGGTGCGGAGCGGTTCGTGCCGGGACAGCAACGCGCGCAGGGCCGCCCGGAGTGCATCGGCATCGAGCCGACCGTGCACCCGGAGCGGGATCACGATGTTGTAGACCGGGCTCGGGCCTTCGAGCTCATGGAGGAACCACAGTCGCGCCTGCGATGCCGACAACGGCGCCGGAGCCGACTGCCCTCGGGGCAGGATCGGCGGTGCGGCGTCGAATCCCCCGGCACTGCGCTTGCGGTCGACCACGACGGCCAGGGACACGATGGTCGGGTTGTCGAAGACATCCCGCAGCGACAGCGCAACACCTGTCTGTCCCGCGATCCGCGCCAGCACCCGGGTTGCCGACAGTGAATGACCGCCCAGGGCGAAGAAGTTCTCGGTGGTTCCCGGTTCCGCGACGCCGAGGGCATCTGAGAAGTATTCCGACAACCGCGTTTCCGTCGGCGTCGACGGTGCGGTGGTCTCGGCGTGCCGGGGCCGGAAGTCGCGGCGCGTCAATGCGGCCCGGTCCAGTTTGCCCGATGTGGTGACCGGCAACTCGTCGAGTACCACCACCGCTGCCGGGACCAGATGGGCCGGCAGGGCCGATGACAGGTCGGTGACCATCGCAGCGGGATCGAGATATCCGGCGCCGGCAGGGGTGACGTATCCGACCAGAACACGTCCACCGTCGCTCTGGGGATGTGCGACGACCACTGCGGTCGCCACCCCGTCGAGTCCGCCCAGCACCGACTCGATCTCACCGAGCTCGATCCGGAATCCACGGATCTTCACCTGATGATCGGCGCGTCCCAGATAGACGATGTCGCCGTCGGTGGTCCAGCGCGCGAGATCACCGGTGCGATACATCCGGGCGCCGGGGGCGCCCTGGCGCGCGGCAACAAACCGCTCCGCACTGAGCCCGGCACGGCCCCAGTACCCGCGCGCCACCTGGGTGCCGCCGACGTAGACCTCTCCGACCGCGCCCGGGGGTACCGGTGCCAGCCAGCGGTCGAGGATTTCTATGGTGGTGTTCGGGACCGGCCTGCCGATCGTCACCGACCCGGGCGCGCCGAGTTCGGCGTAGGCCACATCGCCGGCCACCTCAGACGACCCGTAGGAGTTGATGACCACCGAATCCGGCGCCACCCGAAGAAGATCCGCGGTCAGCGATTCCGGTAGGTCCTCACCGCTCGAAATCCAGCGCTCGACACCGGCGAGCTTGTCGGCGGCCACATCGATCATCGAGCGCAACAGAGAGGGCACCGCGGTGAGCTGGGTGACCCGATGGGTGTCCACTGCCTCGGCGAGGGCCCGTGGGTCGGATGCGATCTGGTCGTCGGCCAGCACCACCGTGGCCCCGGCAACCAGCGCGGCAAGCAATTCCGTGGTGCCGTCGATGAAACCGGCCGAACTCTTGGCGATCCTGACATCGCGGCGGCCGGGATCGCCCGGACCCCAGGCCGTGGCCGCCCATCCGATCCGGTGTGCCAGCGCGCTGTGGGTACCGGCAACACCTTTGGGCTGCCCGGTCGAACCGGATGTGTAGATGAGGTAGGCCATGTCGGCGGCTTGTACCGCCCGCCCCAGTTCACCCACCTCGATCCTGCTACCGGGGAACTCCGTTATGCGCGAGCGTGTTTCGGGCTCGTCGAGCACAAGGACACGGGTACTGACGGAGCCGAGCAGGTCTGCCCACTGCGCCGCAGCCGACCCGCTGGTGACGATCAGATCGGGCAGCGCATCATCGAGCACGTACCCGATCCGGGCCCGAGGATAGTCCGGGTCGATCGGGACAATCGCCGCTCCGACGGTCAGTGCACCCAGCATCGCGGTGACGTGGTCGGTTCCGCGGTTCAGCAACAACGCAATCCGGCTTTCCGGGCCGACCCCTTCGGCTGACAGCATCCTGGCCAGCCGGGCCACGTCGCGGGCCAGCTCGGAGTACGTCACCTTCCCGGCCCAGGTGATCAGTGCCGTGCGCCCGGAGCGCTCGCCGGCGCGCGAGGCGAACTGGTCGGCAACTGCCGGGTGCTCGGTCATCGGCAGATGGCCGGATCCGGACCAGTCTGCGATGCAACGGGTTTCCGCCTCCGTGACCGTGGTGACTTCGCCGGTTCGGGCCTGCGGGCCTGCAGCCGCGATCCGGCTGAAGTAGTCCGCAAACCGGTCGAGCAGGGCTTCGAGTGTTTCCTGTGTGTAGAGGTCCGGGTTGGCGTCACAGTCGAACACGAAGCCGTGGATCGGGTCGTTGTACACCGACAACGCCACATCGGTGACCGGTCCGGTGGCGATGCTCTCCGGGACGACTTCGAGGTCGCCGAATTCATATCGGTAGTCGAAGGCCTTGATGTTGATGAGCGAACCGACCGGTTGCATGTCGGTGCCGACGAGCCCGTTGTCGCGGGCGATGTCCTCGACCCGGTACTCCTGGTGGGCCCGTAGCGTCTTGAGACCTGCCACCACCGCTTTCACCGACTCGGCGATGGTTGCCCCGCCGGAGAGGTGGAGATGCAGCGGCAGGATGTTGGCGGCCAGCATCGGCGTGCGCAGCGCGGCCGGACCACGTCGCCCCATCATCGGCATACCGACGATCACCTCATCGGATGCCAGCAGATGCCGGGTATAGGCAGCCCAGCCGAGGATCGCCACTTCCGCCCATGTCGAACCCGTGGCCTTGCAGAGATTTTCGATGTCGGCGATGACCTCGTCTGCCACCACTCGTCGGGCGTGCAACGGCAACCTGGGGTTGACCGGTGCCAGCGCCACCGATTCACCGGCCAGTGACCGGCTCACACCGCGCCCACGCACTGTCGTCGACCAGAATTCCCGGTCGGCGGCCACCGCATCGGCCGATCGTCCGGCGGCCTCCGCGACCGCCGCCAGAGTGGCAAACGACGACTCCGCGACAGGCTTGCCGGAAACCAGTGCGGTGTACACCTGTGCCACGCGCTTCGACACCAGCGACAGACCATAGGCGTCGATGAGGATGTGATGGATACGCAGGAACCAAACCCACCGGTTCTCACCGAGATCGAACAATGTCGAGCCCACCAGATCATCACCGTGCAGGTCGCGGGAGACCGCCAGTTCCGTCTCCATCGCACGACGGGCCCGGGCGGCGACGGTCTCGGTGCCGGGTGCATCGGACGACAGGTCGATGACGGTCCACGGCGCTTCCCGATCGTCGGGACACGCCACCACGCTGTCACCGTCGGCGACAAACTGCGAACGCAACACTTCTGCGTCCCTCCATGTTTGCCGCCATGCGCTCTCGAGTGCCCGCGCATCGAGCTCTCCGTGCAACCACATCGCCTGACCGATGTTGAACACCGCGCTGCCGGGCATCAATTGCTGGGCGAACCACACACCCTGCTGAGCTCGGAACAGTTCGATTCCGGTGACTGTCGACGTTGACATGTTCAGATCTCCTAGATCGAATTACGAGTTCAGCGAAGGTGCTGCGCCCACCACGGCGCCCATTCGCAGACACCTGCGGCAGAGACCATGTCCTCGTGGTCGACATCCACACAGCGGACCTCGACGCCGTTGTGGAAGTGCCGGCGCCACTGCTCTGTGGTCCGACCCACCGAGTCGGCGTGCTCCCGGCCCAGGACAAGCAGACCGCGGGCCCCGAGTGCGCCCCTGGTCGGCCGGGCCTCCATCAGCCGCAGGCACCGCTCGAACGAGTCCATGAATGCAAATGCTTCGCGGTCACCGAGGTTCGAGAGCGGACCGGTGGTTGCGGCGTTGAGTTCCTGGATCCGTTCCCGGGACAGTCCGGTGACATCGGGCAGTTCGGCGAAGCGTGCGAACGAGGTCCGCACCTCGTGTTCCCGTTCCTCGTCGTCCCATACGATCACGCCGGCCCCGGTCACCGGCGGTGTGTCCAGGATCGTCACGGTTGCAACCTCTTTGCCCATCGCCTCGAGCTCACGCGCGATACCGAATGCGATGTGGCCTCCGTACGACCAGCCGACCAGGTGGTACGGCCCATGGGGTGCGGCCGCCAGTACCGATGCGGTGTAGAAGTCGACCAGCTCGTCGAGGGTCCCGAAATCCTGCTGATCACCCGCGTGGGACGGATCCTGCAGCGCGACAAGGCCTCTACCGGATTCGACGTACGGCGTCAGCGTCGAGTAGACGGTCCCGAAACCTGAGCTCGCATGTACGGCGATCACCGGTTGCTGCCCGGTATCGGTGTCGGCCAGGCGCAGGAGCACCGGATCGGTGTCCGATCCGGCGCCGCGATCAGGATCGAGCGCCTGCGCCAACGCCCCGACCGACGGCGCGGAGAACACACTCTGCATGGTCAGCGAACTCCCCAGATCCCGGTTCAGCCGCGTGACCAGCCGCGCGGCCAGCAGCGAATGCCCACCCAGCCGGAAGAAGTCGTCTTCGAGCCAGAGCGTCTGGTCCGGATCAAGACCCAGGATCTCTTGCACCACCTGTGCCACAGCCCTTTCCAGGTCCGTGGTCGGCGCCGTGCCGACTTCGTTCGAAGTGCCGGGCTCCGGCAGCGCTTTCACATCGAGCTTGCCGTTCACGGTGACCGGGATGACCTCCAGCGCGACGTATGCCGATGGCACCATGTAGTCGGGCAGCCGGGCCGACAGATGTGCGCGCAGTGTGCGTTCGATTGCCGCCGGATCAGCGGCGGCGAACTCGGGTCCGCCGGACGCCTCGACACAGTAATAGGCGGCCAGGTAGCGGTCCGACGAGGTGACGCCGGTCCGGTCGCGCGCCACCACGGCCGCCGACCGTATACCCCGATGCTGTTCGAGGACTGTTCTGATCTCGTCGACCTCGACCCGGAATCCGCGGATCTTGATCTGATCGTCCACCCGTCCCAGGTACTCCAAGGACCCGAACTTGTTCCACCGCACCAAGTCCCCGGTCCGGTAGATCCGCTCCCCCGCGGCGCCGGGTATCGGGCTCGCCACAAACGCGTCGGCGGTCAGGTCCGCTCGGCCATGGTAACCACGGGCCAGCTGCGGACCGCCGAGGTACAACTCGCCGACCACACCGACCGGGACCGGCGAGAGGTACCGGTCGAGCACCAGCGCCTGTGAATTGTGGGCGGGCACGCCGATCGGCAATCCACCGCCGAAACGGGCCCCGGATTCGAGCAACGCCGAACTGACCTTCTGCGAGGTGATCCCCACCGTGGTCTCGGTGGGGCCGTAGAGGTTGAACAGGATGTCACCGAACCTCGCCAATGCCGCCGACGCGGTGGCCACCGAAAGTGCCTCACCACCGCAGAAAATCCGCCGCAGACTCGACATGTCGACGTCATCGACGCCGTATTCGAGGAGGGCGTCGAGCATCGACGGGACGAACTCGATGGTCGTCAGTTGTTCTTCGGCGATGATCCGCGCCAGGTAGGCCGGGTCCCGATGTCCATCCGGATCCGCCATCACCACCGTCGCGCCGATCATCAACGGAACGAAGAACTCCCAGAGTGAGGCGTCGAAGGAGATGGGTGTCTTCTGCAGCACCCGTTCATCGGGTTCGATACCGGTGACCTGCTGCTTCCACCGCAGGAAGTTCACAAACCCGTGGTGTTCGATCACCACGCCCTTGGGCCGGCCGGTCGATCCCGACGTGTAGATGACGTAGGCCGCATCGGATCCCAGGATCCGGCGAGGACGCTCTCCCTCCTCGATCGCAGTACTACCGAACTGTGCGAGTTGCACCTGCACGTCCGAATTGCCGAGGTCGATGACCGTGACGCCGTCTCCGATCGCGACCCCGTCCAGCGCTGCGCGCGTGGCGGATTCGACGATCACGATGGTCGAACCACTCTGGGTGAGGACGTATTCGATCCGGTCCGCCGGATTCGACGGGTCGATCGGAACGAATGTCGCACCGGCACGCACGATTCCGCTCAGCACCGAGGGGAGTTTCACGGAGCGATGCAGCAGTACGGCCACCCGGGCCTGGGGTGTCACACCCCACGCCAGCAGGAACCGGGCCAGCCGGTTCACCGCACCATCGAACTCCGCATAGGACAACTGCTTCCCACCACCGCGAATCGCAGGTACTGCGGCGTGCGACCGCGCGGCCTCGACCAGCAGCACGTCCACGGTCACATCGCGATCAAGGGGTACCACCTCACCGCACGACCAGCCGTCGATGCGCGCCAGCTCTGCCGAACCGACCACCGCCACATCCGACAGCCGCCGATCCACATCGCCGGCAAAAGCCGCCAGCACCTGACGGATCCCATCGGCCAACCGTTGTGCGGTGACCTCGTCGAACAACGAGGACGCGCATGAGATGGTGCCGACGAGGCTGTCACCGGTCTCCCCGATGTCGACCTCGAGGTCGCTCTTGACCGCGCCGATCCCCACCCTTTCTCCGAATGGCGAGAAGCCCGCTGCCACCAGTGACTCCACACTCGTGTCGAGTACTCCGGCAACCCGATATGTCACGAGGGTCTGGAACAGCGGGTTGTGGGCGCTGCTCCGCCGCACGCCGGAGTCTTGCACGATCTGTCCGAACGGCACATCCTGATTCGCGAACCCACTCAGGACCACCTCCCGGACCCGGGCCAGTACCTCGGCCAGGGTCGGGTTCCCGTCCAGTCGGTGACGCAGCGGCAGAGTGTTGACAAAATAGCCGACCGACTCGTCCAGATCCTCGTCACCACGACCACCCACCGGCGACCCCAGCACCACGTCGTCACCGGCGCCGAATCTGAACATCATCACCGCGACAGCGGCCTGGACCACCATGTACATCGACACGTCCGACGATGCGCACAGCTCCCGAAGACGCTGCGTGACAGTGTCTTCGACATCGAATTCGAGCGCGAATCCAGCAAACTCCGCGACCACCGGACGCGGCCGGTCGGTCGCCACCATCGATACCTCCGGCGCACCGGCGAGATGATCGCGCCAGTGTGCCAACTGCCCATGACCGATCGAGCCCGGCTTTTCGAAGTCGCCCAACAACTCCCGCTGCCAGACCGCGTACCGCCCGTATGACACCACCGGGCGATCCCAGACCGGGGCCTGGCCGCCGCGTCGGGCCGCGTAGGCAACACCCAGGTCTGCCAGCAACACCGGCAGCGACCACTCGTCGACCGCGACATGGTGGATCGCCAGTGCGACGAGCACAGCGCGAGCACCATCCGAGGCCCCCACACCGACATCTGTGAACACCGCCGCACGCACCGGGAAGTCCCGGCCCACGTCGACCGGGTGCTGCACCCACGATTCGACCCGCGAGTGAACCGCGCTCCTCGCGGCCCCGGCGGCAGCAGCCGAGAGAGCCGGCCGTTCAACGCCGAACCATGAACCGAGGTCGTCGGCGGGGACAACCCGCTGCACCAACACACCGTCGCCGGAATCGACGAGCAGGGTTCGCAGCGCGTCCTGTCGGATCAGCACATCGGTCAGTGCCGCCGACCATGCGGTCTCGTCGAAATCAGCACCAACCCGAAGGACCACCGGGATCGTGTACACCGAGCCCGCACCGGTCACCTGCCCGATCAGCCACAGCGCTTCCTGACCGAAGGACGCCGGCACGACCTCGCCACAGACCACATCGGCGAGCCGAACCCGACTCGTGCCGATGGCAGCCGAATCTGCCACGCCGGCAAGCCCTGCCACCGACGGGCGGTCGAACACATCACGCAGCGACAACGCCGACCCGAGCGCGCCGTTGATCCGTGACACCACCCGCATCGCCAACAGCGAATGGCCGCCCAGGCCGAAGAAGTCATCGTCGGCCGACACCCGGTCCAGACCCAGCACATCGGCGAACGCGGTGGCGATCAGTTGTTCGGTGGGGGTCTCGGGAGGTCGCCCGGTGCCCGCGGACTCCTCCGGTGCGGGTAGCGCACTGTGATCGAGCTTGCCGTTTGCGGTGCGCGGCAAACTCTGCACCACGATCACCGCGGACGGAACCATCTGCGCCGGAATCTGATCGAACAGTGCGGTCCGGATCGCCGACGGGTCGAGGTCGTCGACCGTTCGCGGCCCGTCCGGGGTCACGTATGCGATCAGGCGGGATACACCTATCGGCGAGTCCAGTACGGTCACCGCGCAGTTCGCGACGCCGGCAATGGATCCGAGCGCGCCCTCGACGTCACCGAGTTCGACCCGGGACCCGTTGATCTTCACCTGATCGTCGGCCCGGCCGACAAAGACCAGATCCCCGGTTTCGTTCCATCGCACGAGATCACCGGTGCGATAGAGCCTCTCGCCGCCGGCACCGACCGGCGAGGCGATGAATCGTCCGGCGGTCAGGTCGGGGCGATCCAGATAGCCGCGGGCCAATTGGGTTCCACCCACGTAGAGTTCGCCCGTCACCCCTGGGGCCGCCGGTCTCAGGAGGTCGTCGAGCACCAGCACATGGGTGTTCCAGACGGGCGAGCCGATCGGGATCGCGCCCCGGCTGTCGGTCTCGCCGCCGAAGCTGGTGACCTCCACCGCGGCCTCGGCCGGACCATAGGTGTTCCAGACCGGTACATCCCAGGCCTGTGCGATGCGCTCACGCAGGGCCCCAGACAACGCTTCACCACCGGCGGACAGGTATTTCAGTCCGGATCCGGACAGGTCGATGCCCTGTTCGATCATCGCGGCGATCACCGACGGGACGAGTTCGACAAAGGTGATGTCGCCGGAGTCCAGTTCGCGCCCGAGATAGGTCAGGTCTTTGTCCCCACCATCGTCGGCCAGGACCACAGTGCCCCCGACGACCAAGGGCCACAGGATCTCCGGGATGGCCGGATCGAATCCCACCGACGTCTTCTGCAACACGCTCTCACCCACGGCGAGGGGGAACTCCGACTGCCGCCACCGGATCAGGTTGATGATCGCCGCATGGTCGACGACGACGCCCTTGGGCCGACCGGTGGACCCGGACGTGTAGATGACGTACGCCGCGTTGGACGAGCCGAGCACCGATGGTCCGTCGTCCAGACCGGTGGTCTCCGACGAACTCTGGTCGAGTTCATCCAGACAGATCACATCGGCGCCGAGTCGTCCGGCGATCGCCGAGATTCTCTCGGCCACCGCGGATGTGGTCAACACCGTCGCCGGACGGCAGTCGTCCAGAATCATCCGGATACGTTCGGTGGGATACGACGAATCCACCGGCACCACGGTCGCTCCGGCGACCAGTGCGCCGACAAATCCCGTCACCATCTCGATCGATCGTGGAACGAACACCGCCACCCGGTCTTCGGGGGTGATCCCAGCGGCGTTCAGGCGCCGCGCCAGACGCGTTGTGGCCGCACCGAGCTCGCGGTAGGACAGCTGCCTTCCATCACCGCGGACCGCGATCACGTCGGGCTGGGTTCGGACCATCTCGGCCACCAGCACATCAAGCGTCGACTCACGATCGGCGGGGACAGCCTGACCTTGCGACCAGCGTTCGATGTGTTCGAGGTCCGATGGGCTCAATACCGCGACGTCCGAGAGACGACGGGTCAGGTCTCCGGCGAATGCGGCCAGGACTCGCGACAGACCGTCGGCCAATCGCCTGCCGGTCGACTCGTCGAACAGCGCTGCCGCACAGGCGATGACACCGCTCAGTCCGTCGGCCCCGTCTGCGATGTCGATGTCGAGGTCACACTTGACCGTGCCGATCTCGACCCGCTCGGCATAAGGACCGAATCCTGCTGCCGCCAGCGAATCCGCACTCGATCCGACCACGCCCGCGGCGCGATAGGTCACCAACGTCTGGAACAGGGGGTTGTGTGCGCTGCTGCGCGTCACGCCGGAGTACTTCACGATCTGGTCGAACGGCACATCCTGATTCGCGAAGCCACCGAGCACGACCTCACGTACCCGATCGAGTACCTCGGCCAAGGCCGGGTTGCCGTCCAGTCGATGACGCATCGGCAACGTGTTGACGAAGTAGCCGACCAGATCGTCGAGGTCCTCGTCGCCCCGGCCGCCCACCGGCGATCCCAGCACCACGTCGTCGCCGGCACCGAAGGCATTCATCGTCACCGCCACAGCCGCCTGAACCAGCATGTACATGGACACATCCGACGACGCCGCGAGCGCCCGGAGACCCTGCGCCACAGCATCATCAACCGAGAACTCCACCGAGAATCCGTCATAGGCCGCCAGCGCCGGCCGCGGCCGGTCGGTCGCCACCATCGACAGATCCGGCGCATCCGCCAGATGCGAGGCCCAATAGCCCAGCTGCTGCGCCGCAACCGAACCCGCCACATCACCGTCACCGAGCAACTCCCGCTGCCACAGTGCGTACTGCCCGTACGACACCGCCAACGGCTCCCATGCCGGATTCTGTCCACGGCTGCGCGCCGCGTACGCAACACCGAGGTCGCGCAACAACACCGGCAACGACCACTCGTCCATGAACGCGTGATGTATCGCCAGCGCCGCGACAGTGGGTGCACCCGCGGCGATTCCATCGGACCCACCCGAGAACACAGCGGCCCGCACCGGAAAATCGCGGCCCACGTCCATCGGTTGCCGCACCCAGGTCTGCACCCGCTCCGGCACATCCGAGGCCACGGTGCCCGTCACGTCGATGTTCTCGACGGCAAGCCACGAGTCGACCTCGTCCGCGGCAACAGGGTGCTGTTCCAGGACGCCGTCACCGACGTCGACCAGCAAGGTGCGCAACGCTGCTTGCCGCATCACCACATCTGTCAACGCCGCAGCCCACACCGCCCGATCGAAGTCGGGACCGACCGAGAGCAGCACCGGGATCGTGTACACCGAGCCGGCACCGGTCACCTGCCCGATCAACCAGAGTGCCTGCTGACCGTACGACGCCGGCACCACATCTGCGAGAGCCACGTCGGCCACCTTGAGCCTCCCGGCACCGGTGGCCTCGGAATCCACCACCGCCGCAATGCCCGCCACCGACGGATTGTCGAACACCTCTCGCAACGACAACGCCGAATCCAATGCGGCGTTGACCCGCGAGACCACCCGCATCGCCAACAGCGAATGACCGCCCAGCGCGAAGAAGTCGTCGTCCACCGATACCCGGTCGAGATCCAGGATCGAGGCGATGACCTCGGCGACTACCTCTTCGGTCGCCGTGCGCGGTGCCACGTGGACGTCCTCGCCGGTGTCCACTGCCGGAAGGGCCCTGGTATCGACCTTGCCGTTGATGGTCAGCGGTATCTCGGTGATCACGCCGAAGGCCGACGGGACCATGTAGTCCGGCAGTCTCTGTGCGACGTGCGAGCGAAGAGCATCGGGGTCGATCTGCCGATGATGCTCCGCAGCAACCACATACGCGACCAGGATCGGACCGGCGGCACCGTCGCGGACGACCACGGTCGCCTGCCCGACACCCGGTGCGTCGAGCAGGACGTTGACGATCTCCCCCAGTTCGATGCGATAGCCCCGGATCTTCACCTGGTCATCGACCCGGCCCAGGTATTCGATGCTGCCGTCGGCACGCCACCGCGCCAGGTCGCCGGTGCGGTACATCCGCTCACCATCGCCCCACGGGCAGGCGACAAATCGGTGACCGGTCATCGACGGCTGTTCGAAGTAGCCACGCGCGGTTCCCGCGCCGGCGAGATACAGTTCGCCGGCAACACCGGGGAGGGCCGGATTGAGTCCGGAGTCCAGGATGTGCGCACGGGTGTTGAAGATCGGGTTCCCCACCGAGGACACGGTGCTGTCGGCGACATCGGCGCCCAGTGCGTTTATGGTGTATTCGGTTGGGCCGTAGAGGTTGTAGCCCTCCACCCCGGGCGCTTCCCGTAGTGCGGTCCAGAGCACATCCGGTACGGCCTCGCCGCCGAGCGAGACGAACACGACGCCGGCCGCGGTCTGCGACACCGACAGGCCACGCGGACGATCGCGCTCCAGCAGTCCCTGCTCGATCAGATACATCGCATACGACGGCGTCACGTCGAATCCGTCGATCGCCTCGCGGTCGTAGTAGGCGAGCAACGCGGCCGGATCCCGGCGCATGTCCTCGTCGATCACGTGCACCTCGTGTCCGGCCAGCAGCCAGAACAGTTGCTCCCACGAGGCGTCGAAGGAGAAGGAGGTGGTGTGGGCGATCCGCATCCGGCGTCCGCCCTGTCCTGCGACAACCCGATCGAAGATGCGCTCGGCGTGGTTGAAGTACATGTTGGTCAGGCCCCGGTACGGCACGGCAACACCTTTGGGCCGACCGGTCGAGCCCGAGGTGAAGATGATGTAGGCGAGATTGTCCAGATGTACCGGCGTACCGAGTTCTTCGGCCGACAGCGGTCCGGGCGCGTAGGCACCGAGTTCGTTGATCACACCCGCATCGTCGAGGTCGAGGACGGCACAGTCCACCGATCCCAGCCGCGCCGCGAGAGCGGTGGTCGTCACGACCAGGGTCGGCGCGGCGGCCTCGATCATGTATCCGATCCGGTCGACCGGGTAGTCCGAATCGACAGGCACGTATGCCGCCCCGACCGCAAAGGTCGCGAACATCGAGATGATCATCCGCTCGTCCCGAGGAAGCATCAGGATCACCCGGGATTCCGGGGCGACACCGCGGACGCGTAACGCGCGGGCGTATTGGTGGACCCGCGTGCTGAGTTCGGCAAACGTCAGGCACATCCGATCCGAGCGCAGCGCGATCTCGTCCGGTGTCCGGGCCACACCGGCATCGAAAAGCTCTGCAACGGTGACGGGTTCGATCTCGCGGGCGGTCGCATTCCAATCGGAGGCGACCAGCGCGAGTTCGCCGTCGGTGGCCACCGCGATTCTGCCGACCGGCGACGCGGTACTCGCCGACATGTCCAGCAGCACACCGCGCAGTCGATCCACCAGTACGGCAACCTGTTCGGCGGTCAGCAGATCGCCGCGGTAGGCGCACCGCACGTGGATCTGCTCACCGGGATACAACGCGAAGGAGACCGGATAGTGGGTCGAGTCGGTCAGCGCGGCATCGGCGACGCTCATCTCGCCGTCCGGACCGTAGGACTGTCCCTCCCGACGCCCCGGATGGTTCTGGATGATGAAGAGGGTGTCGAACAGGGTTCGCAGACCCACCATCGCCTGCATGTCACCGAGCCCGATGTACGGGTGTTCGAGGACGTCCATGTTGCGCGCGTGAAGGTCGGTCAGCGCCTGGGCCACCGTCTGATCCGGACGCAGCGTCAACCGCACCGGAACGGTGTTGAACAGCAGCCCCACAATTGATTCCGCACCTTCGAGGTCGGCGGGTCGACCGGACACGGTGGTGCCGAAGACGACATCGTCCTTGCCGACCAACCGCGACAGGGTGATACCCCAGGCCGTCTGCAGGAACGTGCTCACGGTGACGCCGGTGGCCGCGGCAGCGACCCGGATGTCGTCACTGAGCGATCGGGAGAGGTCTTCGTGGTGATCCCTGGCCATCGCCGTCGTCGCCGCGATCGTCGCGGCCTCCGGGCATAGCAGGGTCGGCTCGTCGAATCCCGACAGTTGACGACCCCAGGTGTCGCGGGCCGCAGACCGATCCCGGCCTGCCAACCATTGCAGGTAGGTCCGGAACGGGACTGCCTCGGGCAGCGACCTCCCCGACGGGTCGGTGTACAGATCGAGGAGCGTATCCATCATCAGGCCCGCGGACCATCCGTCGGCCAGGATGTGCTCGAAGGTGACGCACAGTACCGAACTGCGCTGCGCGACCTCGATCAGCACGAAGCGGATCAACGGCGGCTCGGTGGCGGAGAACGGCTGGGCGCGTTCGCGTTCGAACACCTGCGCAACGGTGTCGAAGTCCTTCCGCCACACGTCGCGACCCAGGCGACGGAAGGGGACCTCGATGACGGACGGGACCACCGACAACGTGCGGTGACCGAGCGTGACAAAGCCTGCCGCCAGGTTCGGGTGACGCAACAACAACGCACGCACCGCATCCCGCATCCGGTCCGCATCGACATGACCGTCGATGGTCAGATGGAACTGCGATGCGTACAGGTCGCTCGCCTGCGACGCCTGCGCGGACTGCAGGTGAAAGAGGAGACCCTCTTGAAGTGCCGAGACGGGCAACACATCTCGCGGCGTTCCGAACAATGCCTCGATACGCGCGCTGGTGTCATCATCGACGGACACCAGCGACGCCGCCACCGGATCGGCAGCAAGAACAGAGCCCAGGCCGACCACGTCATCGAGATGTCCGGCACCCCAGGCACCCAGAGAGGCCGCCACGGACGTGGCCAGATCCTCGGCACCGGGCCGGGCATCGGGGCGAATCGTCACGTCGACGACCACCGGTCGTTGCCCGTCGATCGCCGTCGCACCGATCCAGACCGTCACCACGACCGCGTACCGACCGAACGCGGTCTGTTCGCCATCGCGGTGATCCGAGGCGGGCAGTGCGTCACCGAAGCGGATCGAGACCAGGATGTCGGCTTCGGCCAGATCGTCGAACATGCCTTCGGCCAAGGGATTCGTGAATCGCAGCGCGCCGTGATCCGCGGCGGTCGGGCCATCGATGTCCACCACGGCGGACAGGCCTGCGAGGTACTCGGAATCGGAGTCGGCGGCGATGAGTTCGTCCGGGATCAAGAGCGGGAACCGACGACGGATCCGGCCCGGGATCAATGCCCAGCGATCCGTTCGGGCCGGCTCCTCGACGTCGATGAGCACGCCGTCGGCGGTATCACCTTCGAGCGCCTGCACATCCACGAGTGCCCGCAGCACCGATCCGACCGCCACGACCCTCGAAGAAGTCCCGGAGTCCGCCGCCGGTGCATGGATTCGGAGCCGATGGCAATTCGCGTGCGCGGACCCGGTCTCACGGTTGGCCCGGTCGCTCGCAATGGTCGCCGGCTCGAGTTCCTCGAGCTCGGTGGTGAATTGGGACCAATGATCACGTTCGAGCAGCTCTGGCGACCCCGCTTCGAGAAGGTACTGCGCGAGTACGCCCCGCCCATCGCCGAGGGCAACGGAGCTCTCACGATTCTCGAGACGGTCGTGGGCCAGTCGGCGGATGACGGCGGCGGCGCCGGAGATCCAGACCTCGTCGAGATCGTTGGTGGTGACGCCGATCATCAGTTCCAAAACACCGCCGGTGGTGTCGACGAGGCAGGTGGCATCGACGACGGCGCCGGGGTACGGGGTGCTCAGATCGCCACGCTCGGTGCTCGCCCGGTATGCGGGCGCCGGCCCGTTCACCGACCCGCGCAGCAGGCCCGAGTAGTGACTGAACCACCGTCGAACGGCCCATGCGACAGTGGGTTCCGGAAGTCCGTGCACGCCCGTCACCGCGAGCGACAGGCGGATCGGAGGTTGGCCGAAGCCGGCATCGATGTCGGCGTCGGCAAGCAGATCCACAGTGCCACCGGCATATTCACCGCCCGGTGCCGCTGGGACAACGCCTGCAGTGGTTGTTTCGAACGTGTCAGTCATGTGAACCGAACCCTCCGTGACACCCCGGTCGGACTATCTGCACGACCTCACGCGTACTTGCCTATCAGTTTAGGCTATATGAAGTGGCGGCGGTTGATCGGATGCCCCGAGAACGCGGTGAGCCACCCCGGCCAGGCCGGGGTGGCTCACCGCCGATTCACACTGACGCGAATCGCCTATTTGCTTGCAGCAGCTGCCAATTGCGGAGCCAGCTGGTTCACGCCCCACTCAAGGCTGAGCGGCGACGGGAAGGCGAGTGCGAACGGCACACCCTCGGTCTTCGGCACCACGGCCACCGCACCCTTGGTCACGGCGGTCAGCGTCGGCCACAGCGGCTGCGCCTCCAGGACCTGCACCTGATCGGGGGTATCGGGGATCACCCACAGCAGATCGGCGTCCAGATTGGGCAGGTTCTCCCAGGAGACCTCGCCCTTTCCGCCGTCACATTCGACGGTCTGCGCGTAGTCACTGAGCACGAGCCCGAGGTCGGCCATCACCCGTGCCATGTTGTCGTCGGTCGAACACAACACGTACACACCATCTTCGGACGGCGAGATGATCGCGTTGTATGTCTTGCCCGCCAACACCGGGTTGTCGGTCTTGGCAGTCGCCACCGCCGCCTCGGCGGAGGAGATGCTCGCCTCCGCCTCGTCGGCGCGATCGACGACCTGGCCGATCTTGCGCACGTTGTCCTGCCACGGATCAGCGTTGGCCTCGGTGTCGAAATGCAGCACCGGAGCGATCTCGGACAGCGCCGCGAAGGACGTCTCATCGAGGCCCCAGAAGCCGGTCGCCACAATGAGATCCGGGTCGAGCGCCGCAACGGCTTCGATGCTGAAATCAGTGGAAGGGGCGGCGATCTTCGGTGTATCGGCCGGGTACTTACCCTCTGCCCAGGGGTAGATGCTCGTCCCGTTGGTCGCCGCATCTGTTTGCGGCATACTCGGAATCGCGATCGGCGTCACGCCGACGGAGAGTAGGAAATCGGCATCGGTGGCCGACATCGCGACCACGCGCTGCGGCGTCTCTTCGACGACGGTCTCGCCGTACGCGCCCGTGACCGTCACGGCCGATTCATCAGACGAACCGGCATCGGAGTCGCTCGAGCATGCGGCCGGGAGCATGAGGGCGAATGCCAGGATCGCCACCCGGCCCGCCATTCCCGTGGCTCGACTATTGGATTTCACTTTGTGCGACTTCCTTTACTTGCAGGCAGAGCCAGTCGTGCCCTGCGCCATCCAGATGATCCTTGCGATAGTACCTTTTGAGGCACTCTCTGTATAGGTTCAAATGGCCGACGCGGGGTCGCCGCGAGTTGATCTATGCGTCGCCGGACAGGTATCCGCCGCCGTGCGGGAAGAAGTCCAGTGCGTGGTGTTCGACGTCGTCATCGGTGCGAACCCGTTCGAGCACCAGGCCATGGTTCTGGCCCCGATGCGCGTTCGGGCCGGCCACGATCACCATGCCGTCACCCTCCTTGATGAAGATCCGGCCGGGGGTACCCCCGTAGACTCCCCGCGAAACCCGCGCCTTGGTGATCCGGATGCGCTGACCGCGCGCAAACGTGTACGCGTTCGGGTAGGGGTCGGACAATGCCCGGACGAGCCGATCGAGATCCTCTGCCGGCCAGGACCAATCGATCAGGCTGTCACGCTCGGACCGCTTGTGGAAGAATGTCCGATCGTCCAGGTTCTGTGGCGTCCACGTCGCGGTCCCGGACTCGATCTGCGAGAGCGCATCGAGCAGCACCTCGGGGATCAGATCGATCGTGGCACCGACGAGTTCGGTCGCGGTGTCGGTGGGCCCGATCGGAACCGACCTCTGTACCAGCACATCTCCGGTGTCGAGATCGTCGTCCATCCGGTGTGCCGTCAACCCGGTTTCGGATGCCCCGCTGATCATCGCCCAGATCACCGGGGAAAAACCGGTGAACCGCGGCAGCAACGAATCATGGAGATTCAGGGTGCCATGTGGCGGGAGGTCGAACAGCTCCCTGGGCAACCAGGTTCGCCAGTTGTTGGCGACGATGATGTCGGGTTCGGCGAGCTTCACACGGTCGATCAACTCCGCCGTCGGCCGGGTGGCGAGTTCTACCTCGACCCCGTTCGACCGGGCCAGATCCTCCACGGAATCGGCCCAGATCGACTCGTACCGCTGCTCACTCACCGGGTGGGTCACCACCAGGGCGACCTCGTGATCGGATCCGATCAGCGCCTCGAGGGTCCTGTACCCCCACGTCTGATACCCGAACATCACGACACGCATCGTTCACCTTCCATAGAGTTCGCCCGGTCACTTCGACACCGGACGGGGTTCACCGCGGGTATTACTGTCTCACCGCGACGAGATCTGATCAACCGCACCCGGAACCGGCTGCGCCACATCATTTCCCAGGGCCACGATCGAGTTGTTCCCGTCGACGTGGACCACCTTGGTCTCGTGCACCAGTACCTCGGCCTCGTCGAGCTGGACATAGGACATGATGATCACCAGATCACCCGGGTCCACCAGATGGGCCGCGGCACCGTTGATACAGATGACCCCACTGCCGGCGGCGCCGGTGATGACATACGTCTCCAACCGTGACCCGTTGGTGATATCGACGATGGTGACCTTCTCGCCCTCGACGAGATCCGCCGCCTTCAAAAGGGTTTCGTCGATGGTGACGGATCCGACGTAATGCAGATCGGCCTGGGTGACGGTGGCGCGGTGGATTTTTCCGTTCACCAGAGTGCGCAACATCAATTCCCCGGACTCGATGCGACCTGCGCGGGCGCGAGGTCCATGGCGTCCCGAAGGCTCTTCGGTCGCATATCGGTCCATTGCTGTTCGACGTGATCGAGACACGACTGCCTCGACGTCGACCCATCACTTCCGTGCACTATTGTCCAGCCCGGCGGCACCGTCGCAAAAGTCGGCCACAACGAATACTGCTCTTCGCCGTTCACCACCACATAGAACGTTCCGTCTTCGTCATCAAAAGGATTTGTCGACAAGAGTGGGCACTCCTTCCGTGTCCATATCACCGACACGCGGTCTGCCGGCCAGTGAGTTCACCAATTCGCCCGCTCGCACAGCAAGATTCGAGAGCAGGGTCGATGTCAGTCCGTGCGTGTGTTCGGTATTGCCCTGGAGGTAGATGTCGCCTTCGACCCCATCATTGGTCACGATGCGGTACTCGCGATCGATGAGCGGCCTGCCCTGCTCGTCGACCTGACATTCATCCGCCAGCGGACCGAGCAGCTCCGCAAGGGCCACCGGCTGAAATCCGGTCGCGAATATTATCGCATCACAATCGATTTCGGTGTGATCCCGGGTCGTCCGGTGACCGATCCGGACGGTGACGCCGTCTCCGTAGTCCGACACGTCGGCGATCTCGGATGCCCCGTGCACAAACAGTCGGCGGCTATCGGAGACCCGCTCGGAATACTCTCGCCGGTAGAGCTCTTCGATCAGTGGCAGATCCACCGCGGAGTAGTTGGTGGCCCGGTGATAGTCGAGCAGCTGCTGACGGAGTTCGACCGAAGCGCTGTGGAATTCGACCACCGCCTCCGGATCGAAGATGCGATTGGCGTAGGGGCTGTCGTCGGCCGGCGTGTAGCCGTACTTTCCGAAGACGGCGTGAACTTCTGCCTCCGGATACGCATCATGCAGGTAAGCGGCAACTTCCGCCGAACTCTGCCCGGCCCCGACAACCACGAACCGGTGGTGTGTGGGCGTCGGCAGGACGCGCAGGTGATCCAGCAGTCGATGATTGTGGAATACCCGAGCACTCGAGGCGACACCGTCCGGGAGCTTGGCCCGCAGGCCGCCCGCGACCACCACGTTGCGTGCGGTGACCGGCGCGCGCCCACTGATGCACACCTCGAACGCGCCTGCGACCTGGCGCACACCCGTCACCTCGGCGCCGTACAGAACCAGTTCATCCACCTGCTCCGCCGCCCATTCGAGGTAGTCGTGGAATTCGATCCGGGTGGGAAAGAAGCTCTGCTGGTTGATGAAATGCGTCAACCGGTCGCGCTGGGACAAATAGTTGAGGAAGGAATATCGACTCGTGGCGTCCCGCTGCGTGACCAGGTCCTTGAGGAACGAGATCTGCATCGTGGTCCCCGGCAACAACATCCCCCGGTGCCATCCGAATCGGCTCTGCTTCTCGACAAAGCACGAGGTGATCCGGTCGGCGGGATCGCAATCACGGTTGTGCTCCTCGAGTGCAACCGCCAGGGCGAGATTCGAAGGACCGAAACCCACGCCCACGACGTCGAACTCGGCGTTCATGAATTGGCCGCCGATCCCCGTGCGGCCGGCGTCTGCTCCCGGCTCGCCGGATCCCGTCGGGTACCGGTGCATCTGTTGCGCACGTCGTGGACCATGAGCACTCTCCTACCTGTGGCGTCTGCTGATCGATCTGCAGGGGCCGTATCGACCACCAGAAATACACAGTTAGCCTAGCCTGATATTTCTACCCAGGGTAACTCAGATTTATATAGGCTTTATATCGACCGGCCTGATCCGCAACTATTTGCTCGACACCCCACGTCCCCGCGACCAGGCGTTCCAGAGCTCGCAGTAGCGACCTCCCCGCGCCACCAGATCTGCATGCGTACCCACCTCCACGATCCGGCCACGCTCCATGAACACGATCCGGTCGGCGCGGGCGGCCTGGCTCAACCGATGCGCGACGATCAACGCGGTCCGGCCCTTCAGGGCGGCCTGCGCCGACTCCTCGAGTACCCCGGCACCGACACTGCCCGCGTCGGCGGTCGCCTCATCGAGTATCGCAACCTTGGGATCGAGCAGTACGAGCCGCGCGAGCGCGAGTTGCTGTGACTGCATCGGTGTGAGCTGGTGTCCTTCCGAACCCACCTCCGTCCGGATACCGTCGGGCAGGTTGCGCACCCACCCACCGGCGCCGACGAGTTCGAGTGCGGCGGACAGGTCCTCGTCGGTGGCCTCGGGCGCAGCCATCCGCAGATCGGCTGCCAGTGTGCCTGCGAAGACATGGACTTCCTGCGTGACAAGGGCGATCGAACGGGACAGTTCCGAGGGTTCCACCGACGCGATGTCCACACCCGCCAGCCGGACCCGGCCGACCGTCGGCCGATGGACACCGGCCACGATCGTCGCCAAGGTGGTCTTTCCGGCACCGGATGGTCCCACCACCGCGACGTGTTCGCCGTCGACGAGGGTCAGTGAGATGTCGTGCAACACCTCGTGTTCGGCCGAATAGCCGTGACTGATGCCCTCCAGTTCGAGCAGCGGTGCCGATGGTTTCGGCGCGCCCGGCGCGATGGGGTCCGGCACCGATTTCGATTCTTCGATCACTCCGACGATCCGGCCCAGCGCTGCCGCGCCGGACTGCAGGTCATCGACAACGAACAGCAGCATGCCGATCGGGTCGAAGAGCAGCAGGAAGAACAACATCGCCGCGGTGACCGCGCCGATGGTCAGGGAGTTCCCGTCGACCAGGAAGAATCCCACGATCAAAATGGTTGTCATGCCGACGAATTCGCCGGTGTTCACCCGGACACCCAGGCGACTGAAGAGCACACTCGCCCGGATCGACCAGCGGACCACTTCCCACGAGTGCCGATCGATCCGCCGGTTCAGCAGAGCCGACAACCGGAATGCGTGCACTGATTCGAGCCCCTGGATCGCACCGAGCACGTGATGCGCCCGGTCCGCGGTGGCCTCGCGCTGCGCCGCATAGAGCACGGGGGCGTGCCGCAGATACATCCGGATCCCGTTGACGTACACCGGGATCACCAACAGGATCACGATCAGGAATCGCCAGTCGAGGGCGGCCAATCCGACAAATGTGACACCGATGGTGAAGACCGCGGTCAGTACCGCGGGCACGGCTTTGCTGATCGCCTCACTCACGGTGCTGACATCCGCCGTTGCCCGCGACACCAGGTCACCGCTGCCTGCGCCCTCGATCCGCGACAGCTTCAACGTCAGTGACGCCGCGATCATCTCCTCGCGCAGGTCGGCGAGGATCGCCTCGAATATCCTGGCCGACAACACGACTCCGAGGGCCGCGAAGATCGCGGCACCGACCGCGGAGGCCGCCATGACGGCGGCCAGCCGCCAGATCTCGGCGGCATCGCCATTGCCGCTGTCGCCGTTCACGATGTCGATGATCGTGCCCAGCGAACGCGGGGTGACCAGACCCAGACCGGCGGCCAGGGTCATGACCACCGCAAGCAGCAACAGTTGCGCGGTGTGCCTACGCAATTGCGTCCGCAGATACCGCATCGTCAACGAAAAATCGGTGACCATGAGTTTCGAGTTCGACATCGGGGTACTCACCGGCCACCCCCGAGCGTTCCGGCGAGCATCGACTCGGCGTCCGCCAGGGCACCCTGGTAAATCAGTCGCCCGCCTTCGATGATGACCACCTGATCGGAAATCTCGAGCAACGCAGGCGAATTGGTGAACACCACGGTCGTCCGGCCGGCCCGCGCCTGATGCAGGCGGGAGACAACGGTCGCTTCGGTGACCGAATCGACCGCGGTGGTCGGATCGTTGAGCACCAGGATCGCCGAATCCGCGGCCAGCGCCCGGGCCAGACTCACCCGCTGACGTTGACCACCCGACAACATCCGGCCGGCCTCACCGACCGGGGTCTCCAAGCCATTCGGCAGTACGTCCGCGACATCGTCGCAGGCGGCCGCGAAAATCGCTCTGGTGATCCGCGAATCACGATCGGGCCCTTCGGGCACCCCGGCACCGATGTTCTCCAGCACCGTGCCCTCGAACAGGTCCGGGGCGTGCGGCACGGTCCGGATCAGCTCGCCGGTCACCTCGCCGTGCAGATCGAACAGATCGATGTCGCCGACCGTCACCTGCCCGGAATCGGGATGGGCCCTCCTGGACAGCACCGAACTGATGGCCTCGGTGACCTCGGGGGGACAGACGACAACGACCACACCGTCGGTGGGCAGCGTCAGGTCGAGATCCTCGACCGGACCGATCGTGACATGGTGGAACGACAACGCCCCGACAGCATCTCGGACGTCGCCGGTCCTCGTCGCCGGATCCGCCTGCAACACGGACAGCACCCGTTTTGCACACGGAACCGCACTGTTCCAGACCCGGCCGAAGTTGGTGCCCAAGTTGTTCAACGGCCCCATCATGAACTGGGTGAGCCCGACCACGGTGATCAGTTCACCCAGACTCACCTTCCCGTCGAGCGCCATCAGCCCCGCCGCGATGCACACGCCCACCACGAAGAGGGCCGAAATCATCTGCATCACACCGGTATACGCACCCTGCGTGCGCCCGGCGCGAATGGCGGCGTCGCGGGCCCGCGAGCTGGCCGCCCGGTAGCGGCGTCCGGCCTCGGCTTCGGCACCGAGACCCTTCACGATGCGCAGGCCTGCCACCAGATCGGTGGCGGTGCCTGCCGCCTCCCCGGACACCTCCTGTTCCTGCTCGGTCCGCGCCCGCAGCGGGCCTCCGGTGAGATCGAGAATCCAGAGCAGCACCGGGGTTCCGACCAGGATCGCCAGGCCCAGCGGCCACGAGATGAACAGGAGTACGCCGCCGGCCACCAACACCGCGGCCATCTCACCGATCGGGAACACCGCGATGAAGACCGCCATCGACAACCGGTTGACGTCGGAGGTCGCGATGTTGAGTGACACACCCGGCAGACGGGCCGGGCCCGCCATCCCCATCGGGTTCAGGATCCGATCGGTCACGCGCATCCGGAACTGGTGCTCGACCATCGTCTGCCCATAGACGGCGAGCCGTTCACCGAAGCGCCAGGTATACGACAACAGGACGAAGTCGGCGGCCAAAGCGATCAGCCAGATCACCAGCGATCCGACGTCGCCGGTGGCCACCGCCCGGTCGATGGCGATACCCATGATCACCGGGACAAGCGCCTCGCCGACAAAATGGCCGACCATCAGGATCGCGGCCGGGATCGTGTACTTACCCGCACCGAAGATCGTGCGGAGGGCAAACCGCCGCGGCGTCGTGTCGGCGTCGACCCGAATCTCTTTGCCACGAACCGGTTCCGCGGGTGGAACCAGGAACACCGGCAACCTGGTACCGGGGTCGTACCTGTCAGAATCCACCCGAAGCCTCCGGCCCTAGTCGTCGCGCAGATCAGTCGTCGCGCAGATCAGTCATTTCGCAGATCAGTCATTTCGCAGATCGGATATCTGCGCTGGTGAGTCGCCCGCACCCCGTCAGATGCCCGATCTGCACTCGTGGCGACACCCTAGTACCACCCCGGGGCGCACAATCGTCCCGGGCGCGGGCAGAACGTGCCTGCTACAACCCGACCCGCTCGAGCGCATCGTCGTAAATTTCGTTGGCGACCTTCGGGCTCTTCCCCTCGGCGAGCGCCTTCGTGTACACCTCGAGCGCCTGCGCGCCCTGTTCGGAGAACTTGCGCGCCCACTTCTCACCGTCGAAACGCCAGTACCCGATGATGTCGCACTGCTCGGTCTTCCAGCCGAACTGGCGGCGCAGATGTTTGCGCACCGCACGCGACGCCTTCGCCTCGGCGGCGAACCAGCAATAGCCGCGGCCTTCGGGATGCTCGAACTCCTCGACCGCGACGTCGAGGCGGCTGTCCCCATTTCCGTTGCCACTGCCCACCAGTGAGATGAGCTCGACGCCATCTCGCGAGGGCAGGTAGTCGAGGTCGCTTTCGTCGACAACTTCCACGATCGCCGTGGCGCGCGCTCCCTCGGGCAGCTCTTCGATGATTCGCGCCAGCGCGGGCAATCCGGCCAGGTCGGCAACCAGCAACTGCCAGTCGGTGGTGGGTTCGGGGCGGTACCACCCACGTCCGTGAGACATCGCCACCTCGTCGCCGACCTTCGCGCGCTGCGCCCACATCGTGGCGACGCCGTGGTCGTGGACAACAAAATCGACGGTCATCACGTTGGTGCCGGGCTCGATGCCACGAACCGTGTAGTTACGGCCCTCGGGCACCGGATCGACGTCGTAGTAGCCCCAGATCCCGTCCCGGCACTCCATGTCGGGTGGCGAGTCCTGGCCGTCGACCGGGAAATAGATGCCGACGACCTCGTCGGCGAGCTCGGGCAGTGCAATGTCGGCGAGGTCGGGAACCTCCAGTCGGATCCTCCGCAAACGCGGATTCAGCTCCGCGACCTCGACCACTTTTGCACGTGAAAAACCCATGGGAGGAAGGCTAGCCTAAGCGATACACGTTTCGACAGGGTTGATCGGCTGAGGCAGGCTGAATCCATGAGCGCAGACACTGAGCCACGTATCGGGATCATCGGCGGATCCGGCTTCTATTCGTTCTTCGAACCCGGCGCGCGGCAGGTCATCGTCGACACCCCGTATGGCGACCCGAGTGCCGCGATCACCATCGGCGACGTCGACGGCGTGCCGGTCGCATTTCTTCCCAGGCACGGGCTGTCCCACGAATATGCACCGCACACCGTTCCCTATCGGGCCAACGCCTGGGCCCTGCGGTCGGTCGGTGTACGCCGGATCTTCGCGCCCTGCGCGGTCGGCGGGCTCAACCCAGACCTCGAGCCCGGGACCATGGTGATCCCCGATCAACTCGTGGACCGCACCTCCGGCCGGGCCCAGACCTTCTTCGACGGACCGGCCGTCCACGTCGCGTTCGCCGACCCCTACTGCCCCACCTTGCGGAGGGTGTTGTCCACCGCCGCGCCCGAAGCCGTCGTCGACGGCACGATGGTGGTGGTCCAGGGGCCACGGTTCTCGACCCGCGCCGAAAGCCGGGCGTATGCGGGCCAGGGGTTCACCCTGATCAACATGACCGGTCAGCCCGAAGCCGTGCTGGCCCGGGAACTGAAGATGTGTTACGCCTCGGTCGCCTTGGTCACCGACACCGACGCCGGTCTGGTGGCCGGCGAGGGAGTGATGGCCTCACAGGTGTTCGCCGTGTTCCAAGAAGGCCTGAGCCTGATGCGCGATGTGTTGACCACAGCGATCCGCGAGGCCGCCCGACAGTCCGAATGCCATTGCGCGCAAGGCGAACACGAGATCGCGTCCGTGATGAACCCGATCTCCTGACCCGGGCCGAACGGGCCCGGATACAACGACACCGGTTGAGCTACAGGGTCGGGGGTCATGTAGCTCAACCGGAGTCATCAGGTTCATCGCCGAGGTTCTGTGAGGCGTTACACGGTCATCGAGCAATTCTCGCCAAGGAGATTTCGGCCGTCCGGATTGCCCGGGATCAGGCCTCGATGATGGCCGTGACGCCCTGCCCGCCGGCAGCGCAGATCGAGATGAGGGCACGGCCCCCACCGTTCTCGCTGATCTGCTTGGCGGCCTGGGCCACGATCCGTCCACCGGTGGCGGCAAACGGGTGACCGGCGGCCAGCGACGAGCCGTTGACGTTCAGCTTCGAGCGGTCGATGCTGCCCAGTGCGCCGTCGAGGCCGAGGCGCTCCTTGCAGTACTCGTCGGATTCGAACGCGGCCAGTGTGCACAGCACAACCGACGCGAACGCCTCGTGGATCTCGTAGAAGTCGAAATCCTGCAGGGTCAGACCGTTGCGCTCGAGCAGCCGCGGGATCGCGTAAGTGGGGGCCATCAGCAGACCGTCGGGGCCGTTTACGTAGTCGACCGCGGCCGTCTCGACGTCGACGAGGTGTGCCAACACCGGAAGCTTCTGCTGCGCGGCCCATTCGTCCGTGCTCAGCAACACCGCCGAGGCGCCGTCGGTCAACGGCGTGGAGTTGCCTGCCGTCATCGTGGCGTCGCCGAGCGAAACACCGAATACCGGCTTGAGTGTGGCCAGCTTCTCCACGGTGCTGCCCGGACGCAGGTTCTGATCGCGGGTCAGGCCCTGAAACGGCGTGACGAGGTCGTCGAAGAATCCCCGGTCGTAGGCGGCGGCCATCTTCTGGTGGCTGGCCGCGGCGAGTTCGTCCTGATCTTCCCGTTTGATGCCGAATTCCTTGGCCGTGATGGCCGCGTGGTCGCCCATCGACATCCCGGTGCGCGGCTCTCCGTTGCGCGGGATCTCGATGCCCAGGGAGGTCGGGAGCTTGGCGATCGCCTTGATCCGGGCGGGCGTGCTGCGGGCCCGGTTCACGGCCAGCATCGCCTGCCGCATGCCCTCGGACACGCCGATCGGGGCATCGGAGGTGGTGTCGACGCCGCCGCCGATGCCGACGTCGAACTTGCCGGTGGCGATGCCGTCGGCAACCGCCGAGATCGCCTGCAGGCCGGTGCCGCAGGCCTGCTGCAGGTCGAAGGCGGGCGTGTACGGGGACAGCGCCGATCCCAGCACCGACTCGCGGATCAGATTGAAGTCGCGGGAGTGCTTGAGCACGGCTCCGCCGGCGACCATCCCTAGTCGCTGTCCCTGCAGGTTGAACCGGCTGACCAGCCCGTTCAGCGTGGCGGTGAACATGTCCTGGTTACTCGCCTTGGCGTAGGCGCCGTCCTGGCGGGCAAACGGGATCCGGTTGCCGCCGACGATCGCCACCGGCCGCACGCTGCGGGTCTTGCGCGATGTGGCGCCGCCACCGCTGGTGTCTGCGGAACCGTTGTCAGGCCCGTTGTTCGTTGCGCCGTTATTCGTTGCCACTGCGGATCTCCCAAGTTGTGGATGGCTCTTATGGCGTATTCTTACTCCCGAGTAAGTTCGTTGTCGACTCCGCCCCGGGGGTTACCCCCGATCGGGTGGTGCAAACAACACCGATGCGTCCGAAACCCCGCTTGAGAACCCAAGGAGTGCACGTGCCTTCCAACGGAACCACCGACCTGTATTCGACGTTTGTGAACTCCGGCCCGGGGTCGTTCCTCGCCGGGAAGATCGGCCTTCCGCAGCCACCCCATCTCCGTCGTTACCGGGCCGGCGAACCCGCCCTCACCGGTCCCGTCCTGCTCGGCGGCAACGGCCGATTGATCGAGCCGCTGCGCGAGATGCTCGGCGACCCGGACAGTGGATATGAGCTGATCACGAACAACACCGCAGGCCGGGGAGCCGACAAGCTCGGCGCCGTGGTCCTCGACGCCACCGGTATCACCCAGTCGTCCGAGCTGTCGCTGCTCTTCGAATTCTTCGGTCCGGCCATGCGCCAGACCGGCAGCTGCGCCCGGTTCGTGGTCATCGGCACCACACCCGAACTCGCGAAGACACCGAACGAACACATCGCCCAACGCGCGCTGGAAGGTTTCACCCGGTCGTTGGGCAAGGAATTGCGCAAGGGCTCGACCGCGCAGCTCGTCTACGTCTCGCCCGACGCCAAGACCGGACTGTCCGGCCTCGAATCAACGCTCCGATTCCTGCTCTCGGCCAAGTCCGCGTTCGTCGATGCCCAGGTCATCCGCGTCGATGAGAAGGACGCCGTCGCCCCGGCGAGCTGGGACAAGCCGCTGCAGGGCAAGGTCGCGCTCGTGACCGGTGCGGCCCGCGGTATCGGCGCCACCATCGCCGAGGTCCTCGCCCGCGACGGCGCCCACGTCATCGCCGCCGACATCCCGGCCGCCGGTGATGCACTCTCCGCCACCGCGAACAAGGTCGGCGGCACCTCGCTGCCACTCGACGTCACCGCGCCCGACGCCGGCGCCAAGATCGCCGAACACGTGCTGTCCCGCCACGGTGGCCTCGACATCATCGTCAACAACGCCGGAATCACCCGGGACAAGCTGCTCGCCAACATGGACGACGCCCGCTGGAGCTCGGTCATCGGCGTCAACCTGATTGCGCCGCAAAAACTTGTCGACGATCTGCTCGAAGCCGGCGCACTGCGCGAAGGCGGCTCGGTCATCGATGTGTCGTCGATCGCCGGCATCGCCGGCAACCGCGGCCAGACCAACTACGGCACCTCCAAGGCCGGGGTCATCGGCCTGGTCGACACCTACGCTCCGATCCTGGCCGAGAAGAAGATCACCATCAATGCCGTGGCTCCCGGGTTCATCGAAACCGCGATGACCGCCGCGATCCCGCTGGCCACCCGCGAGGTCGGCCGTCGGATCAGCTCGTTGCAGCAGGGCGGACAGACCGTCGACGTCGCCGAGACGGTCGCATACTTCGCCAACCCGGCCTCGAGTGCTGTCACCGGCAACGTCGTGCGCGTCTGTGGTCAGAGCATGCTGGGGGCCTGATATGTCGAAAACCGTTACCCTGAAGGACTTTCCGGCCACCGGCGACATCTATCGTCGCGCCGTGACCGCCATGCTCCCGGTGGTCGGCAAGTCCGGGCGGGTGTCCCCTGATGCCGTACTGCCCGACACCGTACTGCGCCTGCCGGACGTGGAGGTCGACCTCGGTCAGCTGCGTGACTACTGCGCGTGCACCGGCCAGCAATACGGCGACACCCTTCCGCTCACGTTCCCATTCGTGCTGCAGTTCCCGCTGGTGATGAAACTACTTGTGGCCAAGGACTTTCCGCTGACCGCGATCGGTTCTGTGCACATGGAGAACAACATCGAGCGACTGCGCCCGATCAATGTCCGTGAGCCACTGACCATCGAGACCCACGCCGAGAACCTGCGTGAGCATCGCAAGGGGATGCTCGTCGACGTCATCTCCGAGTTCTCGGTGGGCAGCGAATTGGTCACCCGGCAGACGGCGACGTTCCTGAGCCAGCAGCACACCAGCCTGTCGGATGGACCACGTCCGCCGGCGCCGGCCGAACATCGGCCCCCGCCGCCGGACGCCACCCTGGTCGCCAACCTGGGCCTGATCCGCAAATACGCCGCAGCCAGTGGCGACCGGAACCCGATTCACACCGGCAACCTGAGCGCCAAGGCGTTCGGGTTCCCCCGGGCCATCGCGCATGGCATGTGGACGGCAGCGAGGGTGGTGGCGAACACCGAGGGACAACTCGGTGACCGCGTCACCTACAACGTGAAGTTCGGCAAGCCCCTGATCCTGCCGGCGAAGGTGAATGTCTACACCAAACGGGTTGACGGTGGAGACGAAGGCGGAGCCGGAGCTCGACCCTTCGCCGGTTTCGACATCTCCGTCCTGAACCCGAAAAAGGGCTACCCTCACCTCACCGCAACCCTCCGCTGACGGCTCCCAAACCCCGATGATGTGGCCTTTTGGCGGTGCCGACCAGGCATTATGTTCGCCAAAAGGGCACATCATCGGGGGTTAGGGGCGGTCTCCGGCCAGGCCGCGCCAGCCCATCGAGACCATCAGGTCGGCAGCCGAGTCGAGGTCGATGTCGCCCTCGGAGATCCGGTCGGCGACGGCCTCACCGGCACCGACGAGCGCCACGGCCATCAGTTCGAAGTCGGTGTCACTCGGATGCGGGACGGTGGTGCCGCGACGGAGGAGGTCGGCGACCATCTCGATCAGCCGGGCCCGACTGGCGGCGACGAGACCGGCGAACTTCGCCTGCCCGCTGGCCAACCGGTAGAGCACCCGCCACGACTCCCGGTTGTTGTGCACATAGTGCAGGAAGTCGTAGATGACCGTCCGGGCCTGATCGCGCTGCTTGAGGTTCGGGTCGAACCCGGCGCTCATCGCCTCGATGAACCGGGCGCCCTCGCGGTTGATGCAGGCACCGAAGAGTTCGTCCTTGGACCCGTAATAGAGGTAGAGCATCGGTTTGCTGATGTCCGCCTCCGCGGCGATCGCATCCATCGAGGTCTCACGGAAGCCGTTGGCGGCGAAGACGTGCACCGCGGCATCGAGCATCTGCTGCTCGCGGACGGCGCGCGGCAAGCGTTTGGTTCCTCCGGCCACGACACCAACTTCCCTAGACGTTCGAATCCTGTGCATCTTACCAGCCGGTAAGTTCCTCCGGGCTCAGATGCGGGCCCCCGCTAGCAGTCCAGGACACCCTTGGCGCGCAGTACCCGGACCACCGAGGAGTCCACCTGATCGGCCGGGAGTTCACCACTGTTCACCGCCGTGGTCAACGTGTCCAGAACCGCCGGGACGGCGTCCGTCGAGAGCCACAGCGCGATGTCGGCACCCGCGGACAACGCCAGGGTGGTCGCCCTCTCGATGCCGTACTTCGCCGAGATCGCCGCCATCCCGGACAGATCGTCGGTGAAGATCGGGCCATCGAACGGCGGTGCGTCGTAGCCGGTGCCCTCACGCAGCAGCGAAATCGCCTCCGGGCTGATGCTCGCCGGGGTGTCCGGGCCGGTCAGTCCCGGGACGATGAGGTGTCCCATCATCACACTGACACCGGGCATCGTGACCAGGGTCCGGTACGGCACCAGGTCGCTGGTCTGCAGTTCCGCCAGCGGCGGTGTGGCGACCGTGCCGGTGTGCGAATCCCCCGAACCGCTGCCGTGTCCGGGGAAATGCTTGAACACCGGCATGATGCCCGCGTCCTGCAGTCCCCGGGCGTACGCCTCGGCGTAGATGGTCACCGTCTCGGGATCATCGCTGAACGAGCGGTCCCCGATCACCTCGTTGTCCGACTCCGCACTGACATCGACGACCGGCGCGTAGTCCACCGTGATGCCCAGTTCACTCATCTGCCGCCCCTGCGACGTCGCCAGCTCGCGCACCTGCTCCGGGGTCATCGTCTGCGCCATCTCACGGGCCGAGGGTCCGTCGATGCCCAGCGACGACAACCGCGAGACCCGGCCACCCTCCTGGTCCACCGAGACCATCACCGGGAAGTCCGCAGCATCCTGCACCGCGCCCACGCCACCATCGGTGAGGATCGACAGGTCCGTCCAACTGCCGATGAAGATTCCACCGACCTGCTCACGCTGCACCACATCGAGCGCATCGGACGTACCGGTGACCCCCACCATGAGCAACTGGGCCAGCTTTTGCCGCAGCGACATCGCCTCCAACTCGGAGGCGCCACAGACCGCAGGCGTCACCATCGGCGTACCGGATGTCGCAGGTGGCGCGGCCGAGCTCGACGACGACTCCCCGCTGCTCAACAGCTCCTCGGGTTCATCTCCGTCACCACAGGCGGCCAGAACTGAGGCGAGGACGATCGTCAACGCGGCCATGGTGCGGCGGGGACGGTGTTTGGAGAACATAAAACGAGTCTTGCACGGCATCGTGGTGTGATGTCCATTACATTCGACGGGTATCCTCGACCTCGGAGGACCTTGTACAGGAGGCACACCATGTCCGGGCAGCAAACCACCGACAAACCGGGGCACACCGGACAAGACACCATCATGATCGCCTACGACGGCAGCGAGAACGCCGATCGGGCGATCGACTATGCCGGTCGGTTCCTGCAATCCCACACCGCTTTCGTGGTGACCGCATGGGAGTCGGGCGTGCACCAGAGCGCGCGGCTCTCGGCACTGTCGGGCGGTATGCAGCCGGTCCTGCATTCGGTGGTCGACCAGGGCATCGACGACGCACTGCACGACGAGGCGCGCGATCGGAACACCCAGGGCGTCCAGCGGGCCATCGCCGCGGGCCTCAACGCGCAGGGCCGTCTGGCCGAAGTCGACTCGACCGTATGGGCCGCACTGGTCGACGCCGCCGACACACTCGAGGTCGACATCCTGGTCACCGGCACCAGCGGGGCCTCCGGTCTGCGGGCACTACTGCACAGCAGCGTGTCCGAGCACGTCCTCAAGCACTGCCATCGTCCGGTCCTGGTGGTCCCCGCCGGATGCGACCGGCGGACCGAAGACCCACGCGCACTGCGTAGGTCGAAGGCCAGGATGGTAACTTCGCACCCATGATGAACAACCGCCTGATTGCGGGCGCTGTGGCCGGAGTTCTGGGCGTTGTATTCGCCATCGCCGCTGTCTTCCTGGGCGGCGTGCTCACGTCCGAGGATTCGCCGGCCACGGACGTGAACAGCTTCGACGCTGGAAGCGGCTTTGTCGAGGGAACTGTCGACTACGGCACCCGAGACAACGCCGGAGTCACAAACTGACCAAACGAGGACTGCTGTATGCAGCTCTCGTGGCGCTGTTCGCGTCGTTCCTCCAGTCCCCTGGCCTGATATCGGCCGACACCAAACTCGACCTGACCGGGGATCCACTCGGATTCCTCGGTCGGGCGGCGCATCTGTGGTCGTCGATCGCACCGCTCGGGCAGGTGCAGAACCAGGCCTACGGGTACTTCTTTCCCCACGGCGCGTTCTTTGCGCTCGGTGATCTGCTGTCGATACCCGCGTGGATCACCCAACGGCTGTGGTGGGCAGTCCTGCTGTGGGTCGGATTCGTGGGGTTCGTCCGTCTCGCGGACGCCCTCGGGGTCGGTTCACGGTGGTCCCGGATCTTCGCGGCCCTTGTCTTCGTCACCAGTCCCCGGGTCCTGACCACCCTCGGCTCGATCTCGTCCGAGACCCTGCCGATGATGCTGGCGCCCTGGGTCCTCGCCCCCGTGGTGATGGCACTCAATCATCAGGTGCCGACCAAAACCCCTCGCCGCCTGGCCTTCGAATCCGCCTGCGCACTCGCCCTGATGGGCGCGGTCAACGCGGTGGCAACCCTGGCCGCGGCGTCGGCGGCCATCATCTGGTGGCTGTTGCACACACCCCTGCGTGGCGGTGCCGCCCGCTGGTGGCGGTTCGGCGTCTGGTGGCTGTTCGGCGGTGTGATGGCCTGCCTCTGGTGGATCGTGCCGCTTCTCATCTTGTCGCAGGTCAGCCCCCCGTTCCTGGACTTCATCGAATCGTCGCGGGTGACCACCGAATGGGTGTCTCTGACCGAGGTTCTCCGGGGGACCAGCGCGTGGACGCCGTTCGTCTCCCCGGAACGCGTGGCCGGTGCGGGACTGGTCTCCCAACCCGCCGCGGTCGTGGCCACGGGCGTCCTGGCCGCGGCCGGGCTCACCGGATTGGCGATGCGGGCGATGCCCGCGCGGGGCCGCCTGACCGTCATCCTGATCGTCGGCCTGCTACTGATCTGCCTGGGCTACCCCGGCCAGCTGGGATCGCCCATCGGGGAATCGATTCGCGTCTTCCTCGACGGCACCGGCGCCCCACTGCGCAACGTCCACAAGTGGGAACCGCTGATCCGGATCCCGCTGGCCCTGGGCATCGCACACCTGCTGGCCCGGGTTCCCACCCCGCAAACCGTCGGTTGGCGGGGTATGCGGGTCGCGTTCGCGCACCCCGAACGGTCGAAGCCGGTGGCGGCCGCAGTCGTGGTGCTGGTCGCCCTCCTCGCCGCCGGTTCGATGGTCTGGACCCGATCACTCGCCGCGCCCGGCAGTTACAGCGCCATCCCGTCGTACTGGGAGGACACCGCCGACTGGCTCGACGACAACGGTGCGGATGAAAACCGTCGTGCGATGGTGGTGCCCGGCTCTCCGTTCGCCAACCAGACCTGGGGCCTGACCCGCGACGAACCGCTGCAGGTCCTGGCCGACGAGCCGTGGGCTGTCCGCGACGCCATCCCGCTGACCCCGCCGGGCGCGATCCGGGCGATGGATTCGGTGCAACGGGCGATCGCCGCCGGCACGCCGATGCCAGGACTGGCCGCGACCCTTGCCCAGCAGGGCATCTCCTACGTGGTGGTCCGCGCCGACCTCGATCCCACCACCTCCCGATCTGCCCGTCCGGTGCTGGCGCAGAATGCGATCGCCGGATCACCCGGGATGAGCCGGGTCGCCACATTCGGCCCCGAGGTGGGAGCCCCCACCATCGACGACGACATCGTGTCCGACAGCGGGTTGCGGCCGAAACTGCCCGCGATCCAGATCTTCCGGGTCGACTCGAGCGTCGCCTTCCCGGGAACCCGGCCCGCGACCGTCCCGCTGGACGCGATGCCACGTGTCGCCGGTGGGCCCGAATCCCTGGCCCAGCTGCAGAACAACGCAGCGATCGCCGACGAGCCGCCGCTGGGACCGGTCGTCCTGCAGTCCGATGCCGACAAGGCCGGCCTGCCCGAGGTCCCGATGGTTGTCACCGACACACCCACCAACCGGGAGGTCGACTTCGGCCGCGTCGACGACCACAGTTCCGGCATCCGCACCCCCGACGACCCCCGGCTGACGCAGAACGCCGTGGCCGACTATCCGGTCGACGGCCAGCCCCTGGTACAGGGCGAATGGCTGCTCGACGGCCGGTCCGATCAATTGTCGGTCAGCGCATCCGGATCAGCCTCCGATGCCACGCAACTGGGCCAGAGTTCCCCGGGCTCTGCACCTTCGGCCGCCTTTGATCAGAACCCGAACACCAGCTGGGTCAGCCGCGGACTGGACTCCGCGGTCGGGCAGTGGCTGCAGCTCGATTTCGCCGAGCCCCGCGAGCGGCTCGCCCTCGACATCACCCTGGGAACAGCCCTGGGACCCGGCGTCTCGACCCTGCTGATCACCACCGAGGCCGGCAGCACCGTCGCCTCCGGGGTCTCTCCCGGCACCGTGACCAGGGTCGTCCCGCCGAGCGGACCGACCCGGTGGGTGCAGATCCGCGCCGTCGACACCGAGAACCACACTGCCGGAAATCAATTCGTGATCTCCGAGGTCGAGTTGCGGGATGCCGCGACCGACCGGGTCCTCCCGATCCGGCACCGGATCGTGCTCCCCGAACTGGTTGCCGGTCAGCAGGTCTCACAATGGGACCTCGGACCGGAACTACCCGGCCGCGCGGCCTGCGTCCCGGACGGCGGCGTGACGCTCTGCTCGGATTCATTGAGCCTGCCCACCGAAGAGCCGGGCACCTTCGGCCGGGTGCTGTCGGTCCCGTCCCCCGTGACGGTCGAACCCTCGGTGACGGTCACCGCCAGACCGTCAGAAGCGTTGACCGCCTTGCTCTCCGACCCCACCGAGATCACCGCGTCCGGTGAATCGGCCATGATCGATCCCCGCGGCGGACCGTCTGCCGCCGTCGACGGTGATCCGGGCACCAGCTGGATCGCCCGCGCCGGCGAGAGCGGCGACGCCGACCCCACACTCCGGCTGCAATTGCCGACACCACAGGTCGTGGACGGCCTGAAGATCACCGTCCCGTCCCGGCAGTTCCCCGCCGATCCCCTGCTGGTCGGCGTCGATCTCGGAAACGGCCGACAGGTTCGGGAGGTCGGCGACGACGGCGTCATCGCACTCGATCCACATGAGACCTCCGCGATCACCATCGTGATCCTTCAGAAGCGGGAGATCCTCGACGCGAACAGCCTCGGGTTCGCCGACCTGGCCCCGACCGGCATCGCCGAGGTCGAGGTGCTGGGCGCCGACCTGCCCCCGGCCGACCCGGACCGGCCGATCGAGGTGAACTGCTTCGAGGGCCCCGGACTCACCATCGCCGGGACCGCCGCGCGTTTCTCACTGAAGACCACCGCAGCGGCACTGCGGTCGGGCGCACCGATCCGGGCCACGCTCTGTGGCACCACGGCTCTTGAACTCCCGGCCGGTGAACAGGAACTCGCGGTCAACCCCGGCGAGGCGTTCTCGGTCTCGGCGGTGACACTGACCGCCGCCGGGGCGCAGATCCCGCGCGCCGTCCCGGACCCGACCACGGTCACCCGCTGGGACGCGACCGATCGCCGGGTCGAGGTGGCCGCCGCATCCGAGGAGCGGGTTCTGATCGTTCCCGAGAGCGCGAACCCCGGCTGGGAGGCCCGGGCCGGTGACAGCACGCTCGAATCATTGACCGTCAACGGCTGGCAGCAGGGCTGGATCATCCCGGCCGGGTACGCGGGCGCCATCTCGCTGACGTTCCCGCTCGACCAGCCATATCGGTGGTCCATCGGGATCGGTCTGGCGCTCGTCGCACTGCTGTTCGTCGCCACACTGCTGCCGACCCGCCGCTCACCGGCGCCGATCACCCCGGTGGCACAGCCGATCCGGGCCGGCATCGTCGCTCCGCTGATGTTGGCGGGCGCCGTCTACCTGCTGACCGGGGCGGTCGGACTGGTCGTCTCGGCGGTTGTCGCCGGCACGGTCACCGTCACGGCAGTGCTCGCCCGCCGTGGCCGACGCCGGAACTTCGGCGCGGGGATCGTCGCAATCATGATGCTGCTGGCGACCTTTGGGCTGGCTTCGGGCCCGTGGCGTTCGTCGCTGGGCTACACCGGCTGGGACTGGTGGGTTCAGTTACCGGCTCTGCTGGCGGTCGTACTCCTCGCGTGGCTGGCGATCGATGTGCCGCGGTGGCTGATCCGCCTGCGGTACCGGTTTCGGCGATAGCCTCTCGCGCCCGGCTTCGGCCGCTGCCGCGCGCGCCTCGCGCTCGCGCAACCACTGCCGGGTCGGCTCCTCGATCCACGCATAGCAGGCCGCCGACACCCCGATGGTCAACAGCAGGGTCAGCGTGAACACCACGAACATCGACCCCGAGAACGGGACGATCCCGCCCAGGGGAAAGACCCAGGCAAGCACCACCAGATGCCAGATGAAGATGGAGTACGACCATCGGCCCAGCGCCTGCATCGGCGCCGAGTCCAGGAATCGGTGGCTCCGGCCGGGAACCAGTGTCAGCGGGGCGATCAGGGCGAAACCGATGATCACGCCCAACACCATCTTGACCGCGAACTGCCACGGCTCGAGCGGGGCCAGTCCGGTCGGTCCGGCGAGTTCGGTGCACGAGAGCGCAAAGGCCACCACCGCCACACCGGCCATCAACCACTGCCGGCTCCCCAGGCGCACGAACCATCCGCGAATGCCGACCGCACTCGTTGTTCCCAGTTCGGCCAGCACCAGACCGCACAGGAACCACGGCAGGTGGCCGGGCAGCCAGTTCTTGGCCTCGACCCCGGCTGCCAACGGCAGCGTATCGGCCACCCAGGCCCAGCCCAGGCTGATGATCCCGGTCCCGACCAGCACCGGGATCCGCCACCGTGCCGCAGTCCCGCGCAGACGCACCATCAACCAGGCGATCAACGGCAGCGCCAGGTAGAAACTGACCTCCACCGACAGGCTCCACATCTGGGTCAGCCCGGCGGTCAACGTCAACGGCACATAGACCTGGGTCAACGTCAGGTTCGCGATCCAGACGGTGAAACTCGCCGGTCGCGCATCCGGGAGCAGACACAGGACCACCACCACGACCACCACGTAGGCGGGCCAGATCCGGACCACCCGGTGCCGCAGATATCGCCAGGTCGAGGCCACCTTCCGGCGCGGGTCCCTGGCGGCTTCGGCATGCGGACGCCACAGGAGATAGCCGGAGAGCGCGAAGAACAGGGCCACCGCCATATCGAACCGGCCCCAGACCGCTCCCAACATGCTTCCATCCACCGAGCCGGTCTGGAAAGCGACGTGCGTGACAATGACACCGACGGCGGCGACCGCACGCATGCCTTCGAGTGCTCGGTTGAAACCGGCGACCGGCCGCTGAGAGCTCATGATGTGCCCAAAGTACCCGGCGCGCCGGGTGCCGGCGGCTTCAAGGCACTGAAGGCCGGGGCTGTGACTGTTAGTCTCGCTGTGCTGCAAGCCTTGCCGCCCAACCCTCGAAGGAGAACCGCCGGATGGCACCTACGCCACGGATGTCTGCAAAGGACCTCGCAGGTCCGGTCGCGATCTTCTTCGGAACGTTGTTGCTGGTGGCGGCCATCGCGCTGCCGCTCTATTTCGTCGACACGCTCAAGAAGACCCCGATGGACCTCGACATCACCAGCGTCGCGACGAGCCAGCCGCAGCCGACGGTGTCCGGAAGTGACTCCCAGCCGGCCAAGATCTTCAACAGCTGTTCGGTCGACGAGGCCCGCGCGGAGGTCTCCGACGCCCGTCTCACGCAGCAGCAGCGGGTCATCGTGGTGGACCCGGCCGACAGCAACATCGTCACCTTCCAGGCCGGCAACTCGACCAGGATCGACTCGTACACCAGCGGCGATGAGACGATCACCCCGTCGGCGACCGGTGGGCAGGACGGCTGCATGTCCTCCCTGCTGACCGCCACGCGCGACCTCGTCACCACCAACCGAGAGACCGCCGAACCCGCGATCTCCGGCGGCGGACAGTCCGAGGTCAAGGTCGACGCCAGCGACAACAGCGTCAGCCTCCCCGACCGCACCGGCCTGCAGTACCGCTTTCCGTTCGGTGTCGAGAAGAGCGACAAGTACCAGTACTTCGACCTGACGACCCGGACCACCAATCCGCTGACGTACGTCGACGACAAGACCGAGATCCACGGCGTGAAGGCCTACCACTTCACCCAAGAGGTTCCGGAGGTCGACCTGAGCACACTCGTCGATGCCAACGATCAGCAGTTGCCGAACACCTCCCTCGATCAGACGGCAGGCTGGTACGGCGGATTCCCCGACTACCGCAACAGCGACAAGTTGCCGGCCTCGCTGGTGCAGACCAGCACCCGCGACCTCTACGTCGATCCGGTCAGCGGAACGATTCTCAATGAGCGGCAACACATTCGGCAGGATTACAAGCTGAACGTGAGCGATGATTCACCGAAGGAGATGATCGACTACCGCCTCACCGCGCTGGACGTCGTCTTCTCGTACGACCAGACCACGCAAGAGGAATTGGCTTCGGACGCAAAGAGTCTGAGCGATCCGATCACGCTGTGGGCTCGCTGGATCCCGATCATCTTCGGCATCGTCGGGGTTGTCCTGCTCGCGCTGGGTATCTGGCTGCTGTTCCGTTCCGGTGGCGACCCGAAGCCGGCTGTGGCCGCCGACGGACCCGCCGATCCGGATCAGCGGCACCCCGAGGATTCCACCCACCCGGGATCCACCCATCCGGAACAGCAGTACGGGCAGCAACCCTACGATCCGGATCAGACCCGGCAGATCCCGATCATCCGGGACGAAGGTGACGGATTCAGCGACTGGTCGCCGCCCCGCCGCTCCTGATGGTCAGTTGACCAACGGGGACAACGCTTTTCCGGCAAGGGTGATCATCCCCGGGACATGGCCGTTGGAGATCATGTTGATGGTGATGCCGTCGATGCCGACGTCGAGGACCCGGGTCTTGAGCTGCACCGCGACCTCCTCGGGTGAGCCGACAAAGAACCGATCCGTGGCCGCAGCCCATTCATCGGCCCCGATCACGTCGCTGTCGAGTCCGCGGACTTTCATCATGTCGACGAGGGTCTCACGCGCCTTGTCACCGTCCGGATCGAGGATCACGGTCGCCAGAAAGCTCGTCTTGAGCGTGCTGCGGTCCCGGCCGACCTCCTCGCACCGTTTCGCCAGTGCCTCGAGTTTGCGCGGCAATTCACTGACGGAGGCGATGATGTTGAGGTGCTGGGCATAGCGCGCCGCGAGCCCGAACGTCTTCTTCTCGCCACCACCGCCGAGCATGATCGGCAGGTCGGTACGCAGTTGGGGATGGTTGCGGGTGCCGTGGGCCTGGTACCACTTGCCGTCGAGTTCGGGCTTGTTGCCGCGCAACATCGGCTCGATGATCTGTAGGGCCTCTTCGAGGCGTTCGAACCGCTCGGTGAATGTACCGAACTCGTAACCCATTTCGTAGTGCTCGAGTTCGTACCAGCCGGCACCGATTCCGAGGATCGCGCGTCCGCCGCTGATCACGTCGAGCGTGGTGATGGTCTTGGCCAGCATCGCCGGATTGCGATAGGTGTTGCCGGTGACCAGGGTCGACAGATTGATCGTCGACGTCGCGGTCGCCAGGGCACCCAGCGTGGTGTACGCCTCGAGCATCGGTTCGTCCGGATCACCGATACCCGGCAATTGGTAGAAATGGTCCATCACCAAAACCGTGTCGAATCCCGCTTTTTCGGCTTCCTGGGCCTGCGCGATGACCGTCGGGAAGAGTTCTGCGACGCCACCGGGATAGGTGAAATTGGGAATCTGATAACCGAGTCGGATGCTCATGCATCCACAGTACGACTGTTGCCCATCCGGCGATGTGTTGTCAGCGCAGCAAAAGTCAGGCCGGTCCCGATCACCGCACAGGTCGCGGCGGTCACCGCCAGCGTCGTGATGCTGTGTGCCCACACCACGATCACCACGATCTCGGCCACCAGGACCACCCAACTCAGTGCGGCCACCAGGGTGCGGTCGGCGGCGATCGCGGCGAGCAGGCCCACCTGCAGAATCGACAGGGCACTGCCGGTGAGTGCGAACACCCACAGGATCGGGACCACCGGACGGTACTCGTCGCCGACGAGTACCGGGACCAGCGGCGCGCAGATGGCGGCGCCGGCCACCACCACCGCACCGATCCCGGCCAGCCAGATGACCGCGGTCTTCAACGCCTCACGCGACTGCGCGGCGTCGGCGAACTGCGGGAACAGCACCACCCCGATCGCCTGCGGCAACCAGAAGGCGGCCTTGGTCGCGATGGTCCCGAAGGCGTAGACGCCGGCGTCCTGTTCACCGAGCACCGGCCGGGACAGCAGCAGGTCGGCGGACGACAGTGCGATGAGTACCAGCTGGACCTGGGAGGCCCGCAGCACCATGGACAGCGCCAGTGCCTGCGCGGACCCGCCCTGTGCGGCCGGGACCGTGGTCGTCCGCGTCACCGCGACCCAGACACCCGCGGCGGCGAGCGCGGCACCACCGGCGGTTGCGGTCAGCGCACCGGCGGCACCACCGCCGGCCGCGAGGATGACGATGCCCGGCACGGTCCGCAGGATCCCGACCGCGGCCAGCACCCACGACAGGATCGAGAAGTGTTGCCGCCCTTGCAGAATTCCTTGTCCGGCGGCGATCAGGACCAGCAGCGGGGCGGTGGCGAACGCCGCGATCGTGGCGGCGGTACCGGTATCGGCGATCGCCATCATCCCCGGGACCGCAATCACCGCGGCGATCAGCACCGCGACCGTGGTGCGCAACGTGATCGAGATCAGATCGGCAGTTGCCCGGCCCCGCACCACTTCCCGGGCGATCACCACCTGCAGGGCCAGCGCCGGGACCCCGAGGATCAGCATCGACTGGAGCAGGACGGCGAACTCGCCGTAGTCACTCTCGGTCAGCCAGCGGGCGGCGGGCAGGTGGATCAGGTATCCGCAGATGTTGGCGACCATCGTGCCGACCGCAACACCCCCGACACCCGCCATCCGATTCGCCATGGCGTTCAGTGTCTCAGGGCCCGTCGTCAGAGGAATTCGCGCCACCTGCCTGCACACGCGCCGGTTGCAACGGGCGCGAACGCACGTATGTGGCGCGAATTTGCGGGGGAGCCGTGGTCTGGAGTCGGGCCCGCTGAGCGACCCAGACGAGCAGGCTCAGGATGAGTCCGACGAGATAGATCCAGGCGTCGAGTCGCTCGCCGAGCAACAGGGCCGACCACACGATCGTCAGGAGGGGCTGGATCTGCTGGAGCTGGCCGATCCGGGCGATGCCGCCGCGGGCCAGACCGCCGTACCAGGCGAAGAATCCAAGGAACTGCGAGATCACGGTGAGGTAGACCATCCCGGCGACCACGGAGGCGGTCAGCGACACCGTCCCGAACAGCATCCCGACGACCGCGGCCGGGATCGACAGCGGCAGCAACAACACCAGCGACCACGAGATGCTCTGGGCCCCGCCGATCCGCTTGGCGACCGAACCACCGCAGGCGTAACCGAATCCGCCGCTGATCGTGGCCAGCACCATCCACAGGTGGCCCCAATCCAGCGAGAAGCCCCCGAGACCCTCCGGACTGGTGGCGAGCAGGTACGCGGTCAGGACGACAACACCGGCGCCGGTCGCCATCCAGAACACCGGCGGCAGGCGCTCACGGCCCACCAGCGCGGCAAACGTCGCGGTCAATGCGGGCAAGAGCCCGTTGATGACCGCGGTGGTGGCCGAATCGATGCGTTCGAGCGCCAATGACGAGAAGAGCGGAAACCCCACCACCACACCCATTCCGGAGCACACCAGCAACACCACATCGTGGCGTCCGGGCATCGACGGACGCCGCATCAAGAGGTAGACCAGGGCCAGCAGGCCGGCGAAGGCCGCCCGCAGGGCGGTCACGGTGTAGGCATCGATTCCGGCGACCGCGAGTTTGTTCATCGGCAACGAGAAGCTGAAGGCGAGGATGCCGAGTCCGCCGAGCAGGACTCCCGCCGGGAGGATCCGGGGCCGGCCGGCGTTATCCGCTATCGCCATTCCGGGCGAACCGTTATCATCTGTGTTCATGTTGAACGATAGCGGAGTATCGGTTCTCCGCGAAAGTCTTCGGGGCATCATCGCCGAAAGCCGCCCCGGCACGCGACTCCCATCCGTCCGCGTGCTCCAGGAACAGCACCGGGTGTCACCGAACTCGGTACACCGCGTCCTGAGAGAACTCGCCGCCCTGGGCCTGGTCGACGTCCGTCCCGGCGCCGGTTCCTTCGTCGCGGCCGCACCCCCGCCGCATACCCCTGCCGACACCTCCTGGCAGGAACCGATACTCGGCAGCCGAGTACCCCCGGAACTCACGAGGACACTCGACCTGTGGCGGATTCCGGGATCGGATGTCATCCGTCTCAAGGGCGGCTACCTCGACGACGAACTGATCCCCCGCGCAGCGCTCGACGCCGCGATGACCCGCGCGATCAAACGCATCCCGAGTTGGGGCCGTTATCCGGTCGAGGGCAGCGACGAACTACGCCGTTGGTTCGCCTCCGAGATCGACGGCGTCCACGCCTCCGAGGTGATCGTGACCGCAGGCGGTCAGAGCGCACTGTCGGTCGCGATCCGGGCCCTGGTCCGTCCCGGAGATCCCATCATCGTCGAAAGCCCCACGTACACCGGCATCATCGCCGTCGCGCGCAACCACGGGGCGGACGTCATCCCGGTACCCACCGACTCCGACGGCATCCGGACCGACCTGCTCGCCGACGCCATCGAACGCACCGGTAGCCGCCTGGTGGTGCTGCAACCGGTCTTCGCCAATCCAGGCGGCGCCACCCTCTCGAGCAGCCGTCGCCGCGAGGTGTTGTCGCTGGCGCAGCAGCACTCGCTGTTCGTGATCGAGGACGAATACGCCCGCTACCTCGGTATCGACCGCGAGCCACCGGCTCCGTTGATCAGCGGCGACCCGAATGGTCATGTGGTACATATCCGTTCCCTGACCAAACCGGTGGGGCCGGGCATCCGCGTGGCGGCGCTCTACGCCAGGGGCCCTGCACTGGCGCGACTCCGGGCCGCCAAGACCCTCGACGACTTCTATGTGTCGGGGCCGATCCAGGAGACCGCGGTGGAGTTCTTGCGGTCACCGGCCTGGCCCCGCCACAACCAGATGGTCCGGCGGGCACTCGGGCAGCGCCGAGATGCCCTGGTGGGGGCGCTGACCCGGCTGATCCCGCAGATCTCCGTAACCGCGGTGCCACACGGCGGGATGCACCTGCTGGTGCGGCTGCCGGACGGTGTCGACGACCGTGATGTCACCGCCGCCGCACACGCCGAAGGTGTCCTGGTCGGAGAGGGCCACCCCTGGTTTCCCGGCGGTTTCGATCACTCGCATCTGCGCCTGACCTACGGCGAGACACCGGTTCCGATGATCGGGGAAGCGGTGGCCCGCCTGGCCCGGGTCCTGAACCCTTCCGAGTCCGGAGTCACCGGATCCGGCGCCCACACATCAGTCCGTTAGGGTCCGTTCATGACCCGCGGGCACTGGATCACGCTGTGGCTGACCAGCGCCACCCTCTCACTGGTGATCACCGCGCCGCTGCTGGGTTCCGGTCACCTGTTGATCGCGGACATGGTCAGCACGCCCCGATCGCATCTCACCGATTCGACGATCGGCCTGGGAGTCGGCGCCCCACGCGCAGTCCCGCAGGATTGGTTCATCGCGCTGGCCTCGCAGGTGGTCGACGGCGGGCTCGTCGTGAAGGTGCTCACGACGCTGGCGCTGGTTCTGGCCGGGGCCGGTTACGGTCGCCTGGTCCGGGTGGCGCTACCCGGGGTCGGCCTACCGGGCATGCTGGTCGGTACCACGATCGCCATCTGGAATCCCTATGTCGCAGAACGTCTTCTGCAGGGACACTGGAGTCTGCTGTTCGGTTACGCCGCAGTCGCCTGGATCTTCTTGTGCGCGAACCGGGTTCGCCGACACCCAGATTTCACCGGCTGGTCGATGCTGGCGGCCACCCTGGCCGTGGCCGGCCTGACGCCCACCGGCTCGATGCTCGCCCTGTTCACCCTGATCGCCGCGCTGGTGGTCCCGTCCGCGATCGGCGATCCGGGCCGGGTCGCCGTGCGGACCGGGGCGGTGACCGCGGCGCTGTGGGTGTGTTCGGCACTCCCCTGGATCATCTCCTCGCTGCTGGGATCCGGCACTGCCACAGCTGATCCGGCCTCCGTGTCGGTCTTCGCCGCCCGCGCCGAGCCCGGCCTGGGCACGGTCGGTTCGGTGCTCGGGCTCGGCGGTATCTGGAATGCCGGCGCCGTCCCGGCCAGCCGAACCTCCGGCTGGGCCGCGGTCGCGACGGTATTGCTGCTGATCGTCGTCGCCGCGGGGCTGCCTGCGCTCTGTCGCCGCCGGCGCAATCCGCTGGTGTCCGCGGCCGCGGCCCTCGCCGTGGTGACGATGGTGCTCGTCCTCGCAGCGGCCACCGCTCCGGGCATCGCGGTCCTCGAGTGGGCGGTGGACACCATCCCCGGTGCAGGTCTGCTGCGTGACACCCAGAAGTGGACCGCACTGGCCGTCCCCCTGTATGCGCTCGCCGCCGCCGCAGCGGTGCAGACGTGCGGGCGATGGGTGCCACGGGCGTTCGCGGCCACGGTGGCAGCGGTTCTCATCATCGCGCCACTGCCCGACCTCGCGTGGGGTGTCGGCGGCAAGCTCACCGTCAGTACCTATCCGGCCGACTGGCAGCAGGTCGCCGACCTCATTCCGGCCGACGAGGGCGACGTCCTGCTGCTACCGACCGGGATGAACCGGCGCTACGAGTTCACCGGTCACGTCTCGCTCGACCCGGCGCCCCGGCTGCTGCGCGCCGACGTGCTGCAGACCGGAGAACTCCTGGTCGGCGGCACGGTTGTCGATCGCACCGATTCACGGGCCACCGCCGCGGAATCGGCTCTGCTATCGGGTGCCTCCCCGGAGGTCCTCGCAGATCTCGGTGTCGGGTGGATCCTCGTCGAGGGCCGGCTCCCTGCCGAGGCACCGGCCCAGCGGACGCTGGCCGGGACCACCCAGGTTTTCGACGGTCCCGACCTGCGCGTCCACCGGATCCCCGATCCTCGGACGTTCTCCGCTTCCGCCGTCGACCGGGCACTGGTCTGGAGTGCGCACCTGTTGTGGATTGTGCTGATCGCCAATGGGTTTGTGGTGATTGTGCTGCAATGGGCGCACCGATCAAGCCGCCGGAAGAAGGTCAGCCAGTGAACGACATCGAAGCCATCAAACAGGTCAAGTACCGCTACCTGCGGGCCCTGGACACCAAGGCGTGGGACGACTTCGAAGACACACTCACCACCGATGTCACCGGCGAATACGGTGAAAGCCTGTCGTTTCGCGACCGCACCACCTTGGTGGACTTCATGCGTTCGTCGGTGGGCCCGGCGGTGATCACCGAACATCGCGCCGATCATCCGGAGATCACCGTGGACGGCGACGAGGCAACCGGTCAGTGGTACCTGCAGGACCGGGTGATCGTGACCGACTTCAAGTTCATGCTGTTCGGCGCGGCCTTCTACAGCGATCGCTACCGTCGGACCCCGCAGGGCTGGAAGATCTGCGCCACCGGCTACCAGCGCACCTACGAGGCGACGCTCTCGCTCGACGACGTGCCGAGTTTCACCTGCAAACCCGGAGCGGCACTCAACCTTTGACGAGTCCGGAGATCGGCTTGCCGGCCACTGCCGCGGCGAGCACCTGGGTGACGCCGGTCGCGGCTGCCGCCCACGAATAGCCACCGGCACGCTCGCGCGCCTTGTTGCCCAGATCCTGGCGCCATGCCGGTTCGTCGAGCAATTGCGCTGTCACAGTGCCGAGTTCGTCGATGTTGTCGACCAGCACGCCGGTCACCCCATCGACCACCGAATCGGTCAGACCACGCGACGACCGATAGCCGACGGTCGGGACGCCGTACCCCGCGGCCTCGATCACCGCCAGCCCCCAGCCCTCGGTACGCGAGGGCATCAGGTGTACCGCGGCACCGGCCAGGAGCTGATGCTTGCGCTCCTCGCTGACGTGCCCGTGGAACACCACACGCTCATCGATCCCGAGGTCAGACGCCTTGGCCCGCAACTCTTCCGACCACCATCCGTCGCCGATCACATCGAGCATCACGTCGGGACGGGTCACCGAGATCCGGGCCGTCACCTCGAGTGCGTGTTCGATCTGCTTGTGCGGCACCAACCGGGACAGCACACAGAGCCGAGGTGAGTCGGACTCGATCGGCACATCAGGTACGGCAACCGGCGACGGATCGGTCCCGGCGCGAACCACGGCCACCCGCTCGCCATCCACACCCATCGAGACCAGATCCTCCGCCGAGGGAAGGGAGACGGTCAGGTATTGCGCGTCGCGATGTACCCGCGGCGAGAGCCACGACTCGATGAACCAGCCGACCTTGCCCATCAGCGCACCGGCCACCGGCCATTGCCGTTTGTGGCAGTGATGCACCAGCACCACCACCGGCGCCGGGCTCACCCAGCGCGCAAAGAACGGGATCCCGTTCTGGGTGTCGATCACCACGTCGGGGTTGATCCCGGCCAGCGATCCGCGGCCGATACGGGCGGCCAGGATCGCGGCCATCGCCCGTGGGTACACACTCAGGCGTCCACCACCCCGGGACACCGTCATCCCGGCCCGCGACTCGGTGGCCGGAGCACCCCGGTATCCCGCAGTCCGGAATGTCACCTTCACCCCGCGACCGGCCAGTTCGGCGCCGACCCGTTCGAGGTAGCGCTCGCTGCCGCCACCCTGCGGATGGTCACTGTCGCGCCAACACAGCAACAGCACCTCACGCAGAGGTGCCTTCGGTGGGGTGGCGTCGACGGGTTTCACTTCCAGACAGGGTAGCGGCCGCGGCCGCGGACCTGCACCACCCGTATCCTTTGGCCCGTGAACGCTGCCACTTCCCGAGCGCAAAAGCGGGCAACGTTGCCGCGATCGGCTGCTCTGCTGAACCATTTCCGATACGAACAGCCTGATCCGGACCGGTTCTACGGGGCACTGGCCGACGACTCCGTCGAACTCATCGAGGCCTTGCACCAAGACGTCAACCACACCGGACTCGAGGGATTGACCGTCCTCGACGTGGGCGGCGGCCCGGGTTACTTCGCCGAGGTGTTCCGATCACGTGGCGCCGATTACGTCTCCGTCGAACCGGACGCCACCGAGATGCACGCGGCCGGACTCCCCCAACCCGCCAGTGTCCGGGGCTCGGGCATGGCGCTGCCGATCTTCTCGGGCAGCGTCGACATCTGCTACTCGTCGAACGTGGCCGAACACGTGCGGGATCCGTGGACGATGGCCGAAGAGATGTTGCGGGTCACCAAACCCGGCGGACTGGTGTTGCTGAGCTACACCCTCTGGTACGGCCCATTCGGCGGCCACGAGATGGGTCTGACCCATTACTTCGGCGGTGCCCGGGCCGCTCGCCGGTACACCCGCAAACACGGTCATCCCCCGAAGAACCTCTATGGCACATCCCTGTTCAAGGTGACCGCGGCGGACGGTCTGCGCTGGGCCCGTTCGGTCCCGGCCGAACAGGCCACGCTCCTCGCCGCATTCCCGCGCTATCTGCCCGGCCGGATGTGGTGGATCATGCGGGTGCCGGTGCTGCGAGAACTCCTGGGCAGCAACCTGGTCCTGATGTTCCGCAAGAACTGACCGGCGACCTCGCGTCGAAAATGCACCAAGCCCCTGCACCGGGACACGGCACAGGGGCTTGGGCACAGCGGATCGGTGACGACCCGCTGTCGGGATGGCTATTCGGCGATCGCCTCCAGCGGTTTGGTCTTGGCCGCGCGCGACGCCGGCCACAACGCGGCGGCCACACCCACAAAGGCCGCCCCGACGAGGGTGATGATGATCAGACCCGTCGGCAGGACGGGATCTCCCAGACCCCAGTACCGCAGGGTCCGCACCAGCGCCCAACCGAACGCGACACCGAGCACGACGCCCAGGACCGCACCGAAGATCGCGATGAGCAACGATTCGACGTAGATGGTCCGGCGCACCTGCCACCTGGCCATGCCGATCGCCCGCAACATACCGATCTCTCGTTTGCGTTCGATCACCGACAGCGCCAGCGTGTTCACGATGCCGAGCACCGCGATCACCAGCGCGAGTCCGAGCATCGCGTACAGCACACTGAGCATCTGATCGATCTGCGACGACTGCTCGCCCTTGAACTCCGACGGCGTCTGGACCTTCACCGTCAGATAGTCGGCGGTGACGTCCTCGATCCGTTCGCTGATCTGATCGACATCGGCACCCGGAACGGTCTTGACCGCCGCGAACACGTCCGTCCGCAACGGTTCCGGGATCAGCCGCTCATAGGCGTCGGTGCCCATCGCCCACGGATCGACCAGCGGGTTGTCCTCGAAGATGCCGGTCACCGTCACCGGGACAACAGTTCCGTCATAGTTGCTGAACTCGACGACGTCGCCGACCTTGAAACCGTTCTCCTTGGCCACCCGCTCGCTGAAGATGATGCCGTCCGGCTCGATCGTCGTCGGACCGTCGACCATCTTGTAGGGGGTCACGGAGTACATGTCGCCGTTCGGCGAGAAACCGAAGACCGATTCACCGTCGGCCTCGGCCTGGACCGCACCGAACGACACCACGGATTCGACACCGTCGATGTCCCCGATGGCCTCACTCACCAAGGGCGAGAACCCACTTCCCTGTGAACCCGAGACGATCAGGTTCGCGTTCAACCCGGTGTCGATCGCGTCGTCGATCGTGCCCTTGAAGGTCGATCCGAGCGTGCCGATGACCGCGACCAGCATCAGTCCCAGCGTCAACGCGAACGCTGTTGCAGCCGTACGCCTCGGGTTACGGACGGCGTTGGTCCGGGCCAGCTGCCCGATCTTGCCGAACGGTCGGGCCAGCACCGCACCGAGTGCCCGGACCGCCGGCCGGGACAGCGCCGGGGAGGCGAAGACCACCGCGAAGATCATCACCAGCGCACCGAGGCCGACCGTGGCGGCCGCATTGCCGCCTTCCCCGGACGCACCGATTGCCAGCAACACAATTGCGATGACACCCAACACGATTCCGATGATGGTCCGGACCTTGAGAGAGGCCTGACCGTCGGTCGCACTCTCCCGCATCGCCTCGACCGGCGACACCTTGGAGGCCCGGCGGGCAGGCGCATACGCACTGATCATCGTCACACCGATACCCACCACCAGGCAGGCGATGATCGACGACGGGCCGACCTGCAGCGACGTGCTCGGAAGCCCGGTTGATGCCGTCAGCGCCCGCAGCAACGCCGCGATACCGATGCCGGCGGCCAACCCGACCAGCGCGCCGATCAATCCGACGACGAACGCCTCGAGCAATACCGAGCGGGTGACCTGTTTTCGGCTCGCGCCGATCGCCCGCAGCAGAGCCAACTCTCGCACCCGCTGGGCGACGATCATCGAGAAGGTGTTGTAGATGATGAACGTTCCCACGATCAGACCGATGGCGGCGAACGCCAGCAGGATGTAGTTGAAGACATCGAGGAACTGGTTGACGTTGTCTTTCTCGTCCTGCCGGACCTGGTCGCCGGTCCGCAGCTTGTAGTCGTCGCCGAGCAGGCCGGCCACCCGCGACTTGAGCTCGTCAGCGCTGACCCCGGCCACCGCCTGCAGATCGATCGTCTGCGAGTGCGAACCATCGGTGAACAAGTCCCGCGCCGTCGACTCGAGGAACTGCACGTTCGTGAAACCACTTGTCGCCCCGGGAATATCGAGGATTCCGACGATCGTGACCTCCACCGGCGCATCGCTGCCCCGGCTGGTCGCGACCTTGGTGGTCGAACCCACCTGCAGGTCGGCGTCCTCGGCGGACGACTTGTTGAGGGCCACCTCGTTCGGCGCCTCGGGTGCGCGACCTTCGATGAGGTCGCTCTCGACATCCGACAACCGCTGCTCCGGCGGCACGAAGGCGCTGCCGACACTCGGCGCACCCCCGGTCTGCAACGCCTTACCGTATTTCTTGGCGATGGTTGCCGGTCCGGAATATGTCGGCAGGATCTTGGCGATACCGAGTTCGGACTTGTTGTCCTGCAACTGGGTCAGCACCGAATCCGGGACGCCGGACGAGTTGGAATCCTTGGGCGAGACCTGGGTGTCCACCCCGAGCGCGGCCTTGTCGAAGATCCCGTCGAAGGCAGAGGAGATCGTCGCGGTGAAGACCATCGAGCCGGCCACGAACGCCGTGCCCAGCACGACCGACAACACTGTCAGGACGAGCCGGAGTTTGTGTGCCGCAAGGTTTCTCAGCGACACCTTTCGCATGGTGTTCGAGGCCATCACAGCTCCCGGGGAGCTTTGGCGAAGCCTCCGGTCGACGGGGTCTCGTCGAGGTTCTTCATGTATTCGAAGATCTCGTCGGCGTCGGGGTTCCGGAGTTCCTGGACGATCTGACCGTCGGCGAGGAAGATCACGCGATCGGCGTAGCTGGCCGCCCGCGGATCGTGGGTCACGATCACCACGGTCTGGCCGAACTCGCTGACCGAGGCCCGCAGAATGCTGAGCACCTCGCCCGAGGAACGGGAGTCGAGGTTGCCGGTCGGCTCGTCACCGAAGATGATCTCCGGTCGGCCGACCAGCGCGCGCGCACAGGCGACCCGCTGCTGCTGTCCACCGGACAGTTCGCTGGGACGATGGTCGAGGCGATCGCCGATGCCGAGGCGGCCGATGACGGTGTCGAACCACTCCTGGTCTGGCTTGCGGCCGGCGATGTCGATCGGCAGCGTGATGTTCTCACGTGCGGTCAGGGTCGGCACCAGGTTGAACGACTGGAACACGAAACCGATCCGGTCGCGGCGCAGCATCGTCATCTGTTTGTCGGACAGGCCGGACAGGTCGGTGTCGCCGATGCTCACCGAGCCGCTGCTCGCGGTGTCGAGGCCGGCCAGACAATGCATGAGCGTCGACTTGCCGGAACCCGACGGGCCCATGATCGCGGTGAACTCACCGCGGACGAAGTCCACGGAGACACCTGCGAGCGCGACCACCTGCGTGTCGCCGCTGCCGTACACCTTCCTCAAATCGGTCGCGCGGGCTGCAACTGCGGTCGGTGGGGCAGTCATGTTCTGGCCTTTCTCGATGTCGGGTCAGTGATGGACGAACTCTGGCGTCGCCGATTCGCGATGAGCGGATACAGCGAAAGATGCCGGCCTGTCGGGCAGTACAAATAGTGACTGCCCGGGCGCCCCCGAATCATCGGGGACCACCCTGATCTTTCCCCCCACATCCTCCGCCGGCCGCGTTCGCCACCGATCTGGATTCGTCCTGACAAGTAGGGATGAACCCGATCATCACACGCAACCGATTAACGATCCACCTCAATAATGCACAAGCACCCACAGGCGGTGCCTGTAGGTGCTTGTGCGAATGCAATGCGGTCTGAGGAGACCTCGGACTACTCGGCGCCCAATCGCTGCTTGAGGGCGTCGAACTCGTCCTGCAGACCGGTGGGCAGCTTTTCGCCGACGAAGTTGAACCACTCCTCGATCGACGGGATCTCGCCGAGCCATTCGTCGTTGTCGACCGCGAGGGCCTCGGCGACGTCTGCCGCGGACACATCGAGTCCGTCGAGGTCGAGCGACTCGGGGGTGGCCACGATCCCGATCGGGGTCTCGACACCGCCGGCCTTGCCCTCGATGCGTTCGACGATCCACTTCAGCACGCGGCTGTTCTCACCGAATCCTGGCCACAGGAAGCGCTTGTCGTCGCCGCGACGGAACCAGTTGACGTAGAAGACCTTCGGCAGCTTGGACTCATCGGCGTTCTTGCCGAGGTCGATCCAGTGGTTGAGATAGTCGCCCACGTTGTAGCCGAGGAACGGCAGCATGGCCATCGGATCGCGGCGGATGGCACCGACGGTGCCCTCGGCGGCTGCGGTCTGCTCGGAGCCGACCGTGGCACCCATGAAGACACCGTGCTGCCAGTTGCGGGCCTCGGTGACCAGCGGGACCGTGGTCTTGCGACGGCCACCGAACAGGATGGCCGAGATCGGCACACCCTGCGGGTCGTCCCACTCGGGAGCCATGATCGGGCACTGTGCCATCGGCGTGCAGTACCGCGAGTTCGGGTGCGCCGCGGGCGTATCGGAATCCGGCGTCCAGTCGTTGCCCCGCCAGTCGATGAGGTGCTTGTGCTCGCCCTCGAGCCCCTCCCACCAGATGTCGCCGTCGTCGGTCAGCGCCACGTTCGTGTAGAGCGTGTTGCCGGCCTCGATGGTCTTCATCGCGTTCGGGTTGGAGCTGTAGTTCGTGCCGGGAGCGACACCGAAGAAACCGAATTCGGGGTTCACCGCGTACAGCCGGCCGTCTTCACCGAAACGCATCCAGGCGATGTCGTCGCCCAGGGTCTCGGCACGCCAGCCCGGGATCGTCGGCTGGATCATCGCGAGGTTGGTCTTGCCACAGGCGCTCGGGAACGCGGCCGCGATGTAGTAGGCCTTGTCCTCCGGGCTGATCAGCTTGAGGATCAGCATGTGCTCGGCGAGCCAGCCCTCGTCGTGTGCCATCGCCGAGGCGATCCGCAGCGAGTAGCACTTCTTGCCCAGCAGCGCGTTGCCGCCGTAGCCGGAACCGTAGGACCAGATCTCGCGGTCCTCAGGGAAGTGGGTGATGTACTTTTCCGAGTTGCACGGCCACGGCACATCCTGCTGGCCGGCTTCGAGCGGCGCGCCCAGCGAGTGCAGCGCCTTGACGAAGAACCGGTCCTCACCGAGGGCGGCGATCACTTCGGGTCCGACGCGGGTCATGATCCGCATCGAGAGCACGACGTAGGCGGAGTCGGTGATCTCGACGCCGAGCTTCGGGTCGTCCGAGCCGAGCGGTCCCATGCAGAACGGGATGACGTACATCGTGCGTCCGCGCATGCTGCCGCGGTAGAGGTCGGTCATCGTGGCGCGCATCTCGGTCGGATCGACCCAGTTGTTCGTCGGGCCGGCGTCGACCTCGTTCTTCGAGCAGATGTAGGTCCGTGACTCGACCCGCGCGACGTCGGCGGGGTCGGAGTGGGCCAGGAACGAGTTGGGCTTGCGCTCCTCGTTCAACTTGGTCAGGGTGCCTGCCGCCACCAACTCTGCGGTGAGGCGATCCCACTCGGCGTCGGAGCCGTCAGACCAGACAACCTGGTCCGGCTGGGTCAGTTCGGCGATCTCCCGCACCCAAGCCAGGAGCTCAGAGTGCGACGTGGGAGCGCTGTCGGGGTCCAAACCAGGAATTGTCGCTGAAGTCATTGTTATCTCTCCTGCTGGTGACCGGCCGGTGTCGGTAACGCCAAGGTGTGCGTCTGCGCCGGTCAGCCCCTCCGTGGGGTGCGTTGTCAGATTACTTCGACCGCACCCGATCCGGTCAATCGGGTACGTGCGTTACGGCACATCTCATCACGCGAGGTGATCAAATACTTGATCGCAGTCCAAGTTACAGCTGTGACAATAATCGCGAAATCGGCTATTCGAGCTTAGCGCTGTCCGTGAAAATCCACCGGCTCCTCCGTGATTTCGCACGTGAGCGCAGTCGTGACCAGGAGGGAAGAGCTGGTGGCACCACCTCCACCGACCGCGGCACCGGGTTCGGTTGGAAGGCCCCGCGCATTCGCTCCTTGTCGGGCCAACGAGTTACTTCACGCAACTAAAACAAGGCATTTCCGATCGAGTTGATCTTCGTGAATATCGGATTTGTTTGCACGACACATTTATCGGGAGCTCACGAATTCCCTATTCGAGTCGACCGCTGTCGGTGGCCGTCCATCGGCCGCTGTCCGGATCGAGCCGTGACGTCCGGTATCCGCCGTCGCGGTTCACCTCGGTGATCAGATCGACCTGTCCGTCACGATCGCTGTCGGTGTAGACCGTCATCCCCGCCGGACCGGTGCGCGTCAGGGAGTCGGCCACCCCGTCTGCGTCGGTGTCCAGATCGGCGGGACCGAGATCCCAGACCCTGTCGTTCTCGACGATCCACAGGTTGTCGTACGGATCGCTCCCCCCGACGAGGTCGGGGGTGATCGCGGCGGCCGCGTGAATTGCCGGCCCCCGATCGACCGGATCGTCACAGAACTCGGGTCCGAACTCGCCATCCATCTCGTGCGCCCCCGGGGGTTGTAGTGGTCGCAGGTCCGATGCCTTGGACGCATCGGAGGAGTCCGTTGGTTCCGCGCCGAGCAGATCAGTGACCGATGGCGACGAGGACCTCGTCGAGACGGTCCCGCGCCCGGACCGCCGCCTCGAGTCGGCGCAGATCCTGCTGCCGTGATTCGGGGGCCGACCGGCGGCCCACCCGGATCCGCATGTCGAGTTCGGCCACCTGGTCGGACACCGTCTGCGCCCGACGCTCGTAGAACCGCGCCAGTCTGCCGCCGATCACGGATTCGGCGGCCTGCACCTGACGCGCCACATCCTGTTCGAGGCGACCGCGCGTGGTGGCGATCGCTTCGCCTGCCCAGGCCGCCATGGACGTTCGTAACGACGACAGGCGCCGCAACCGCACCAATCCGACCGCGATCGCGGCCCCGAGCAGCAGCGTCAGCGGCATCGCGATCCACTGCAGCGTGTGGACCGCGGAGAGGGGCATGACCAGGAGCCGGCCCAGACCGAGTCCGGCGGAGGCACCGAAGACCACCAGCAAGGCCTCCTCCACGCCTCGACCCTTCGGGGGCACCGGCGGCAACTCGACGGGCACCGACGGGCGGGCCGGCGGTGGTCCCACTGGTTCGAGGCCGAGCAACGCCCGATATTCAAGCGCACTGCGGTCCTCGTCGAAGCGCTGCTGGGCCCGATCCCGCAGTCGGGTGAGCCTTCCGCGGAGCCACCGCTCGAACTCTTCGGCGCCCGGTCGGTTCACTGCGGACGCCCGGGCCGCGGCAGCGGCCGACAGCTCGCGTGCCGCATCGTCGAGTTCGGTGACGGCTGCCGCCCGGATCTGGTTGACGCCCCCGCGCAGCGCCGCCAGCCGGTCGGACCGGCCACGGTCACGGGAGGCGATGACGGTCGCGCGCTGCGCCAGCAGATCCGCGGCCGGGTCGCCGGGCTCGGTCGCGAGTTCGGTGATGAGGTCGTCGAGGCGCCGTTCCGCTTCGAGGGATTCGAGTCGTTCCGGGCGGGCCGGACCGTTCACCTGGTCGTCGAGCCACTCGATCAGTTCATCGAACCCGGATTCGAGCTGGTGACCCGCCAGCGCCGCGGCCGCCGACACGGCGAAGATCGGCATCCTGCCGTCGGGGTCGACGATGCCCCGGTTGACCTTCAGCAACGTCGGCCAATCCCAGTAGGCGTCGATCTTGTTGCAGACCACGGCCACCAGGGACGCGCATCCGCTCAATCGCCGCACCACGTCGACCTCGGTGTCGGACACCCCGGACGACGGGTCGAGGATCAGCAACGCCACCGCCGCCCGTCGCCCCGATTCGGACAACTCCCGGGCCCGCACTCCGTGGTCACCGAGGACCCGGGTCACCGACGTGACCCCGACCTTGCCGGTGCCGCCGACCACGACATCGGTTGCGTCGATGCCGGCCAGCCCGCTTCCGGTCAACTCGGCGACCTCGGCGATGACCGACCTCATCTGCATCACGTCCATCCGAGGGCCTCCGGTGCCGCAGTTTGCCCCACCGTCGCGGCGGCGAGCATCGATCCCGCCAGCAGATCTTCGATCTCGTCGCGCAGAACACCCTGTGCGGCAAGGATTTCGAGTTCTGCTGCCACCCGGCGCAGGCGTACGGCCGGAGCGGCGGCGGCGAAGGCCCGGAGCGGCTCGATCAACGCATCGAGCCCGCTGCGCTGCATGAGCAGCTCGGAGATCTCCGCCGCCGAGCAGCGGGTGTGGCGCAGGACCGCGATCGCGGCGGCGATTCCGTAGGCGTCGAGACGACGCAGCAACGCCATCCGCTGCAGCCGCTGCCCCGGTCCGCCGACGTCGACGAATGTGGCCTGCATGGGCGGCACGTGTTCGCCGGCCGCGGCCATCTCCGAGAGCAGGTCGATCTCATCCTCACCGAGATCGGCGACCACCAGCAGCGGCATCACCGGGATCACCGGTCGGCCCAGTTCCTGGGCGCACTCCGCAGCCCGGGTCCGCGCTGCCGGCCAGGATCCCAGACTGTCCGCCTTCCCCAGCAGCACCAGACTGCCTCGGGGGTCACTGCCCGCCAGCGCCACGATGTCGTCGGCCCGGGGCCAGCCCGCCAGGAGATGGAGCCGGGCGTCGGCGTCCTCGGGGTTGTCGCCGGGGCCGATCGGACTGACGTCGAAGCGGCGGCGCAGGGCGCTGGCGAGCGTGTCACGACCGGTACCGAAACGTCCGGTCACCGCCACCCGCAGCGGACCGTGCAGCTCCGCCACCGACCGCTCGAGGTCGGCGGCTCCCGCTACCCGCGCAGACAACGTCTGCAGCCGAACCGCCAGATCGGCATACGCCGCATCCCCGATCCGCAGATCTGATTGATCCAATTCACCCTCCCGGAGGAAAACCAGCCGCCAACAGGTCAGACGCGGCGCGTGTCGCTATGGTTCCGGTCACTTGCAGGTAACAATCGGCAGGTGGTTGGTCAACCCCTGCTGTCACATCCGTGCGTAATGCGGGACTATGGGCCGGTGACCAGCCCACGCTCGAACCCGAATGCGGACACCGACCAGGGCGTCGATACCGAATCCGACGTCCCCTCCCCGGCCCTGCCGGAGGTCGCCGATACCTCCCCCTCGGCCGCTGATGAGGCCCAGCGCCGCGAACGCGCCCGGCTCTATCCCCGGGTGACCAGTTTCCGGACCCGGCGCGGCAGTCTGACCCCCACCCAGCAGGCCAACTGGGAGCGCCTGTGGCCGTCCGTGGGCCGCGACGTCAGCGAAACCGAACGGATCGATCCCGTCGCATGGTTCGGCCGTAGTGCACCGCTGATCTTGGAGATCGGCTGCGGAACCGGTACCTCGACCGCGGCGATGGCGGCCGCCGAACCCGAGAACGACGTCATCGCGGTCGACGTCTACCGGCCGGGCATCGCCCAGCTCGTCGGAGCCATCGACCGGGAACACCTGACGAACATCCGGATCATCCGGGGCGATGCCATCATCGTCCTGAAGAACATGCTCGCGCCGGCATCGCTGACCGGGGTCCGGGTGTTCTTCCCCGATCCCTGGCCGAAGGCCCGGCATCACAAGCGGCGGCTACTGCAACCGGAGACCGTCGCACTGATCGCCGAGGTCCTGGCCGACGGTGGCGCACTGCACATCGCGACCGACCACGCCGAGTACGCCGAATCGATCGCCGAGGTCCTCGCCGGGCAGTCCCTGCTGGTCCCGACCGACGAGAAGGTCCCGTTCTCCACGCAGCGCCCGGTCACCAAGTTCGAAGGACGGGCCGCGGTCGAAGGTCGCCCGGTCACTGAGTTCGTTCTCACACGGGTGCCCCGATGAGCCCCGCGTCGTACGGCGATGACGCCGCCCGCGGACCCGACAACTCGGTCGCCCACACCATCTCGGGCGCGAGCCAGGAATCGCGGGTCCTCCTGATCTGGGATGCCCCCAACCTCGACATGGGGCTCGGTTCGATCCTCGGTGGCCGTCCCACCGCAGCTCACCGGCCCCGATTCGACGCGCTGGGCCGGTGGCTGCTGAGCCGGACCGCGGACATCTCCGCATCGGTGCCCCGGGTGGCCGCCGAAGGTCAGGACCGTCCCAAGGTCGGTTACTCACCGATCCCCGAGGCCACCGTCTTCACCAACATCGCCCCTGGTACCGCCGAAGTGGTCCGGCCTTGGGTCGAGGCGTTGCGTAATGTTGGTTTTGCTGTTTTTGCCAAGCCCAAGGTCGATGAAGACAGCGACGTGGACTCGGACATGCTCGACCACATCGAGCTGCGTAGGCACACTGTGGGGCTGGCCGGTCTGATCGTCGCATCGGCGGACGGGCAGGCCTTCCGGGAGCTGCTGCTCGATGTGGCCTCCGATGGTGTGCCCGTGCAGGTACTCGGTTTCCGGGAACACGCCGCGTGGGCACTGACGTCGGAGAGTTTGGAGTTTGTAGACCTTGAGGACATCCCCGGTGTGTTCCGCGAGCCCCTGCCGCGGATCAACCTGGATTCGCTTCCCGAGGAAGGCGCCTGGTTGGCTCCCTTCCGGCCGCTCACAGCGTTGCTGTCCGGCCGCCAGAACTGAAAGCAAACTATCCACAGTGGTGTGCACGCCCGGTCCCCGATGTGACCACCTATCCGCCGATGAGAATCTGCGCGACCACAATGACGGCCTGAGTACAGAAAGGACGCTGCGGTGTTTGGTGCCATAGGCAACTTCGTGTACCGGATGCGCTTTGCGGTCATCGCGGTGATGGTCGCATTGATGGCCGGTCTCGGCCTCTACGGTCTCGACCTGAACAAGCATCTGAGTCAGTCCGGCTGGTTCGATCCCGGTTCCGAGTCCGTCGCGGGCTCGCAGCTGCGCGACGAGATCCTCGGCCGCGACCACAAGTCGGACGTGATCCTGCTGGTCACGCCGCCGGCCGGCACCAAGGTCGACGACCCGGCCTTCGGGGTCAAGGTCGAGCAGATCGTCGAGGATCTGGTGGCGCAGTACCCGGACATCGTCGACCGCAACGATCCCGGCATCATCGACCCGTTCTCCGCCACGACCAACGAGTTCCAGAAGGGCGCTCAGCAACAGATCCGGGACCGGTTGTTCGATGACTCCCTCGAACACGCCTTCATCAGTATCGGCATCCGCGGTGACGATGACACCACGATCCTGAACAACTACAAGAAGGTCGCCCCGTTCTTCGACGATCTCGCGACGAAGTACAACCTACCTGGCACAACGTTCGAGTTGGCCGGTCTGCAACCGGTCTCGGGCGCGATGTCGGCCGGTATGGACGAGGACATCAAACGCGCGGAGATCATCGCGCTGCCGCTGGTGGCGATCATGCTGTTCTTCATCTTCGGCGGGGTGATCGCCGCCTGTCTGCCGGTGGTGGTCGGTGGTCTGACGATCGCCGGCTCGCTCGGCATCATGAAGGTCCTGGCCCAGGTCACCGAACTGAACGTCTTCGCCCAATCGGTGGTGACGCTGATCGGGCTCGGCATTGCCATCGACTACGGATTGTTCATCGTCAGCCGCTTCCGAGAGGAACTCGCGGAGGGCTATGACACCCCGAGCGCGGTTCGAAGAACCGTGATGACCGCCGGGCAGACGGTGGTCTTCTCGGCGACGATCATCGTGGCCGCGCTGGCCTGTCTGCTGATATTCCCGCAGGGCTTCCTGAAGTCGGTGGCCTACGGTGCGATCGCGTCGGTCACCCTCGCCGCCGTCTGTTCCCTGACGGTCCTGCCCGCGATCCTGTCGATCCTCGGTCCCCGGATCGACATGTGGGGCTTTTCCTTCCTGCGCCGGACCAAGACCAAAAAAGAGGTCGAGGACGGTTTCTGGGGCAAGCTCGCCGGCTGGGTCATGCGGCATCCGCTCAAGATCGCGATCCCCGTGGTCCTGCTGCTCCTGGCCCTGATCATCCCGTTCGCCGGCATCCAGTTCGGCGGCATCACCGAGAAGTACCTGCCGCCGAGCAACGACACCCGCGTCGCACAGCAGCACTTCGACGAGTTCTTCCCCACCGAGCGTGCCGAAGAGATCAAGCTCGTCATCCTCTACGACCCCGAGAGCAACGACGACGCGGCCAAACTGCAGGCGATCGCCGATCAGGCCAACGAGATCCCCGGTTTCACCAAGGAGTTCACCCTCGACGGGGCTCTGGCCGAGGGCGACCTCGTCGAGATGTCGGCCGGCCTGATCGACATCAACACAGCCGGTGAGGCCGTCGACGAACTCCGGGCGATCGACACCCAGGGTCTGCAGATGTACGTCGCCGGAACGCCGGCACTGACCCAGGATTCGATCAACGCATTGCTCTCCGACCTGCCGTTGATGGTGGTGATGCTGATCCTGGTGACGAGCCTGCTGATGTTCCTGGCGTTCGGCTCGGTGGTGTTGCCGATCAAGGCGGCGCTGGTCTCGGCATTGGGCCTCGGTGCCACCCTCGGCATCCTGACGTGGATCTTCATCGACGGTCACGGCTCATCGATCGCGAACTTCACCCCTGGCCCGCTGATGTCTGCGGTCCTCGTGCTGATCATCGCCATCATCTACGGCCTCTCGACCGACTACGAGGTGTTCTTGCTCTCCCGCATGGTCGAGGAGAGACAGAAGGGTGCCAGCACCACCGATGCGATCAGACGGGGCACCGCGCACACCGGGCGGATCATCACCGCTGCCGCCGCGATCCTGGTGGTGGTGACCGGGGCGTTCGGTCTGTCGGAGATCGTGATGATGAAGTACATCGCGTTCGGCATGATCGCCGCGTTGATCTTGGACGCCACCATCATCCGCATGCTGCTCGTGCCGGCGATCATGAAACTGCTGGGCGACGACTGCTGGTGGGCTCCGCAGTGGATGAAGAAGGTGCAGGAGAAGATCGGGCTCGGAGAGACGATCCTCGACGACGAAATCGGTGCCGGCCGTTCGGCTCAGGCCGCCCGCGGTGACCGCATGGCGGGAGCCGTTGTCGCCGAGGCACCCACCTCTGCCTTCCGCACATCCTCGGCCACCGACCGTAAACAACCGGTCGCCGTCGGTGCCGCCGCCGGCCCCACCCGGCAGTCCGGCCCCGTCAATCGGCCACCCCAGGGTCCTCGCCCATCGCCCGGTTCCGGACGTGGTGGCGGCCAATCCGATCCGGACCGGCCGTCGGGTCCCCGGGTGCCACCGTCACCGGGTTCCACCGCGGCGTTGCCGAACCGGAATGGTCAGGCGCCCGCACCCACCGGCCGGATGCCCGCACCCCGGACCGATTCCGGTCCGGTACACCGTCCTGCCCGTCCGTCGGAGCCCCCGGTCAGCGGACCGATCCGGCGTTCACCGAGTCGTCCGGCGCCCAATTCCGATCCGGTCGTCCCCCGGACACCCAGTCGGGGTGATGCCCGCAGGAATGGGCCCGACACCGGCGGCTGGAGCCTGGGCGCAGGCGGTATCCGCCTGGGCGGCAACGATGGCCCGGCCACCAACGGTTCCGGAACCGGCCCGTCGATGCCCACCAACGGAACTCCCGTCGGGGGATCCGAACCGACGCGTCAGCCGGGTCGCCCACCGCGTCCGCAACCGATCCAGTCCGGCGGCACGACCGGACCGACCAGTCGGCCCGCCGAGCCCCGAAGTCCCGGTCCCCGAACGGTTCCGGCCGGGCGACAGGATCCTTCGGGTCGAGGTCCCACGACGACCGGTCCGTACGACGGTGAGCAGAGCAGCCCGTTGCGGCGTCGCCCGGAACTGGGTTCGCACGGTGGGGCGCCGCTGATCGCCTCGCTCAATCCGGAGCAGTCGGCAGCACCGCGCAACCCGGCGCAATCGGTTCCGCCGCGGCAGAACCGGCCGCAGCCCGCTGCACCGACTCCGGCGCCACAACCGCCGCAGCCGCAGCCGCAGCAGCAACAACAACCGGAGGACGTCGAGTCCGAGGATTCTTCGTCGAGCGGTGGGCGGCGGGCCCGCGGTCGGGGCGATGGGCAGATCAGCGTCCGTGATCTCCTCCGTCGCGGCAACGACTCCGACAACTGATCGACACCGGTACCGGCCGGCCGTTCACCGAACGGTCGGCCGGTACTGGTTTCAGCCGCGTCCCCTCGACCGCCGTATCCCCTACTGCGACAACTGTTTCGGCAGCAACAGTGCGATTACTCCGGCGGTGCCCGCCACAGCGGCGAGGACACCGAGGTTCACCGCCCAGTCGGTCGACGACCCCGACAGCAACAAACCCATCAGGGTGGCACCGGCGGCAGCGGCCAGCTGGACCGTGATGAACAGCGATGTGGTGGCCTGCGGCACCGCACTTTCCGGGACCACCCGGTAGACGTTGGAGAAGGTCGGCGAGGCAACCGATCCGAAGGTGACGCCGATCAACACGTACAGGGCGAGTAACACCGGCAGTGCGATCACATCGATGGTCAGCGCCACCGACAACATCAGGGCCGCGGTGAGTGCACCCCCGCCGGATACCAGCGGGCGCGGCCCAATCCGATCGCTCAGTGCCCCTGCGACACTCATGCCGAACAACAGTCCCAGACCCAGGGACGCGACGATGATCCCCGCCATCGCACCGTCTCGCCCGAACTCGTTGCGGGCCAATTCGGGCAACATCACCAGTTGCGAATACATGATGAAACCGACCATCGCCATCACACCGAGACTTGCCGCGTAGCCGCGCGACCTGGTGAGCATCCGGAGGTCGATCACCGGCTCGGGTGTACGAAGTGCGTGCCAGACGTAGCCGGCCAGTAGTGCGACCCCGGCAAGGGCGGGAATCGTTATCCGCCAGGGCGATCCACTGCCGGCCTGCTCCACCGCGACGAGCACGGCGGCAAAGCCCGGCGACAGCAACAACAGTCCCCTGATGTCCGGCCGGCCGGCCGCGCCCACCTCACCCGGCGTCCGCTTCGGCAGCAACATCAACGCACCCACCAGGATCACTGCACCGATCGGTACGTTGATCCAGAAGATCCAGTACCAGGTGTCCGGGCCGCTCAGGAAGCCGCCGAGCAGGGGCCCTGCGATGGGCGCGAAATTGATCACCATCGAGAGCAGCCCCATCACCTTGCCCATGCGTTCCTTGCCGGCGACCGCCGCCGCCAGACTCAGCGACGTCGGCTCCAGCAATCCACCACCGAAACCCTGGAGCACCCGGAAGGCGATCAGACTCTCGATCGACCAGGCCGCAGTCGTCAGTACCGAGCCGGCCACGAACAGAAACAGCGCGGTGACGATCAGCTTGCGCCCGCCGAACCTCTCCAGCAAAGCGCCGGAGACGGGCAGCACCAGCGCGGCCGCCAGCAGGTAGCCCGCGACGACCCACACCACCGACGTCATCGGCGCATCGAAGGATTCCCCGAACTGGTCGAGAAGGGTGGTGACGGCTGTGCCGTCGAGTACGGCCATGAAGGCGGCGAGCGCCAACAGCACGATGATCAGCGCCGGAGCCTTTTCGGACTGTCCGGCCGGCGGCTTCTCCACGTCTATGGCCATGTCGATCAAACTAAACTACACCGTTTAGTGTAGTCAAGAGTCGGTGGCGGGTAGAATCTGCAACCATGACGTCCACGCAGGTCACCGGCGAACAACCCGCGAGACGACTGCGTCCGGGCAAGCGGGAGGCCATCCTGCGAGCGGCCGGTGAGATCTTCGACAATGAGGGATACGAGCGCACCAGCATCGACGCGGTGGCGGCCAAATCGGGGGTGTCGAAGCCGACCATCTACAACCACTTCGGGAGCAAAGAACAGCTGTTTCGCGATCATGTCGCCTTTGCCGCCCAGACCCTGAACGCCCGGGCCACCGAAGCCGTCCTCGAGATCGATCCCGACTGCGTCGCGTGGCGGCAGGTCTTGTCCGAGGCCGCCCTGCGGCTGGCCGATTGCGGGCGCAGCCACTGCTCCATCTCACTCAACCGACAGCTGCACGCGGCGGTCGTCCGAGACCCGTCGGTTTATCAATACGTTCTCGACAATGCCGCCGCGCCAGTGCTCGCCTTGCTCGCGGACAAACTCGCCCGACTCAGCGGGGCCGGCCATCTGTCCATCCCCGACCCGGCGCTGGCCGCCCGTCAGTTCCTCGCCCTGATCAGCGCGGAACTGCCGGAGATGAGCCGGCTGGGGACGGTGACCATCAGCGACGACGACTTCACCCGCGCCGTGATGGCCGGTCTCGACACATTCCTGCGGGCCTACGCCCGCTGATCCGAGGCCGGGAGGCCCGGGCGCGCGCCTACGCCGTCACCGAATCCAGCACCGACCGCACGGCCGCCTCGAGCTGCGTGAGTCCGGGTTCTTCCACCGGATAGTGTCCGCAATTCTCCAACCGCAGCTAATGTTTCGTTCCCGCAATACGTTTGGCGAAACGTTCACTGTTCTCCGGCGGAGTCCACCTGTCGGCTCCGGGATGCACGAGCGTCACCGCCGGACCGCGATACCGCTCGGGCGGGGTGTGCTCAAAGGTGAACCAGTCGGCCAGAAATCCCAGTGGCACCCGGCTTCCGCCGCCCATCGGATCCGAGGCGCACAACCTCGCGAGCTCGGGATCATTGCTCATCGCCGACATCGGCGACAGCCAGCGAATCGGTACTGCCACATCACCGGCGACACGCGACAGCATCGGCAACGTACGGGGTGCGCTACGCCCCATGACCCGCAGACGTGCGGCGCTCTCTCGCGCCGTGCGATCTTTCGGGTCGAGCAGGCATGTTGCCATCACCGCATCGACAATGCCTGTCCGCGCTGCGGTCTCATAGGCCAGCAGTCCACCCATGCTGGCGCCGAACAGGATCAGCGGACGCGGGTCCGCTGCCTTTTCGGCGACCACCAGGCCGCAGAGCAGATCCACCCAGTGTCGGTACCGCACCGCACGCCGCTGGGGGCATCGCGTCCTGCCGTACAGCGGCAGATCCGGCACGAGTACGTCAATGTTCTCGGCGGCGATGACGCCGGCCAACGGCCAGAGCGCGCCCGCATGCCCACCGGCGCCGTGGACGACAAGCACTCGGGCCGACGCCTCCGGCGCCACCGCCCGGGCGATGTGCACCCGATGGTCGCGCCATGGCCACCAGGTGGTGGTCGGTGGACGCATGGACCGGCGACGATCTTCCGGAAGGAAGCTCGCGTACCGGTCGACCTCGGTATATTCGATCACGCTCATGCACCCGAGTCTTGACGATGGGGGCAGTTGTGACAACTCGCTTTCCGGCTTCATGAGCACTGCGCGCCGGGCGCACACAGAGCCGGGTCGAGACCGCTGACCGAAGCTGTTGTCCACCGGATCATCCCGCACCCAGTCCGCACCGGAACACCACCATCGGATGTACCGTCGCGGCCGGTCCCACCTGACAAACCCCCTGGCCCGCCGCCATAAGGCTGACGGACCAGGGGGTTCAAGGGGACTGCAATCCGGTTGTGCCAGAGGGTGTCAGACACCCATGGGCTGCGGCGAGGGTTGATCCGGTGAAGACGTCGCGCCGCCCTGCCCCAGTGCCCGGGCGTATCCCGAACCCAGCGCCAACAGGATCAGGCCGACCACGATGAAGACCGTGACCCGGAAGATGCCATTCAAGGTCGCCAGATCGAAGAGGAACAGCTTCGCCACTGCCGCCGCGGCCAGCAGGAGTCCGGCGCCCACAACGATGTTCCGGCTGATGCCACCGAACATCCGGCGACCCTTCGCGATCGAGATGGAGATGACCAACAGACCGGCCGCGACGACCATCCAGCAGATGGTTGCCGCCACGTGGCCGCCGAGGAACCCTCCGTCGGGACCACCGAGCGCGACGCCGGCACTCACCGTCAACGCGGTCACGGCGTAGAGCGAGGCCAGTGCGCCGAGGATTCCGAAGATCTGGACGTTCCCGGCCGAATGACGTTCCGCGGCCCGGTACCACGACCACATCAGGATCCAGATGGCAGCCACGACCAGAAGGCTGGCAACGATCACCGAAACAGCATGGGAAACAGCGAGTTCAGACGATTCGAACAGTTGCTCCGGCGGAGAGATGGCCAGGTATCCGAACCCGCCGAGAACTCCGATCGCCGTGGCGATCATCCGTCCGATCAGATCGTGCCGTGCGGCCACCGCGATCACGATCGACATCGCGAGCAGCACCGGGGCGGTCACCGGACCCTCGAAGGCCACCGCCACTGCGATGACCGCGACCAGTGCAGCACCTGTTGCGTAGATGTGCCGGATGTGGGAGTGCCGGCCACGAGCTGTCAACGCCACCGCCAGCAGCAGTGCGGCCGATCCCCAGATCAGTCCCGCAGCGACCGTCCGGTCGAACACCAGGGGCGACAGGAGGATCGGAAGTGCGGTGGCGCAACCGAACAGCGCGGTCAGCGAGGGCAACCTGGTGCCACGCACCAGAACCGCCGAGGTGATGGTCCCGAATGCGGCGTGGACGACCATTGCGACCGCCCCCGACACGACGTGCGTGTCGCCTCCGACAACGCTTGCCGCGATCCACGCGAGAAGCGCCGACGTTCCGGCGATGACCCGGACCCCGTGCAACCAGATCCAGTCTTGGCCGAGTTGGATCGGGAACGATCCGATCGCCATGGCCAACATGAATCCGACCAACAACAGAGACGGTCCCTCGGTGAGCACGGGAGCGAGGATGAAGACCGGCACCAGGACGAGCAGTCCCAGATGTTCCGAATCCCAGCGACGGGCCAACAACAATCCGGTGAACGTGATCAGTCCGGCCAGAACAAGCCCGCCGTAATCGGGTAGCCAGTCGTAGATCCGGGTCACCGCAACAACATCGAGGTAAGCAGCGGCAATCCCGGTGGACGACAGTGCGATCGCACCTACCCGTCCGCCGGGACGCTGTGCCATCCGAATCGCGATCACGATGAGCGCGATCGCCAGCGCGCCACCGGCCGCGACCCTGATCTCCGGCCGCAGGATTCCGGCCTGCGCGGCCAGAACGAGCATCATCACCACGCCGATCAACGTCACCGTCACACCGGCGACCGCGAGGATTTTGCCGATCAGGCCACCGCCGGATTCAGCGGTCAACCGCTGCCACAGTGTCGGTGTGGCCGGTGGTGGGGGTCCGGGCGGTCGAGGGGCGGTGGCACCGTGGTGCGATGCGTAGGGAGCGGTGGGGGCCGGTGGGCGCTGGGCCTGAGATCTCGGGGCAGGCGCGCCGTACCGATGGGCCGCAGGGGCTTTCGGGTGCGGCGGCCAGGCCTGCGGCGGTGGGACCGGCGCCGACATCGGCGGGACCTGTGCCACCGACGGCGGGATCGGTTGCGGTGCCGGCGCAGGTTGGGGATGCAGGACCGGTGCAGGTGGTGGGGTTGCCTGCGGGCGTACTGGTTGCTCTTTGAGCTGCGTGAGCACGGAATGCAGTTCGTTCAGATCGCCCGACACACGAGCAAACTGATTCGACAATGAGGTGAACTCAGTGGACAGTCGGCTGATGACAGCTTCGTTCGGTTGGGTCATGTATCGATCGTCGCGGGGCGGGCGTCGTCGCGGATGAGTAGCACTACTCGGTTCACCTAGGGACTTACCACGAGGGGACGGGCCGCCGGGCGGCTCATTCCGATTCGGTGTCGAGTCCGTGTTCGATGGCGTAACGGGTCAACTCGACCCGATTGCCCAGCTGCAACTTTCGCAGGGTCGCCTGCACATGGTTTTCCACGGTCCGGTGACTCAGGGTGAGCTTCGACGCGATCTGCTTGGCACTCAACCCCTTTGCGACGTACCGCAACACCTCGGTCTCCCGGTCGGTGAGGGCCGGCGCGTCGACGGCCCGACCGGGGTCGCGGGCGATACGCCGATACTCGCCAAGTACCAGGCCGGCCAACCCCGGGGTGAACACCGCCTGTCCGGCCGCCGTCGACCGCACCGCCGCCAGCAACTCTTCCTTCGATGCGCTCTTGACCAGGTAGCCGCAGGCGCCCGCCTTGACCGCCTCGAGTACGTCGTCGCGTTCATCTGACGCCGAGAGCACGAGCACCCTTGTGTGGGGAGAGTTCTCGAGGATCGAGGCGGTGGCCTGCGCTCCGTTGCCGTCGGGCAACTGCATGTCCATCAGCACCACATCCGGTCGAACCGCACGGCCACGTGCGGTCGCGGCGGCCACGCTGTCGGCAACGGCCACGACGTCGAACCCCGCGTCGGACAGGTCGCGGGCAACTCCGTCGCGCCACATCGGATGGTCGTCGACCACCATCACCCGCAGCATTCCCTGCCCCGTATCGGCCATCAGATCCGCCCCTCGTCCTTGTTCGTCACACCCGGGTCCGAACCCGGCCCTGCATGACCCGTCCCTTTCGGCACCGTGAGTTCCCATTCGGTTCCCTCACCGGGGCCGGTGTCGAGTTCCGCCGTACCGCCGAGTGCTTCGATCCGGCCCACGATCGACTGCGACACACCCAGCCGACCCGCGGCGGTTGCCTCACGGAGGCGGCCGTCGGCGATACCGGTCCCATCATCACGGATGCTCACCACGACCTCGTCATCGAGATCTTCGACAAGGACATACGTCCGCGCTCCGGGCCCGGCGTGCAACCGTACGTTGTCGAGCGCGTTGACGACCGCCGCCTCGAGTTCGATTGCCCGAAAGTGGTCCAGCAGCACCGGTTCTCCCGGTTCGCTCACCGTCACCAGATCGTCGGCGTGGGGTCGCAGGAGCAGGCGCAGATCCACCTCGGCCGCGCCCTTGTCCATCAGCGGCGGTTCGATGTCGGCGATCAGCCGGCGTAGCGAACGCTCCTGCTCGCCGGCCATCTGCGCGAGCTGGGCTGTCTCTCCACCGATCTCGGCACCCCTTCTGCTGATCAGGGCCAGGACCTGCAGCACCCCGTCGTGCACCTGCCTGCTGAGCCGATCCCGTTCCGACGCCGCCGCGGCCAGGCGTAGGGCCCGGGTGATCCGCTCCTGATTGCGACGTGCCGAATTGGCGGCCAGCCCGACGCCGACACCCACCGCCAGCAACACCACCACGGTCGCATCCCGTCCGACGTTCAGGTCGTAGCCACCTTTGGCCACAGCGCTGGCCACCCGGACCGCGAGACCGAAGACCGCGCCCACCACCGGACCGCCCAGGATCGCCGCGGCCACAACTGCATTGGTCGCCCACAACGTGGTCGGAAACGACTGGTTGTCCGCGGCCCACTGCGCCGAGGCCAGCGCTCTGGTCGCGACGATCAGACCGCAGGCCACCACCAGATCGGTGACGACCCAGCCCCAGCGACGCCCGGGTCCCTTCAGATAAAGGATCGTGCTGGCGCCCGTCCACAGCGTGAGCAGTGCAAAACAGAACCAGCTCCAGCCCGCCCGCTCGTAGTCGTCGTAGACAGCGAGTTGAAAACCCAAGGCGTAGAGGTAACTCAGGAGACGAAACACCTGGGCGCCGCGCCACAGCGGCGCCACCGGATCGTCGTCGGTGCCGGATGGTCGCCGCAGTGCGCTCGAGGATCGGGTCACGCCACGCCCTCAGCTGGACTCGCCCGCGTGGTCCTGCTCGTTGTCCGGTGTCGCGCCGGAGGCCCGGAGGGGATCGAACTCGTCCCACTTCGGTTTGTCCGGGGTGGCCTCGTACATCCGGTCGTGTTCACCGCCGGTGACCGCGGCGAACTCCGCGAGATCCGGATCAGCTTCGACAAGGTGCGATTTCGCCACCAGCGTGCGGACCGCCGTATTCAAGAATGCGATGACCGGCACGGCCAGCAGACCACCGACGATGCCCGCCGTGATCAGGCCCGCGGCGATACCGAGCACCACCGCCACCGGATGCAACCGCACCGACCGTCCGAGCAAGAACGGCTGTAGGACATGGCCTTCGAGCTGCATCACCGCAATCACCACAGCCAGCGCGATCAGGGCGGCAATCCAGCCCTGCGTGACCAGGGTGACCAGCACCGCGAGCCCACCGGTCACCAGCGCGCCCACGATCGGGATGAATGCACCGATGAACACGAGCGAGGCCAGCGGCAAGGCCAGCGGAACCTGCAGGATCGCCAGGCCGGCTCCGATGGCGATCGCGTCGGTGGCCGCCACGACCACGGTCGCCCGCACGTATCCGACCAGCGAACCGAAACCGTTTTGTCCTGCCTCCCAGACCTTTTCGCGGGATGTCACCGGCACCGCGAGGGTCAGGAACCGCCAGATCTGACCGCCACCGTAGAGGAAGAAGATCATCAGGAAGAGCATCAGGAACGCGCCGGTGACGATCTCCCCGACCGTGGTGGCAGTCGACAATGCGCCCGAGGTGACCTTGTCCTGGTTGTCCTTCAGGACCTTGATGGCGTCATCGCCGAGATGTGCGATCTGGTCCTCGGCGAGATTGAAGGGTCCGTCGACCAGCCAGCTGCGGCTCTCGTTGATGGTCTTGGTGATCTGCTCGGTCAGCTCCGGAAGCCCGTCGATGAACTGCTGAACGACGAAAGCCATGATCCCCGCGAGCAATCCGATGGCGACGAGCAACGTCCCCAGAACCGCGAGCGCGCGAGGAATGCCGCGACGGTCGAGCCAATCGACGACCGGGACAAGGAACGCGGTGCCCAGCACCGCCAGGCCGATCGGTACGAACACCTCTTCGTATTCGGAGACGACCATCGACACCACGAACAGTCCGGCGGCTATCGCCAGCAATCGCCAGGACCATTCGGCCGCAGCGCGGACAACGGGGTGCACTTTGAGGCGGTCGGCCGGGTGACTGTCGACTACGTCACTACTACTCAAGTTTTTCGCCTCGCTCACCAGCGCAACACTAGACTGAAGGTGGCCTGTGCGCGCTGGACAACACCGTTCGCCAGAGGCGTCGGTTCGTACATTCATGCCTCCTGTCACCGAGTCGGACACTCTGGGCCGCTAGGCTGCAGATCATGACGGCGACGAACAGACCCCGCCGCCGCTTTTGGTGGGTGCGCTGGCTGACACTCGCACTCGTTCTGGTGATCCTCGGCGTCGAGGCCTACCTGGTCTGGCCCAAGCTCCGGGAAACGTGGTTTCACCTCGACGAGATCGAGTGGGAGTGGGTTGCGCTGTGCATTCTGGCCGCGATGCTGTCGATGGACAGTTTCGCCCAGGTCCAGCGCGCATTGCTGCGATCAGCGGGCCTCAAGGTCAAGCAGTGGCAGTCGCTGTCGGTGGTCCTGGCCGCGAACTCGCTGAGCCAGACGATGCCCGGCGGTCAGGTCCTCTCCCCGGCCTTCACCTACCGCGAAACCCGCAGGTGGGGCGCCACTCCGGTGGTCGCCTCCTGGCAGGTGGTGATGTCCGGGTTGCTGATGGGCGTGGGGCTCGCAGTCCTCGGCCTTGGTGGCGCACTGCTCGCAGGTGCCCAGACCAGCCCGTTCTCGATCATCTTCTCGATCAGCGGCTTTTTGGCGTTTGCGGTCGTGGCCCAGTACATCGCGCGCCACCCACACTCGGTCGAGGGCCTCGGTGTCACACTCCTGCGCTGGATCAACAACACGCGCGACAAGGCCGCCGACCACGGCGTCGAGCGCTGGCAGGAGATCCTGCGGCAACTGAAGGCCGTCCAGCTCAAACCCAGGGAAACGACCACCGCCTTCGGCTGGTCGCTGTTCAACTGGGTCGCCGACGTCGCCTGTCTGGCGTTTGCGTGTTACGCCGTGGGAGGTCAGCCGAGTATCTCAGGGCTGATGGTGGCTTATGCCGCGTCGAAGGCCGTGGGTACTGCCATCCCGTTGCTCCCGGGTGGCCTCGGCGTCGTGGACGGGGTCCTGGTGCCCGCGCTCACCTCGGCGGGCATGGGCGCCGGTGAAGCGGTGACCGCCGTGTTGGTGTACCGGATGATCAGCTACCTGTTGGTCTCGCTGGTCGGCTGGGTGGTGATCTTCGTGAAGTTCCGCACCACATACCGCTCCCTGGAAAGCCCCGACGAGGTCGAAGTGAAGATCGAGGCAGAGATAGACGCCGAACTCAGACGCAACAAGTCGACATCGCCCGAAGGCGAGAGCCCGGAAGACGGCGAATCACCGCCCGACACGGTTCGCTGAACGCACCCGGTGCCCGCTAACGTGGCGGGTATGCGCCGATTGTTCACCGCCTTTGCAGACCTCTTGGCGGTAATCGTCTTCGCCTTCATCGGCCGGATGAATCATGACGAGGGCCTCTCCGTCCAAGGCGTCTTCAGTACCGCCTGGCCCTTTGCGCTCGGCGCGGCGATCGGATGGTCGCTGGCCTATCTCTACGCACACATGCGTTCCGACCACGGTCACACCTATGACTTCCGGCCCGAACGCCTGTTCCCGGACGGCGTGCTGGTCTGGGTCGGCGCGGTCGCCATCGGCATGCTGTTGCGTCAGCAGTTCCACCAGGGCGTGGCGTTGAGCTTCATCATCGTCGCCACGATCGTCCTCGGCGTCTTCCTGCTCGGATGGCGCGGCGTTCGGATCAGGATGATCCGCCGGTCCGTCACTGCCTGATCCACGGCAGGCACTACACCCGCTGGTGGAGGGCCCGCAACTGCGTGAGTTTGTGCGGATTCCGGACGAACAGCAGTCTGCTGATCCCTTCGGGTCCCACCTCGAACGCCAGCAATGTGTCCGGTTCACCGTCGCGCACCGTCAGCACTGCGGGACTTCCGTTCACCTGCACCATTACCGGATGTGAACCGGCGGCGAACTTCGCGAGCGCCCCGAGCACAAACCTGGCCACCTTGGCGCGGCCGACCACCGGCATCCTGGCCGCACTGACAACACCACCGCCGTCACTGATCGAGACAACGTCCGCCGTCAGCACCGATTCGAGCGCGGCGAGGTCCCCGCAGGTCGCCGCGGCTGCAAACGCCGTCATGATGCGCTCGCGTTCGACCGGGTCGATCTTGGTGGCACGTTCGCGCCCGATGTGCCCCCGGGCCCGATGAGCGAGCTGACGGGCCGCCGCCTCACTGACAGCGAGCACCTCTCCGATCTGGCGGTACGGGTATGCGAAAGCCTCCCGGAGCACGTAGGCCGCCCGCTCGGCCGGGTCGAGACGTTCGAGCAACATCACCACGGCCAGCTCCAGCGCCTCGGCACGATCGGCACCGAGGGCCGGGTCATCGCCCGTCGACACCGGTTCGGGAAGCCAGGAGCCGACGTAGGTCTCGCGGGTCGCACGCGCGGAGGTCAGCGCATTTAGCGAGAGCCGGGTGACGATCGTGGTCAGGAACGCCTCGGGATTGCGCACCGCGTCCCGGTCTGCCCCCTGCCATCGCAACCAGGCGTCCTGTAGTACATCGTCGGCTTCGGTGACCGACCCCATCATCCGGTAGGCGACGCCGAACAGTCGGGGCCGGACCTTCTCGAATGCGGCCAATGCCGTGTCCTGCATCACTCCGACCCCGTTCTCGTCACGAACGCGTTCTGCCGTCGGTCTCAACCAATACCAGCCAAACGCAGTCGGCGAGAGGATCGAACGATGACGACCTATTTGATCACCGGGGCCACCGGGACGATCGGGACCCCCACCACCGCCCGGTTACGCGCGCAGGGCCACGACGTCCGGGCCCTGAGCCGCCGGAGCGGACCGGGGCTGGTCGCCGGCGATCTGCACAGCGGTGCCGGGTTGGCCGCTGCCATATCGGGCGTCGACACGGTCATCCACCTCGCGACGACCAACGGTGCCAAAGACATTCGGATCGCCGAGAACCTCTTCGCCGCGGCGGCGGATGCCCGCGTCCGGCATGTTGTGTTGCTCTCGATCGTCGGCATCGACAAGATCCCGATGTCCTTCTACCGTCAGCGCCTCGACATCGAAGAACTGGCATTGCATTCCGGCGTGCCGTTGACGTTGCAGCGGTCCACCCAGTTCCACCCGTTCGTAGACACCCTGTTCAGTGCGCAGCGATTCCTGCCGGTGCTTCTCACCCCGTCGATCCGGTTCCAGCCGATCGCCCCGCAGGACGTCGCGGCCCGGTTGGTCGAACTCGCCGAGGAAGCACCGTCGGGCCGGGTCGACGACATCGGCGGACCACAGCAGCGCACTGCCGCGGACCTGCTCGCCGCCTGGAGAAAGGCCCGGCGTTCGCACCGCCCACCCCTGCCGCTGCGAGTGCCCGGCAAGCTCTTCAAGGCCTTTTCCGATGGCGAAAACCTGGTTCCCGGAACCCCCTTCGGGCAGCGGAACTTCGAGCAGTACCTCGTCGAGAAATACCGGTGATATCTCAGCGCGCCAGGAACTTCAGCAGCACCTCGTTGATCTCGTCCGCGTGCGTCCACAGCAAGCCGTGCGGGGCGCCCTCGATCTCGACGTACTCCGCCTCGGGCAACAGGCGAGAGAACAGGCGTCCGGTGGCGTCGATCGGCAGGATGTTGTCTGCGGTGCCGTGGACGATCAGGGTGGGCACATCGATTTTCGGGATGTCACCGCGGAAGTCGGTGAACCACGTCAACGGCGCTGCCGCCGAGGCGAAGGCCCCGGATCCGGCGGCGACGTTCCAGCTGTTGCGCAACGCCTCCTCGCTCAGCCGCGTCCCGAGGAACTCATCGGTGTTGTAGAAGCCGGCGTAGAACTCGGTGAAGTAGGCGTAGCGGTCCTTCTTGATGCTCGCGACGATGTCCTCGAAGAACTCCCGCGGAGCGGCACCGTCGGGGTTGTCGTCGGTCTTGAGCAGGTACGGCTCGAGCGAGGCCAGGAAGGCGGCCTTGGCGACCCGGCCGGAGCCGTAGCTGCCGATGTACCGGGCGACCTCTCCGGTGCCCATCGAGAATCCCACCAGGACGGCATCTTTCACGTCCAACGTTTCCAGGACGGTGTTCAGGTCGGCGGCGAAGGTGTCGTAGTCGTATCCGACGGTCGGCCGGCTCGACTGCCCGAAGCCGCGACGATCGTAGGTGATCACCCGGTATCCGGCGTCGAGCAGCGCAGCGCTCTGTTTCTCCCAGGAATGCCCGTCCAGGGGGAATCCGTGGATCAGCACGACGGGCTGCCCGGTGCCGTGATCCTCGTAGTAGAGATCGATGTTCGTGGTGTTCTCGGTTCCAACGGTGACGTACGGCATGGCATCGCCTTTCAGCGTCGAGTGGGACAAGCGGTTCGGGATCACACCCGCCGGAGAATGATCATTCTCTGACGTGGTTGCTACTGTAGAGAATGAACGTTCTCCACGCAAGGCGGTACCGATGAAAAACAATGCAGAGTCGCGCGAGCTGATCGTCGAAGCCGCCGACCGGCTCTTCTACAGCCATGGGATCCAGGCGGTGACGATGGCGCAGATCAGGGCAGAGGCATCGGTCTCACTGAAGCGGCTCTACGCCACCTTCCCGTCGAAGGACGACGTGGTACTCGCGGTGCTCGACCACCGCCGGAAGATGTGGGAGACCGCGGTTGCCCAGGCGACCGAGTCGGCTCCCACGGCCCGCGACAAGATCCTGGCGATCTACGACTTCCTGTTCGAGTGGTTCGGTCAGGACGACTATCGGGGTTGTGGCTTCATGAACGCCTTCGGTGAACTCGGGGCGACGTTCCCGGACGTCGCCGCCGCGGTCCGGGAACACAAGCAGGCGTTCCAGCGGTTGATGGCCGACCTGGTCGAACAGGCCGGAGGCGAAGAGGCACTCGGCATCCAACTCACCATCCTCGCCGAAGGGGCGCAATCGATGTCGGCGATCTGCGGCGATCCCGAGGTCGCCCGGCATGCCCGGTCCGCCGCCGTGATTCTGATCGACCAGGCCATACCCCTTTGATCGTCCCCAAAACCCGTTACGGTCGCCCTGAACGATTGTTCACCGCAACACCCGTCAACGGGAAGGACCCCGACCGTGGACTATGCCGTCCCCGAGGCGATCACCACCACCCTGCGTGAGATCGACGAGTTCATCGACACGCAGATCCGGCCGTTGCAAGAAGCAGACGACAACATCCGCTTCTTCGACCACCGGCGCGAGTGGGCGCGGACCGATTTCGAGGGCGGCGGCGTTCCACGTCCCGAATGGGAAGAGCTGCTCGGGCAGATGCGCCGGCTCGCCGACGAGGCGGGCTGGTTGCGGTACGCCCTGCCGACCGAGATCGGTGGTCGCGGTGGCAGCAACCTGGACATGGCCATCATCCGGGAGCACCTGGCGCACAAGGGCCTCGGCCTGCACAACGACCTACAGAACGAATCGTCGATCGTGGGCAACTTCCCGTTCGCCCACATGCTGCTCGGCCATGGCACCACAGCGCAGCAAGACGAGTTCCTGGAACCGATGATCCGCGGTGAGGCCCGGATCGGATTCGGCCTGACCGAACCCGATCACGGCAGCGATGCCACGTGGATGGAAACCACCGCCCGCCGGGCCGGTGACTCGTGGGTCATCAACGGCGGCAAGCGCTTCAACTCGGGTATGCACAACGCCACCCACGATGTGGTGTTCGCCCGGACATCGGGCAAAGACGGTGACGCGCGGGGAATCACGGCGTTCTTTGTTCCGACCGACGCCCCCGGATTCTCGGTCGACTTCCAATGGTGGACGTTCAACATGCCCACCGACCACGCCGAGGTCACCATCACCGACGTCGAGGTCCCGGACTCGGCGATCTTCGGCGAAGAAGGCGAGGGACTCGCCGTCGCGCAGACGTTTGTGCACGAGAACCGGATCCGTCAGGCCGCCTCGGGGGTCGGTGCGGCCCAGTACTGCATCGACCGCAGTGTCGAATATGCCGGGCAGCGGATCACTTTCGGTGCTCCCCTGTCGAGTCGCCAGGCGATCCAGTTCCCCTTGGTCGAGCTGCACACCGAGGCCGAGATGGTCCGCGGGTTGGTTCGCAAGACGGCCTGGGAGATGGACCGGCTCCCCCATCCGGAGATCAGTGACCGTGTCTCCATGTGCAACTACCGCGCCAACCGATTGGTCTGCGACGCCGCCGACCAGGCCATCCAGGTCCACGGCGGCATGGGCTACACCCGGCACATGCCCTTCGAGCACATCTACCGGCACCACCGCCGATACCGGATCACCGAGGGTTCCGACGAGGTACAGATCCGTAAGATCGCCGGCTATCTGTTCGGTTACGCCGGTCCCCGCCGTAACCGACCCACCTCCCAGAGCTGATGGCGCAGAACGACATCGCCGACCTCCTGGCCAGGGCTCTGGGCGCGGTCCTCGGCGAGGACGCGCAGGTGGCGGATCTGCGCAGGCTGACCGCCGGGGCCAACAGCGAGACCTGGTCGTTCACCTGCCGGCGCGGAGCCGAATCGCAGCGGCTGATCTTGCGACGTCAGCCCGGCGCCCCGCACGGACCGCAGGGGATGAGCCGTGAATCGGAGGCGATCTCGGCGGCGGCGCAGGCCGGTGTCCCGGTACCCCGGGTGATCGACTTCTCCGACGACACCGAGGCACTCGGTGCCCCGTACCTCATCTGTGAGTACATCGACGGTGAGACGATTCCGCGAAAACTGTTGCGCGACGACCGTTATGCCGGGGCGCGTGCGGGCCTGGCCGCCGAACTCGGCCGCACCCTGGCCCGTATCCACTCGATCCCGCCGGATGCGGTGCCGGCACTGCGGAGCGGGGTCCGCAGCGGCCTCGACGAACTGCGGCAGTCGTATCTAGACCTCGACACCCCGTCCGCGGTGACCGAGATCGCGCTGGCCGCACTCGCGCTGTACCGGCCGGAACCGGTTCCGGAGACGGTGGTGCACGGCGATTTCCGCAACGGGAACCTGCTCATCTCCGACGCCGGACTCGAGGCGGTCCTGGACTGGGAACTCACCCATATCGGCGACCCCCGCGAAGATCTCGGCTGGCTGCTGGTCAAGTGCTGGCGGTTCGGGACCGCCCCGGAGGTCGGTGGATTCGGCACCGCCGACGAACTGCTCGACGGTTACGCCGAGATCGCCGGAGCGCGACCGGACATCGAGGCAGTGCGGTGGTGGCAGCTCTACCGCACCGTGTGGTGGAGCATCGTCTGCGCGCAGATGGCGCAGCGGCATCTGTCGGGCAGACAGCGGTCGGTGGAACTCGCGGCGATCGGACGACGGGTCTGCGAACAGGAGCACGACATCCTCCTCGCACTGGGCCGGCCGACCGATGCGGTGGCCGATCCACCCGATCCGGCAAACGAACCCGGGCTCTACGGACGTCCCACCGCCGCCGAGCTCGTCAACGCGGTGTCGGAGTTTCTTCGCACCGCGGTGATGGCCGGTGACGATGTCGGGGACGCAACCCGATTCGGGGCCCGCGTCGCCGCGAACGTGCTGGACATCGTCGAACGTGAACTCGACGCCGGGCCGGCCCCGCTCGATCGTCAGCGCCACGCGCTGGCCGACCTGGGCTTCGACTCCGAAGCCGAGTTGGCACTGGCGATCCGAGCCGGCGAGGTGAACCCACAGGACCCGCGGGTCATCGCGGTGGTGCGGGCCGCGGTCACCGATCGGCTGATGGTGGCCAACCCGCGGTATCTGGAGCTGTGAGGGTCCGGTTCTACTGCGCGTGCGGCCGCGGGGTCAGGAAACGCTGCGCGACCGCCAGTGCGGCACTACCGGACTTCTCGCCTTCGCAGTAGACGACGAACACCCGGTCACCTTGGATCCCGACAAACCAGCCGGGTCCCTGGGGTCCGTTGGTGCCCACCAGGGCTCGCAGGCCCGGTGCGTTGACCAGGTCGCTGGCGCCACCGTCGGCGGCGGTGGCCTTCATCGCGCCCTCGACCGCGGCGAGAACCTCGGGATCGACGGCACCGAGTTCACCGCCTTCGACCTGTCCGGCGACACCGGCGATCACGGACGGGGCCACCGAGCTCCCGCGCGCAACGGCCACACCGAGCGTCGCCATGTTCAGCGCCGACACCCGCAGATCCTCGGACCGGAAGGTCATCGGCTTGACCATGGGCTTCTCGTCGGCGGCAGATGCGGGGCGTACACCGGCGACCGTGAAGTCGACGCCCAGTCCCAGCGGACCGAGCAGCGCTTCGGCCTTGGCATCGTCAGAACCGGCCGCCCTGTTGATCACGTCGGCCACCGGGCCCAGGGTCGCGCCCGGGGTGTACTTCTTGTCGATCCGGATGTCGGAGACCTCGGCCTGGTCGTTGCGCATCGACGCCCGGATCTGTCCGGTATTCGCATCCACCACCAGGATCGAGGCCGGCTGCGCCACCTCGACCACGGCGTCGAGGGCGTCGAGCTGGATGTTCGGATCAATGTTGGTGGTCACGTCGGGTCCGGGGGGTCCCTGCTCGCCGGCGAGCTGCACCGGTGCCTGGCCGGGTGCCACACCCTGCACGGCCCAGCCCGAGGTGGCGTCGAGAATCGCCTGCCAGTAGTCGCGCACACCGTCGAAGACCGGTGAATCGAGCCGGCGGTCGAGCAGAACCAGCTTGGGTTCCTTGGCGATCGACACCCCCGGGATGGACGCCGGATCGCCGGCCAGCGCGATCATGTCGGACTCACGGACCGACACGACGGTCACCGGCCTGTTGTCGGCGTCGGCCAGCTGGCGGTTGATGACGTCCGGGGTGATCAGTTGGGCCAGTGGCTCGATGGTCCTGGCGAGCCTCGCGACGGAACCGACGACGTCACCGGTCGCCGTGGGGTCGAGGATGATGTTGTTGATCGTCTGTTGGGTGAGCATCCGCTTGCCGAAACGGTCGAGCACCGCGGGCGCCGGCGTGGCATCGGTGCGGACCTGGCGCAGGCTGCCGCCGGTCGACAGGTCCTCGGCGAGCAGACCTGGCTCCCACTGCACCCGCCAGCCCGGGGTCAGTTTGCGCGCCGACCCCTCTGTGGTCGTCTGGAACTCGCGGTCGTCACCGAGAATCCAAGTGGTCTCGACCTCGAAAGTTGCGGTGCCGTCGGAATATTCTTCGGCCCGTTGGACATCGACATCGACCTTCTCCGCGGCCATCTCCTCGAACGTTGCCTCATAGGACTTCATGGCCAATTCCGGCGACGAGGTCAGCAACGCGGTGGCAGTGGGATCCTGGTCTTCGATGGCCTTCGCGAAGTCGCTCAGCATCGCTCCGGCACCCGTGTCGGTGGACTCGCCGAAGTTGCCACAGGAAGCAACGGCGAGCGCGCAGACAAGCGCGAAAACGGAGGTGGCCGCGAGGCGGCCCGGGGAACGATGCATAGTCACAATTTTCACTCCTGTAACAGGGTGAACGGCACCAATGTGGTTTCCAACTTGCTTACGAGGTCGTCACGATCCTGTAACTACCCTTAATCCTTGGCATCCCGGCTGTGTCAGACGCCTTCTGCCATTTTTGCACCATCGCGGATTGGGGGTGGAGTATTGAAAAGGTGAGCTCCAGGTATTTTGCATTTCGCTCGAATGATCGACCTGTCACCGGTCTCGACTGGCTCGATTCTCGGCACGGTTTTTCCTTTGGCGACCACTACGATCCGGACAACACACATCACGGTGTCCTGATGGTTCACAACGACGAAACCGTTGCGCCACAGCAAGGCTTCGACACCCACCCGCATCGCAATATGGAGATCGTGACGTGGGTGCTGTCAGGGTCGCTGGTCCACCAGGATTCGATGGATCATGCGGGCGCCATCTATCCCGGTCTGGCGCAACGGATGAGCGCGGGCAGCGGTGTCACCCACTCCGAGCGCAACGACACCTGGCGGGGCGGATTGGTCCGCGGCGGCCGCCCGGTTCCGACCGGCGCCGAGCCGGTGCACTACATCCAGATGTGGGTCCTGCCCGACGACACCGGTACCGAACCCGGCTACGAGCAACTCGATGTCGCCGACGAGTTGCGGTCCGGGTCGCTGGTGACCGTCGCCTCGGGCATACCCGCCTATGACTCGGCCATCCGGATCGGCAACAACTCGGTGGCCTTCCATGTCGCCAGGCTCGACGCCGGGCAATCGGTGACCCTGCCCGATCTGCCCTGGGGACACGTCTTCATCGCCTCCGGGTCGGCCCGGCTCGAACCCATGCCCGACGACCTCCACGCCGGGGACACCGTCCGGATCACCGGCGGCGGCGGTGAACGTCTCACCGCGATCACCGCCACCGAGGTCCTCGTCTGGGAGATGCACCGCACCCTCGGCGGCTGAACCCCCCGTCGAGCGGGCCGATATCACCGTCGAGCGGGCCGATATCACCGTCGAGCGGGCCGATGGACGGTGGTCAGGCGGCAACCGCAGCGGCCTTGACCGCGTGGCTGACCTCCGATCGCAGCGCGTTGTAGTCGCTCGAGTTGCGGAGTTCGTCGTAGTCGACGTGACCGCGTGGCAGATCCACCTTCAGGTCGAGCGCGACCTTGCCGGGCCGTTTGGTGAGCACCACGATCCGCGAACCCAGGAACACCGCTTCGTCGGCGCTGTGGGTGACGAATACCGATGTGCGGCCGGTGTCCGTGCTCACGGACCGGACATCTTCCTGCAACCGCTCACGGGTCAGGGCGTCCAGAGCCGCAAACGGCTCGTCGAGCAGGAACAGTGGATTCTCCGCCGCCAGTGCCCTGGCAATGGCGACGCGCTGTTGCTGGCCTCCCGAGATCTCCCAGATGCGACGTTCCGCCGTACCTTCGAGCCCGACCCGTTCGAGCAATTCATCCCGCCGGGTGGTCCGCTCGGACTTCGCCACACCGGCGTACTTCAACGCCAGGTCGACGTTGCCGCCCACCGTCCGCCACGGGAACAGCCGTGGCTGTTGGAACACCACCCCGGCCGATTCTCCCGGGACCGGGGCGCGCCCGAGCACCTCGACCGCACCCGCGGTGGGTTGTTCGAAGCCGGCGATCAGTCGCAGCAACGTGCTCTTGCCACACCCCGAGGCCCCGACCAGGACCAGGAACTCCCCGGCCGGGACGTCAAGGGACACCGGACCCACTGCGGTCACCGCATCGGGACCGCTGCCGTAGCGGTGCTCCACGGCGTCGAGCCGGACCGCGCTCACCGACCGGTCATCACTGGTCGAGGGCACCTGGCAGGCCTTCCACGTAGATCGCCTGCTGCAACTCTTCCAGAGTCGGCGCTTTCTCGATCTGCTTCTGCGCCGCGAGGAACTCGGCCGCGCTGAGCAGGTTGTTCGCGAGGTTGCCCACCGCGCCGGGTGTACCCAGCCACTGCGGCGACGCGATCTGTGCAGGGGTCAGGAACACGCCCTGCTTGAGCTGGCCAAGGGCTTCGTCGGCGCTGATGCCGAGTTCTTGTCCGACGAATCCCGCGGCGGCCGCGGGATCGTTGTTGATCAGGTCCAGCGCCCGGGCCTGCACCTTACGCCAGGCGTCGACCGCGGCGGGGTCGTCGGAGATCAGCTGGTTCGACACCACCCCGAGGTCCAGGGTGGGGTTGCCGGATTCACCGATCGCCCGGCTCGTGACCAGGTCCTTACCGGTCTTGCGAAGCTCATCGAGGGTCGGCAGCCAGGTGTAGGCGGCATCGATGTCACCCCGTTCCCAGGCCGCGAGGATGGCCTGGGGTTGCAGGTCGACGATCTTGACGTCGTCGGCCGACAGTCCGGCCTGTTCCAGTGCGACGAGCAGACTGTAGTGCGCTGTCGACGCCAGTGCGGTGCCGATGGTCTTGCCCTTCAGTTCGGCAACACTGTTGATGTTGGTCCCGTCGCGTACGACGAGGGCTTCGTTGTCCCCGGCGACGTCGAGCACGAACGCCACCTTGTATTCGATCGGTGAGGTCCCGGACAGGCCTCTGGCGACCGGGCTCGATCCGATGGCGCCGATGTCGATCGAGTTGGCGATGAAGGCCTGGTTGATCGTGGCGCCGGACTCGAACTTGGTCCATTCGATGGTGTAATCCGGCAGGGCCTCTTCGAGCCACTTCTGATTCTTGACGATCAGGTCTCCGCTGGGGAACGACTGGTAGCCGATGGTGATCGTCTTGCCGCCGTCGCTGTCGTCGGAGCAGGCGGCGAGACCGAGCGTGAGGGCCAGGGCGGACAGCGCGGCGACGAACGTGACCCGTCGCCGGCGTAGGCGAGCAGATATGAGGGAGCGACTCATGGGAGTGGGGGGTTCTTTCTCTAGTGGGACTCGACGTTGCACAAACAGGGGGTACGAAAGAAATCGGTGGGCGGCCGCGATCAGACCCGGCCGCGCCAGGGGACGGTCTTGCGCTCGATGAGCTGGAGCAGTCCGTCGATGATCAGCCCGGAGGCTCCGATGGCGATGATCCCGACCAGGACCACCGGCGTGTTGTTGTAATTGGATGCGTCCCTGACCATTCCGCCGATACCGGGAAGTCCGTTGACGAGTTCTGCCGCGACGAGCGACGAGTACGCAACGCCGACCGCGAGGCGGATACCGGTGAACGTCTCCGGCAGTGCCGATGGGACCACCACGTCCTTGATGACGTCGAACTTGCTTGCACCCAGCGCTTTCGCGGCCTCGACCAGACCTTGCGGCGCCGCCAGGACGGCCGATGTGGTCGCCACCGCAACCGGCGGGAAGGCGGCGATCGCCAGCAGCGTGATCTTGGGTTCCTCGTTGATGCCGAGCCAGATGATCAGCAAGGAGAAGTAGGCCAGTGGCGGCAACGTGCGCAGGAAGGTGATCCAGGGTTCGAACAACGCACGAATCTTGCCGAAGGTACCCATCAGCAGGCCGAAGGCAATTCCCACCAGGATGCCGATGGCGATGCCGTAACCGATCCGCTCGAGGCTGATCAGCAGGTGTTCCCACAGGTACTTGCCGGCGTATCCCCGCACACCGTCAGTGGTGGTCGAGGTCTTCACGAAGGCGTCCCACACCGCGGACGGGGGCGGCACCAGCGTCTCGTTCCACAGCTTCAGACCGACCACGAGCTGCCAGAGCGCGACGAACACGACCAGGGACAGCAACGGCAGTCCGACCCGCGACAACAACGGCCGAACACGCGTCCCCCGACGGCGGGAGAGCGGCGCATCCGGGCCGGCGGTTTCCGACGGCTTCTCGATGGCGGGAACTACGGACACTGCGGACCCCTGGTGACTGATGGAGAGGGAATGACACCGAAGGCTCCCGAGCGGACGGCCTACGGAAAGATGCTCACCGACAACAGTTCTGCGACTCGAGGCGGCAGAGGTCCACCGAGAGCATGCGCACCGGGGTTGTCATGAACACCGCGTCACGTTAGCCCAGCACTTCCCCCGCCCGCGGCGTTGGATTTGGTCCGGGTTCAATCCTTTACCGGTAAGTTCATAGCTGGTATGTGGCAGGCGGTCGCCTTCTGCCATCGCAGCTTCGTGTTACATAATCGTTAGCTCGTCGGATCGCGAGCTGTGTCGCCAGACGATCACGTCCGTTGGGACGATTGTCAGGCGACCGACAACCATTGCCAGAGGGCACGAGGGAGCAAGTGATGGAGCGGGACAGCACCGGCACCGAGCAGGTCGAACAAGTGCTCGGGGGTGTCATTCAGCATGCGGGCAGCTTCCGCTTCCTCATCGAAGCGCAGCAGTGGTTCTGGTCCGACGAGGTCGCCGCGATCCACGGCTACGGCCCCGGCGAGGTCACCCCGACCACTGAACTACTGCTGTCCCACAAACACCCCGAAGACCGTCAACGCGTCGAGCACGTCGTCCACGAACTTCTCGAGGGCAAGGCGTTCAGCAGCCGCCATCGCATCATCGACCGCGCCGGCAGGGTTCGTCACGTACTCGTGATCGGCGACCGGATGACCGACCCATCCGGAAAGCTGATCGGCACCGAAGGGTTCTATGTGGACCTTACAGAGGCACATAAAACAGAGTTGAAAGAAACGATGGACGCCGCGGTCAAGGATTTCGCGGCGTCCCGGGCGGTGATCGAGCAGGCCAAGGGCATGTTGATGCTCACCTACGCCATCTCTGATGATCGGGCGTTCGAGGTGCTGACCTGGCGTTCACAGCAGACCAACACCAAACTTCGCGCGCTGGCCCAGAGCATCGTCGATGCAGCGGTCGGAGCGGTTCCGGTCAGCGACGAAAGCCGTCGCGCATTCGACCATCTGCTGCTCACCGCGCACCAGCGGGAGGGGTCTGCGCTCAACGGCAGCTGACGAACCGGCCGAGGAGTGCCAGGATGGTCTGGTGACTTCATCAACCGAGACCGCTGCCGCCACCGAATCGCCGGATCCCCGGTCCGGAATCGACCTGCGCTGGGTCGATGATTCCGTGCGGCCCCAAGACGACCTGTTCGAACACGTGAACGGCGTGTGGTTACGCGACCACGTGATTCCCGACGACCGGGCCGTGGACGGCGCCTTCCATGTGCTCCGCGATCGCGCCGAGGAAAACGTCCGCGACCTGATCACCGAGTGCGCCGAGTCCTCGCCGGAACCCGGCAGTGACGCCCAGAAGATCGGCGACCTGTACGCCAGCTTCATGGACGAGGAACGGATCAACTCACTCGGCATCGAACCGATCCGGGCCGATCTGGCAGCGCTGTCCGACGCAGCAGACCGCACCGAGCTGGCCCGCCTGATCGGCGCGCAGCAGCGCCGGGGCATCGGCGGCCTGCTGGGCTACTACGTCGACACCGACGCCAAGGCATCGGATCGCTATCTCGTCCACATCACACAGTCCGGGCTCGGACTACCCGACGAATCGTATTATCGCGAAGAGAACCACGCCGAGTCGCTCGCCGCATACCGCGAACACGTCGCAAAGATGTTCCGGCTGGCTGGTTTCGACGACCCCGAAGGTGCCGCCGCGACCGTCGTCGACCTCGAGACGGCGATCGCCGCGCAGCACTGGGACGTTGTCCGCCGCCGCGACGCCGACCTCACCTACAACTTGCGCACATTGGCGGAATTCAAGTCCGAGGCAACCGGTTTCGATCTCGATGCCTGGACCGCGGGATTGAGCACCCCGGCCGGGGAAACATTCGGCGAAGTGGTCGTCGGACAGCCTTCGTTCATCTCCGGCGTCGCGGCGCTCTTCGCCGAGCGCGACCTGGCCGAGTGGAAACTCTGGGCACAATGGCGGTTGCTGCATTCGGCGGCGCCGTATCTGTCCGACGAGTTCGTGGCCGAGAACTTCGCGTTCTACGGCAAGACCCTCACCGGCTCCGAGGTCATCCGCGACCGCTGGAAGCGCGGTGTGGGCCTGGTCGAACAGGGTCTCGGGTTCGCCGTCGGCAAACTGTATGTCGCCAAGCATTTTCCACCCCAGGCCAAGGCCCGGATGGACGAGCTCATCGAGAATCTGGTGAAGGCCTACCGCCGCAACATCACCGACCTTGATTGGATGAGCCCGGCGACCCGCGAGAAGGCGCTCGTCAAACTGGAGAAGTTCACCCCCAAGATCGGCTATCCGGCGACGTGGCGGGACTATTCGTCGCTGACCATCGAGCGCGATGACCTGTTCGGGAACATCGCTCGGGCAAGCGCTTTCGAGGAGGATCGGGAGTTCGCGAAGATCGGCGAGCCGGTGGACCACGACGAATGGTTCATGACGCCGCAGACCGTCAACGCCTATTACAACCCGGGAATGAACGAGATCGTCTTCCCGGCCGCGATCCTGCAGCCGCCCTTCTTCGATCCCGAGGCCGACGATGCCGCGAACTACGGTGGGATCGGCGCGGTGATCGGGCACGAGATCGGCCACGGTTTTGACGACCAGGGCGCCAAGTACGACGGTGACGGCAACCTGATCGACTGGTGGACCGACGCCGACCGCGCCGAGTTCGGCACCCGGACAAAGAAACTCATCGAGCAGTACAGCCACTTCACACCCAAGGGCCTCGACGAGAAGTACAAGGTCAACGGCGAGTTCACCATCGGCGAGAACATCGGCGACCTCGGCGGTCTGTCCATCTCGCTGGTCGCCTATCAGATCGCGCTCGACGGCAAGTCCGCGCCGGTGATCGACGGACTGACCGGCCTGCAGCGGGTGTTCTACGGGTGGGCACAGGTGTGGCGCACCAAGACTCGGGATGCCGAGGCGATCCGTCGGCTGTCCATCGATCCGCATTCACCGCCGGAGTTCCGCTGCAACGGCGTGATCAGCAACATCGATGCCTTCTATGAGGCGTTCGATGTCAGGGCCGACGACGCCCTGTATCTCCCGGAACCTGAACGCGTCCACATCTGGTAGCGCTCCCCCACCCCGATGATGTGCCCTTTTGGCGGCGTCCACCTGCGGGTTTGTTCGCCAAAAGGCCACATCATCGGGGTCAGGGAGCGGTGAAGTCGGTGAGCCCGTCGGCGGGATCAACTGTTCCGCCGACGGTGTTCTGGACGACGACCGGGGCACCTTTGGGGGCATTCTCGAAAAACCATCGCGCGTCGTCGGTACTCACGTTGAGGCCACCACGCGAGACGTTGGTATTGCCTTGCTGGCCGACGGACCACGGCGCCGCATGCAGGAATATGCCACTGTTCGACAACCGCGTCGCGTACTCGACATAGGTGCGGTAGCCACCCGGCGAATCGACCGGCACGCCGTACGTGGAGGAGTCCAGGTACATGTCGGCGAACCGCTCACCGACCGTGTAGACGCCGTTGGGTGTCGGATTCTCGTTGGCGCCCATGGATGTCGGGATGGTGCGTGCCGTCGTGCCGTCGACGGACACCGTGATGGTGTGGGTGTTGTCGTCGGCCGTTGCGACCCATTCCTCTCCGACGGAAAACCCTGCGGCCGCACTTCCGGCCTGCACCTTGACCTTGGTTCCGGCCGGCCAGAATCCGGCCGGCTTCCAGCGCAGCTCTCTGTTGCCCACCCAGCGGTAGGCGCCGTCGACCTCGGGTTCGGTGGACACCCGGATCGCCTTCTCGGCGGTCTCCCTGTCCCCGATCGCCGCCGTGAACGAGATGATGACCGGCTGGGCGATGCCGACGGTCTCACCGTCGACCGGATCGAGTACGGGAGTGGAGAAGTTGGCGCGCGCCAACGGCTGCTCATCGGACGGTTTGACTGCGCCGGGATCGGGCAATGGGATGCGCGGCGTGGACAACCCCGGAACATCCGGACCGCCCGGCCAGAGTGGATCAGCCTGCACCGACACGACCGAACCACCGGCGACCAGGGTGCCGCTGACAACGACCAGCACCACACGCCCCGCGAGGCGGCCACCGATGATGCCGAGCTGCATGCAACGTCCCTTTGATCATCGCCTGTGCAACAGAGCGTGCCCACTGCGCCGGAAACGGCGATCGGCGCCAGATTGCCCAAGATACGTCAGCGCGCAACCATTCATCACGAACTCCCCCGACCACGACGGGATCGGTCGTCAGATGTCAATGAAACCGCCGAATACGCTGGTAAGTGCCGTCAGAACGGACGACTACGACGGCCCGCCCTCAGCGCGAGAGGAAATCGAGAACCGCACCCTCGAACGCGGTCTTGGCCTCGATCATCACCCAGTGACCGCATTTCGGGAAGACGTGCAGCTCGGCGTCGGGGATCAGCCGCATCGGCAGCATCGCCATGTCGGGAGGGCTGACCCGGTCATCGCGCCCCCAGGTCAACAGCGTCGGACAGCTCACCTTGTGCATCATCGACCAGTACGGCGGGGTATCGGATGCAGCCATGAACTGTTGCTGCATCTCGAATGCCGCCGAGCCGTACATCATCTGGGCGGTGGCCTGCGCGTCCGGATTGATCGCCGCCTCCCAGCGCTCCTCGATCAAGTCCTCGGTGATCAGGTCCCGGTCGTAGACCATTCCGGTCAGCCAGCGGATCAACTTCTCGCGGTCGGGCGCATCGGTGAACTCCTGTAGCAACCGCAGACCCTCGCTCGGACCGGGACTGAAGACATTGGGTCCCACACCACCGATGGTGACCAGCTTGCTCACCCGGTCCGGCTTCTTGATCGCCAGGTTGACGCCGACCACGCCGCCCATCGAATTGCCGATGATCGGCGCCGACTCGATACCGAGGGCGTCCATGAATCGGATCACCGACGAACCGGCGGTCAGGACCGGATGACCCTTGACCGGATCGCTGACCCCGAACCCCGGGAACTCCAGGACGTAGCAGTGGTGGGTCTGCGCGAAGACACCGATGTTGCCCCGGTAATTCCGCCAACCGGTGACACCCGGGCCCGACCCGTGGAGCAGGATCAGAGGTGGTCCCGACCCTGCCTCGTGATAGCGCAGCACGCCGGCATCGGTCGGTAGTTCTCGCTTGCTGGTCTCATATGTCACGTCCACCGAACCAGACTAGAACGTGTTCCAGTTTCATGTACCACTTGGGTGGTTTTCGACCGTTTCTGCGCCCAGAGATCGGTCGATCGCCTGCAACTGGACCACATCCACCGTCCGCAGGACCGACAGCGCGGATGACACCGCCAACTCGCAGGCGGTATCGATGCTCGCCCCCGCCACGATCACCGCGCGGTGGGCGACATCGAGGGTCATCCCGATCAGCATCGAGGCCAGGACGTCGACCCCGACACCGACGTGGTGCCCACGTTTGGAGAACGCAGCCCGGAGACGTTGCGCGAGTCTGGGTTCCAATGCGGCCGACAGTTGCCGCGCGGATTCGCGATGTTCCTCCCGGTTCGTCAGCAACACCCGGAACCCTTCTGGATTGCGGCGTGCGTATTCGAAGAGGACCTCCACCGAGTACCGGGTGTGGTCGCCGTAGGCCATCTCGTCGCCCTGGTCATAGGCGGCGAGTTTCCACCGGGTCAGCGTGCTCATCTCGCGATCGAGTACCGCGTCGACCAACGAATCCCGAGAACCGAAGTGCGCGTACAGCGTGACCCGGGACGTGCCCGCACGCTCGGCGATCATGTCCATGGTCGCCCGCCGGGCACCGACGTCGGCGATCACGGCCAGCGCAGCATCCATCAGCTCACTGTCGGTCGGCCGATTACGGGTGCTCCGAGTGGTTTTGGACCGACTTGCGGACGCGCGTGGCGTGTTCGACACAATCGTTTCCTCTACGGGTATACGGTTTTGTCTCAGCCTGCGGAGGCTGCCGCCTCATCATCGGGGCCGTCGACCAGACCGAAGTATGCGGCCTCAACCCTTTCACGCTGGGCACTGAGTTCGGCTGCGGGACCGGACAATGCCACCCGACCGTGGTGCAGCACGATCGCCGAATCCGCTATCGCAAGCGCGAGGTCGATGTGCTGCTCCACCAATACGATCGCCATCTTTTGTTCGTCGGCGATGGCGCGTAGTCGGGGCAGCAGATCCTTCACCGCGATCGGCGACAGTCCCAGGCTGAGTTCGTCGATGAGCAACACCTTGGGGCGGGGCAACAACGCCTTGGCCAGGGCCAGCATCTGCTGCTCGCCGCCGGAGAGGTTGCCGCACTTGCGTCCCCGCAAACCTTTGAGCTTCGGGAAGTATTCGAAGACGACGTCCACATCGGCGCCACCCTTGCGATGCGCCAGTCGAAGGTTGTCGGAGACCGAGAGCTTGTGGAAGACACCTCGATTGTCCGGCACCAGCGTGACGCCGCGCCGGGCGTTGCGTTCGATCCTCTTGTCCAACGGCTCCCCGAGCGCTGTGATGGTCCCCGCCATCACCGGCAACGCCCCGACCGCCGCGAGCAGCGTGGTGGTCTTGCCCGCCCCGTTCGGACCGAGCAGTGCCAGGATCTCACCCGCATGCACACGCGCATCGAGGTCCCGGACGGCGGGCACGCCGTCGTATCCGACGGTGATTCCCTCGATCGTCAGAACCGGTTGCGTAACAACACCTGTACTCATCCGGCGTCCCCTTTCTGCAGTCCGACGCCGGGTGCGCCGTCGAGATCGATGTCGGCCTCGGTGACCTCGGGGCTGCCGAGATACGCCGCAATTACCTCCGGGTTGTCCCGGATGTCCTGCGGTGCCCCGGAAGCGATGACCCGTCCGAAGTCCAGGACATACAGCCGGTCACACACTTCCAAGACCAGCGACATGTCGTGATCGATCAGCAGGATGCCGATCCCGGTCTCGGCGATCCGCCGCAGTTCGGCACCGAATGCCTTGCTCTCGTGGGTGTCGAGGCCGGCCGCCGGCTCATCGAGCAACACGAGCCGCGTGCCACCCACGAGCGCACGGGCCACACCCACCATCTTCTGCCGGCCCAGGGTCAATTCGCCCGGCCGTCGGTCGGCGACGTCGGTGAGCCCGACCATCGCCAGCGCCTCGCCGATCGTGGCCGCCGGTGGTTTCGACCCGGTGAACACGTCGGCGACCAGAGCTCGCAGCCCCGGACGTTGCACTGCGACAGCGAGGTTTTCGGCAACTGTCAGGTCCACGAACAATTCGCCGGCCTGCCAGGTGCGGGCCATTCCGGCACTGCGCCGGCGATGCGGACTCTGCTTCTCGATACGGGTCCCGGCCAGCGATACCTCGCCGGTTGATCTGGTGAATCCGGTGACGGCATCGACGAACGTGGTCTTCCCGGCCCCGTTGGGCCCGATCAATCCGACGATCTCCCCGGCCTCGACCGACAGGGCGATGTTGTCGTTGGCGACCACGCCGCCGTATCGCACCGAGAGATCACGGGCCTGCAGCAGCGACGTGGTGTTTTCAGCCGACATGAGAACTCGCTTTCGGTTCGGAGTTGTCGTTCGGGGGTGGTGGTGGCGACTGGGCCGGTGACGAAGTGCCGAACCTGGTCTTGATGTGCGTCACCGTCTCCTGCACGGCGCCGACGACCCCGACCGGGTTGAGCACGGCCATCAGCAGCAGGCTGCCTGCGGCGATGAGCTGGTAGTACTGTCCGAGATCGAGTGTCTGGGTGAGGAATACGTATCCGACGCCGAGCGGACCGATGATGCCGGCGATGAATGCACCCCAGACCGAGGTGATACCGCCGACGTAAGTCATGGCCAGCAAGACCAGACCGACGATCACCGTGAACGACGCCGCCGACAACTGCCCGCGGCTGTAGCCGATGAGGCAACCACCGACACCGGCCAGGAAGGCGGACAGGGCGAACCCGAGTAACTTGGTCGCCGCGACGTTGATCCCCACCGACGCCGCCGCCCGTTCGTTGGAACGGACCGCGAGAAATGCGCGCCCGGTCGAACCCGCCATGAATCGCAGGACGATCAGCGTCAGCACCCCGACAACCACCAACACCATCATCGAGAATTCGATGGTCGTCAGTTCGGTCCCCTGTCGCACCGACAGGTCCCACCCGAAGAGCTTCGGATCCTCGATCAAGTTGCCCTCGAACGGCGTGATCGACGGGTTGTTGAAGATGAAGCTCTGAATGGCCAGGGCTGCAGCCAAAGTCACCACCGCGAGTTGCGCGCCTCGGATGCGCAGGGCCGGAACGCCGACGATCACACCCAGCGCGGTAGCCAGCAGCGCCGAGATCAGGATGCTGAACGGGAAGGGCACGCCCCAGTTGATGGTCACCTTCGACAACGCGAACCCGGCGGTACCGGCAAAGGCCATGCTGGCCAGTGAGATCTGCCCCAGATAGCCGGTGAGCAATACGAGCGACAGTGCGATGAGAGACAGGATCATCGAGGTCACAATTCCGAAACGCCAACTGCCCGAGGTCAACAGAACCGCGATCACCACTGCCGCGATCATTACGACGACGGGGATCGGGCGGATACGCGGAATGGTCACCGCCGGCATCTTCGCCTCCCCGAGAGAGCCGCGTGACGGGATCTTTCCACCGAGCAGGAACAGGGCAACGACCACGATGACGAACGGGACGGCGTCGCCGAGACCGGTCTGCGCCCAGCTCGGCCACCACTCGAGTGTGCCGGCCCACAGGATGACCGCCTGGAATGATCCGAGTACAAGCCCGGCCGCGCAGGCGATTCCGAACGATGTCAGGCGGCCGACGAGTGCGACGGCCAGGGCCGGGATGATGTAGAAGGTGTAGCTCGCCGAGTCCAATCCGATGGTGTAGGCACCCAGGACGACGATCAAACCGGACGCCGCGCCGCTGATGACCCAGACGATGGCAGCCAGTCGGTCCGGCGAGTATCCGGCGAGCCGGGCGGCGAGTTCGTCTTCGGCACCGGCCCGCGTGGCCACTCCGAGGGTGGTCAGCTGGAAGTATGCCCAGAACAGTCCCGCGATGACGATTGCGGTGGCCGCCAGCAGCAGGTCGCTGACATTGATGACCGCACCGGCGAGTTCAAAAGTCTTCTCGGGCAAGACCGGCAGCGCCATCAGCGAATCGGTCTCGAAGCGCAGGGACACCAGGGCCTGGATGAAGAGCATCAATCCGACCGAGGCGACCACCTGCGCCAGGACCGGGGCACGCCGCAGCGGCCGGAAGATCAGGAGATGGGCCAGCAGCCCCCAGATCGCCGCGGTGGCCACGCCGATGATGATCGCCGGGACCATCGCTGTCGGATCGTCCTCGCTACCCAGCGAGATACTGCCGATCGGCAGCACGAACGTGCCATCGGTACGCAGTGCGGCAACAACATACACCGCCCACAGGGCGATGGACCCCTGTGCGAAGTTGATGACTCCGGTCGCGGCGTAGATCCCGACGAGGGACGTCGCGAAGACCGAATAGATCGCACCGACAGATAGGCCGAGGAAAACGAACTGCAGAAACTGACTCATGAGACCGTGGCCACCTCACTCCCGCTCGTGTGATTCATGGGTGGGCGCCAGGGTGCGAACATGCGCACCGGACCGCCCGGGTTGTTGCGCCCGAAAAATCGCCCCACGCGGCGCTTGTGCGGGGGACGATTCGGGGGTGCGCCGCCCGGCCTCTGCCGCGCCGCACACCCCCGAATCTGTTGCGTTGTAACCCCGTTGCTAGCTGGCGCCGGGAATCATGGCCAGCGCCTGCGGGTTCGGCTGGATCAACCCACCCCCGATGGGTTCGGTCTTCTTGTCACCGGTCACCTCGAAGACGAACATCTCCGTGGTGCAGTTGGGGCTTGTCGCCTTACCGCAACTGAGCACCGGTCCCAGCCAGCTCTGGTAACCGTCGACGGCCTTCAGCGCGGCCAGAACAGTCGGTCCGGTGACCTCCGTCGGCGCGGCCGCACCCAGGGTCCTGGCGAAGTCGACGAAGGTGGCGAAGGTGCCGTATGCGTAGAAGCCCCCGTTGCCACCCGCCTCGTCGACGTATTCCTCTGTGATGTCGAGGTTTTCCTGCATCGGCGCCGGTGCCGAATCCTTGGCCGGTTCCAGCCAGATCGGCGAGTAGGTCTGCGCGCCGACCGCTTGTGCACCCATCGTGTCGATGAACTCGGTGCAGGCCGCCAGGAACATCGTGTTCTGGAAGCCGACACTGCGCAGCGACTGGGCCAGCTTGGTGCAGTTGGCATCGGTCTGCGACGTCAACAGGCCACCGACATCGGGATCACCCGAGTTGATGGTCGAGGCCAGTGCGGTGTAGTTCGGGTTGGTGGGCGAATAGTAGATGCTGCTCACCTCGAGACCGAGTTGCGCGCCAAGGGGTTTGAGAATTCGGTCGAATGTCTGATGAGCCGCGGCGACATCGACGTTCGCCAATGTCAGAGAGTTCTTTCCCTGCTGCTTCAGCGACTGCATGACACCGATCAGGAACGAGGCCTGCGGTGGCCCGAAGTAGACCCGATTCTCCGGCGACGAACCGGTGACCGAGTCGAACGGAATCTGGCCGACCATCGGGATACTCGCCGATTGCAGAATCGGCAGGGCCGCACTCGATGCCGCGTCGTATCCGTCTATCACCGCGACGACTCCGGCCTGCACGAGCTGATTGGCACAGCCGATGGTCGATTCCGGTGCCGTGACATCGACTGCGCAGTTCACGACCTCGATCGGGCGCCCGGCGATGCCGCCCAACTCGTTGTTGATGTAGTTGAGGGCGGCCTTCTGTCCGGTCTCGACACCCGGCTGGGTGATCGGGCCATTGGACGGGTTCAGGAAGCCGACCTTGATCGACTCACCCGCCGCCTTGATGCCGCTCTCCGACGGAGACGCACTGTTGTCGCTGTCGGAATCACTGTCGTCGCTACAGGAGACGACGGAAAAGACACACACCGCCGCAACAAATGCTGCCGCTATTCGGCCGGTTCTCTTGCGCATTTCAATGCCTTTCCCGGCGGTGAGTGGTCGCAATGGATATGCGTCGACAACATCGATCCGCGAGTGGCGAGTGGCGATGTTCAGGCGCACCTTTGATCCCGGCCAGACCCTCCGAGTTACACGGGGTTGCAACCGAATAGCGTTCTTGCCATCCGTCGTGCCCATCCCGGGTGTGATCTGGGCCACTCGAAAAGTAGCCCCTGCCTTACAGGCGTGTCAAGGTGCAGTTCGGACGTTGATCCGTCGATGTGAATCAACCCGAAATGGTCACGACCCTGCATAGAATGCCGAGCTCAGCGGGTAGGAGCGGGCATATTCTTGTAATTCGCTTGGAACACTAAATGTCGTAGCCCGTAGGGCTTACTTTTGTGAGCCGAACGATCACAGGACCCTCGGGATTGATACTGATAACCCGTTCAGCGTCTATATTTTGTCGGGATCGGTTCGGCACTGAAGAAACCTTGGCCCGGGCCCGAATCAGCCGGTGTCGCAGCAGTGACCTTCGTCCAACCCGGACATGAGGCCGACGACGGTAGACCGAGAACAGCGGAGTGGCGTGACGTGAAGCGGATAGGTGTGGTGGAGGACCACTCGTCGGTCGTCCTGGGACTCAAGGCCATGCTTGCCGACCATCCCGGATTGGTCGTGGCCGCAGCCACCCCGACGGTCACCGAACTACTCGCTCTGCATGCCGATTTGGATCTGGTTCTGCTGGATCTACGCCTGTCGGACGGATCCTCTCCCACCGCCAACGTCGAGGAACTCCGCGCGGCCGGATTGCAGGCGCTGGTGTTCACCGGCGCCGAGAACCCCTACCTGGTGCGCTTGGCCGCCAAAGCCGGTGTGCTGGGTGTGGTCAGGAAGACCGAATCGACCGAGGTCGTGGTGGCGGCGATCGCCGCAGCGGCCGACGGTCGCCAGGTCGTGACCACCGAGTGGGCCGCCGCCATCGACGCCGACCCCGGACTCCCCGATGTCGGCCTGAGTCCTCGCCAGCGCGACGTCCTGAGTCTGTACGCCTCGGGCGAGAAGGCAGATCGTGTCGCCCGACTGACCGGATTGACGCCGCACACCGTCAACGACTATCTGGCCCGGATCCGGGCCAAGTACGCCGATGCCGGCCGGCCGGCCGGAACCAAGATCGAGCTCTACAAGCGCGCCGTCGAAGACGGCCTGCTTCCGATGCCGGAGGCGCCGGAACCATGAGCTGCCAAACGCTTTTCCACTCCGGCAATCTCGGCGGTGGGGAGAACACCCTTCGTCTCGTTCGCATGTTCGCGCGCTTCATCAGCGTCGGCTATCTGGCCTACCTCGTCATCCTCCTGCCCGCGATCAGCATGTTGGCGCCCCGGATGGACTGGTGGTGGACGCCCGTCAACGTACTGCTCGTCTTCGGGTCCGGAATGCTGCCGGGGGCGTTGTCGTTTCGGTCGGACCCCCAACCCATGAAGTTCTTCAGCGGTGTTGCGGCCGTCGCTTTTCTGATCGCGGCAGCAACCTGGCCGCTGGCGTGGAACGGCCCGCCCATCGAGGACGGCGACGGTGTCTGGCTGGCCTTCTTCCCGGGTGTCGCAAGCCTGGCCGCCGTCATCGTATGGCCACCGGTACTGGTGTTCTCGCATCTGGTGGTCGGGTGTACCGCGGTCCAACTGATCAACTTCTACGCCCGCGGTGACTCCTCGGCCTGGGTGTTGGCTCCGGAGATCATGTTCGCGATCATGTTCTGCACCCTGTTCGTGGGCGGTGGTGCGATGGCGATGCGGACCGGCCGCCTCCTCGATTCCACCACCGAGACAACATATGCCGCCGCTGCGATGGCGGCAGCCGGCCATGCCCGCACGGTCGAGCGCGAACGGTTCGACGCGTTGATCCACGACAGTGTGATGTCGACGTTCCTGGTCGCCTCCCGGGGTCAGCCCCCGGAGATCATCAGTGCGATGGCGGCGACCACACTCGAAGAACTGGACAACATCAGAACCGAATCGGCCCCGGACCAATACTTTTCGCCCGAACAGGCGACCACTCACCTCCGCGCGGCGTGTGTGGACGCCGACCACCAGGCCCTGTTCCGCGTTTCCGAGTATCCGGACAAGAAGGTGGCAGCCCTGCCCGCCGATGTGGTCCGCACGATGGGTTCGGCATTGTCGGAAGCGTTACGCAACAGCCAGATACATGCAGGGTCGGATACCACCCGCACCGTCGATGTCAACATCACCGACACCGGGCTCGGCGTGGTGGTGGCCGACGACGGCATCGGTTTCGATCCGGCCGCCGTTGCCCCGCATCGCCTCGGTATCGCCGTCAGCATCCTGGGCCGGATGCGCAACCTTCCCGGTGGCACGGCGCACCTCGATACCCGGCCCGGCGCCGGCACGCGGGTGTACCTGGGATGGGAAAGCCGATGACGCTGACCCGGACCACAATCGACGACCCGAGGTCGGTCGGTGACGCGGGTTCACTCCTCGGACTGCACACCCCCGCCGCGCGAATTCTCGTGGCGGCATACGTGATCACGTTCGCGGTGGTCAGCTGGTCGGATCCACCGGCAGGCGGCCTGTGGTACGAGTTCGCCGCATGGATTGTGGTCAGCATCGGCGCGATCAGTCTGATCTCCATCCCCGGGGATCCCCTGCCGGCGCCCGCAGCAGTGTGTCTCGCCGCTGTCGGCCCGATTGCCATCAACCTCAATCTCGTGACGACAGCACTACCCCTGGAAGGCCACCTACCGCTGTGGACGCTGGGGGCATCGACGGCCATCTACGCCTACATGGCCGTACGCGGACGTCCGTTGTGGGCGTGGATCGGGATGCTGGCGACACTGGTCAGCTGCATGGTGTGGACGGCGATGGCCGGCGAAGGTGCGCTGTACGGGCTCTCCATCTCGGTCATCAATCTCGCACCGCTGCTGATGGCCACGTTCTTTGCGTGGACCATCCGTCCGGCGGCCCGCAGCATCTTCGAACTGCGCCGCCAGGGGACGTTGCGGGTGGCGGCCGAGGCCGCCGGCAAGGCAATCCTCGAAGAGCGCGACGCCCGGCTCGCCCAACTCGACGAACTCGCCCGCCCACTGCTGGAGCAGATGAAAGAATCCCGGCCGCTGACCGAAGACGAACGGCTCGCGGCCAAGCTGGTCGAGGCCCGACTCCGCGACTCGCTGCGCGCGCCTGCTCTCGACCGGCCCCCGATCCCGGCCGTGGCCCGGCAGGCCCGCTCCCGCGGCGTCGACGTGGTGCTGCTCGACGACCACGGCCTGGACACCGCGCCCCCTGAGGTCTGTACCGAGATCTGTCGCGCCATCACCGACGCCCTCATCCGCGCCGATACCGGAACCCTCACCATCCGGGTCCTCCCGCCGCACCGGGATGCCCTGGTCACGGTCCTGCACAGCACACCGGACGACACCACCAGGGTGGAGTACGGCCACAACGGCAAAGCGTTGGCACCCCGGCTGTGAATCGGACGCCTTAGACTTCCTGGGTGCATTTCTCTCGTTTTGTGGCCATCGGTGACAGCCAGACCGAAGGTATCGGTGACGGTGACGACGTCGCCGGCCACCGCGGATGGGCGGATCGCCTCGCCGAACAACTCGCGCTGACCAACCCCGACCTGCATTACGCGAACCTCGCGGTACGGGGACGCCGCACCCGCCAGATCCGCGATACGCAGCTCGAGCCCGCGATCGCACTGTCTCCCGACCTGATCGCCGCCCCGCTCGGGATGAACGATGTGTTGGCGAGTTCGACGCTCGACGACGTTCATCACGATCTCGACCACATCTACTCGCGGCTGGCCGCCACGTCGGCGACGGTGATCATCTCGACCTATCCGAACATGGCCAAGACGGTGCCGATCGCCAAACGCCTCGAACCCCGCCTGCTCGCATTGAACGAGATGATGCGCGGGTTCGCCGCCGCCTATGACTTCATCCTGGTCGATCTCCACGAGGCACCGGTACTGGTCGACACCCGGTCCTGGTCACTCGATCGACTGCACGCCTCGCCGTTCGGGCACGAGCGGTTCGCCGCCGGCGCCGCCCACGCGCTCGGCCTGCCCGGCAGTGACCCGGAGTGGGGCGTCTCGCTCGCTCCTGCCGAGCCGATGACGTTGGCGCAAAAGATGATCCGTGAGGCACAGTGGGCACGGGCCTTCCTGGTGCCGTGGATGATCCGCCGACTGCGCGGCGTCTCGACGGGCGACGGGATGAGCGCCAAACGTCCCGAGCTGTCGCCGGTGATCCCACCGCCGCCGATCTGAAAAGAAAAACCGCGGCCCGGTTCCCCTTTCGGAGGAACCGGGCCGCGGCTTTGGCTTCAGACCACGCCAATCAGCGTGCTGCTCAGTACTTCTCGCCCTTGGCTGCCTTGTCGACCAGCGACTGCGGCGGCTCGAAGTGGCTGCCGTACTTGCTCGCCAGATCGCGGGCGCGATCGACGAAGCCCTGCAGTCCACCCTCGTACTGGTTGATGTACTGGATCACGCCACCGGTCCACGCGGGGAAGCCGATGCCGAAGATCGAGCCGATGTTGGCGTCGGGCACCGACGTCAGGACACCCTCGTCGAAGCACTTGACGGTCTCGATGGCCTCGGCGAAGAGCATGCGCTCTTTCATGTCCTCGAAGGGAATCTCGGTGCTGCCCGAGGAGAACGCCTCACGCAGACCGGGCCAGATCTGAACGCGCTTGCCGGCCTCGTCGTACTCGTAGAAGCCCTTGCCACCGGAGCGGCCCGGACGACCGAGCTCGTCGACCATCTTGTCCACCACCGCATTCGAGCCATGCTGGGGAACCGGCTTGCCCTCGGCTGCGAGTGCCTTCTCGGTCTCCTTGCGGATCTTCTGCGGCAGTGTGAGCGTGAGCTCGTCCATCAGCTGCAGTGGCGGTGCCGGGTAACCGGCCTGTGCGCCCGCCTGCTCGATGAACGCCGGCTCGACGCCTTCGCCGACGGCCGCGATGGCCTCGTTGATGAAGGTGCCGATGACCCGCGAGGTGAAGAAGCCGCGGCTGTCGTTGACCACGATCGGGGTCTTGCGGATCTGCAGGGTGTAGTCGATGACCTTGGCCAGGACCGCGTCAGAGGTCTTGGCGCCCTTGATGATCTCCACCAGCGGCATCTTGTCGACCGGCGAGAAGAAGTGGATGCCGATGAAGTCCTCGGACCGCTTGACACCCTCCGCCAGGATGGTGATCGGCAGCGTCGAGGTGTTCGAGCCGAGCACGGCGTCGGGTTCGACGATGTCCTCGATCTCACCGAAGACCTGCTTCTTGACCTCGACCGACTCGAATGCGGCCTCGATCACCAGGTCGACACCCTTGAAGTCGGCCGCGTCCACGGTCGGGGTGATCCGCGCCAGCAGGGCGTCGGACTTCTCCTTTGTGGTCTTGCCACGCGAGAGCGCCTTCTCCTCGAGCTTGACCGAGTAGGCCTTGCCCTTTTCGGCAGCTTCGATGTTGATGTCCTTGAGGACGACCTCGATACCGGCCTTGGCGGATACGTAGGCGATGGCCGCGCCCATCATTCCGGCGCCGATGACGCCGACCTTCTTGGCGGTGAACTTCTCGTAGCCCTCGGGACGCGAACCGCCGCCGTTGATGTAGTTCAGGTCGAAGAAGAACGCCTTGATCATGTTCTGTGCGATCTGACCGGTCACCAGGGACACGAAGTAGCGGGTCTCGATCAGATCGGCGGAATCGACATCGACATACGCACCTTCGACGGCTGCGGCCATGATGGCGCGCGGCGCGGGCATCGGTGCGCCCTTGAGCTGCTGACGGAGCAGCGACGGGATGGCCGGAAGCAACTGCGCCAGAGCCGGACTCGTCGGTGCGCCACCGGGGATCTTGAAACCCTTCTTGTCCCACGGCTGTGCGGCTTCGGGATTGGCGGCGATCCAGGCCTTGGCGGCCGGGAGCAGTTCGTCGACGGAGGAGACGACCTCGTCGACCAGACCGGTGTCCTTGGCCTTGGTGGGGCTGAAACGGTTGCCCTGCAACAGAACATTCATCAGCGCGTTCTGGATACCGAGCAGACGCACGGTGCGGGTGACGCCACCGCCACCGGGCAGCAGGCCGAGGGTCACCTCGGGCAGGCCGATCTGGGTGCCCTTGACGTCGGCCGCGATGCGGTGATGGGCGTGCAGCGCGATCTCGAGGCCACCGCCGAGTGCAGCACCGTTGATGGCGGCGACAACCGGCTTGCCCAGGGTCTCGAGCCGGCGCAGTACGGCCTTGATGCCGTTCGCGTAGTCGGTGGTCTGCGTGGCGATCTCGACCTTGTCGATGCCACTCTTGTCCGAGGTCATGTCTTTGAGGTCGCCGCCGGCGAAGAAGGTCTTCTTCGCCGAAGTGATGACGACACCGGTGATGTTGTCTTTTTCTGCCTCGAGGCGATCGACGGTGGCCGCCATCGACGAAACGTAGAGGTCGTTCATCGTGTTCGCGCCCTGGTTGGGGTCGTCCATGGTGAGAAGAACGACGCCGTCGCCGTCTTGCTCCCAGCGAATCATGTTGTCAGTCATAACTTTAAGGTTCTTTCGTGAAGGTTTGGAAGAAGCCTGTCAATACCAGCGTCAGCTGATTCAGATGCGCTCGATGATGGTCGCGACACCCATGCCGCCACCGATGCACAGGGTGACCAGGCCGTAGCGGCCGCCGGTGCGCTCGAGTTCGTCGAGGCAGGTGCCGAGGATCATCGCGCCGGTGGCACCGAGGGGGTGACCCATGGCGATCGCGCCGCCGTTGACGTTGACCTTCTCGTGCGGGATCTTCAGGTCCTTCATCCACTTCATGACCACGGACGCGAACGCTTCGTTGAGCTCGAAGACGTCGATGTCGTCGGTGGTCAGGCCGGCCTTCTTGAGGACGAGTTCGGTGGCCGGGGTGGGGCCGGTGAGCATGATCGTGGGGTCGCTGCCGGTCTGAGCGGTGGCGACGACGCGAGCACGCGGAACCATCCCGGCCTTCTTGCCCGCGGCCTCACTGCCGACCAGGACCAGGGCTGCCCCGTCGACGATGCCCGACGAGTTGCCGCCGGTGTGAACGTGATCGATCTTCTCGACGTTGACATACTTCTGTCGCGCGACGTCGTCGAAGCCACCCATGGCGGCCAGACCCGCGAAAGCGGCCTTCAGCTGGCCGAGGCTCTCGACGGTGCTGCCGGGACGGCGGTGCTCGTCGTGATCGAGCAGGGTGACGCCATTGATGTCCTTGACCGGGACAACCGACTTCGCGAAGTAGCCGGCCGACCAGGCAGCCTCGGCGCGGCGCTGCGACTCCGCGGCGTAGGCGTCGACGTCTTCCCGCGAGAAGCCCTCGAGGGTGGCGATCAGGTCGGCACCGATGCCCTGCGGGGCGATATAGAGGTCGAAGACGGTGGTGGGGTCGGTGAACATCGCGCCGCCGTCACTGCCCATCGGCACGCGGGACATCGACTCGACACCACCGGCGATGACCAGGTCATCCCAGCCCGAGGCGACCTTCTGGGCAGCGAGGTTGGTGGCTTCCAGGCCGGAGGCGCAGAAGCGGTTGACCTGGGTTCCGGGGACGGTCTCGGGGAGTCCGGCAACGAGTGCTGCGGTACGCGGGAGCACGGCGCCCTGCTCGCCGACCGGCGACACGATGCCCAGGACGACATCGTTGATGTCGGCGGGGTCCATGTCGGGGAAGCGAACCTTGAGTTCGTTGATCAGGCCGACCACGAGGTCGACGGGCTTCACGGTGTGCAGCGAGCCCTTCCGCTGCTTGCCACGAGGCGTACGAATGGCCTCGTAGATGTATGCATCAGTCACGCTGGGGGTTCCTTTCAAAGAATGAACTGCGCTGTTCGTCGCGCCCGCCCGAAACAATCACAAGGCTAACGCGCTGTAACTTAGTTGACCATACCCCGAGTACAAACATGCATTCAAGGGTGTGCCCATGCGCTAGGGTTGATTCACAATGTCTGCAAACCCCGATGTCGGATCAGGCCGGACCGCGAGCCGCACTCGTCGCCCCGCCGACCGCAAACGCCAACTGGTCGACCGCGCGGCCGAGCTGTTCCTCGCGCGCGGGTACGCCCATGTGTCGGTGACCGACATCGCCAAGGCGGCCGGCGTGACCGGACCCTCCATCTACCGCCATTTTGCGGACAAACAAGCCATCCTCTTCGCCGCGGTGATGGCCGGTGTCGAAGAGATCGAGAGCTGCACCGACACCGCGCTCTCCCCGGCCGTCGATGGGGAGGTCCCCATCGACAAGGCCATCGAGAAGCTCTGTGTCCTCGGTGTCACCAACCCGAATGCCGCGGCGCTGTGGCGCTGGTCGTCGGCCCACCTGTCGCCCGAGCAGAACGACGAGGTGGCCCGGCGGACCCACAAGGTCCTGCACCGGTGGTCCGGCGCGGTCTTCTCGCATCGAACCGACCTATCCGCCCGCGACATCGACCAGCTCGCCTGGACAATCCTCAGCGTGAACGGCAGCGTGTCGGTCCACCGCACCCGCATCTCCACCGCGCGTGCGGTGGCCCGACTGGTTGCACTGGTCGACCGCGTCGTCGAACTGAGTCCGGGCCTGGCCCGGCCCATCGAACCCCTGCCGAGGGCACTGGCCGAGCCTTCCGGCCGACGGGACGAAATCCTCGACGCCGCCGCGGCGCTGTTCGCCCACCGTGGTTTCGCCGCCGTCGGTGTCGACGAGATCGGCGAGGCGGTCGGGATCTCCGGACCCAGTGTCTACAACCATTTCTCGAGCAAGCAGGCCATCCTGATCGGGATCAGCCAGCGCAGCGCCAACCGACTCGAGGCCAGCGCGATCGCCGCCTATTCGGTGGCCCAGGACCCGACCACACTGCTCGGCCTCCTGATCGACTCCTACGTCCAGGTGCTCACCGCAACACCCGATCTGTCCGTGTCCTTCAACAGCCGAAGTGTGCTCGAGAGCTTCGACAATGGCGATCTGATCACCTATCAGCGCCGGTACGTGGCACGCTGGGTCAACCTGGTCGAACAGATCGAGACCGACCTTCCCACCCCGGAGGCCGCAGTGACCGTGCACGCAGCACTGACCATCGCCAATGACGCCATGCGCTTGCGACGCAACTGGACTCGTCCCGAGATGCCGGCGCTGCTGGCCTACCTGATGAAGGGCGTCCTCGGGTTGCCGCAGACCCCGGTGGCCGCGGTTCGATCCGCGTCATGACCCCGCCGCCGGATATCGCGGGCCGCGCCGGGATCACCGCCGAATCGATCGAAACGCATCTACTCGGTGGTGAGCGGCTCTTCACACTCGAGGACATGTCCGCAGCCCTGAACATCTCGGAAGAGCACGCCCGCCGCGTCTGGACCGCATTCGGTTTCACGATCGACAACAGCGACGACCGGCTCTTCACCGCCGATGATGTGCAGGCCCTGCAACTGATCCACGCCGTCGACGCGGATCGACCGCTCGAGTTCGAGGTGGCGATGGCCCGCGCCCTCGGCCAGACCATGTCACGCCTGACCGACTGGGAGGCACACAACATCGCCGAGCGGATCCGGTCCGACACCGAATCCGGCAGGGAGAGCCTCGATCTGGCAACGATGGTGAAAGCGGTACAGCGGGTGCAGACGCTCGTCTGGCGGCGGCATCTGGCCTCGGCGCTGCAGAACGCCCTGGCCACCACCGACGGGGTGAACCGCACCCTCACGATCGGATTCGTCGACATCGTCGGATACACGAGCCTCTCGCGCCAGCTCGACATGACCGAACTCGACAATCTACTCGACCGCTTCGAGACGAACGCCTACGAAACGATCACCCTGCGCGGTGGTCACGTGGTGAAGACCATCGGTGACGCGGTCATGTTCGAGGTCGAGGACCCGATCATCGCCGCCGAGATCGGCCTTGCCCTGCAACTGCTTTCCGCTGAGCACGATCTTCCGCCACTCCGGGTCGGGATGGCGCTGGGCACCGTTCTCACCCGCCTCGGCGACATCTTCGGAGAACCCGTCAACATCGCCTCCCGGCTGACCAGTGCAGCTCGCCCCGGCACCATCCTGGTCGACACCACACTGGCGTCGGCCGCCCAGCACGAACGTTACTTCTTCAAATCCATCGGACCACTGAATGTCCGTGGCTACAAACGACTTCGGGCCCGCACCCTGGAACTGAACAAGAAGCTGGAACCGAAAGACAGACCCACCACCTGACCGCCGAGCGTGCCGATATCACCGTCGAGCGTGCCCAAACGACTGTCGAGCGTGCCAAAATCGGTTGTGCACGTGCAACTTCGGCACGGTCGACGGTGATTTCGGCACGGTCGACGGCGTGGGTCAGAACTGCAACTCGGGTGTGCGACAGATGAGCAGACGCCGGACCTTGCCTTCGTCGTCGACCTGCGCCGACGCGTTGAAGGACGCTTCGAACCCGCCGTCGCGCACCGTCCGCCCGAGGACCAGTTCCACCTGTCCCACAACGGAACCCGCATCGATGTGATGGATCAGGACGCTCTTCTCCCGCTGGGCCAGGTAGGCGATCAGACCGGCGTGGTCGCCGACGAACTCCGCGGCCTGGCCACCACCTTTGGAGAACTGCACCGACATCTCGAAGTCGTCGGTGACCATGGTCAGCACCCGGTCGGGGTCGTCTGAATCCATGTATTCGAACCACTGGGCGAGTATCGGGGTGGAGACGGCGGTGTCGGTCATGGGTCAGGCTCCTTCGACAGTCAGAACAGCGGACGGCAACAGCGAGAACTCGGCATCGAACGACACCTGATAGCGGTCGACCAGTCCGTCGGCGCCGAGATGCATCACACCGACGAAGAATCCGGTTGTCACGCCGTCGTCGGTGACCGCACCGTGGGCGAATTGCAGGTCGTCTGCGACGGCAACCCGCTGGACCACGTGTTTGCGTTCCACCGGCGGACGCCCCTGCAGATATCCGAGCATGACCGCGCGACCCCGGTCGTGCTTGATACCGGTGGGCAAGACCATGGCGAACTCGACGTCGTCGGCCAGCATCGCGACAGCATCCTCGAGGCGACCGCTGTCGACGGTGGCGTAGTACTTCTCGATCTCGATACTCATGAAATGAACTTAGTTCGGTTAACCCTTCCTTGTCGAGAGCATGCCGGGTTACTGTGACAACAAAACGAACTGAACTCACGTCAATTGGAGCGACATGTCCACATCCACAGCCATCGAGGCACCCTGGCCTCGCTCTGAGCCCTCCACGCTGACCCCCGGAACCGAGCAGGCCGAGCTACGGGACGCGATCCGCGGCCTGTTCGGCAAACACAGCAGCATCGAGCAGGTGCGCGCCGCGGCCGACTCCCCCCTCGGCTATTCGTCCACCCTGTGGCAGCAACTGGTCGACGACATGTCGGTGACCGCACTGGCGGTACCCGAAGCGCGCGGCGGACTGGGCTACGGCATGGTCGAACTCGGGATCATCCTCGAAGAATGCGGCCGCAGCCTGGTCTGCGAGCCGGTCTACACCTCCGCCGCCGTGGGCGTGGCCGCACTGCTGTCGGCCACCACCGACAACGCTGTATCCGAACTGCTCGACAACGTCCTCGCCGGCACCTCGATCGCGACGGTCAGCTCCCTGACGGCCCAGACCGACGACGTCCGGGCCCACGAGAACGGCAACACCTGGACACTGTCCGGCACAGCGACGCATGTGCTCGGCGGCGCCGGCGCCGATGTGATCATCCTGTCCGCCGACACCACCGCGGGCCGCCGACTGTTCGCCACCACCTCGGGCGAACACCTGTCTGCATCCGGTCGCGAGGTCATCGACCCGACCCGGCGACTGGCCGATCTCACACTGCGCGAGTCTCCGGCGATCCCACTGACCACCGCCGCCGATCATGATCAGATCCGCACCCGGCTGCAGGACCTCGCGACGCTCGCGCTCGCCTGCGAGAACACCGGCATCGTCGACGCACTGCTGGAAATGACGGTCGCGTATGTCCAGACCCGACACCAGTTCGGACGACCCATCGGGTCGTTCCAAGCCGTCAAACACCGATTGGCCGACGTCCTGCGCGAGCTCGAACGTGCCCGCTCGGCCTGCCGCTACGCCGCCGCGGTCTACGACGAGGACCCGGCCGGCGCCCGCCTGGCCATCGCGGTGGCCGGGGCGGTCTGCACCGATGCCGCCATCGGTGCGGCCGCAGAAGCCGTCCAGCTCCATGGCGGTGTCGGCTTCACGTGGGAGCACCCCGCCCACTCCTATTTCCGTCGGGCGATGGGAAACGAAGCACTACAAGGAGATTCGCGCGCCCACCGGGCCCGGATCGCCAACCTGATCGGAATCTGAACCCAGTTCAGGTTGGGTATTGACGCCACGCATATCCGTGGTCAATACTGAAGTGAATCCAGTTCAACTTTGAAGGTCGACAGAAAGGCTCAATCATGATCGAGACTGATCACATCCTGTTGGAGAAAGACGGCGAAGTTGCCCGCGTGTGGCTGAACCGCCCGCACAAGAAGAACGCGGTCACCGTGGAACTGCTGCATCGTCTCGACGAGATCATCGTCGAGGTCGACAACGATCCGAACCTCAAGGTTCTGGTCCTGCGCGGCGTCAACAACACCTTCTGCTCGGGCTTCGACCTCGATGAGCTGCTGTCCGACTTCATCGGCAGCACGACCGCGATGGACGTCGCCGTGCTCTCGGCCAAGGTCTGTGACCGCCTCTACTCGATGAACACCCCCTCGGTGGCAGTCCTCGAGGGCTACGTCACCGCAGGCGGCTTCGAGCTGATGATCTCGTGTGACTTCGCAATCGCATCTGACGACGCCAAGATCGGTGACTTCCACATCCGCCGCGCACTGTTCGGTGGCGCCGGCCCGATCTACCGCCTGCCCCGCATGATCGGCATCCGCAAGACCAAGGAGCTCATGCTCACCGGCAAGCTGCTCTCGGGTCAGGAAGCCTCCGCTTTCGACCTGATCAACGATTCGGCACCGGCCGATCAGCTCGACCAGCGCGTCGAGGATTTCATCGCGACTCTGACCGACAAGAGCCCGTTCATGATGAAGCTCACCAAGATGTGCATCGACCGGGGCCTCGACGCCGACATCCAGTCGCTGATGGTCATGGAACACCTCGCTGTGGGCAACGCCCTGCAGTCCGAAGACGGCAAGGAAGGCGTCACCGCATTCCTCGAAAAGCGCGAGCCCAAGTGGGTCGGTCGCTGATCTTCCGTCAGATCTTCAACCCGAAGGGATAGACATGGACGAGGCGTCGACGTCGTCGGAAACCTCCACCGCCGCGGTACTCCGCGGCAGCAAATGCTCCACCTGTGGCACCGTCGGATTCCCGGCGAGCACGATGTGCAGCAGATGCGTGACCCCGACCGCAGATCCACTGGATCTGAGCACCGAGGGTGTGGTGTGGGCGTACACGATCCAGCGCTTCCCTCCCAAGTCGCCGCCGTATGTCCCACCTGCAGAGGGATTCACACCTTTCGCAGTGGGCTACGTCGAACTCCCTGAAGGCATCAAGGTCGAGGCAATCCTCGACTGTGATGATTTCACCGAACTGGACCGGGCTCCGGTGAGCTTGATCGCAAGCTCACCGGTGCCCCGGTTCGCGGTCGGACGCTTCACCACGCAAGGAGCTTCCCAGTGACACAGCCTGTTTCCATCGTCGGAGCCGGACTCTCCAAGTTCGGACGCCAGCCCGGTGTCACCGGACGCGACATGGCCGTCACCGCGATCAATCGCGCGCTCGCCGATGCCGGACTGACCTGGCCCGATGTGCAGGTCGCGTTCGGCGGCAGCGACGGATCCGGCCTCGCCGACACCCTCGTCGCCGAATTGGGCTTCACCGGAATCCCTTTCACCAACGTCAAGAACGGCTGCGCCACCGGTGGCAGCGCACTGTTCTCCGCGGTCAACGCCGTGCGGGCAGGCGCCGCCGACATCGCACTCGCGGTCGGCTTCGACAAACACCCCCGCGGCGCGTTCGACCCACGCCCCGAAGAGTGGGGTCTGCCGGAGAGTTACGGCGATGCCGGCCTCATGGTCACCACCCAGTTCTTCGGCGCCAAGATCTCGCGTTACATGCGGAAGTACGACATCTCCGCGGACACCCTGGCCCGGGTGGCCGAAAAGGCCTACCGCAACGGAACTCTCAACCCCAACGCCTGGCGCCGGGAACCGATGTCCGCCGAGACCATCGCCAATGCCGACATGGTCAACGATCCGTTGACGCGCTACATGTTCTGTTCTCCCGGCGAGGGCGCGGCCGCCATCGTCGTCGCGAGCGCCGAGGCCCTCGCCCGGATCGACCGCACACCGGTACATCTGCGGGCGATCACGCACCGCACCAGGAGATTCGGATCGTTCGAGGTCTTCAGCCCCGCGGTCCAGGGCACCGGGGAACCGACCAGCGTCAGCGCCGATGCCGCCAAGGCCGCATTCGAGCAGGCCGGGCTGACCCCGGCGGACGTCGACGTCGCCCAGTTGCAGGACACCGAGAGCGGTGCCGAGATCATGCACATGGCCGAATGCGGTTTCTGTGAACCCGGCGAGCAGGAAGCACTGATCGCAGCCGGTGCAACCGAGATCGGTGGTCGGATACCGATCAACACCGATGGCGGATGTATCGCCAACGGCGAGCCGATCGGGGCATCCGGCCTACGGCAGGTCCATGAAATCGTCACCCAGCTCCGCGGAGAGGCAGGCGCCCGTCAGGTGCCGGGTACTCCCCGAGTCGGCTTCACCCACGTGTACGGCGCTCCCGGTATCAGCGCCTGCACCGTTCTGACCGTTTGACAAGACCCCCAGGCGCAGAAGGTAATCCAGTGACAGCACAAACCCTCCCCGACCTCGCCACCTTCACCGACGAAGCCGTCGCGTGGCTGCAGAGCGTGGCATCGACCCGCACCGAAACGGTCTGGGGAACCGGCTCCGACTCCGTGGCCGTCTTCGAGAACTGGACCGCCGCGCAGGAGCGCGAACACACCGACAAGATCTCGGCCTACGAGAAGCTCAAGTACGACGCCGGGTGGGGCGCCTTGAACTGGCCTGCCGAGTACGGTGGCCGCGACCTCCCGCTGTCCTACGTCCTGGCCTTCCGTCGCGCGGAAGAGTCCTTCGACATCCCCCGTCGCACCGAGATGTTCTCGGTGACACAGCAGTTGGTCGCGCCGACGATTGCACAGTGGGGCACCGAAGATCAGAAGGAACGCTACGTGCGGGCGATGCTGCGCACCGATCTCATCGCGTGCCAGCTGTTCTCCGAGACCGAAGCCGGTTCCGACCTCGCCGCCGTCCGCACCAAAGCTGTTCAGAGCGAGAATGGTTCGTGGCAGATCGACGGCCACAAGGTCTGGACCTCGGGCGCACCGGTGTCCGACTTCGGTGTCGCGGTTTGCCGTACCGATCCGACCGTCGCCAAGCATGCCGGCCTCACCGTCTTCCTGGTCCCGATGGATGCCGAGGGTGTCACCATCCGACCGATCCGGCAGATGACCGGCGGCAGCTCATTCAACGAGGTGTACCTCGAGGGCGTTGTCCTCGACGACACCTACCGGCTCGGCCCGGTCGGAAAGGGCTGGCAGGTCGCCCTGACCGTCCTGGCGGCCGAACGTCTCGACGGCGGCAACCTCGGGCTGGCCAACGCCGATCAGGCTGTGGCACTGGCCCAGAACCTGGGACGTCAACTGACCGAGATCGAGCGCGACAAGGTCGCCGACCTGGTGACCCGGAGCTACCTGCAGCGCGTGAGCAACATGCGCGTGGCCGGCGCGGTGGTCGCCGGCAACGACCCCGGCCCGGAGGCCTCACTCGGAAAGCTACTTGCCACCGACACGATGGCCCGGACCTCCGAGGTCGCCCGCATGCTGCTCGGTCGGGACCTCGCCTCCGACTCCGGCCGATGGGGCACATACGCCTGGAGTGAGCACGTACTCGGTGCCCCCGGTTACAAGATCGCCGGTGGCACCGACGAGATCCAGCACAACATCATCGCCGAGCGGGTGCTCGGCCTACCGAGGGAGCCGCGACCATGACATCCCCAGAAACAGGGGCGGGACAGCATCTGAAATCCAGAGTCGCACAGCGGCTGCAGTCCGACTGCGGACTGACGATGACTGATTTCCAGGTGCTGCCCGGCGGACACTCCGGGCTGACCTATCGCGTCAGCACCTCCGGCCCCGACGTGGTGATCAAGGCGGTTCCCGAAGGTCAGCGTTCGATCGGGCGCCATGACATGCTGCGCCAGGCCACAATCCTGAAGGCGCTGGAGGACACGGATGTCCCCGTACCCCGCATCGTCACGGTCGACGAGACCGAACCGGCCTGGTTCGCGATGGAGTTCGTCGCAGGCGAATCACTCGAACCGGTGCTCGACGATCCGGCGGTGGAACCCGAACTCGCCGCCGCCCGCATGCGCCGCGCTGCCGAAGTACTCCCTCTCCTGCACGCGGTCGACCTCGCAACGATACCCGGACTGGCCGAACCACTGTCCCCCGCAGACGAACTGGCACGCTGGGCACGGACCTTGGGCGCAGTCCCACCGGAGCTCGTGGTCGGCGGTGCCGAGCTGCTCGCGTTGCTCGAAGCCGATATCCCCGAGCCCATCACACCCACCCTCGTGCACGGCGACTACCGCCTCGGCAACATCATGTCGCAGGGACTCGAACCGGTCGCCCTGATCGACTGGGAGATCTGGAGTGCCGGCGATCCGCGCGTCGAACTGGGCTGGTTCCTGGTCTTCGCCGACGGCAGCAACTTCCCCGAGGTGGGACGAGAGGTCCCCGGTCTGCCCAGCGAGGACGAGCTGATGTCGCTCTACACCGGAGGATCCTCGGATCTGCCGGATCAGAACTGGTTCAACGCACTTGGCCGGCTCAAGATGGCCGCGATCATGGGACACAACCTGCGCCGCCACCGCGAGGGACGCCACCACGACCCCGACCAAGAAAAACTCCCGGCCACGATCAACAGACTGATCGAGACCGGTACCGCCCTGCTGCGCCGGTAGACGCACACACCCAAACCACAGGAGTCACCGTGGATTTCGCCTATTCCGCCCGCACCGAGGAACTCAAAGACAAGCTCGAAACCTTCATGGCCGAGCACGTCTACCCCGCCGAGAAGGTGTACGACGAGCAGATCGCGGCCAACGAGAACCCGCACGAGCAACCGCAGATCATGCGCGACCTGCAGGCCATCGCCCGCGAACAGGGACTGTGGAACCTGTTCATGTGCCACGACAACCTGGGAGCCGGACTCACCAACCTCGAATACGCACCCCTGGCCGAGATCGTCGGACGCTCCATCATCGGCAACGAGACCATCAACTGTTCGGCCCCCGACACCGGCAACATGGAGATCCTGGCCATGTTCGGCACCGAGGAGCAGAAAGCGCAGTGGCTCAAGCCGTTGCTGGACTGCAGCATCCGTTCGGCATTTGCGATGACAGAGCCGTTTGTCGCGAGCTCGGATGCCACCAACATCACCTCGACCATCACCCGTGACGGCGACGACTACATCCTGAACGGCCGGAAGTGGTACACCTCCGGCGTCATGGACCCGGACTGCAAGCTCATCATCTTCATGGGCAAGTCCGATCCCGAGGGCCCCACCTACCGCCAGCAGAGCATGATCCTGGTGCCCGCCGACGCCCCCGGCATCGAAGTCCTGCGCGATCTGCCGATGTTCGGATTCAAGGATCGCCTCGGACACGGCGAGGTCCAGTTCACCGACGTCCGGGTGCCGGCCGGCAACATGCTCGGTGCCGAGGGTGATGGTTTCGCCATCGCCCAGGGACGACTCGGACCCGGCCGGATGCACTACGCCATGCGGGCGATCGGTATGGCCGAACGCGCGCTGGACATGATGTGCAAACGGTCGTTGGAGCGCATCGCCTTTGGCGGGCCGCTGTCCGATCAGGGTGTCGTCCGCGAGTGGATTGCCCGCAGCCGCATCGAGATCGACCAGATCCGTCTGCTCGTCCTCAAGTCCGCGTGGTTGATGGACACCAAGGGCAATGCGTCGGCCCGCTCAGAGGTCGCGGCGATCAAGGTCTCCGCCATGGAGGTGGCGCACAACGTGGTCAACCGCGCCGTGCAGACGTACGGTGCCGCCGGCGTCAGCGACGACACCATCCTCGCCCGCCTGCATGCCATCACCCGTGCGCTGCAGATCGCAGACGGCCCCAACGAAGTTCACCTGCGGACCATCGCACGCCTGGAAGTGAAGAAGCACAAATGAGCACATCGGACCTGACCGGCAAGGTCGCCCTGGTCACCGGCGCCAGCCGCGGTCTGGGACTTGCCATCGCCAAGGGCCTCCTCGAGGCCGGGGCCACCGTGATCGTGTCCAGCCGCAAGATCGAGGCCTGCGAAGCAGCCGTTGCCTCACTCGCCGACAGCGGGCCGGGCACCGCACATCCCTTCGCCCTGCACGTGGGCAGGTGGGAGAGCATCGAGCCGGCGGTCGATCAGATCATCCAGCAGTTCGGCAGCCTCGACATCGTCGTCAACAACGCCGGTATCGCGCCGCTGGCCGAGAACCTCGTCTCGGTCACCGAAGGGCTGTGGGACAAGACGATCGAGGTCAATCTCAAGGGTCCGTTCCGACTGATGGCCGTGGCCGGTGAGCGCATGGTCAAGGCCGGTGGCGGATCGATCATCAACATCTCGAGCATCGGCGCCGAACGCCCCAGTCCTCCCGAGGCCATGTACGCCGCGGCCAAGAACGGTCTCAATGCCCTGACCCGGGCGTTCGCGCAGGAGTACGGCCCCACCGTGCGGGTGAACTGCGTGATGCCAGGCGGTTTCGCCACCGACATGGCCGAGAACTGGGATGACGAGTTCATCGGAAAGATCGTCGATCGCCTGCCCGCCGGCCGACTGGGGTTGCCGGTGGAGATCGCCGGCATGGTGACCCATCTGGCCTCTGACGCAGCCGGTTACACGACCGGAGCCATCATCCCCGTCGATGGTGGCCGAACCGCGGTCTACTGATGCCGACGTCGAACTGTGAAGCACGGGAGAAGTGATGACTGACAACACCTCTGGATCGGACTCGATGCTGTCCTCGATGTTCGGGCTGTCCGGTCGCTCCGCGATCGTCACCGGCGCCTCGTCCGGACTCGGACTCGGTTTCGCCCGGACACTCGCGGGCGCCGGTGCGACGGTGTATGCCGCGGCCCGCCGGCTCGACCGGCTCAACGCACTGGCCGACGAGGTACCCGGCATCGTCCCGGTCCGCTGCGACGTCACCGACGACAACGACCGCAGGGCCCTCGTCGATGAGGCCTACAACAACTCCGGTCGCCTCGACATCCTGGTGAACAATGCGGGTATGCCCGGACCACCGAATGCCGAAGACGAAACGGCCGACGGGTTCAACTCAATCCTCGAGGTCAACCTCGTCGCGGGTTTTCATCTCGCGACGTACGCGTCCACCCGCCTGTCGGAGGGCGAAACGGCCTCGTACATCAACATCTCGTCGGTGATCGGGCTGGTGTCCACCGCTCCGATCGGCGGCGCCAGCTATGCCGCGTCGAAGGCGGGCACTCTCGGACTCACCCGCGAACTCGCAGGGCAATGGGGTCGTCGGGGTATCCGCGTCAATGCGGTCGTGCCCGGCTGGTTTGATACCGAGATGACCGACGGCCTGTTCAGCAACGACAAGTCCGCCGGCTGGGTCCGTCGCAACACCATGCTCGGTCGAGGCGGTACCGACGGCGAGATCAACGGCGCCGTGCTCTTCCTGGCCTCGGACGCCTCCTCGTACATGACCGGGCAGACCCTGATCGTCGACGGCGGCTGGACCGCCCGCTGATGTTGGCCGTTCAGCTCACCGAATGGGGCCGACCGCCGGTGGTCCGGGAGATCGACGACCCGGCACCGACCGGTGAACAACTCCTGATCAAGGTCGGGGCGGCCGGATTGTGCCGCTCCGACCTCAGTGTCATGGATTCCCCCACCGACCGCTTCGATTACCCCCTCCCGCTGACGCTCGGACACGAGGTGGCCGGGACCGTCGTCGACACCGGACCGGACGGCGACCACACCCTGCTCGGCAAAGAAGTCGTCGTACACGGCATCTGGTCCTGCCGGGCCTGCCGCAACTGCCGGCGCGGGCGGCAGAACTATTGCCTCGACCTCGCGCCCCGTCCGGACGGTCGGCTTTCCCCGATCGGCAACGGCCTCGGTCGCCCCGGCGGGCTCGCAGAACTCATGCTGGCCCCTTCCGCCGATGTACTCGTCCCCACCGGATCCCTGCCCGCGCAACAGGCCGCGCCCCTGGCCGACGCCGGGCTGACCGCCTACCACGCAATTCGCACGCACAGGGATCTGATCGACAGGGAGACCGTTGCCGTGGTTGTCGGAATCGGTGGACTCGGTCACCTGGCGGTGCAGATCCTGCGGGCGTTCGGGGTCCGGCACATCACCGCGGTCGACAATCGTGCCCAAGCTCATGACCTGGCAATCGAATTGGGCGCTCGGACCTGCCACGTGAGCCTCGACGACGCCGCCGCCGACATCATCGCACTGGGCGGCGCCGACGTGATCTTCGACTTCGTCGGCGCGCCGGCCACCATCGGCCCGGCACCGGCACTGCTCGGCCCGGGCGGACGGATTGTCGTCGTCGGCACCGCCGGTGGTCGGCTGGCCGTCGGCAAAGACCTTGGTATGCCCAGCGGTTGGCAGATCAATGCCCCGTTCTGGGGGACGACCGCAGATCTGCGTGAGGTGGTCTCGTTGGCACAGGCGGGCACCCTGCACTCCGAGGTGACGAGCTTCGGTTTCGCAGACATCCCCGAGGCCTACCGACAACTACGTTCCGGCGCCTTCGCCGGCCGAGGAGTTCTGGTCCCCGGGCTCTGAGCTCCCCCTGCACGCGACACAAGACAGCAACCCGAAAGAGACAGCGCAGTGAAAAAACTTGCACAGGAAATGGTCGCCCGGGCCCAGGCCGACCCGGACTCCATCGCCGTCATCGACGAACTCGGCAACCACAGCCTCAAGACGGTGGTCGATGCTGCTCGCGAACTGGCCGAACGCATCGCCGCCATCGACGAGGCACCGCCGACCGCACTCATCCAGGCCGACAACACCTGGCAGACCCTGGCCACCGCGCTGGCCGTCGGGATGCGGGGCGGTCTGGTCGCCGTGTTCAGCCCGCACGCAACCGAATCCGAGTTCGAGCTGGCACTGGAAGACATCGCACCGGACATCGTTGTCGGTGACCCGGCGTCGCTGGCGCATTGGGGTGTGGACACCGCACGGTTCGAAAACTCCATCCAGGCCTTCGACACCCGTCTGCTGCGTTCGGGCACAAACGGTTTCGGGGACATCGGTCGTTGGCAGGGTGGCACTGCGATCGCGATGACCTCGGGTTCGACCGGACGCCCGAAATGCGTTGTGCAATCGGAAGAGGCCATCCGTTACGCCTGCCAGAGCACGATCGAGACCGTCGGACTCCGGCCGGGTGAGGCCATCGGCGCCTTTGTCCCGCTGTCGTCGGTGGCGGCTTTCTGCTTCGGCATGTACCTACCGGCGTATCTCGGCGGTTCCCTTGTCACGATCGGGAAGTGGTCACCCGCCGCAGCGGTCGACGCGATGGAAACACACCGTGTCGCCTGGACGATGCTGGTCCCGACGATGGCACTGCAACTGTCGGTGACCGAGGGTTCGCAGGGCCGGCTCTCGAACATGCGGGCGCTGACCGTGGGCGGCGGACCCATGAACGAGCGCGCCCTCGAAAACGCCGAGACCACACTGGGAACCGTGTTCCTGCGGGTCTTCGGGATGTCGGAATGCCTGGGACACACCACCCCTGCGCTCGATGATCCCCCAGCGATCCGACTCGGACGCGACGGCCGCCCGTTTCCCGGCACCACGGTGCGGGCCGTCGACACCACCGGTGTCCCGGTGCCCGCCGGCGAGATCGGTGACGCCCAGGTCAAGGGGCCGTCCATGTTCATCGGTTATGCCCGCGGCGGCAGCCCGGTTGCACCCGCGCTGACTCCCGACGGATTCCTGCCCACCGGCGACCTGGTCGAGGTCGGCGACGACGGCACCATCGCGGTGATGGGCCGCCAGAAACAGATCATCATCCGCGGTGGCCGCAACATCGACATCAACGAGATGGAGTCGGCCATCGCCGGACTACCCGGTGTCGTCCAGGTATGTGTGGTCCCGGTCCCCGACGACATGCTCGGCGAGCGCGCGGCCGCACTGGTGGTCACCCAGGGCGAGCAACTCACCCTGGAATCCGCGACGCAGCAGCTCGCGGCCGCCGACTTCCCGAAGTTCAAGTGGCCCGAATACCTCTTCACGGTCGACGATTTGCCCCAGAACCGCGTGGGCAAGCTGTCGCGACCGGATGCGGTGAGTCTGGCCACCGGTCTCGCATCAAAAATTGACCCTAATTCACCTCAGTGAGAGGTAGAGTCAGAAGACACGTGTACATGCCAGACCCCAGGGGGCCCAATGACCACTGATACCGAGGTTCGTCGCGAGAGTCCGCGATCCAAACGAACCCTGATCCTATCGGTGGCGATCGACCAGTTCGGCAAAGTCGGCTACGAACACACCAAATGGGCGTCGATCGCCGACGAAGTAGGTATCGGCCAGACCGCGCTCTACCACTACTTCGAGTCCAAAGCGCACTGCCTGCTGACGATCATGCGCCTCGAGTTGGCCGAGTCGGCCGAACGGTTCACCGCCGCCACCGCAGGCGTGACCGATCCGGTGGAGGCACTGCGCGCGGCGGTTGCGGCATCGCTGGAGGCATCCCCCACCGAGGCCTCCCAGCGCCGAATCCTGCAGAACCACATGGATCTGCTCGCCACCGAGCGCCAGTCCGTCAAAGAAGAGGACGAACGCCTCCGATCGCGTGAACTCGTCGGCAAGATCGAGCACGATTGGACCGAGCTGATCGCCCGGGGCATCAAGTCCGGGGACTTCGTCGATTCAGACCCACATCTGTTGGGCCGCCTCGTGCTCGCCCTGGTCATCAGCATCTGGCGCTGGTATCGGCCCGGCGGCAAGATCACGCTCGACGAGATCACCACGTTGGTCACCGAGGCCGCCGTCCGGGTCGTCAGTAAGTAATCACACCTTCGCTCGGCGCCGTTCTTCGGTCGGCCGAGCGTAATGAACTGAATTCACTTAGGAGATTCGATGTACAACTTGATCCTCATCGCAGCGCGACCGACCGACTGGACGCATGAGCAGTTCATGACGTGGTGGCGGGGCGAACACGCTGAGGTCACCTATCCACTGCCGGGGTTGCTGCGCTGGCAGCACACCGAGCTGCTCGAATCGTTCGGTGGCCGCTCGGAAGGCTGGGATGGCCTGTCCGTCTTGAGCTTTGAATCGCGAGAAGCCCTCGAAACCGCCCTTGCGAGTCCACAGTGGCAGGCCGCCGTCGACCACGTCGGCACCATGGGTGGTCGCCGGATGATGTGGTACGGCGACGAGAAGACGATGGTCCCACTCGCCACCGGCGCGGAATGACCGCCGGAGCATGAGCGCCGGTTGGGCCGAGGCCGGGTGCACACAGGTCACCGATGGCGTGCACCGGATCCCACTGCAGATGCCGCAGGACGGGTTGCGGGCGATCAATGTGTACGCCCTGGAGACCAGCAACGGGCTCGCCCTGATCGACGGTGGCTGGCACCGGGCTTCGACCCACGATGAGCTCTCCGCCGCACTCACCCGGATCGGGCGCACACCGGCGGACATCCACGACGTCTACGTCACCCATGTGCACCGCGATCACTACACCTTTGCCGTAGAACTGCGCCGCCGCCATGGATCTCGGGTTCATCTGGGTCGCGCAGAGGCACCCGGTATCGAGGCGATCGCCCGGCTGGGCAGCAACGTCCCGGAGAGTTCGATCCGCGAGTTGCACCGAGCCGGTGACACGGCCATCGCCGAGCAGGCCTACCGCAGTTCGATCGACGAACCGTTTTTCGCCGGCGATTGGGAACTGCCGGACAACTGGCTCTCCACCGGGCCGATCGACATCCCCGGACATTCCATCGTTGCGGTGCACACTCCCGGACACACTAAGGGCCACCTGATCTTTCACGACATCGATCGAGGTCTCTGTTACACCGGAGACCACGTTCTGCCGACCATCACGCCGTCCATCGGCTTCGAACTCGGCGACTGGGAACTCCCTCTGGGCCGGTATCTGCAGTCGCTGACAATGCTCCTCGACCACCCCGAGAGCACCATGGCGCCCGCGCACGGACCGGTCGGCAGCGACGTACACGCCCGCTGCCTGGAACTGCTGGCCCATCATGATCGCCGACTCGAGCAGACCCGCAGTGCCGTAATCGAATTGGGTCCGAGCACTGGCCTCCGGGTCGCCCGGGCACTGACCTGGACGCGTCGCGACCGCAGATTCGCCGAGCTGGATTCGTTCAATCAGATGGTCGCCACATGCGAGACCCTCGCCCATCTCGACGTACTGGTCGACCGCGATCTGCTGACGGTGACCACCGACAACGGTGTGGATCTCTTCAGCGGTTGCTGATTCTCACCATAGTCATCCCCTACAGCGATGCCCGAGGGAAATATTCCCTCGGGCATCACCATTCGGGACGATTGTGGTGAGGTCAGTCAGCGGTCCAGCCGCCGTCGACGTACATTTCCGAACCGGTCACGTAGGTCGAGTCATCGCCGGCCAGGAACGCCACCATCGCAGCCACCTCCGACGCCCGGCCCAGCCGCCCCATCGGGGTGTGGGCGACCATCGACCGGTACCGATCGCTGCCCGCGTAGCGATCCAGCAGGGGCTGCGTCTCGATGAACCCGGGGTGCAGGGAGTTCACCCGCACCCCTTTTGTGGCCCAGTGCAGCGCAGCGTTTTTCGTCATCGTCCGCACGGCCCCCTTGGCGGCCGCATAGGCGAAGCTGTTACCCAGTCCGCCGACGCTGCCGAGAATCGAGCAGATGTTGACGATCGAGCCGCCACCGCTCTGCTCGATGGCCGCGCCGGCATGCTTCATCCCCAGCCAGGTACCGGTCTGGCTGACCGCGATGACCCGGTTGTATCGCTCGAGGTCCTCATCGACCACGGTCTCCAGGCTGCCGATGGCGCCGTTGTTCACCAGGGCGTCGATGCGCCCGTATCGCCCGCGGACGGATTCGACGACGCTCTGCCACTGCGATTCCTGGGTGATGTCGAGAGCGAGGGGCTGGTGCCGATCGGGTTGCTCCTGAGAAGAAACCAACGCCTCGCATGCCTGTCCGTCCACATCGGTGACCACCACATGGGCGCCCTCCGCGGCCAGTCGGGCGACGATCTCGATGCCGATCCCGCCGGTGGCCCCCGTCACGAGGACGACCTTGTCGAGCAGTCGGGTATTCATCGAAGTCATGGTCCCTGAATCCTTTTGGCTCACAGTTTGCCCGCCCGTCTACAGCTTGCTCAGCACGTTACGTCCACCGAAGAGCATCGCGATCGCAACACCCACGGTGGTCACCGCCGTCATCAGCAGTGCCATCGCAGCGACCAGTGGGTACGAACCGTTCTGCCACATGTCATAGAGCAGGGTGCCCATCACCTGGGTGGTCGATGCCCGGACGAGCAGTGAGGCGGCGAACTCATGGGTGAGCAGGATGAACATCAACGCAACGGCACTGAGGATCGTGGGACGCATGAGCGGCAACATGATTCGCAGAGTGGTCACCATCGGCGAGGCACCACTGGTGGCCGACGCCTCGGTGTAGGTGTTGCCCAGCGCCAGCATCGATGTCATCTGCATGCGGACCGCGAACGGCAGCATCAGCACGATGTAGACCAGGATGATCACCGTCCGGGTGCCGTACAGGATGAACGGCGGCTCGGTGTACACCATCAGGAAGCCGACACCGAAGATCACCGCCGGGATACCGAGTGGCAGGGCCGTCATCAGATCTGCGATCAGGCCGAGGATCTTGAACCGGCGTCCTCGCACAAGGAGATTCGCGATCAGATAGCCGATCGGGATACAGACGGCCACGGCCCCGATCGATGTCACGACACTGGTGATGACCGATTCCACGATCGCGTTGGTCTCGAAGAGTTCTCGGTAGTTGGCCAGCGTGAACAGATCCCAGCTCAGCGAACCCGACCAATACGGAGTCAGGGAGACGATGATCAGGCCGATCAGCGGCAGCACCAACGCGAACAGCGAGAAGATCGCGATCGTGGCAGCGGCCCACCTTCCGCCTCCGGTGGGATTGACGAAAGACTTTCCACCGTGGGTCACGAACCGTGACTGGTTGCCCAGCAGCCCCTTCTGGATCAGGACCACCGCGAGGCCGAAGATCACCAGGGGTGACCCGGCTGCCGCAGCGGCGGCGAAGTCAGAGGGTGATTGCGAGACCCGCAGGTACATCTCGGTGGTCAGCACCTTCACGCCGCTGTTCTGGCCGAGCATCAACGGTCCGGTGAACTGTCCCAGCCCGAGCAGCAACGCAATACCGCCGCCATAGATGAGCGATGGGCGCAACAGTGGGAGAACGACTTTGAAGAAGATCCCGGCCGTCGACGAGCCGCTGGTCTGCGCTGCCTCGAGATGTTCGGAACTGATGTTCTGCATCCCCGAGCTGACGAACAGGTAGACGAACGACGTGAGTCCGAAGCCGGTGAGGATGATGATCCACGGCACGCTGTACACATCGACGGGCCCTGATTCGAGATCGCTCCACCACGGAAGTTTCCGGAGCAGCACGTTGAGGTAGCCGGGCCCGGGCGAGAGCAGAAATGCCCAGCCGACGATGTTGGCGACCGCTGGCATCACGATCGGCAGGATCGGGATGACCTTGAGCCAGGCCAGTTTCTGCGGAAGGCGACTGGCCGCGTACGCCAGCAGCGTGCCGAGCACCATCGCGATCACCAGCGAGCCGACGGCCAGCGCTCCCGTGGTCCAGAGCGTCTTCGCGATGTCATAACGACCGTATTGGGTCTTGTACCCCGCGGCACCGTCTTCGAAGGCCAGGATCTGCAACCGGACCATCGGAAGCACGACGAGGTACGCCAGCACCGCCAGGATCACGAAGTATCCGATCCGGGCCCGCCAGTGGGAAGGGATCGTGAAAGATCGCGCGGGTGCCGCTGCGGTGACAGTTGTCATGACGGCATGCTCCCGCTGCCCACCGCGACCAGGCCGGGGTCGGCTGCCGAGGAACCGGTCGGATCACCATAGACCCGCAGACTGTCCGGTGAGAAGCTGATGACCATCGGCGCACCGGCCGTTGTCTGACGCAGCCGAGCTCCGTGATCAGAAGCCCTGGCCCGCAACGACAGCTGCTCGGTTCCGGTCTTGACCATCACATCGAAGTACCGGCCACCGTATTCGTGATCGACCAACTCTGCGTGCAGTGCGACATTGCCGGCCGGCACATCGGAGAGCGACCCGTGCAGGAAGACGTCGTCCGGCCGGAACCTGGCGACCGCACTCTGACCCTCGTCGGCCCGGTCGCGCACCACGGCGCCGCTCAGATCGATGATGTCACCGGCGCTGGTGATCCAGCCATCGTGACCCCGTTTGAGTTCGAGCCGGTTACCCATCCCGATGAACGCGGCCACGTACTCCGAGGCCGGCTTCTCGAAGACGTGTTCCGGGGCGTCGTACTGTTCGATCTTGCCCGACTTCATGATCGCCAGCCGGTCACCGAGCGCAAACGCCTCCGCCTGATCGTGGGTGACGAAAACCGCTGTGAAACCCAGCTTCCGGTGTAGCTGGTGAATTTGTGAGCGCACCTGGTCTCGCAACCGGGCATCGAGGTTGCTGAGCGGTTCGTCGAACAACACCAGGTCGGGCTGGGCCACCAGCCCACGGGCCACCGCGACGCGTTGCTGCTGGCCACCGCTGAGCTGGGAGGGGTACCGATCGAGCAGCGTCCCACAATCGACCATGTCGGCTGCGGCCTCGACCGCACCCTCCGAGATCGCCTGCTTCAGCTTGCGGACCTTGAGGGGGTACTTGATGTTCTCGCGGACCGTCATGTGCGGCCACAGCGCGTAAGACTGGAACACCATGCCGATATTGCGCTTGTGCGCAGGAACATTGAGCTTGGCGGCGGAATCGAAGACCATCTTGTCCCCGAACGCGATCGACCCATCTTGTGGGGTCTCGAGTCCGGCCAGACAGCGCAGCGTGGTGGTCTTGCCACATCCGCTGGGTCCGAGCAGGACCAGGAACTCGCCCTCCTCGATGTCGAGGTCGAGTTCATCGACGACCACATTCGTTCCGTAGGTCTTTTTCAGACCCGAAACCTTGAATTGAGAGGTCATTTCGCGACTCCTTCTGTCGAGATCTTCGGTGTCCGGACGCCCGCTGCCTGACCACCGTCGATGATCAGGTCGGTTCCGGTGATGTATGCGCTGTCGTCGGTGGCGAGGAAGCGGATCGACTTCGCCACTTCTTCGGACGAGCCCCGCCGCTGCATCGGAATGCTGCGGACGTAGGCCACGGTGTCATCGGCGGCAAAGTCCGGAACCGAGGTGATCTCCGTTTCGATGCTGCCCGGGCAGACCGCGTTGACCCGGATGCCCCGGTCGGCGAGCTCCAGTGCCGCAACCTTTGTCAGTGCGCGCACACCCATCTTCGCGGCCCCGTATGCACCGAGTTCCGCGGTGGCCAGGACGCCGCGCAGTGAGGCCAGGTTGACGATCGAACCGCCGGCGGTCATCGCCTCGGCCGCGGCCTTGATTCCGAGGAAGGTACCGACCAGGTTCAGGTCGATCATCTTCCGGAACCCGTCCAGCGACGTCTGTTCGAGTGGCGCCTTGATTGCCGCACCGGCACTGTTGACCAGGACGTTGAGCACATGACCACTCGCCGCCATGGCCGATGTGACTGCCGCCCAGTCACTTTCATCGGTCACATCGAGATGGAGGTAGTGAGCATTCGGCCCCAGCGCATCCGCCCGGGCCTGCCCCGCTGCGTCATCGACATCGGTGAGGTACACCGTCGCACCCTGCGCCGCAAACAGTTCGGCGCTCGCGCCACCGATTCCGCCGGACGCGCCGGTCACCAATACGTTGATTCCGCGCAGCGAAGCTGCCGTGTCATCCATCTTCGTCGTACCTTTCGGGTTCGTGTCCGCAGGGCGTCAGCTCTGAAAGAGCTTCGACCACTCCTGGGAGTACTGATCAACCTTTTCCGGGGTGAGATCGCCGGTCTCGGGAGAAGCGATGTCCTGCGCCCGGGCAACAGCGCCCGGGATGTCGGGGAGAACCGCGGCATAGCCGTCATTCAAGGCGGTCTGGCCTTCCACGGTCACCAAGAAGTCTGCGAGCACCTGGGCCGCGTTCGGATGCGGGGCAGCCTTGAGAACCTGTGTGTACCAGGGCGTTCCCCAGGGTTTGGCCGGCAGGGCCCAGTCGACCGGCGCGCCGGCTTTCACCTCGGTCACCAGGGGCTGAACCGAAGGACTGACCACCACCTCACCCGAGGTCAGCGCCTGGGCGACACCGAGTGCGCTGGGGTAGACGCGGGGATTCAGGGCCGCGAGCTGCTTCCAGTAGTCCTCGCCGTAGTTGGTGGCGAAGAAGCGGTACATGTCGACGTACGAGGCGATTCCGGTCGGGTTGACGATGCCGATCTTGCCCTTGTATGCGGGATCGATGATGTCGTCGGGAGTGCTCAACCCATTCGGTACCGCGATGGTGTTCCACCCCATCGAGAAGACCGCGGCGCTGGTGAGGAAGAACCGATTGTTGATGACACTGCGTTCGGGTTCGAGCGCCGGCGCCCGGAGAGCGGGTCCGAGGAGTTCCGCGGAGTACGCACCCGATTCGGCGGCGGTGTTGATCCACGACGCGTCGGTGAGCATGTGGACATCGGCGGTGCCTTTGCCCGTCTTGCTCTCGGTCTCGACCCGGGGGTTGATCTCCGGGTCGGTGCCACGCACGAACTCCATGGTGATCTCGGGGTATTTCGCCTCGAAAGCCACCTTGAGCGCTTCGAGGTTCGCGGGCTTCTGGCTGGAGTAGAGCATCACGCTGCCCTCGTCGTTGGCCGCCGCCACGACGTCGTCCCAACTTCCGTCGACGGCTGCGTTCGATGAACCCGACGAGCCACCGCACGCGACGGTGCCGAGCAACGCAAAGACTGTGGCCGCGGCCCCGATTGCCTTGGAAAGGGTGTTCATGTTCCTGGTCCCTTCGGGCTCGACGACGAGCCCTGAACGTGCGTGGGAGTTCGGGATCCGCATACATCTTCCCTGAACTGATTTCAGTTTGAAAGTTACTGTTCGTCGGCTGTGGTGTCAATCACTTTCGGACAATTGAACTGAATTTGTTTTCACTTCTGGGTGCAGTGGCGATCCCACGCTCCGAGCAGGCCCACCCGATCCGCTGATCAGGAAGCCGTGGCGGCCGCGGTCAGCCCGAAGACCAGGGCCGATGCGATGCCGCCGGCATACGCTTCGTGCCACAGACCACCGGTATCCGATCCGGCCGCAAGCAGGCCCGGTATCGGAACGCCCGCTGTGTCCAGGACTCGCGCCTGGTCGTCGATCAAAATCCCGTGGAAGGGAAAAGTGACGGCCGGGACCGTCTCGATGACGTAGTACGGACCCTCCGCGAGCGGTTCGCGATCCCGCTCCCGCCCGGGCGTCAGGTCCTGACCGCCCTCGGCGGCGCGATTGAACTCGGTGATCGCCGCAGCTATGGCGACACCGTCGTAGCCCCACTCCTCGGGCAGGTACTCGAGCTCTTCGAGCTCTTCGGCCATACCCACCCGGCCGCCGCGCTTGCCGGCCAACTCGAATTTGTCGAGAGCAACGGCTCCCTCGACGTAGGACGCCAGCATCCAGTCCCGGTGCACTCGCGCATCGGCGATCAGCAGTCCGCGACTCTCCGGCTGGTCCAGAAGGGCCATCGTCGTCAGATGATCGCCGAGTGTCTCATCCACGAAACGCTTGCCGTCGAGGTTGAACAGCAACGCGTGTTCGCTGTAGTAGAGCGACATGTCGACGAAATCGGCCGGGTCCGCGAGTTGCACGCCGCTCGGGATCAGGTGGCCGTAAAAGCCGACATTGTCCGGCCCCGCACCTGCACCGACCGCCATCGCCAGTCGATACCCGGCACCAGAGCTGTTCGGGTTCGACCGCAACTGCATCTTCCCGGCATCGGGATGGACGTGCTGGGCGAGTAGCTCTTTGTCGCCCTGGAAACCACCGGTGGCCAGCAGTGTGTACGCAGCCGAGATCTCCCGCGACTCACCGGGACCCGTTCGCACGCGGGCACCGGTCACGACGCCATCGACGGTGACAAGACTGTCGGTTTCCGTACGGAGCAAGACCTCACCACCGGCATCGAGGACGATCCGGCGGCAGGTGTCGATGTAGTGGTTGGTGTCGAATTTGTGGCCCTGCCCCCCGAAACTCAGGATTCGCTGGGCGTCGTCGACATCGATTCCGACCGAGCGGATCCAGTCCACCCCGCCCGGAAAGCGGTCGACCAGAGCGCGCTTGAGCGCCTCGTCTCCACGCGGATTCTCGGCGTCCATCACCTCATGGGTGGGAGCAGTCCAGGCATAGCCGGCGAACCGTGCCGAGCCGCCGACGTCGCCGCCGACCTCCAGTAGACAGACCTTCTTGCCGCTCGACGCGGCTTTGGCGCCTGCGGTCAGTCCGGCCATGCCGGCACCGACAACCAGGAGGTCAAAGGCTTCGTTGGACATAAATTCCTCACTTCGGACGGGCCGGAAGCCGGCCGTTCGCACAGCCCCGCGGCCACCCTCGCCGGGCCGCACGAGACCAACTGCGCAAAACAGAACTGATATCGGTTCAATTAGATTTTCACGAACCGTAAGCGGTGTCAATCACCAGTCCATCAGAGGCGAGGTCCATTGCATACAACGCTTGCATTGTGTGGCGCGTCACTTTAGGGTGAATTGAATTAACTTCAGCTTCTGGAAAGAGGACGCCCCGAAATGAATCGCAAATTCATCCGCGCCACGGTCGCGGTCGCCGCGGCTGCCCTGACGCTGACCGCGTGCGGCAACAGCTCATCGGGTACCTCCGAACCCGTCTCCGGTTCCTGGGACGAGGTCGTCGCCGCGGCCAACAAAGAAGGCAAGGTCACGATCTACTCGACGCAGGCCGCCCCTCGGCTCGCAGCGCTCGAGACCGCATTCGAGGCCGAATACCGGGACATCGACCTGGAGATCGTTCGCGGTGTCGACGCCGACCTGCTGTCGAAGATCGACGCCGAGAGCCGCTCCGGGAAGGGGATCGGAGACCTCGCGGTCATCACGGACGTGTCGTGGATGAATGCGAACGAAGAGAGTGACGCCGCGGTTCCGCTGGTGGGGCCGAGCTTCGACAACCCCGACTACAACCGCGAGAGCAGCATCATCGCCGACCGATACTTCCTCGAAGGCGCGGTGCTCCTCGGATTCGGCTGGAACACCGGCCTGCTGCCCGGTGGCGTCTCCACACCGCAGGACATGCTGGATCCGGCCCTCAAGGGAAAGATCGGCATCGTCAACCCGGCGACATCGCCCACCTACCTGGACTACTACGCCCACACCGAGAAGTACTACGGCGGGCGTGGAATCTTGGAGCAACTGGCAGAACAGAATCCGCGGATGTACCCCAGCAACCAGCCACTCGCGCAGGCGATCGCCTCGGGTGAGATCAGCGCCGGACTGATGGCCGACCCGATGCTGCCGAACAAGGAGGCCGGCGCACCGGTCGAATGGGCTGCAGGCGAACATATCTGGGGTGCCAAGTGGTACGGGCTCGCGCTGGGCACCGCACCGCATCCGAATGCCGCGCAGGTCCTGGCCGACTTCATGGTCACCGCAGCAGGCCAGGCGGCCACCTCCGTCGGATACAGCTCGGTCCTACCGGACATCGAGGGATCCCTTGCACTGGCACAGGAACTCCCCGACCAGAACACCGACGTCACCTCCGGCGAAGGCGCCGACAAGTATCGCGACGAGCTCGAGCAAGTCTTCAACTGACAGACCTCCGGCCCGTGTGCCGCCGTTGACTGGCCGCACGCGGGCTTTGTCGTCCCGCGACCTTCGTCGCCGGACGTATGACCCCCAACCGAAAGGCAAAAGATGACCGACAATCAGTTCGCCGGCAAAATCGCCGTGGTGACCGGCGCCGGATCCGGCATCGGTGCGGCAACCGCCAAGGCACTCGCCGACCGCGGGGCCCGCGCCGTCTACCTCTGCGATGTGAACGCCGCCGCCGCGGAGGCGGTCGCAGCCGAGATCGAAGTCGGGCAGGCCATCGGACTCGACGTCAGCGATTCGGATGCGGTGGCAACCGCTTTCGCGGCCATCATTGCCGACCAGGGCCGCATCGACGTCGTTGTCCATGCCGCAGGCGTCGATGACCCCAAGAGCAAACAGCGCATGTACGACGCCGCCGAAAAGGGCGAACCGATCGACATCCTCGCGCATCTCGAGGACGACGACTGGCGCCGGGTCATGTCGATCAACCTCGACGGCACCTTCTTCGTCCTGCGCGAGGCGGTACGCGCCATGAAGCCGGCCGGGAGTGGCGCCATCGTGACGATCGGATCGTCGTCCGGGTTCGACACCCTCATCGGCTACCCGCATTACAGTGCGTCCAAGGCGGGTGTGCACGCCCTGAGTCAATCCGTGGCGAAGGAGGTGGCCCCCTTCGGGATTCGGGTCAACACCGTCGCACCGGGCCCGGTGGACACCGGTATGGCGGCCCGCACCCCGGCGCACCTGCGCGAGGCGATGGCCGGCAGCGGTGCCCGCGGGTACGCCTCCCCCCAGGAACTGGCCGACAACATCCTGTATCTGGCATCCGATGCCGCCGTCAACCTCGTGGGCGTCGTCCTACTGAGCAACGGTGGCCGGTTCACGGTCTGAGAACCGCTGTGCAATAACTGTGTTCACGCCCCTCACGGCGTCTTCGGTTCGATCAGCACCCGCGTCCGCGGTTCTGTCACCAGGTACTCCGTGAGGAGCGTGCGCAGCCGGTACTCCGGTACCGTGAGCCGCTCGGTCTCCTGCGACCGATATTCCGACCAGTCCTTGAACATGCAGTATTCGACAAAGGTGTCGGAGGCATCCGCCGGCGTGGCCAGGGTCCATCGCCTGGCACCGAGTCGCAGGCGCGAGCGCCGCAGCTCGTCCATCGCCGCGACGAATCCGCTCGCGCCTTCCGGGACCACCCGGTAGGTGGTCTCGATGATCACCCATTTGCCCTCATGCCCGGGTGGTGGAGCAACCGGAGCCGGAGCCTGGGCGAGATCCGGTGTGATCTGGTCGCTGGGCATGATCCCGCGCCGCACGACCTCAACCGCGGATACAGCCATCATCAACGCCGACAACAGGATTGCCCAGTGCAGGCCGACAACGTCGGCGAGGACACCCCACAACACCGAACCCACGGCCTGACTGCCCTGGAACATCAGCATGATGAACGCGATCACCCGCGCCTTGATCCACGGCGGGACGGCCGCGTGGGTGGCGATCATCCAGGTGCTCTGCACGCCCACCCACGCCGCCCCGACCACCACCAGCAGGACGAACATGACGCTGAACCAGGGCACCATCGCCATCCCGGCGAGCACAACCGCATAGGCCCCCGAACCGAGTGCCACAAAGTGATTCCAGCTCAATCGCGCCCGTACGGGCATCAGGGCGACGGTACCGAGCACGGCGCCGACCCCGATCGCTCCGGACAGCACCCCGAACTCGAATGTGCTCACCTGGAGACGCTCGTGCGCCACGATCGGAAGCAGGCCCCACAGACAACTCGCCGGTATGCCGAACATGGTCAGACGCAACAACAATCGTCGCGTCCACCGGCTGTGCCGGATGAACCGCAGGCTGCCACCGACGGCTGCGGTCACGGGTTGATGCGTGGCGGCCCGGCCGATGTCACCGGGAACGTTCCATGCCGAGATCCCGACGCACAGCGCGAAAAGGACGGCGATGAGTGCAAACGCCCAGGTCGCACCGAACCCGGCGAGCACTGCGCCACCGACAACCGGCCCGACCGCCCGCGCGCCGTTGAACACCGCGCCGTCGATGGCCGGGACCACCATCAACATGTCTCGACTGACGATGTGCGGCAACAATGCCTGCCACACGATGGCAACCGAGGCCAGGCCCGCGCCGGCGATGAACACCGCGCTCATCAGAACCGGCGTGCCGGCCATGCCGAGTTGCTGCAGAACAGACAGCAGGATCGACGCCGCCAGCAGAGCCAGTGAGGTCCCGACGAGAAGTGCCCGATGGCTGACGAATTCGGTGAGCGCACCGAGCGGCAGGGCCAGCAAGAAGAACGGCAGGCTGGCAGCGAACTGCACCAGAGACACCGTTGCCGCCGATTCCCCGGCTTCGGCGAGCGTCCACTGCACGGCCAGCACCAGAATCCACACGCCCACACTTGCGCTCAGCGAGAAGCCGAGCATATTTCGCAACCGCCGCACCCGCAGTGGCGCAACAAGGCTCATCGTCTGAGCGTTGCTCATCATGTTCCAACTCCGTTGATCGGTCTGTAGTTGAACTTAGTTCAGTTGATACCGAGTGTGTGCTACTTTCGGGCAAATACCCAAACTGAACTCACCTTTGTTTACCGGGTAGTGCTTCCCACTCATCGGAGGTTCGTCATCACCACCGCCAACCGTGTCGTATGCCTCGCCTCGGCACCCACCGGAGCCCTCACCGCAGAGCACTTCACGATCGCGGAAGCAGACGTTCCACAGCTCATGCCGGGACAGGTCCTCGTGCAAAACAGCTGGCTGTCGATCGATCCGTCGATCCGAATCCGGCTGGGCAGCAACGCGCCGGCCGGATACCTACCCCCGTTGCGCGCCGGTGATCCCCTCGCGGGGTTGGCACTGGGCGTGGTGGTCGAGTCCCGCAGCCCCGACTTCACCGTCGGCGACCTGGTCTCCCATATGCACGGCTACCGGGACTACGCGGCCGTCGATGCGGGCGCCGAGGGCGCGCTCGGTGGCGCGGGCGCGCTGACCACGATCCACACCGGAGGCCTTGAGCCACAATGGTTCCTCGGGCCGCTCGGCAGCTCCGGCCTGACCGCGTACGTCGGGCTGTTCGAGATCCTAGAACTGACACCGGACGACACGCTGTGGGTGTCCGCGGCCGCCGGGGCCGTCGGGAGTATCGCGGTGCAACTGGCCAGGCTCCGCGGGGCCAGGGTTGTCGCGTCCGCAGGCGGTGCCGACAAGGTCCGCCACCTCACCACCGACCTCGGTGCGGATCGAGCGTTCGACTACCGCAGCGGCGACCTCCGCACACTGCTGTCCGAGGCCGCACCCGACGGGTTCGATGCATACTTCGACAACGTCGGAGGTGACCATCTCGCTGCGGCGCTCGATGTGCTACGTGAGAACGGTCGCATCGCCATCTGCGGCGCCGTGTCGACATATGACCGCAGCAGCCCGCTGCCCGGTCCGTCAAACCTGTTTCAGATCACCGCAAAAAGCCTGCGCCTGCAGGGCTTTCGCGCCGGCTCCTTCAACCACCTCTCGGACACGATCCGCACTGAGATCGGGCAGCACCTCGCCGACGGCACCATGCATCACCAGGAATCGGTGTATCACGGCCTGGATCAGGCACCTGCCGCGCTGGTCGCAATGTTGAACGGCCACACCAGGGGAAAGACGTTGTGCCGCCTGGACTGAGGCCCAGCAGCAGCGAAGCCGCCGCCAGGGTCCGGTTCACGAAAACCTGACCGCGGCGACGGCAATTCGCCGATCTCAACCCACAAACATCTTCTCCCACTGCTCCTGATACTTGGCGATACTCTCCGGCGTCAACGCGGACGTATCGGGGAACGGAATATCCTGCGCCCGGCCAACGGATCCCGGAATACCAGAAAGCACGCTGCCATAGCCCTTCGACAGTGCTTCCTGTCCTTTGCTGCTGACCAAGAAGTTCGCCAGTACCTGTGCGGCATTGGGGTGTGGCGCCGATGCCAGAACGTGGGAGTACCACGGTGTCCCCCACGCCGGGTCCGGAAGCACCCAGTCGACCGGCGCCCCGGCCTCCATCTCACGAACCAACGGTTGCACCATCGGCGTGGCGACGATCTCGCCTGAGCTCAACGCCTGCGCGATACCGAGCGAGCTGGGGTAGACACGCGGATCAAGGGCCGCCAACTCTTCATTGAACGTACCGTCACCCCAACGCTTCTCGAAGAACTGATATTCATCCACAACAGCAGCGAAGCCAGAGGGGTTGACTACGCCGATCCGACCGCGCAGAGCTGGATCGAGTAGATCATCCGGGGACTGCAGACCTTGCGGAAGTTCGTTGGCATTCCACCCCAGCGCCATGATCGCCGCGCTGGTCAAGAAGAACTTGTCGTTCAGTACGCTGCCCTCGCGGTCGTAGTCCGGATCGTCGAACGCCGGTCCGACGATGTCCACCGAGTACGCACCGGAATCGGCCACTGCGGCCGCCCACGCCGGGTCGGACAGCATGTGCACGTCAGCAGTGCCCTTCCCGGTTCTCACCTCTGCCTCGACGCGCGGATTCGTCTCTACGTCCGTGCCGCGGGTGAATTCGAGCTTGATCGCTGGATACTCCTGCGCGAAAGCCACTTTCAGCGCCTCTAGATTCTCCGGGTGTTGCGTGGAATACAGGTGGACGACACCTTCCTCCTCAGCGGCGGTGACCACATCCTCCCAGTTACCCTCGACTGGCCCGGACGCGGACTCCTCGCCTCCGCATGCGGCGGAAATCAAGAGAACGCTGACAATGCCGACCGCACGTGTTGCCCTGGCAAACGAATTCAAAAAAGACCTCCAGAATGGCGCGACAGCATCAATTGCCTGCCGCGTGGGGGGGAATATCAGGACCGGTAACTCAAACTGATATCAGTTCAGTTAACTTAGACCGCTTGGATGGTGATGTCAATCACTCACTTCTGATTGCTGCTCTCGACGGCGAAATGGCCGCCTCGAGGACGTCAACGCGGGTGGTACAGCGTGACCTCGCTGGCCTTGATCACCAGGTAGACGTCGTCGTCGGCGACCAGGTCGAGTTCGGCCACAGCGGCCCACGTGATCGCCGCGGCGACCGTCTGGGCACCCACGCCGGTATCGACGCGGGCCAGATCACCTTGCGGAACGATCCGTGTGACAACCGCTTTGACCACGTTGCGTGGGCTGCCGGTCGGCGGTGTCCGATAGATCGCGACCGCGGTCGGTGAAAACGCGGCCATGACCGGATCACCGACGGTCAGCGGGGTATCGGCCATCCCGGTGATGTGGAAGGCCCCTGCATCGAGCGCATCTCCATCCCACTGTCCGGCAACAAGATCGAGACCCGCCAATTGTGCCGCGAACTGATTTGCCGGGCTGGTGAGCAGCTCACGCACGGGACCACGGTCGACGATCCTGCCCTCCCCCAGGATGATCGCCGAGTCGGCCAGAGTGACCGCATCGGCGATGTCGTGGGTGACCAACATGGTCGTGCGCGCACGGTCTGCGAGGATGCCACGCATCAGCACCCGGATACGATGGGCCACATCGACATCGAGTGCGCTGAACGGTTCGTCGAGCAACAGGAGCTCCGGATCGGCCGCCAATGCCCGGGCCAGTGACACCCGCTGCGCCTGCCCACCCGACAGTTGTGCCGGTTTGCGATCCGCCAGGTCCATCGCGTCCACTGCTTCGAGCCATCGATCGGTCAGCGATCGCACCTGCGCGCGGGGCAGTCGGGCCGCCGCCGGAGCGAAGGCAACATTCTGCCGGACCGTCATATGTGGAAAGAGCATGCCCTGCTGCGAGAGCATCGCAACACCCCGCTTGTGCGGCGGTACAAATACTTTCGGACCGACGAGTTCACGCTTTCCGATGGTCATCGTTCCGGCAGAGGGTTTGATCAGACCCGCCAACAGATTCATGAACGTGCTCTTGCCGGCGCCATTCGGGCCCAGGACCGCCACCGTCGTCCCGGCCGGAACTGTCACCTGCAGGTCCAGAAACGGAACCCCACTGTGCAATTCGGCGACCAGATCCCCACTCATATCGCCACCGTCCGACGAGAATCGCGCAGATGCACCGCGATGACCACCAGCAAGGCCACCAGTACGAGCACCATCGACAGCGGCAGAGCCTGTTCGGGTTCGTTGATCGATTCCACGTAGATCGCCAAGGGCGCGGTCTGGGTGACTCCTTGCAGGTTGCCCGCGAACGTGATCGTTGCGCCGAACTCACCGAGCGCCCGCGCAAAAGCCAGCACCATTCCCGAGAGCAATGCCGGAAACACCAGCGGCATGGTCACTTTCCACAGAGTATGTGTCGGCGATGCCCCCAATGTGGCCGCCACCTGTTCATACCGATTGCCGACGCTGCGCAAGGCGCCTTCGAGGCTGATCACCAGGAAGGGCAGCGCCACGAAGGTCTGAGCGAGAATGACCGCTGTTGTCGAGAACGCGATGTCGATGCCGATCGCCACCAGATGTTCGCCGATCAGACCGAATTTGCCGAAGGCGTAGATCAATCCGATTCCGCCGACCACCGGCGGCAGCACCAGCGGCAAGAGCACCACCGAGCGCAGCAGGCGAAAAACCATACCGGTACGCCGGGCGAAGACGATCGCCATCGGCACGCCCAGCACGATGCACAACATGGTGCTGATCGTCGCAGTCCGAAGGCTCAGCAACAGTGCGTCCCGCGAGGCATCCGAGCTGATGTTGCCCCAGAATTCGCTCCACGGCGTGTTCACCGCCAGTGCGATCGGCGGCAGCACCACCAAGACCACCCCGATCACGGCCGGAATGTACAGCCAGGCCGGAACCGACTTCAGTCCAGTGCTTTTCACTTTGCCGGACCGAAGCCAATCGATTGCAACAACGCGGCACCCCGGGCACCGAGCACCATGTCGACGAATTTCCGGGACGCTTGCTTGTTCTCGCTCGCAGCAACAACACCGATCGGGTATGCGTTGACCACCGAGGCGAAGGCAGGATCGGACACTGCGGTCACCGTCTCACCCGCCCCGGTCGCGTCGGTGATGTACACCAGCCCCGCATCGGCCTGCCTGGTCTGCACTTTGGTGAGCACACCGGTCACCGCGGTCTCCTCACTGACCGGCTCGATGTCCACGCCGGAGTTCTCCTCGACCTTCGCGGTCGCGACGCCGCAAGGCACCGCAGCGGCGCAGATCACGGTGCTGACATCGGATCTGGTGAGATCTGCCAGGCCCTGAATGTTCTTCGGATTGCCCGGTTGGGTGACGATGGTGAGGACGTTGGTGGCGAATATCTGTGGATCGTTCACGGCGTCACCGAGTTTCGCCATGCTCGTCTCGTCGGCGGTGGCGATCACCTCCGCGGGGGCACCCTGCCGGATCTGGGTGACAAGCGCCTGGGACCCGTCGAAGTTGAACCGCACCTCGATGGTCGGGTTGTCCTGCGAGAACTGCTCGGCCAGGGCGGTGAAACCGTTCTTGAGTGACGCCGCGGCGAAGACCGTGAGCGTGACCTGGTCCGCACCTCCCCCACCGGGGCCACTCGTCGGGTTGTCATCGTCGTCCGACGAACACCCGGCCATCAGCACTGTCGCCGACAACAGGAGGGCAAGCCCGGTGACGTTTCGCGACTTCATTCGACGGGCCGCGTTTCGACGATGACATTGGTCGCCTTGACCACGGCGGTCGCCACCGAACCGGGTTTGAGATCGAGTTCGCGCACCGCATCGGTACTCATCAAGGAGGTCACCTCGAACGGTCCGCACTGCATCGTCACCTGGCTCATCACCGGATCGGACCTCACCTCGGTCACCAGACCGACAAAGCGGTTGCGGGCCGACCGCGAGACCGGCGCGTCGGGGGAGGACAGCACCGGCGCCCGTTCCCTGGCGAGCTTTGCCAACTCTGCCCCGTCCACCACTTGGCGGCCACTCGCGTCGGTATGCGCGGACAGTTCGTCTGCAGCGATCAACCGGCGGACGGTGTCGTCACTGATCCCCAGGAGTTCGGCGGCGTCCCGAATTCGGAGGTCGGTCATCCACTCATGATTCGTCCGATCCTGCGGTTCTGTCAAGGCAATCCATCCGCGTATGCGGAGCTATCGTCTCGCGATGAGTTTTCGTCCGCACCCTGGTCTATGCCTGTGAAGCTTTCGATTTGACCGCCCAGAGGAGACCACAGCCATGCCGACCATCGATTCCCGACCCGACGGCGTCCCCGTCTGGTTCGACCTGTCCAGCTCAGAGCCCGTCGCGGCCGCGAAGTTCTACGGACAACTGTTCGGCTGGGAGTGCACCGAACCGGACGAGCAGTTCGGCGGGTACGCGAACTTCACCTACAAAGACAAACTCATCGCCGGGATCGGCCCGAAGATGGCACCCGGCACACCCGACTTCTGGGGGATGTACTTCCAGACCTCCGACATCAACGCCTCGACCAAGAAGGTCACCGAAGCCGGTGGGAGCATCCTCGTCGAGCCGATGGAGATCCCCGAGCTGGGGACGATGGCCATCGCCACGGACCGCGGGAGCAACCCGGAGACGGCGCCCGGACTCAATCCCCATGGAGCGGTTTTCGGATTCTGGGAACCTCGATCGCACAAGGGTTTCGAGCTTCAGATGGAAGCCGGAGCACCCTGCTACTTCGAACTGCAGAGCACCGACTTTCCGGCCGCCGTCGACTTCTACCACGAGGTCCTGGGCAATACCGTGGTCACGGTCAGCGACACCGACGACTTCCGGTACAGCCAACTCGCGCTCTCAGATCAGGGCCCCGGCGAAGGTCACGCCGGGATCATGGACGCCTCGAAGTACCTGCCACCGGAGCTCCCCTCACACTGGTCCATCTACATCGGCGTCGAGGATGCCGACGCGTCGGCGGCCAAGGCCACCGAACTCGGAGGCACCGTCATCCAGGCCCCGGAAGACACCCCGTACGGACGGCTCGCCTCGATCGGCGACCCCTGGGGCGCGATGATCAAACTGCATCAGGTCCTCGAATCCTGATCGGGCCGTCGGAATTTCTTCGTCCACGACGACATGAACATATGGGGATCACGTCCGGCCTTGACTTCATGTGCGCTTGAAGTCGGAAGATCGGCATCGACACCTTGCCAACAACCATCAGGGAGAATCCCAGTGTCAGTCCTTGGCAGTAAAACCACGGCGGGCGGCAATAAATCCACTGGCCTTGTGTCGGACCACGTCGCTACCGTTACGACTATGACTTCCGCCACAGCAACCGACTACGCGATCGAGGCCATCGATCTGGTCAAAGAGTTCGACGGCGTCCGGGCCGTCGATGGGGTGAGCTTCAATGTCCCACCGGGTTCGGTCATGGGCCTGCTCGGTCCCAACGGCGCCGGAAAAACCACGATCGTGCGCATGATGACCACCCTGAGCACGCCGACCTCGGGCACGGCCAGGATTGCGGGGTACGACGTCGGTGAACATCCTGACCTGGTCCGCAGCAGCATGGGATTGACCGGGCAGGCCGCCACCGTCGACGAACTGCTGACCGGCCGCGAAAATCTCTGGATGATCGGCAGCCTCTACGGTCTGCCTCGCAAACAGGTCCGGCGCTCCGGCGACGAGTTGCTCGAGCAGTTCTCACTCAGCGATGCGGCCGATCGGGTGGTCAAGACCTACTCGGGCGGCATGCGCCGACGACTCGACCTCGCGGTCAGTCTGTTGGCGTCGCCGCCGGTGCTGTTCCTCGACGAACCGACCACCGGCCTCGATCCCAGAAGCCGCCAGGAACTCTGGGACGTTCTGCTCTCGCTGGTGCAGCAGGGCACCACCTTGCTTCTCACCACGCAGTACCTCGAAGAGGCCGATCAACTCGCCCGGGACATCGTCGTCATCGACAAGGGCAAGATCATCGCAGCCGGCACGCCGCTGCAGCTCAAGGAGCAGGCGGGTAACGCCAGCCTGGTGCTCACCGTCTCGAGAACCGATGACCTGGCAGAGGCGACACGTCTTCTGCGCGAGAACAGCGGAGAAGTGTTCGTGGACGAATCGGCCAGACAACTGACCGCGGCTGCCAACGGGATCGCCGATCTGACCAAGATCGCCGGGATCTTCGAACGCAGCGAAATCGAGGTCGACGACATCGGACTGACCCGCCCCAGCCTCGATGATGTCTTCCTCTCACTCACCGGGCATCGCGCAGAAGATGCCGACACCGAGGAGACCAACTCATGACCACCACTGCCGCCGGTACGGCCGCCAAGCAGGCCACCCGCGAATTCACCCGAGGCCGCCCCGACCTACTGAGGGAATCGCTGGTGATGGTGCGGCGCAACCTGATCCACACCAAACGGCAGCCCGAGATGCTCTCGGATGTGACGGTTCAGCCGATCATGTTCGTCTTGCTGTTCGCGTACGTCTTCGGGGCATCGATCAATCCCGGTTCGGGTTTCGACTACAAGGAGTGGTTGCTACCCGGGATCATGGGCCAGACGATCGCGTTCTCCGCTTTCATTGTGGCGCTTGGTCTCACAAACGATTTGGAGAAGGGCATCATCGACCGGTTCCGGTCGCTGCCGATGTCGAGATCATCGGTGCTGGTCGGCCGATCGGTGGCCGCACTGATCCACTCATCGATCGGCATCGTGGTCATGGCTGTCACCGGCCTGCTGATCGGCTGGGGTATCAACGAGGGATTCCTCAAGGCGGTCCTGGCATTTGCCCTGGTATTGCTGTTCGGTTTCTCGATGATCTGGTTCGGGATCCTCATCGGGTCGATCATGCGGTCACCCGAGGCGGTCAACGGCGTGATGTTCACTCTGTTGTTCCCGATCACGTTCCTGTCCAACGCGTTCGTTCCGACCGCACCGATGCCGTCGTGGTTGCGGACCATCGCCGAGTGGAATCCCATCTCCGCGCTGGTACAGGCCATGCGGGAACTGTGGGGCAATGGTCCGACCGCTCCGGCCGGGGCGCCCTGGCCACTTCAGAATCCCGAACTTGCCACGATTCTGTGGTCGGTGGCATTGACCCTGATCTTTGCCCCGTTCGCCCTGATCGCGTACCACAAGCGCACCACCGACTGACCCATCCAGACCGAACCCAGCCGTCGAGCGTGCCGAAATCACCGTTGACCGTGCCGATAATGCAGTTGCACAGGTGATTTCGGCACGCTCGGCGGTTTTTTCGGCACGGTCGGCGGTTTTTTCGGCACGCTCGGCGGGGGGGTTATGCGGTGCGGGCGAGGGCTTCGATGGGGTCGCTGTAGATCGCATCGAGTGAGACCGCGCCGGCGGCCTGCTGCTGAACCGTTGCGCCGGAACGTGATACCCGCACGTCGCGTCGCGGGGCTACGGAGGTTTCCCGGACCGCCTGGGCAACCATCGGAAGCGTCGAGGGTGCATCGGTGAAAGCCTGGCCACCGAGGACGACGTGGTCGGGATTGAAGATGTCCCCGATCAGACCGACTGCGCGGCCCAGGACCGCAGCCCGCTCGGCCAGGATCGCCCGGGCGAGATCATTGCCCTCGGCCGCCAGCGAGTGCACCTCGTCGATGTTGCCGATCGCGAGTCCGGCCGCAATCGCGGCATCCACGATGCCGGTGTCGGTGACCGTCGATTCGAGTTGTCCGGTGCCCGACGGATCGAGCAGTTCGGTCTTGCCGACCGGGAAGTGCCCGATTTCCGGCGGGCCACCGGCCGGCGTGTAGACGCTGCCACCCACGGTGAACGCGATACCCACCGATTCACGGGCGTAGAAGTAGACGAAGCTGCCGCCTTCTTCGGCCGGGTCCACCAGCAGTTCGGCCTGGGGGTTGAGCAGCAATTCCGCGGCGGCCATGGCCTCGACGTGCGAGGCCACCGAGATCGGCAGTCCGATGACCGACGCCAGTACCTCGCCGACCGGGGCGGATTCCCACGGGAGACGCGGGTGGGTGTTTCGGCCGGCCTTGTCGACCCGACCGGCAAGCGCAACGCCGGCCCACAACATCTTCTTGTTCGGCCAGCGAGACAGGAAACGCTTGGTGCTCAGGCCGATCGAGGTCAGAGACTGTTCCGGCGTGTCCGCCACCGGCGTCGGGATCTGAATGGCACCGACCACGCGGTGGAAGAGGTCGTGGGTGGTGATCGAAGTGACCTTGAGGCCGATGTGGATGCCCACGGTCAAGAAGTCGGCGGTGTTCAGTTCGAAGGGCAACCGCGGACGCCCGATGGCGCCCGCTGGGGCCAGATCGGCGCGCTCGCGCAGCAAACCGGACTTCAGCAGCGCACTGACCTGGCGGTTCACGGTCGAGATGCTCAATCCAGAGGCGCTCGATGCGGCATCCCGGAACACCGGTCCGTGAAGACGCGCAGCCCGGAGCACAACCGCTGCCGGCTTGGTCGAGAGATGCAGCTGCGGGTTCGCGATGTGAATCTTGGGTGCCTTCTTCGGGCCGGGAACACCCAGCGGACGGGCAGGACGCCCGGGCGCGGTGACGCGGGAGCCGACCAGGGGTCGCGATCCGCTTCGCTCGGACGGACGGGTGACGGTGGAGCGGGTGGTGGAGCCGGAAACAATGCGGTGATCAAGTGTTGCAGTCATTTAAATGTCCTCGTCGGATGATCCCACCCGAAGAACCCATGGGGGTTCCGGGGCGAGAAGTTGTCAGATTCGAAAATGCCGCGAGCGCGGCGTGATCAGATCAGGACATTCGACAACAGAGGACGCGAGCAAAAGGCAGACGACATCCCAACGCGGTAGTCACATAGGTGACCTCCGGGATGTGGTGACCAGAGCTCGACATAGGCGCAAACATAGCAGTGACACAACCCCGCTGCAAACGATCGACCAGTGGGTACGAGCCGAAGTGAACCGGTCGCACCCACCGGTCGAACCCGGGTCGGAGACGAGCTCACCGGCGACAATAGCCCCGGCGCCGACCTCCACGTCGACTTGAAATCACGGCGAACGAAATTGTGGAAAGGAATCCCGAATACAGCCCACACTGGGTTGCGTTCCTCGTTTCCCACAGAAAGGCACCCGCCGTGTCCCTGCATTTCCACTGGTTCCTGCCGACGTACGGCGACTCCCGGAATCTGATGGCAGGTGGTCACGGTTCGGACATGTCAGGCGATCGTCCGGCAACGCTGCGTTATCTGAACCAGCTGGCCGGGGCTGCCGAGGTCAACGGTTTCGAAGCCGTCCTAACCCCGACCGGCCTGTGGTGTGAGGACGCCTGGTTGTCGACGGCGATGTTGCTGGAGACCACCGACACCCTCAAGTTCTTGGTTGCGATGCGTCCGGGGCTGATCAGCCCGACCCTGGCCGCACAGATGGCGGCGACCTACCAGTGGCAGTCCAAGGGACGCCTGTTGCTCAACGTCGTGACCGGTGGCGAATCGTCCGAGCAGCGCGCATTCGGCGACTTCCTGTCGAAGGACGCCCGTTACGAACGCTGCGGCGAGTACCTCGACATCGTCCGGCGCCTGTGGACCGAGGACGAGCCCGTCGACTTCACCGGCAAGCACCTGCGGGTGCAGGGCGCACAGCTCGCCCGGCGCCCCGATCCACTGCCCCCGGTCTTTTTCGGCGGATCCTCGCCGGCCGCGGGCGCCGTGGCCTCGAAGTTCGCGGACACCTACCTGACGTGGGGCGAAAAGCCCGACGCCGTCGCCGCCAAACTCGACTGGATCCGCGGACTTGCCGCTGCCGAGGGACGCGAGCTGACGTACGGCATCCGGCTCCACGTCATCTCCCGCGACACCTCCGAACAGGCCTGGGCCGAGGCAGATCGGCTTCTCGGAGCCCTTGACCCGGCGGTGGTGGCCGGTGCCCAGAAGAACCTCGCGCAGTCCGAGTCCGAAGGACAGAAGCGGATGCTCGAACTCCACAGCGGCGGGGCGGCTTTCAGTTCGACCACCGACGCCCGCTCCCTGGAGATCTACCCCAACCTGTGGAGCGGGGTGGGTCTGGTCCGCGGCGGCGCCGGAACCGCACTCGTCGGGTCGCACGACGAGGTCGCCGACCGGATCGAAGAATATGCCGCGCTCGGACTCGACCACTTCATCCTCTCCGGATACCCGCACGTCGAAGAGGCCTACCACTTCGGTGAAGGCGTCCGTCCGCGTCTGGTCCGGCGCGGCCTGCTCGATGCCGGCGATCACGCCCACGAACCGGTTCGCGGCGCGTTCCTGAGTTCGTATGAACCGGCCGGCGCCTCGTAAATCTGCCTCCACCTCAACTTTGGAGATGAACCCATGACCACCGAGAAGATCGCCGACCAGATCAAGTTCGCCTACTGGGTGCCCAACGTCAGCGGTGGCCTGGTCACCAGCGACATCGAACAGCGCACCGGCTGGGACTTCGAATACAACAAGAAGCTCGCCCGGACCGCCGAGAACAACGGTTTCGAATACGCCCTGTCCCAGGTGCGCTACATGGCGTCGTACGGTGCCGAATTCCAGCACGAATCAACCTCATTCAGCCTCGCACTGCTCGGTGCGACGGAAAAGCTGAAGGTCATCGCGGCGGTCCATCCCGGACTGTGGCATCCCGCGGTCCTCGCCAAGTTCGGCGCCACCGCTGATCACCTGTCGAATGGCCGCTTCGCGATCAACGTGGTGTCCGGATGGTTCTCCGGTGAGTTCAAGGCGCTCGGAGAACCATGGCTCGAGCATGACGAACGCTATCGACGTAGTGCCGAGTTCCTCGAGGTTATCCGGAAGATCTGGACCGAGGACAACGTCGAATACGCCGGCGACTTCTACCGGATCCGCGACTTCACCCTCAAGCCGAAGCCGCTCAACACACCGCAGCGCCCGAATCCCGAGCTGTTCCAGGGCGGTAACTCCACCGCGGCCCGAAACAACGGTGGCCGTTACGCCGACTGGTACTTCTCCAACGGCAAGGACTTCGACGGCGTCACCGAGCAGGTCGAAGACCTGCGAGCGGTGGCACGGGCACACAACCGCGAGGTCAGATTCGGCCTCAACGGTTTCATCATCGCCCGGGACACCGAGGCCGAGGCGCACGAAACCCTCCGCGAGATCATCTCGAAGGCCAATCGTCCTGCGGTCGAGGGCTTCCGTGACGCGGTCCAGCAGGCCGGCGCGTCCACATCCGATCACAAGGGCATGTGGGCCAATTCGTCGTACGAGGACCTCGTGCAGTACAACGACGGCTTCAAGACCAAGCTCATCGGCACCCCTGAGCAGGTCGCCGAGCGAATCGTCGCCTACAAGCGACTCGGGGTCGACCTGGTACTCGGGGGCTTCCTGCACTTCCAGGAAGAAATCGAGTACTTCGGCGCCAAGGTGCTCCCGCTGGTTCGTGAAATCGAAGCAGCAGACGAAGCTGCCGGTGTCAGCGCGTCGTGAGCAGCACCGCGATAGCAACCCGTATCGACTCTGCGGCACAGGCGCTTTCGACGGCACGCACGCTGGCGGCACATTTCGCCACCGGGGCCGCTGCCCGCGACCGTGACCGCAAACTCCCCCACCGTGAGATCGACGAGCTCTCCGCCAGTGGACTGTTGGCGATCACCGTCCCCGCACAGTTCGGTGGAGCCGACCTGACGCCAGGTGTCGTGGCCGAGATCGTCCGGATCCTGGCCACAGCCGATCCGAACATCGCGCAGATCCCGCACAGCCATTTCGTGTATCTGAACCTGTTGCGGCTGGCCGGTACCCAGACCCAGCAGCGGGACATCTTCTCTGATGTCCTCGGCGGTGGCCGTATCGCCAACGCACAGTCCGAGCGCGGCGGCAAAACGATCGCCGACATCTCGACAACGATCACACCGGTTTCGGGAGGCCTGCAGCTCGACGGTTCGAAGTTCTACTGCACGGGCTCCCTCTACGCCCATACGCTCGCCGTACTCGCGCGCCTGGAGGACCCGGACGGCGAATCCGGGCTCGAGCCAGGCGAATACGTGGCGTTCATACCCGCCGATGTTGCCGGGGTCCGCATCGTCGACGATTGGAACGGCATCGGACAGCGCACCACCGGCAGTGGGACTATCACCTTCGAAGCCGTCACCGTGCAACCCCGGCACCTGGTGGCCCGCGCCAGGGCACTCAACGCCCCGGCCGGGTACGGGGCCTTTGCCCAGCTGCTGCACGTGGCGATCGACGCCGGTATCGCACGCGGCGCCCTGCGCGCCGCAACCGATTTCGCGCGGACAAAGAGCCGACCGTGGTTCGAGGCCGGAGTCGACCGGGCCATCGACGACCCACTGTTGATCCAGCGTTTCGGGGAACTCGCGGTCGAGGTCCGAACCGCCGAGGCGACCTTGTCCGTGGCCGGAAACGCGGTGGACGCAACCTTTTCCGCGACGGCAGAGAACGCGGCCGAGCGAGCGGCCGAGGCCTCGATCGCCGTCGCGACGGCCAAGATCGTCGCGGACCGGGCTGCGAACGAGGTCTCCTCGGCCCTGTTCGAGGTGTCGGGCACACGCAGCGCCGCAGCCGATCTCGGACTCGACCACTTCTGGCGCAACGCCCGAACCCACACCCTGCACGACCCGGTGCGCTGGAAGTATCAGCACATCGGAAAAGCTCTGCTCCACGACGCGCCGCCACCGCTGCACGGCGTCATCTGATCGCCCGAACAGCACTCATGCCCATGCACACCGCGGTGTGCATGGGCATGAGTTTTATGCGGGTTTGCCCGAAAGTTTCGGTCTAGCTGCTCGCTGCCTGCCGGAGCATGGAGGTGGCAGCACCGTCGGTGTTGGTCTTCAGATCCACCGTCAGGGTGTTACCGGGGCCCGAAACCAGCGAGTTGAGCACGGGACCGACGAGGTTGCCGCAGCCGGTGAACGCCGGGATCTCGTAGGTGCCACTGAGAACGGTGTCGAGCCCTTCGTTGAGGTTGGCCGTGCCGCTCAGGTCGGCCGTGGTCACCGACGTCACACAGTTCGCCTTCGGGGGCAGCAGGTTCAGATTTGCCGAACCCGTGCTGATGCCCAGCGGCTGAATGCTGTCGATCTTGATCTTGAAACTCTGCTGAGCCTTCAGGGTCACGTCGAAGGTCTCCATGTCGATCCCCGCGGTGCCGGTGACCTCGGAGGGATCAACGATCGACATTTTGATCGTTGCCAGGTTCAGCGGTCCGAGTTTGAGGTCGGTGCTGGTGGTGGGGAGATTCAACTGGCCACTGAGCGTGCCCTTTTCGAGGCTGGGGAACTCCAGGCTCAGCGTCGTGGCGAGGGGGGTCGCCGGGAAGTCGACCTTCTGGTTGAGCTTCTTGATGACGGTCGAGGTGTTGGCGGTGTAATCGACCTCGAGATCGATGGTGTCGGCAGCGGCCGGGCCGGCCAGTGCAACACCGAGGGTGAGGGTGGCGGCCATCGCTGCGGCCGAAGAAACAACACGGGTCTTCATCCCCATTTTGTGTGGAGCCTTTCTGATCACTGTCTCGATGCTTGCTGCATACGAACTCACTGCAGCGTAAGTTCCCGCACCGAATATTATTGCTTTTGCGAACCTTTATCTGTTTCGTCCGATTGATCAGGCTTCTCAAAAGTGACCGTGACCTGCTCGAATCCCTTGGCCCGCTGCGCCTTCGCCTGCCGCGTGTAGGTCTTTCGATCACCCCGGGTCAGATCGACGTTGTCGGTGAACGGGGTCAGCAATGCCCGGGGATAAAGCCGGTGCTTGCGCACCACGTTGATCTCAGCGGACAGGACAACGGCGATCGCCGCCAGATAGAAGTATGCGAGAAGACCCAGGACCACCGCGAAGACACTGTTGGTGGTGCTGGCGTTCTTGACCACGCCCGTCACGTACACCGCTCCAAAGGTCTGCAACAGCTGCCACACCACACCCATCACGATCGCGCCGGGCAACACGTCGCGATAGCTCACGCTCTTGGAGGTCGTACTGAGCCGGAAGGCAACGGCAAAGATCGCCGAGTTGGTCAGCACCGCGGCCAGCCCCACCCAGAAGCTCTGCCACGTACTGAGCGGGCCCGAGAGTCCGCCAAAGGTCGTCAGGACCGTTGTCGCGACGAGCGCCAGCGCAATGAGTGTGAGCAACAGCAGACTTCGTACCCGCGACAAGATCGGATTCGGCCTGCTGTTGCGCGGTACCTGCCATGCCGTGTTCATCGCGTTCTGGGTCGCCTGACCGATACCTGAGGCGCCGTAGATGGCACCGACAAGACCGATGATGATGCCCGCGACACCACCGCTCAGTTCCTGCGGTGTCCCGAGTTGGTCACCGATGACCGGGAACTGACTCAGGGCCGAATCGATCACCGTCCGCTGCAGTTCGGGGTTGCCCTCCAGAACGATGCCGACGGTGGTGGTCAGCAGGAGCAGCAACGGGAACATCGACAGGAAGGCGTAATAGGTGATCAGGACCGCGAGGTATCCGCCTTGATCATCGACGAACTTGTAGATGACGGCGATCCCGAAACCCAGGACGGGGTGCCGCCGCTGCAGCCTGTCGAGTCGGTCGATCATCGAAGCACCTCACGTCGTACCGACACATCTTGAAAAGTGGCGCCGTTTGCAAGCGAGTGCGCTGTTCGACAACGCTACCCGAGGACCTCACCCGAGCCGATCGAGCAGTGCCCGCGCGTCGTGGGGTGCACGCACTTTGGCGTCGTTGTCGAAGTAGACGTAGACATCGCCGACGGTTGCCCGTTCCCGAAAGCGCGCCGCCCACCGGTCGAGGGAATCGTCGGTGTAGCCACTGGTGTACAACTCGTGCTCACCGTGCAACCGGGCATACACGAAATCCGTGGTCACCTCGTCGATCACCGGGAACTTGCCCGCCGAATCCGCCAGGACCAGCGCGATGCCTTTCTCCCGCAACAGTTGTGGGAACTCCGGAGTTTCGAAGCTCGGGTGGCGTACTTCCATCGCGTGCCGCAGTGGACGCTCGGCATCGGTGCTCGTCCAGGCGCGTCCGTCGACCTTGTCGCCGTGATTCTGGGACATTTCCGCGGCTTCTGTGGTGGTCCGCGGCAACAGATCGGCGAACGCCGACACGACGTCGGGGTCGAACGGCATGTTCGGGGGCAGCTGCCAGAGCATCGGTCCGAGCTTGGGACCCAGCGCCAGGACGCCGGAGGCCAAGAACGTCGCAAGCGGTTGATCGACGTCGACCAACCGCTTCATATGCGTGATGAACCGCGGTCCCTTCACCGCGAAGACGAAGTCGTCGGGGACCTGCTCCGCCCACCGCTGATAGCTGGTGGGGCGTTGCAACGAGTAGAAGGAACCGTTGATCTCGACCGAATTGAGGGTGCGGGAGAGGTATTCGAGTTCGCGACGCTGCGCCAGGCCCGGCGGGTAGAACTCGCCGCGCCACGGCGGATACACCCATCCGGAAGTCCCGATTCGGATCACCCCTCCACAACTACACCACAGACCCCACCAGGCACACTCATACCCATGACCGATATCGACGACCACCTGTTGCGCCGCACCGTTGCCATCGCCCGAGAGTCCCGTGAGTCCGGGAATCATCCTTTCGGCGCACTGCTGGCGACCCGCACCGGAGAGGTTGTCCTCGAGGCACAGAACACGGTGGAAACCGGAAAAGACGCCACCGGACATGCGGAAACCAATCTCGCCCGGATGGCCTCCGGCCGGTTCACGCCCGCCGAACTCTCCACGATGACCATGTACACCTCGGCCGAACCCTGTGCAATGTGCTCGGGCGCGGTCTACTGGGCCGGGATCGGAACGGTCGTCTACGCCCTGTCGGAGGCCGACCTGGCCGTCATCACCGGCGCCGACGAGCAGAATCCGACCATGGCGCTCCCCTGCCGGGAGGTTTTCGCAGCCGGCCAGCGACCCACCGCGGTGCACGGTCCCATCCCGATGCCCGAGGCCGCCGAGGTGCATGAAGGGTTCTGGAACAACTGAGAGATCGTGCCCTTTTGGGCTGGCTGGTGTCCGACTGCTCCCGTAATCTGTGTCACATGACTGTCGAGGCGCCAGCGGATTCAGACTTCCTGGAGGTCACCGAGCCGTTCCGTCGTGAATTGCTGGCGCATTGCTATCGGATGATGGGGTCGCACCACGACGCCGAAGACCTGCTCCAGGAGACCTTCATCCGGGCGTGGCGCGGGTACTCCAAGTTCGACGGCCGTTCCTCGGTCCGTACGTGGCTGTACAAGATCGCGACCAACACCTGCCTGACTGCGCTGGGTTCCAAGCAGCGCCGGCCGTTGCCCTCCGGCCTCGGTGGTGACTCGTACGATCCCGAGGCACCGCTGCTGCAGGACAACGAGGTTCCCTGGCTCGAGCCCTTCGCAGACTCCGACGAGACGCTGTCCGAAACCGCGGATCCGGCAACCATCGTCGGGGCCCGCGAATCGATTCGCCTCGCATTCATCGCCGCCCTCCAGCATCTGCCCGAGCGCCAGCGCGCCGTGTTGATCCTGCGTGACGTGTTGCAGTGGCGGGCCGCGGAGGTCGCCGAGACGCTCGATCTGACCACCGCGACGGTCAACAGCCTGCTGCAGCGGGCGCGGGCACAGCTCAAAGAGGTCTCTCCCGAGCGCGATTCGATCACCGAGCCCGAGGACCAGGCGCAGCAAGAGATGCTGCAGAAGTGGGTCGAGGCCTTCGAGACCTACAACATCGACGCCATCGTGGCTCTCTTCACCGACAAGGCCATCTGGGAGATGCCGCCGTTCACCGGCTGGTACCAGGGCCCGTCGATCATCGGCCGTCTCATCGAACACAACTGTCCGGCCGAGAAGGCCGACGACATGGTGCTGCTCCCCACCACCGCCAACGGCCAGCCGGCTTTCGGGCTGTACATGCGCGATCCACAGGACGGTGTGCATCGCCCTTTTCAGCTACAGGTCCTCGACATCACCCGGTCCGGTGTCGCGCATGTCGTGGTGTTCTTCTCCGAAACGATGGTCGAAGATTTTGCCCGATTCGGGTTGCCTGCCACCGCATCGCCGACAACCCGGACGGTTGCTGCTCAGCCCTCGATCGCCGACTGATCGATCCAGCTCAGACTTTCGCCTGATGCATCTGCGGCCGGAACCGGACACCATCGTGGGATGAGTCGCTTCGGTGCTTCGGTGCACAGTCAGAAGGCAGCGGCTGGGACAGCTTGCCCACGCGCCCGGCATGGATGCCCGGCGCGGTGCGCGAGACCCTCGAGGCCGATCCGCATCCGCTGACGGGTCGACGCACCACTCGCGATATCACGATCGACGTGCTCATGGTGTTGCTCGCCGCGGGGATCGGCGGTCTCACCATCGGTGGTCGGCTCGAGAACTGGGGTCCGCTTCTGGCCGCCGACATCGTTCTCGGTCTCTTCGGCTGTATCGCCCTGGTCTGGCGCCGCCGGTGGCCCGTGGCCGTCGCACTGATCCTCACCGTCGCGTCCGGATTCGCCTCATTCATCACCGGCCCTGCGTTTTTGGCCCTGTTCTCGCTCGCGGTCCACCGACCCTTGCGCTATTCGTTGGCCATCGGCGCACTCGGTATCGGTGCCGCGATGTCGAACTATTTCCTGTACCCCGACGCCGAGCAGGATTCCTGGAGCGTGATCCTGGCGTTCTCTGTGCTGCTCACCGTCGCCGTGCTCGGTTGGGGAACGATGGTGCGTAATCGCCGGCAACTGCTCATCTCGCTGGCCGAGCTCGCCCGCAACGTCGAGTCCGAGCAACGCGAACGGATCGCGCACGCCCGCGCCACCGAACGCGAACGTCTGGCCAGGGAGATGCACGACGTGCTCGCGCATCGCATGAGTCTGCTGTCGGTCCACGCGGGCGCCCTCGAGTTTCGGCCAGACGCCTCCCCGGAGGAGATCAGCCGGGCGGCCGGCGTGATCAGGGCCGGAGTCCATCAGATGCTCGTCGATCTGCGGGATGTGATCGGCATGCTCCGCGAGGAGACCGACGACGACCTGGCCGAACCGACCAGGTCCCTGGCCACTGTGCCCGAACTCTTCGACGAAACAGAACTGGCCGGAAGCGCGGTTGAGGCGACCGTCGACGTCGGCGACGTGGAACTGGTGCCCGCCGTGGTCAGTCGCGCGACCTACCGCATCGTCCAGGAGGGGCTGACAAATGCCCGCAAGCACGCCGGGGCGGTGCCGGTCACCGTACGGATCGTGGGGTCGCCAGGAACCGGGTTGACGATCACCATCGCGCAACCACTGAACCCGGGCATGTACCCGTCGATCCCGGGAACCGGATCGGGGCTGGTCGGCCTGAACGAGCGGGTGACGTTGGCCGGTGGCACGCTCCACCACGGCATCGTCGACAGAAGGTTCGTGTTGTCCGCACGGCTGCCCTGGGAGGGAGAGTGTCTGCCGTGAGCGACGAACCGGGTACCGGCATCCGTCTTCTGTTGATCGACGACGAGTGGCTGATCCGTGCGGGGCTGCGGACCATGCTGACCGGCCAGCCCGACATCACGATCGTCGGTGAGGCCGCAGACGGGGCCGGCGTGGCAGAGCTGGTTCGCGAGACCGACGCGACCGTGGTCCTGATGGACATCCGGATGCCGAAGGTCAACGGACTCGACGCCACCACCGTGCTGCGGGCACTGCCCGACCCACCGCACGTCATCATGCTGACCACCTTCAGCACCGACGACCTGGTCCTGCGATCCCTGCGTGCCGGGGCGAGCGGATTTCTGCTGAAAGACACACCCCCTCGCGATCTGATCGCGGCATTACGCAAGGTGGCCGCGGGCGAACCGATCCTCTCACCCGCCATCACCCGCAAGCTGATTCAGCGTTACACCGAGCCCAACAGTCGCAGCAGCCGCGGCGCAGAACAGTTCGGGCAACTCACCGCCGGTGAACAACGGGTCGCGGTGGCGGCCGCCCGTGGGATGTCCAACGCCGAGATCGCGGCCGGACTCCACGTGTCCGTCGCCACCGTCAAGACGCACATCTCCCACATGCTCGACAAGCTCGGCTTCAACAATCGGGTGCAGATCGCGCTGCTCGTCCACGATGTGCTGCCGGACGAGGTCCGGTAGCGATCGAGACACGGAATGATCCGGTGATCAGACCGGTTGAACTTCCCGACACGTGGTCGTCCATCAGCGCAAGGGGTCAGTTGTGAGAATCGGGATCATCGGTGCGGGTTTCATCGGCGGGACGCTGACCCGCCGACTGACGCGGTTGGGGCACCAGGTACGGGTCGCCAATTCACGGGATCCGCAGACCCTTGCCGAACTGGCCGCAGAAACCGGCGCTGAAGCGGTCTGGGCGAAGGACGCCGCCCGAGACGCAGACCTGGTGATCGTCAGCATTCCGCAGAAGAACACCCCTGACCTGGCGCCGGGAATCCTATCGAATCGCAAACCCGGGGCGCCGGTGATCGAGACCAACAACTACTACCCGCAGCAACGCGACGGGAAGATCGACGCCATCGAAGACGGGACGCCGGAAAGTGTCTGGGTCTCCGAGGTTTTGAACGAGCCCGTCTTCAAGGTCTTCAACGGCATCTACTGGAAGCACCTGTTGGAGAAGGGGACCCCGCCCGGAACGAAGGGCCGGATCGCATTGCCCATCGCCGGCGACGACGCCGAGGGCAAAAAGATCGTGTCGGCGCTGGTCGACGAACTCGGTTTCGACCCGGTCGATGCCAGATCGTTGGCACAGTCGTGGCGGCAACAGCCCGGAACCCCGGTGTACGGCAAAGACTTCGATGCGGAAGCCACCAAAAAAGCACTCGCGCAAGCGAGCCCGGAACGCACCGCCGAGTGGCGCGCCTGACCGCTACTTCAAGACCAGTTCGGCGCTGTCCACGAGCACCGTCACCAGGTCTTCGAGTGAGTCCGCGCCCAACGCGCCGACCATCTCATCCGATCGCATGCTGATCACCGATTCGACGAGCCGGAACGGCAGGTGCCGGCGGGGATCGGTGTGATTGCCCAGGACCTCTCCGGCCAGTTGCGCGTAGATTCGTGCCAAGTCACTTCGGGCACTGCGGAACTCGGCGAAACGCTCGGTCCGAAGTTCCGGCAACGAGTACAGCGCACCGAGATTCCAGCGAGAGCCGGCGAGCTGCCCGGCGTCGAAGCGCGCCAGTCGCTGCAGCCGCTCCAGCGCTGACCCGTCGGCTTCGAGCAGGGCGGTCGCCACCTCCAGCGGCGCGAGCACGGTGTCCTGCAGAAGCGCCTCGAGGATGTCGTCTTTGGTCTTGAAGTGGTGATAGAGCGAGGCCTGCCGGATCCCGACGGCCTCGGCGATCATCCGGGTGGACGTACCCGAGTACCCGCGCGTGGTGAAGAACTCGGCGGCGGCGTCGAGGATCTCGTCGCGCGCGGTTGCCCCACGGCGGCGCTGCTCCACCAACCGCGGGCGCCCGGGCCCTGCCGCAATCTGACTCACAAGCACTTACCCTACTGTCGCCCGGCCGCTTTCGGGCAGGACCAATCCTCAGCGCAAGCCCCCGACCTGCGGCGCAGTGTGGTTTGCGAAACCTAATCGTTTCACGTGGTAGCACCCTGGTAACAAACCTGTCACTCGATAGAAATCGCTTCACGATTATCTATCACTCGACAGGTTAATCGGGCCGCAGCGCCCACGACCAGGAAGACCCGCCATGACCGCAACAGCGCAACCACCCTCGGCGCCGAGCGCCGGGAGTGCCTCGAAGATCGGCGATTCCGACGATCTCTCTGCCTTCGGTTACACACAACAGTTGCACCGGTCATTGGGGACCTTCGCATCCTTCGCTGCAGGATTCTCGTTCGTATCGATCCTGACCACGATTTTCCAGCTGTTCGGCCTCGGCTTCTCTTTCGGCGGTCCGGCGTTTTTCTGGACCTGGCCCATCGTCTACGCGGGCCAGTTCCTCGTGGCGCTCTGTTTTGCCGAAATCGCCGCCAGGTATCCGATCTCGGGTGCCATCTACCAGTGGGCACGGCGCATGGGCGGTGAGGTCATCGGGTGGTTCGGCGGCTGGTTCATGATGCTCGCGCAGATCGTCACCGCATCGGCTGCGGCCATCGCGTTGCAGGTGGTCATGCCCTCCATCTGGGAAGGCTTCCAGCTCATCGGCGACGACTCCGCCCTGACCAGCACCAGCGGAGCGTCCAATGCGGTCCTGCTCGGCTCGATCCTGCTCGTCGTCACGACCTTCATCAACTGCATCGGCGTCAACTGGATGAGCCGGATCAACAACATCGGCGTCACCTGCGAGATCGTCGGTGTGATCGCGGTGATCCTGGCGCTGTTCACGCACGCCGAGCGTGGACCCGACGTCGTCTTCGACACCGGCCTCCCCGGTGAACAGCCCGGCTACATCTGGGCGTTCATCGTCTCCGGCCTGATGGCCGCCTACGTGATGGTCGGCTTCGGTTCCGCAGGCGAACTCGCCGAAGAGACAAAGAATCCGCGTCGGGTCGCTCCGCGCACGATCCGTCTGGCACTGACGGTTTCGGCGATCGGCGGCGGACTGATGCTGCTCGGCGCACTGATGGCCGCACCCAGCCTGGGTGAGGAACTCGCCGTCGGCGGTCTCCCCTATGTCCTCGACTCGGTCCTCGGATCCTTCTGGGGCAAGGTCCTGCTCTGTGACGTGGTGATCGCGATCTTCATCTGCACCTTGGCAATTCAGACCGCCTGCTCGCGGTTGATGTTCTCGATGGCCCGTGATGACCGGCTGCCGGCCTCCAGGATCCTCTCTCATGTCAACCCGAAGACCGGAACCCCGATCGCACCGTCGATCCTGATCGGTGTCCTGTGCATCGGTGTGCTCGTGGTCAACGTCGGCAACTCCGCCATCTTCGCGACCCTGGCCAGCGTCTGCATCATCTTGATCTACCTCGCCTACCTGTCCGTCACCGGTCCGATGCTCTGGCGCCGCATCAAGGGCTGGCCCGGCGAAGACGTGCGGGTGGATTCCGAGGGAAAGAAGCTGTTCACGTTGGGACGCTTCGGGATCCCGGTCAACATCTTGGCCGTCGTCTACGGATTCCTGATGGTGATCAACCTCGCCTGGCCCCGCGAAGAGATCTTCGATCCGGCCGGTGAGATGCCGATCCTCAAGTGGGCAGGCCCGATCTGCATCGTGGTCGCGATCATCGTCGGTATCGCCTGCTTCCCGCACGGCAAGAAGCACCCGATGCCGGTCCCGGCGCCGTCAGCTGCAGCTTCCGAGTAGCAGACCGTTCAACCCACCTATCGCACAAGGATATTCATCATGACTGCAACCGGAGCCACCACCGGAACCACGGCGGGCGCCCGCGAACACGCCCGCGCTCAGGCCCAGACGATCACCGACTCCATGCCGGTCGTCCCCGCCTCGGCATGGCCCGCGATTCCGGAAGAGACCGCACCACAGGACATGACATGGGCCGAGACCATCCCGGGCGGCCGTTACACCGTCAAGGTCCTGGCCCGGGGCACCCGCCTCCGACTCCGCGACGTGACCGGCACCGGATGTGCGCATCTGCTGTTGTGGCGTTCCGATGCCCCGTGGGAGCGGCTCAATGTCGCCGACACGGTGAAGGTGCCATGGCAGGCGTACCTCGGCACCGGTCACCCGCTCCTCAGCGATCAGGGTCGGGCGCTGGCGACCATCGTCGAGGACACCTCGGGCCATCACGATGCCCTGTGCGGCACCACCACCCTGTCCACCAACACCGAGAAGTATGGTGCCGGTGAGGTCCATTCACACTCGCCGGCGGGACGTGAGTTGTTCACGCTGGCCGCGGCCAAGCAGGGGCTCACACCCACCGACGTCGTGCCGTCCATCTCCTTCTTCCACAGCGTGGTGGTCGAGGCCGATGGATCGCTCACCTCCAAAGGATCTGCCGGACAAGACAAGTACGTCGACCTGCTACTGCACCTTCCGTGCACCGTGGCGATCGTCAACACCGCCCACCCGCTCGATCCCTCACCGACATTCGACGTCGGCCCCGTGGAGGTGCTGGCCTGGAAGGCACCTGCCGACCTCGACGCCGCGGTGACCGGGCTGCGCGACACCGACCCCGAGTACCAGCGCGCGGTCCTCAACTCCGAAGACGCCTGGAACGCCGCCCATTTTGAAAGGACCGTCTGATGTCCACCACCGCAACAACATCCGCCGCCACGGCATCGGCCGACGAATTGGCCCTGATCCCCGGCGAGGTGATCTCCGATCACGTGATCGGAGACCGCGCACCCTGGTCGGGTGTGGTCGCGGCCGGTGATGTGCTGACCATCGTCGATCTCCACGGCAATCAGGCCGTCGACACCCTGTTCTTCGGCGCCCACGATCATGCGGTCCGCTACTCCGCTCAGGCGACGATCGCGGCACAGGGCAACATCTTCCTGACCACCGGCAGTGTCATCCGCGATCACGAGGGCGCCCCGCTGATGACCATCGTGGCCGACGAGGTCGGCAACCACGACACCGTTGGTGGCGCCTGTTCACAGGAATCGAACACGCTGCGATACGGACACCACACCAAACACCAGCACGCCTGCGTCGAGAACTTTCTGATCGGTGGCGCACCACACGGTTTGGGCAAGGCCGATCTGGTCGGAAACGTCAACTTCTTCATGAATGTGCCCGTCGATGCCGACGGTTCGCTGGGCATCGTCGACGGGTTGTCGGCACCGGGACTCCGACTGGCACTGCGCGCCGAGGTCGACACCCTGGTCCTGATCTCCAACTGCCCGCAGATCAACAACCCCTGCAACGGATTCGACCCCACCGCCGTCCGCGTCGTCGTGACCCGGCCGGCAGCAGTTTCGAAAGGCGCCTGAAGCAATGTCGACGATCTCGGTCCTGCGGGCGGGTCCGCAGACCACCATCCAGGATTGGCCCGGACGTATCCGGCACTGGCAGGTCGGTGTCCCACCGTCGGGGCCGATGGACGACCTGTCGTTCCGCCTGGCGAACGTGGCGGTCGGAAACCCCGAGGGCGCAGCCGGACTCGAATGCACCCTGATGGGGCCGCGGTTGACGTTTGCCGAGGACACCGTCGTCGCGGTCACCGGTGCGCCGGCCGTTGTCACCGTCGGTTCGATTCCGGTGCCGCAGTGGGCCCCGGTCACGGTGAAGGCCGGGGAGATCCTCGACATCGGCGCGGCGGGACCGGTCGGGATGAGGGTCTACGTGGCCGTCGCCGGTGGTGTCGAGGCCGAGGAGTACCTGGGTAGCCGTTCCACGTTCACGCTCGGCAAGTTCGGCGGCAAGGACGGCCGTCCGCTCACCGAGGGCGACACCCTCACCTGTGCCGGTGCCGACCTGGTCACTGCGCCCCGGCGCATCCTGAACGAGGAGAAGCCCGCGCTCACCGAGAACTGGCACCTCGCGGTGACCGTCGGACCGCACAGCGCACCCGAGTTCTTCACCGTCGAAGACATCGACGACCTCTACAACACGCCCTACGAAGTCCACTTCAACTCCGACCGGACCGGCGTCCGGCTCGTCGGACCCCAGCCGCGCTGGGCCCGCACCGACGGCGGCGAGGCCGGTCTGCACCCGTCGAACATTCACGACAACGCCTACTCGGTCGGTGCGCTGGATTTCACCGGCGACACCCCCATCCTGCTCGGGCCCGACGGTCCGAGTCTGGGCGGCTTCGTCTGCCCGGTCACGATCACCACCGCCGATCGCTGGAAGATGGGACAGCTCAAACCCGGCAACACCGTGCGCTTCGTCCCCGTCCGTTCAGCGCAGACGGCCAGCCCCGCCGACCTCGGTTCGGCCCGTCGCTCCGACATCAGTGTGGTCTTGTCGTCCGGCGGCGACCTCGATAACGGTGTCCTGGGGTCCACGATGACCGCCGACGGCAGCACCGTGGTCACCTACCGGCGCAGCGGTGACGACAACATCCTGGTCGAATACGGCGACATGACGCTCGACCTGGCGCTGCGGGCCCGCGTCCACGCACTCGCCCAGCGGATCGAAGCGGATCGTCCGGCCGGACTCATCGACCTCACCCCCGGCATCCGGTCGTTGCAGGTCAAGGTCGACCCGACCAGACTGCGGCAATCGGTTCTGCTGGACTGGCTGATCGAGTGCGAGGCCCAGTTGCCGGCCGCGTCGGAACTGGTGGTCCCGAGCCGGACCGTCCACCTACCGCTGTCCTGGGACGATCCGGCAACGCGGGAGGCCATCGAGCGATACATGCTCGGGGTCCGCTCCGATGCCCCGTGGTGCCCGTGGAACATCGAGTTCATCCGGCGGATGAACGGACTCGACTCGGTCGACGATGTCCACCGCATCGTCTTCGACGCCTCGTACCTCGTGCTCGGCCTTGGCGACGTGTATCTCGGTGCACCGGTTGCGGTCCCCCTGGATCCCCGCCATCGGCTGGTCACCACCAAGTACAACCCGGCCCGCACGTGGACACCGGAGAACGCGGTCGGGATCGGTGGCGCCTACATGTGCATCTACGGTATGGAAGGTCCCGGCGGCTACCAGTTCGTCGGGCGCACCACCCAGGTGTGGAATCATCGGCATCCACTGGAAGCGGCCGGATTCGACCCCGAGCACCCGTGGTTGCTGCGCTTCTTCGACAAGATCAGGTGGTACCCGGTGAGTGCGGACGAACTGCTCGACCTGCGCGCCGACACCGCTGCCGGTCGTGGTGAGGTGAAGATCGAGCACGGGACGTTCTCGCTCGCCGAACACCAGCAGTACCTCGACGAGAACGCCGCCGACATCCTCACCGAGCGAACGGCGATGGAGATCGCCCGAACCGAAGAACGTCGACGCTGGTCCGAAGGTGGCGAGTTCGCCATCAAAACAGGAAGGGTGGCATGAGCCGCATCGCCGAGATCTACGCCGCGATCGCCGCGGCCGATCGCCCGGAAGTCTTCATCACACTGCGTGAGCAGGCCGACGTAACCCGGGAACACGCCGCATCTTTGGCCGCCGGCGGTCCGCTTGCCGGTGTGGTCCTGGCAGTGAAGGACAACGTGGACGTGGCCGGGCTCCCGACCACGGCCGCCTGCCCCGGCTACGAATACCTGCCAGAGGTCGACGCTGTCTCGGTCGCCGCGCTCCGGGCCGCGGGCGCGGTGGTCATCGGCAAGACCAATCTCGACCAGTTCGCGACCGGGCTCGTCGGAACCCGTAGTCCCTATGGCGCGGTGCGTGATTCCCGTCGCGACGACCGGATCTCCGGTGGATCCAGTTCCGGATCGTCCGTCGCCGTCGCCCTGGGTTTCGCCGACATCGCGATCGGCACCGACACCGCCGGATCCGGTCGGGTGCCGGCCGGTTTACAGGGCATCGTCGGCATCAAGCCGACGCTGGGCGTGGTCAGCACCACCGGTGTCGTACCGGCGTGCGCGAGCTATGACTGCGTCACGATCCTGGCCGCCGACCTCGACCTCGCCAACCGCGCGATGGGCGTGATGTCCGACGTCGGAACATGGCCCGCCGATACCAATTTCGCAGCGGCCGAGCACCCGGTGGTTGCGGTCCCGGAGACGCTGCCCGCCTTGGACGAACGCTGGCAGGCCGCCTTCGCAGCAGCCGTTGAACAGGCTCAGTCGGCGGGCATCGTGGTCAAGCGCATCAACATCGACGACTTCCTCGCCGCCGCCAAGCTCCTGTACGAGGGCGCTCTGGTGGCAGAACGGTACGACGCGGTCGGCGAGTTCATCACGGCCGCCGACGATTCGGCTGGTCTCGACCCGACGGTGGCCGGGATCATCGGTGGTGCCGACCGCTTCCGGGCCACCGAGCTGCTGGCCGATCGTCGACGCGTCGAGGAGTTGCGTGTCCGCGCACTCGAGGCCCTCGGCGACGCCGCGGCCCTGCTGGTGCCGACGGCCCCGATGCATCCGACCCTGGCGCAGGTGGCCGCCGATCCGGTCGGGGTCAACGCGACGATGGGCACGTACACCAATTTCTGCAACCTCTTCAACCTGTGCGCGGTGGCCGTCCCGGCCGGGGAGGTCATCGAATCAGATGGCAGCACAGCGCAGTTCGGCATCACCGTGATCGGACGTGCCCATGACGACGCCGTTGCACTCGACATCGCCGGGCGCATCGGCAGCAGCCTGCCTGCCACCGGTCCGTCGTGGCCGGAGCGAGCGGGTGCCGATGTCACCGAGGTGTTCGTGGTCGGGGCCCATCTGCGGGGACAGCCCTTGGACAGTCAGTTGACCAGCCGCGGTGCCCGATGGTCGGGTGAAGCCGCGACCGCGCCGGAATACCGTCTGGTCGCGCTCGACACCCAACCGGCCAAGCCCGGACTGGTCCGCGACAGCGACCACGGCAAATCCATCCGCGGCGAACTCTGGACCCTGTCCCCGGCCGCCCTGGGAACGTTCCTCGCAGAGCTGCCGGCGCCGATGACACTGGGTCCGGTTGAGCTCTCCGACGGCCGCTGGACTGTCGGCTTCGGTTGCAGTCACGATGCCGTGGCCGACGCCGAACCACTCACTGCGACACACTGGTTGGAGCGCTAGGCTGCCCTCCCCGCAGTTCTGAGATGACCCGCCCGTACGCCTGCAGATCGGCGGCGGGCGGGTCTATCGGCGTCAGGTAGCTGATTCCGAAGCGGTCCCGCAGTTCCCTGATCCGGGCAACGACCTCGGCATGGCTGCCGCGCAACCCGTTTGGCAACGCCAGGAGTTCGGCATCGGTATCCGTCGGTCGATGACTCCGCAGGACGTCGAGGTCGGGTTCACGATCGATGGCGAGATCAAGAATGATCAGATTGATCTCGAGTTGATCGAACCGGCCACCGGCCGCGGATCGGATGAATCCGACACGCTCGGCGAGCACCTCGTCGTCGGCGACCACGGCGAGGGCGACGATATCGGCGTGCCTCGCCGCGAACGTGAGGATCTTGTCCCCGGTTCCGGCGATCATGATCGGCGGGGGCTTCTGCACCGATGGCGGCTCGTGGTCGTCACGCCCGAGAAGGTCTTTGAGTGCCAGCACCGTATCGCGTAGATGCTGCACCCGCTCACCGGGTGTCCCGAAAGGTAAACCGGCAGCGTCGAACTCGCTCTCCACATAGCCGGCGCCGATACCGACTTCGAAACGTCCCCCGCTGAGCTGATCGATACTGGCGACCTCTCGGGCCAGCAGGGCCGGACGATAGAAACCGGCATTGAGAACGAACGTGCCGATCCGGACAGTGGGCGCGACTGCCGCTGCGGCGGCCAACATGGGAAACGGCGCCCCGAGCTCAAGATGATCCGGCAACAAGATGACATCGACGCCACCCCGCTCGGCCTCACGAACCTGGGCCAAGAACTCAGCCACACCGCCACGACCCAGTAGGTTCACGCCGAACCGAAAGTCACGTGTTGTACCCATGCATCTCACCGTATCGAAAGACCAAGCGGTCCGGGCCCGTGTCGATCATCCCGCCGATCTTCCGCACACAGCCGCAATGTCAGACCCCTTCATTACACTGCCCTCCCAAACCGCGAGTGTCCCGAAACATTCTGCGCTACAGCGCAATAGGCTTATTCGAAAGCTTGTGCGAAGGAGTTTCCAGGTGTACGCTCAAATCATGGACTTCGGGGGAATGTTCGCCAGGTTGTCTGATCTGGCAGGGGATGCAGCTTTGGTCGCCGGGGATGATGCGCAGTTTTCATCACACACGGTGGCGGTTATCCGACTCAATCACGTTGTGGAACAGATACTTTTCCGGCTGGTCGGCGAAGTCGACAAGCGTGGGTTGGCGCAGAAATCGGGTGTGCGATCCACCGCCAGGCTGCTCCAGCAGGAGGGGATGGCGCCGGCGGCGGCCCATCGATATGTGCGGGTGGGCAAGGCGCTCGGCGACATTCCCTCAGTGGCGGCCTACGGTGTGGACGGAACGCTGTCGGGCGAGCATGTGGACTCGATAGTGAAGGGTATCAACCACATTGAACGGCGAAATCCAGACTTACCCGACGCTGAACGAGACGATTGTGTCCGAGGCTTGCTGACCGAAGCGTTGATGGCCAGTCCGGCCGCGGTGTCGGAACGGGCGCGGCATATCGCGATCGTGTTGTCGCCACCGGACAAGCCGATCCCGGACGCCGAGAACCATGAGCTCAACGAGTTCACCCTCGGGAACGGTGACGATGGACGCAGCCACGGCACCTTGGATCTGGACAACCTGCTGGGCGAGAAACTACGGGTCGCGCTCGATCCGTTGTCGACACCGGTACCCGAACCCGACGGATCACCGGATCGCCGATCGAATGCCCAGATCCGCGCCGATGCTCTTGAGCGACTTCTCGATTCGTATCTCGATCAGGAAGACCGGCCGTCACGTGGCGGCGCAAAGCCCCATGTGGTGGTGACCGTGACCCCAGAACACCTGCAGGAGTTGCAACTACGCGGCATCCCAGGTGCCAAGGCGCCCACGTTGGCACCGGCCTTCGAATGGACCGGACCGGCATCAGCATCGACCGCCCAAATGGTGGCATGTGATTCGGTGATCACGAAGATCCTGCTCGACAACAATTCGGTGCCGCTCGATGTCGGCCGCGATCAACGGACAGTGACGCCGGCAATCCGAAAGGCCTTGATCGCCCGCGACCGGGGCTGTGCGTTCCCTGGGTGTGATTGCCCGCCCGGACGGACTGACGCCCACCACATTGACTTCTGGAGCCATGGTGGTGGGACCAGCATGATCAACATGGTTCTGCTGTGTCGGCGACACCACCGCTACATCCACCACCGTGGCTGGGAGGTCTTTATCAATCGCGATGGTCATCCGTGGTTCATCGCGCCGGACGACCTCACCAGGACCCCGATCCGATCCAACGCCCGCCGCACCCTGACCACCGAGCTCACCGCAGCCTGATCAACCCGCAGTTTTTCCATCCGCAACACGGCTGCCCCGTGCACTGCAGGATCTTTGACAACTTCACAGTGAAAGGCAGGTCGCCAGAACCCCGGTCGGTCGGATGAAACCCGCAAGATGATCGAGGGTTCCTCCGGGCCGGCCGGGGCCTGGTCCCGATACGGAAACTGCCGGGGCAGCGACCGCTAGTGTGAAGACCTGTCTCGACCAACCGCACGTATCCCGCGGACAGCTTTGCGCGCTGCACGTCGGGTCACGTTGCGGATCGAGATGGGTGGATTGGCCCGTAGTGCGGCCAGCTCTTCATGATGGCGGCGCTCGAGTTCGGCGACCTCGTCGCGTTGCTGCGCCCGTTGCAGTTCGAGCTGGTGCACGAGTTCGTCACGTTTGTCGGCGGCGTCGGCCATCTCGTACTGCATCGCGAGAACGCGGGTGTACAACGCGATCCGATTGTTCTCCATGGCCGCCAGCAACGGCGAGTTTCTGTACGGTTCGAGTGCCGCGCGAAGCCGATCGGACCGTTCCGGATCTCCGGTCGGATAGATGATTCCGAGGCCGAAGATGGCCGGCACCAAGGCAAACTCGTGTGTGCCCGACGGCTGCGCAGCGAGTGCGTCTTCGACAGCAGTCAATACGCCGTTGCGCTCACCTCCGGCCTCGATCGCGGCGGTGAAGTGCCCCAAACCGACAAACCCCGCCGGAGTGACCTCGTCGTGCCACACCGTGGGCCCGTCATCACCGTTCTCGTGAACACCGTCTGCGTTGACAGCATCCGCGTTGTAGTACTGATCTCGTCGGCCACAAGGCCACAACACGTCGTGGAGTATGACGATCGCGTCGGGAGCCTTGGCCAGGATCCAGTCGAGTTCAGCACGGACAGTGGCGTAGTTGTGATCGCCATCGAGGATGTAGACATCGCCGAGCGGGAGATCCCCGAGAATGTCCGGCGAAAACCCCTCAACCAGATGAAGATTGGGATTGTCCGCGAGAGCTTTTCGCATCTCCTCGGTCGGACTCGATTCGATGCAGTACACGTCGCCGGCACCGCCATCGAGATAGATCGAACTCGCCCCGCCGGATTCGACCCCGACCTCCACCACGATCGCCGGGGGCGACGCCGCAAAGATACGACCGATCACCTCTGAGAACAGGGTCAGCGAATGCAGGAGCAGGGGCGCTTGACGCGCAGTCCGCGCCTGCGCGTGTGGATCGCTTCGATCCCCGAACTCAGGTGTTGTCACGGTCGTCGTCCTCATCTTTCGGCGGAGGTGGCGGACCGCCGGCGCGAGCGACGATGCGGGCCACACCGGCGGCCAGTGCCAGCGGCCCACCCGTCCGATATTCGCCCTTGGCGCGAGCGGTCAATCTGGTGAGGCGCGGCCCGGGTGGCGGTCGATGCTGCAGCCCCGACAACGACTGCGGCAGAACAGCAAACGCGATGGTTACCTGAGCCGTGCTGATCGGGGCCCCGGCCCGGGCGGCCAGCGGTATCCACACCGCCGAATGCGGGGCATGGAACTCGATCAGATTGCCGCCCAGCCATGTCGATTCCGCGTACACGAGGCCGGAGAAGTCCCCTGGGTGTTCCCAGCGCAACGGTTCCGCCAACCTATGTCCGCCGGCGGTGACGGTGGCCTCGATCCAATCGACCCGCACCAGCGCCGGCCGTCCGGGGATCGCGAGCGCGATGTCGGTCGCGTCGAACGCCTCGAAGTTCAGGCGCGCGAACGACAATCCGTTCCGGTTGATCCGCAGCGGAACCTTCGGTCCGTCATGCCACTTGCCGTCGCCCGTACGAAAACGCAGGAACGTCTTGCTACCGGGTTCGTCCGGCTCGAAAACCTCCGGGGGTACCGCACCGGAGTTCACGGCCTCCACGGCTGCGGCCAGCTTGGGATCGCTTGCCGCCAGCACCTGCGGCCAGAAGGAATCTCGCATCAGCAGATCGGTGACATCACCGGGCGACATGTATCCGACCGCGGGCAGGAGGTCCACCGGCACAACGTGACTCACCAGGTCCGAGCCGAAGTTGTCCTCGTGCTCCCAGGCCCCGAAGACCGCGGCCTCGTCAGCGGTGGGCGAGATGATCGACGAGGCGAGGATATTGCCCAGCAGTGGCACCTCACCACCGTTGAACACCGGCCACTCCGTCGACGCCGAAGCGTAACGAATCCACTCGCCCTGAAAAGCGTGGACGGCTTCGTGGAGGGCTGCACGCGCATGTATCTGGGTTGCCGAACCCGCGATCGGTCCGAGGATCGGTTCACCGTCGGGGGTGAAGTCGAGCAGCGATCCGCAGAGACTGCTCACGCCCTGTTCCAGAACCTCCGGACTCCGGACGAGCGGACCGACGATGTCGACGGGCTCACCGGACGAGCCGAGATAACCCTCGAGGCGCAGACCACGCAGCGCGACCGCGGTACTGCGGGTATCGGTCGCGAGATACAGACCCGCAGGTGTGATCGGGATTCCGGCCAACTCCAAGGCCGTTGCCAGCTGGCTCTGGATGGTGGCACCCCACCCCAGGTCCACCAGCGTGATGTCGCCCGAGTCAAGAGCACCGACCGATCGCAGGTGCGCCAGCAGCCGTTCGCGGGTGGCTGTTGCGGTGGTGGCGATCCGGTTGCGTATCGCCGGAGACTCGGTCAGTGCGGTGGCCACGTCGTCGGCGATGACCCCGTTGTCGAGCACCGTGCCGAGTCGGGCCGACAACGCCGGCACATCACCGGGCCGCAGCTGGAGGATCCCCAACAGTCCGCCGATGGTCATACCGTGGCGGCGCCGCATGAACTTGTGGATGCTGTCCTGATCGACGAATCCCAGTGCGGCAACCGATGTCAGATGTCGGGACAGCCATACCGGCTTCGCCGTGACATCGAAGCCATGCAGGCGGGCGGCATTGTTGATCAGCGTCGAAAGCATCTCGCCTTCGCGCATCGGACACCAGAGCACCGAGGTGCCCTCTTCGTGAGCCCGGCGTGCAGCCCATTCGGCAAAACCGGTGAGTACCGGTCCGAGCACCGACGCACCGTAGCGCCACGCACAGGCCACATCGGGCGCGACGGCATCGAGCTGCGCATCCTCGATCAGCTTGGCTCGCAGACTCGTGATGCCGAAGTCGCCCTGCCTCAGATCCAGGCGGGGTGCACTGGCACCGAACGGTCCGAGGGGACTGCGCTCGCGGCGCAGGATCGGCTCGTAGCGCTCCCCGATGCGGGTGAAGTGCACGGTCCGGACACCCAACTTGCCGGGCACTGTCACATCGGGACGCTTGTTGTCGCCGATGTGCACGATCTGGCCGGGCAATACCCCCAACGCCTTGACCACGATCTTCCACAGACCTTCGGCCTTGTCGACACCGTGCTCATGAGAGCGGAAGAACCTCGCGGACTTGAGAGGTTCGAGTCCGGGCCGGTCCAGGAACCGGTCGAGGTGCTCCTGCAGGAAGTAGGTGTCGGACACCATGACGATCGGGATCGAGTGCGCGTGGGCGGTGTTGATGACCTCGGCGATGTCGAGGTCCGGCACCAGGGTCCGGTATTCCTCATCGATCTCCGCCTCGACGTAGAAATCGATGTCACCGGCCGTCATGATCGCGGTGGGCATCTCACGCCAGATGTCGTAGATCGACACCTCCGGACCGAGTGCTCCTCGCCGCTCCCGCGAATCCGACTCGGCCACGATCCGCATCCTGCGGAAGGTGGCTGCGTCGACCCAGGACGGCAAGGCGCCCTCACTGGCGAGACGCTCACCCAGCAGTGCGAACAGGTCGGTCGGACGCGGAACCCGTCGCCACAACACCGTGTCGAAAATGTCCAGTGACAGGACGGAACACGATCCGTCCCGCAGCATCTGCTGTACATCGGCGAGGGTGGTCCGGCCGCGACGCACTACCTGTTTGCTGGGTTCCATCACTTCGTTGATCAGCGTTCTGTCCAATCCGGTTTGTCTGGTTCAGCACATCCTAGTGACGAAGCACACCCCCGGGGCGAATCATCAGATTGCCGTCTCGCCGAAGCACAACCGCCGCAGCGTCGATACTTGAAATATGAAATTTGCGCCTACAGATGGCTCGCGGATCTTCAAGTGGGCCAACATCTCGATCGTCGACCGGTACCGGCAAGATGGGGCGATGGGTGTCATCTATCTGGTCCGGCATGGTCAGGCCGGCGTCGACGAAAACGGCTACGGAAGTTTGACGGAGCTCGGGCGCAGGCAGGCCCGCAACGTCGGTAAGGCGCTCGCCGCCCGCGCCGGCAAAGTGGACTTCACCGTCTCGGGAAACCTTGCACGCCAACTCGAGACGATCGAGGAAATCGTCGCGCAGTTCCCGAGCGGCATGGCGCCGGAGCCGGTGGTGAACCCCGGCTGGAACGAGTACAACCTCGAGCGTCTGGCTCAAACCCACGTACCGCCTCCCGGCAACGCACCGGACGCGACGTCGGCGCAGCGCGGGTTCCAGCGCAATCTCGACGACGCGTTGATCGAGTGGGCGAATGCGGCCGACGGTTCGTATACCGAATACCGCAACGGTGTTCGACAAGCGTTGGCCGAGATCGCCGGACACGCCGGGCCCGGACAGGTGGCGATCGCGGCGTCCTCCGCGGGAACCATCGGCGCGGTGATCGCCGACCTCTGGGGCATCAGCCCGGAGAACTGGCCCGCGGTCTCCCGGACGATGGTGAACGCATCGGTCACCAAACTCCTCGTCGGTCGCTCGGGTATCAATGTCATGTCGGTGAACGATCACGCCCACGCCGACATCGACGATGACACCGACGGCACGCGGCCCCTGGTGACCATGCGCTGACCGGAGGCCAGGTCAGCGGGGGTACCCGGTCGCTTCGGGCACACTGGGGCGTATGCAGCCGCAATCGACGCAGGCCCGCAAGATCCTGGTCACCGGCGCCACCGGATACATCGGTGGCCGTCTGGCACCGCGACTCATCCAACGTGGGCACGACGTCCGAGTGCTGGCGCGAACGCCCGACAAGCTGACAGGCGCCCCGTGGGCCGAACACGCCACCGTGATCAAGGGCGACCTGTCGGATCCGGAATCCCTGGCCGAGGCGTTCCGGGATGTCGACGTGGTCTATCACCTGGTCCATTCCATGGGCGGGACCAAGGACTTCCGGGCCGAAGAGCAGCGCGCCGCCCGCAACGTGGTCTCCGCGGCCGAGGTCGCCGGGGTCAAACGCATCGTCTACCTGAGCGGACTGCATCCCACCGGTGTCGAACTCTCTGAACACCTCAGTTCACGCACCGAGGTCGGTGAGATCCTGATGGACTCCGGCATCGAGACGATCGTGTTGCAGGCCGGCGTGGTGATCGGTTCGGGGTCGGCGTCGTTCGAGATGATCCGGCACCTGACCGAACGCCTACCGGCCATGACCACGCCCCGGTGGGTCCACAACAAGATTCAGCCGATCGCGGTGAACGACGTCCTCCACTTCCTGATCGAGGCCGCAACCGCCCCGGTGCCCGAGTCGCGAACCTGGGACATCGGCGGTCCCGACGTCCTCGAATACGGCGACATGATGCAGGTGTATGCCGACGTGGCCGGCCTCTCCAAGCGGCGCATCCTCGTATTGCCGCTACTCACCCCAACTCTCGCAAGTCGCTGGGTGGGCACCGTGACACCGATTCCGGGTGGACTGGCCCGGCCGCTGATCGAATCACTCGAACACAATGCTGTGGTTTCCGAACACGACATCACCACCGTGATACCCCCTCCCACTGCGGGATTGACGTCGTACCGGACATCTGTCGAACTGGCGTTGGCCCGGATCGACCGCGGTGAAGTCGAAAGCACTTGGCAAAACGCATCTCCCGATCATCCGCCGGCCGATCCCATCCCCACCGACCCCGGATGGGCAGGCGAACAGGCTTACACCACGCACCATTCCGGCGACACGACGGCCGCTCCGGAAACGGTGTGGAAGGTGATCGAAGCCGTTCGGGACCGCAAGCACTGGCAGGTGGACTCGTCCACCGATGGAAAGGTGTTGCGGCTGCGGTCGAACCGTGCGCCGGGCACCGCCTGGCTCGAGATCGAGGTGTCCGGCACCGACGAGGGAACCCACCTCGATCTGCGCACCGTGTTCTATCCACGGGGCGTTGCCGGCCGGACCTATTGGTACGCGACCTTGCCCCTCCACCGGAAAAGATACGACGCCATGACCACCGAGATCATCCGACGGGCCGAAACCCGATCCTGACCCATGGATTTCCATCGCCGATGTGCAGGTGGAAGGCCATACTGGACCGATGGAGAACGCTCCGGATCCTGGCGGTGAGGCGTTCGGCCGGCTCGCCTGGGAGACGGCGTACCAGCAGCTGTCGGCGGCGGCCAACTATGCACCGCTGGGTGTCGATGATCTCGAACGCCTCGCTGTGACCGCGTGTCTCACGGGGCGTTACGCAGAGAGCACGGGCATGTGGGAGCGGGCGCATCAGGTAGCGCTCGCATCGGGTGATGTGGTCCGGGCGGTCCGCTGTGCGGCGTGGTTGGCGTTCGGCTTGATGAATCGCGGCGAGTTGGCACGCGGCGGCGGCTGGGTTTCGCACGCGCAGCGACTGCTCGACGATGCCGGTGCCGACTGTGTGGAGCGGGGATTTCTGCGGTACCTCACCGCGGTGAGACTCTATTTCGAAGGAGACGCCGACGGCGCTCATCGCGGTTTCGTGCAGGCCTGCGCCACGGGCGAGCAATTCGACGATGCCGAATTGGTCGCGCTGGCGAGGGTCTGTGTGGCGCGTTGCCTGGTCAACCGAGGTCAGGTCACCGAAGGCGTCGCCCTGCTCGATGAGGTGATCGTTGCGATTGCCGCACAGCACGTTTCACCGATCGCCGTCGGCGACATCTATTGCACGGCCATCGACGGCTGCCACGAACTCTTCGACCTCCGGCGGGTACAGGAGTGGACAGCGGCCTTCGGTCGCTGGTGTGAGAACCAACCCGAGCTGGTGCTCTACCACGGGCAGTGCCTCATCCACCGCGCCGAGATGCTGCTGCTGCACGGCCGCTGGGCCGAGGCCGCCGACGAGGCCGAACGGGCATTCGACAGGTTGTTCAGTCACCCGGCTGTCGGCGAATCGCTGTACCTGAGGGCCGAGTTGCACCGGCTGCGCGGAGAGCCGGCCGCCGCCGAGGCAGCCTATCGGCAGGCGAACCGTCAGGGACGGCAGCCGCAACCCGGGCTGGCGCTGCTGCGCCTGGCCCAGGGTGATGTGGAGGTGGCCGGTGCCGCGATCCGGCGCGCACTTGCCGAGGCCACAGCACCGCCGGCCCGGGCGGCACTGCTCGCCGGCTACGTCGAGATCGTGCTCGCCGGCGGTGATGCGCTGGCCGCCCGAGCCGGGGCCGACGAACTCGCGGCGCTCGCCACCCGGTGGAACAGCGCCTTCCTGCGCGCCGCGGCCGACCACGCCACCGGCGCCGTACTCCTTGCCGACGGATCACCCGAGCAGGCCCTGATCGCGCTGCGGCGGGCCGTCGCACGATGGCGCGACTTGGGTGTCCCGTACGAACGGGCCCGGGCCATCGTGCTGATCGGCCGCGCCTGCCATCGGCTCGGCGACTCCGAGGGCGCCGAGATGGAGTTCGCCACCGCCCACGCCATCTTCGCCGAGCTTCGTGCGGCCACCGACCTCGTCCGACTCGAGGCCACCGCGACGTCTGCCCGGCAGGGCTCGGCGCTCGGGCTGAGCCCCCGCGAACTGGAGGTGCTCGCGCTCGTGGCCACCGGCGCGACCAACCGAGCGATCGCCGCCGACCTCGTGATCAGCGAGAAGACCGTGGCCTCCCATCTGAGCAACATCTTCACCAAACTGGGTCTGTCGTCGCGGGCGGCGGCAACGGCCTACGCGTATCAGCACGATCTCATCTGACCGGCCGCCGCACACTCCGCAGAATCACCCAGACACGCCGCCGGGCCAGAATCGGTGATTTGCCCGATGTGGACGAGCCGCGAGCTTTCGTACGGTTGTTTCAAACCCGCAACCAAGGGAGCCATCATGAGTGACGAGGACATCGCCGTCGTGCGGCGTTTCACCACACAGGGATGCGTCGGCGGCCGGCTCGGTGTGATCGACGAAGTCTTTGCCGAGGACTTCGTCAACCACGACCCGATGCCGGGACATGACACCGGCCGGGAAGGCATGCGGCAGACGATCGCCTTGCTGAATGACGGGCTGTCCGACCGGCGGATGCTGCTCGACGAGTACCGGTCGGCCGGCGACACGGTCGTCGAGAATGCTGCGGTCGGCGCGATCCATACTGGCGAGATGCTCGGGATTCCCGCGTCCGGTACCGAGGTGACGGTGCGCAGTATCGAGATCTGGCGCGTGGCCGACGGCAAGATTGCCGAACGATGGGGTGTGGTCGACGTCGCCGGGTTGCTGGCGCAACTGAGTGCCACCACCGCCTCGGCCGGTGCGGTGTCGTGATGTCCGCCATTGCCGCCGCCCGGCCGCCGTCGCTCGAGGCGGCCGCAATCCTCGACGGCGTAGCAACGCTGGCCCCGACGATCTCCGATCGGGCCCGCGAGATCGAGTCGGCACGACGATTGCCCCCAGACCTGCGCGCGGAACTCGAACAGACCGGTTGTTTCCGGATGCTGTTACCCCGGAGCCACGGTGGGATCGGTATCGAGTTGCCTTCGGCGATGCAGGTCCTCGATTCCCTGGCGCAGGCCGACGGGTCGGTGAGCTGGACGGTGGGGATCGCCGCAAGCGGCTGGCTCGACGTGAGCCACCTCTCGCGGGCCGCCTTCGACACCCTGTACACCGACGGACCGCAGGTCATCGTCGGCGTCTTCAACCCGAGCGGGGTGGCGATGCGCGAGGGTGATGCCTATCGGGTGAACGGTCGTTGGGCCTTCGCCAGTGGTTGCCAGGACGCCCGCTGGCTGTTCGCCAACTGCCTGGAGGGCGACGGCTCTGACGGCTCAGATCCGCAGATGCGGCTGGTGGTGCTCTCGCCCGAACAGGTCGAGATCGAGGACACCTGGACCGCGTCCGGGCTCTGCGGCACGGGCAGCCACCATTTCTCGGCACGAGACGTGCTCGTCCCTGCCGAGCGTACCGGCCTCATCATGGTCGACGAACCGTGTCTCGACGAACCGCTGTTACGCATCCCCGCACCAGCGGTGTTCGCACTGGAAATCGCCAGTGTTGCAATCGGAATCGCCACCGCAGCACTCACTGACATCATCACCCTGGCGACGCGGAAGGTACCGCTTCTCGGCCCGGCAACGCTGGCGTCCAACCCGCTGTTCCAGCACCAGCTGGGCGTCACCGATGCGAAGCTGCGCGCCGCGCGCAGCCTGTTGTACGCCGACGCCGACTCCGCCTGGGTAACAGCTTTGGCCGACGACGAGTTCACACCCGAGTTTCGGGCTCATCTGCGCGCCGCGTGCACGTGGGCGGTGGCCACTGCGGTCGAGGTGGTCGACACCGCCTACACCGCCGGGGGTGGCACCGCGCTGTACTCCGATCATCCACTCCAGCGCAGGCTGCGCGACGTTCATGCGATCACCCAGCATTTCCTCGTAAAGCTCGACAGCCTCACAACGGCGGGTGCGATACTTGCCGGACAAGACGTCGACCTCACCGTTTTCTGACAGATCCGGTCCACGGGCGTCGTTGTGGGTGACGGAGGTGGTCACCATGCACGGTGACGGAGTACGTGTCCTGATAGTGGGCGCCGGTATCGCCGGTCCTGCCACCGCACGCTTGTTGCATGACTGGGGCGCGTCCGTCGAGATCATCGAGCGAGCCCCGATCCCTGTTCCCGGTGGCACCGGAATCTACCTGCTGGGCAACACCGTTCGAGCACTCGAGGCGATCGGACTCGCGCGCCCGGTGGCCGGTCTGGCCGCTCGCATTTATCGCCAGCGCACCGCCGACCACCGTGGTCGTCTGCTGTTCGACGTCGACGTCGACGAACTCTGGGACGGGATCGGGTCGTGCCTGGCCATGCCCCGCGCCGACCTCCACCGAGTGTTGATCGACGGGGTCGCCGATGTGCCGATCCGGTGGGGTGATTCACCCGCGGTGATCAACTCGGACGGACCGGACATCACGGTGCGAACGACCGCGGGCCATGTCGGCCACTACGACCTCGTCGTGGGCGCCGACGGTGTGCACTCCACGGTTCGCAGGCAAGTTTTCGATGTCGACGCGACCACGCCGGTCGGCCAGTACGCGTACCGCTTCCTCGCCCCGTGGGACGGTCCGCCGGGACTGTGGTCGGTCCGGCTCGGGCCGGGTTCGGCATTCCTGATGTTCCCGATCGGGCACGGTCAGGTGTACTGCTACTGCGACGGGCCGATCAGCGACCCGGCGATCCCGCTGCGAAACGTGTTGTCGGACTATGCCGAACCGGTCCCGACCGTGCTCGATGCGCTGGACAAAAGGGGCCCGGAAGCAGTGCATGCCGGCCCGGTCGAAGAAGTCGTGCTCGACCGGTGGTCGCGCGGCAACGTCCTACTCATCGGTGACGCCGCCCACGCCACCTCACCCAATATGGCCCAGGGTGTCGCAATGGCCCTCGAAGACGCCATCGTGCTGACCGAATCCCTCACGGCAGCCACGAATACCACCGAGGCATTGGCGGCATTCGAACAGCGCCGCCGACCGCGGACGGATTGGGTTCTCGCCCAGACCCACCGCCGCGACCACGCACGCAATCTGCCACCGCTGATCCGCAACGTCGTGCTCCGCGGATTCGGGAAGCGCATCCTGCAGGCCAACTACCGGCCCCTGCGCGGCACCCCTTGAGTCACAGCGACGACGATCTCGAACTACTCAGGCCCGGCCGAGGTTGGTCCCCGGCCGGCTCAGGACCACACCGGGAAGCACCGCATACCGGGACAATTGGGTCACTGCCATCGCGATCGTCGCAACATCGGCCGCGGTGATCATCTCTTCCGGCGGGATCGCGGTCCAGGACGACATGTCGGTGTTCACATATCCAGGCGAGATCGTCGACGCGGACACGCCGCGGCCCGACTCCTCCAGATTGAAGGTCTCGCACAACGAGATCAGCGCGGCCTTGGTCGCGCCGTACGCGGCGAGGTCGGGTTCGGGATGAACTCCGGTGATCGACGCGATGGCGATGACCTTTGCGGCACCGGCCAATTCGGCTGTGCTGCGCAGCGTCGGGAGCAGAGACTGCAACAGCACATACGCCGACCTGAGGTTCACCTGATAGAGCTTGTCGAAGCGGCGGGCGGGCAGGTCGCTGATCGGACCCTTCTGGCCCATCCCGGCATTGAGTATCAGCGCGTCGAGCCGGCCGTACTCGGTGGCGTGCACCGCCGCCAGATGCATCAATTCCTCTTCGACGGCCGCGTCGGCGGTGACCACCTCCACCCGCCCCCCGTGTGTGTTCACCAACCGGGTTGCCAGCTCCTGCAACGGCTCCGGACTGCGCGCACTGATCGTCAGGTCCCAGCCGTCGGCCGCGAACCTCGACGCGATCTCGGCACCGATACCCCGTGAGGCTCCCGTCACCAACGCGACTTTGCGACCCTTGTCCTGCTTGCTCACCGGAACACTCCTCAGTACTTGCTGTTGATCGCCCGCAGGCCGGCCGCCATGAACTCACCCGTTGCGTTGGCGGCACTTTCGGCACCTTCACCCGACGACGAACCGCTGCGCGCGCGGTGGGTGATACCCTCACCGATCACGCCGAGCTTGAAGTTCGCCAGCGCCAGATAGAAGTTCCAGTCCGACAACTCGCGACCGGAGACCCTGGCGTAGCGCTCGGCGAGATCGTCCGGCGACGGATAGCGGTCGCTCGTCCAGGCGGCTTCCATCCCGAGCACGGCGTCGAAGACCGGCGCGCGGTAGACGCACATCAGGGCGACGTCGGTCAGCGGGTCCCCCAGCGTCGACATCTCCCAGTCGACCACTGCCTTGATCTTGCCCGGATCACTCGTGTCGAGAATCGTGTTGTCGACCCGGAAATCACCGTGCACGATCGAATTCGTAGTCTGTGCCGGAATCGCTTCACTCAGTGCCGCATACAGTGTGGCGACATCGTCGAGTTCACGGGTCTTCACGTGTTCCCACTGCCGCGCCCACGTCTTGACCTGCCTGGCCACGAAACCGTCCGGGCGACCGAACTCACCCAGGCCCACCGCCTGGTAGTCGACTGCGTGCAGGTCGGCGAGCGCCCGGATCAGACCGTCGACGTTGCGCTCGATGTCGTCGCCGCTGAGCGCCTCGAGGTCATCGGCGCTGCGCACCACCAACCCGTCCACGAATTCGACGACGGTGAACGGCGCGCCGAGGACCTCACCTTCCTGGTCGAAGGCGACGGTGCCGGCCACCGGAACCGCAGTACCCTGCAATCCGTTGGTGACCGTCCATTCTCGATTCATGTCATGCGCCGACGGGGTCAGGCCACCGGTCGGCGGTCGCCGAACCACCCAGTGCGAGTTGTCATCACGAGCAGTGAAGGTCAGATTCGACCGTCCTCCGCTGATCAGTTCGACAACCAGGTCGCCGGTGACCGGAACACCGCTCTCGATCAGGTATGCGCGAAGCCTGGCAACATCCATCCCGGGCAGCGAGGTCATGACACCTTCCCGGCGGCGATGGCCTTCTTGGTCTTGCCCACGGCGCGCTTGGCGATGGCCCAACGATGCACCTCGGACGGACCGTCGTAGATCTGGAACGGGCGGAGCTCACGCTGCAGACGGGCCAGCGGCAGTTCATCGGAGACACCCATGCCGCCGCACATCTGGATCGAACGGTCGACCACCCGGGAGAATGCCTCGGCGCCAAATGTTTTGGCAATCGACGTCTCATCACCCGCATTGGAACCCTGATCGAGGGCCCAGCAGGCCTTGACCAACAGCGCCCGAGCAGCGGCGAGGTCGATCTCGTTGTCGGCCACCATCTTCTGGATCATGCCGAGGTCACCGAGCTTGCCACCGAAGGCCTCACGCTGCGCGACGTAGTTCAGCGCGACGTCATGGGCCCGGTTGGCGCTGCCCATCCAGCGCATCACGTGGGTCATGCGGGCCGGGCCGAGACGCACCTGCGCGTAGCGGTATCCCTCGTCGACCTCACCGAGGACGTCCTCGTCGGGAACGAAGACGTCCCGGAAGGCGACCTCGCAATGTCCGCCGATCATCGCCCGGTCGATCGTGTTGATATGACGTCCGACGGTGATGCCCGGGGTGCCTGCGGGTGCGAGGAACATCGTGGCCCCGCCGCGATCGCCGGGGGCACCGGCAGTGCGGGCCATGATGATGAAGAATCCGGCGCCGTCGGCTCCGGTGATGAACCACTTGTCGCCGTTGATCTTCCAGCCACCGTCGACCTTGGTGGCGGCGGTGCGCAGGGCTGACGGATCGGCACCGGCACCGGGTGAGGGCTCGGTCATGGCAAACGCCGAACGCTGGTCTCCGGCGGCCAGCGGCGCGAGGTACTTCTCCTTCTGCGCGCCGGAGGCGATGTGGGCGAGCATGTGCACATTGCCCTCATCGGGTGCACCGATGTGCAGCGCGATGGGCCCGAAGACCGAGTAACCGGCCGCCTCGAAGACCGGGGCGCGGTCCGACATGTTGAAGCCGAGACCGCCGTACTCGACCGGAGCGTGCGGCGCGAAGACACCCGCCTCACGGGCCCGGTCACGCATCTCGAGCCGACGCTCGTCTCCGCCGGCGGCAGTGATGTCGCCGGCGAACTCGTCCTCGATCGGCAGGACGTGGTCGCGGACGAACACATTCGTCTTCTTGACGACGTCCTCGACCTGGGGATCATAAGAAAGCTGAATCGCCATGGCACCTCCTTGTGCGCGGTGCTCGACGACCCGGAACCGGCCCGACCGAGCGATCGTTCGGTAGGACAACACCGTGCCACGGCGAGACCAGGGCGGTCAAGCGTCCGGCTCATCCGGCGTCGGGTACAACCCCCACCATCTGCCGTGCGATCAGCAGATATCGCGACACCAACTCGTCGGGACCGAGCCGACCCCGGGGCCGGTACCACGTCGAAACACCCACACACATGGTGGCGACGGCCCGCGCGGCATCCTTGGGATACGGGCCGACGAAGTCCCCCGAGGCCACTCCGGCCTCGACGATGTTGTCCACCATCCGCTGCTGGCGGTCGCGGAGCGCGATGTACTCGAGCCGGAAGTCCGGCTCCAGGCTCCGAATCTCGGTGGAACCGACAAACGCCCGCGCCCGGCGGTACATGTGGAACCGGAGGAGCGATTCGACCACCGCGTCGAACTGTTCCAGCGGGGAGGGGCCAGCCTCGGCCAGCGCGGCCTCCGAACGATCCAGGAGGTCGCTCATCGTCCGTTCGAGCAGGCCCTGCAACAGCGATTGCTTGGACGGGTAGTGGTGATAGAGGCCCGGCACACTGAGCCCGGCGCGGGCAGCGATGTCGCGCACCGACGTGCCGTGGTATCCGTGCTCGGCAAACGCCGCGAGCGCGGCAGCCAGTGGCACCGGGAGGTCTTCCTCGTCCCCGTACTGTCGCCACGCACCGGCGTCCCGCGCATCGTCATCACTGATGTGCGACGTCGGATCGACCCCGGAGTTCATGGATCTCAACCTAGCTTGTCGCGCCGGTCGGCCCCATACACACCGCACCGGCGCCCGCATGCCCGATTGGTGATCGGGCCGGATGATCCGGCAAGCTGACCAGATGCAGGCCGACCCCACCTCCCCCCGGACGGGGCCCGTCGGGATCAGTTCGTCACTGACGCTTCTGTTTGCGCTCACCTGCGGCCTGTCGGTCTCCTCGCTGTATCTCCTGCAACCGGTTCTCGACGAGATCCGCGCGGACTTCGCCGTGAGCACCGCCACTGCGGCACTGGTGGTGACCGCCGCGCAGTTCGGTTACGTCCTCGGCATGCTCCTGCTGGTTCCACTGGGCGACCTGTGGAATCGGAAACTGTTGGCGCCCAGCATGATGACCGCGTCCGCCTGCGCCCTGCTGCTCAGCGGGCTGGCCCCCGGATTCGTCACACTGTTCGCGGCATCGGTCCTGGTCGGGATCAGCGCCGCCACTGCGCAAATCGTCATCCCCTGGTCATCATCTCTGGCACTGCCCTCCGACCGCGGCCGCGTGGTGGGTGTGGTGATGAGCGGCCTGTTGATGGGCATCCTTCTCGCCCGTCTCGTCAGCGGTCTGATCGCCGAATTCGGCGGCTGGCGATCGGTGATGTTCGTCTGCGCCGGACTGATGGCGGTGCTGGCGGTGGTCGTGTACTTCATGACGCCGTCTGATTCCGCCCGGCCACATCAACCGTACGGACATCTGCTGTTGTCGGTGGCCCGGATGGTCCGCACCGAAACGATGCTGCGGCAGCGGATGGCACTCGGGTTCCTCACCATGTTCGGTTTCAGCGCCATGTGGACGTCGACGGCATTTCTGTTGTCCGGCAACCGTGGTGAGCACTTCGACTACTCGGAATCGGCCATCGGCGCGTTCGGCCTGGCCGGTATCGCAGGCGCGGCGGGCGCCCCGCTGATCGGCAAGCTCGCCGACCGCGGACATCTGCGCCTGGCGACAACGTCGGCGTGGCTCGTCACCATCGCGGGCTGGTTGCTGCTGGCGTGGCCCGGTACCCCACTGGCCGCCTTCATCATCGGACTGGTGGTGTTCGACCTCGGGGCACAGGCGTCGCAGCTGTCGAACCAGACCGCCATCTACGCCTTGGCGCCCGAGACCCGCAGCCGGGTGACCACCGCCTACATGGTCACGTATTTCACCGGCGCGGTGGCCGGTTCGGTGTGCTCGGGGTTTGCTTACGCCGGCGGCGGCTGGGCCACCCTGTGCCTGATCGGCATCGGCGTCTCAGTGCTGGGCCTGCTGCTCTGGATCGGCTTCGACCGCTGGAACAACCACCGGCTCACTGGTGCTGCTCGGCCCGAAGCGGAAACAGCTCCGACACCGCGCCCCACATCATCGTGACGCACAGGTCTATGAGTTCGTCTGTGTTGCAGTTGATCCGACCGTCGATCCAAGCGGACAGGACCTGCCCGAACCCACCGACGTAGAAGTGGGCCGCACCCTGCACCCGGGGTCCGGCATCATCTGCGCCCGAGTTCTGCATCGTCAACGCCGCGAACATCAGGGTGGTGTCCATGCGCTTGCTGGCCAGTTTGCCGCTCAGCAGTGTCTGCGAGAACAGCACCCGCCCCCGCCTGCGGTCGGCGTCGATCCGGTCGACGATGACCCGCACGACCGACGCGATCTGATCGCGGGGCGACCTGCCGCCGGCCAGCACCGCCTCCTGCGCAGCGGTCGCGATGTCGAGAACCACCTCGTCATAGGTGGCCGCGACCAGCGCATCGACATCGTCGAAACTCTCGTAGAAATAGCGGGCCGTCAGACCGGCCTGCCGACAGACCCCGCGCACACTGATCGCCCCGCCGTCGGGCGAACCGAGTATGTCGAGCGCCGCGTCAACCAGCATCGCCCGGCGCCGTTTCACCCGGTCTGCTCCGTTTTCGCCTCCGTACGGGCGTAAGGGGTCAGCCATCCCCCCATCCTCTCACCCCGTGATGGAGGCGATTGACTTTCGGTCGACAGGTCGGTTGAATCAAACAGACAACGTACGTAGTCACAATGTTCACGGCGGGAAGGGCAGACAATGACGTCTGGGATCACCGATGGAAGTACCGCCCGCTCCGTGGAGCCGTCGGCACCGGTATGGACCCGGGTCGAGGCCGACAGCGCGTCCGGTGACCTGCTGGAAATGCCCGGCATCTCGGCTCTCGCCGGCGCCGCGAACGTGATCATGCAACTCGCGCTGCCCGCGGTCGGCTACGGCGTGGCCGAGAGCAAGGTCGACTCCGGCAACCTGTTCAAGCACCCACTCAAACGGGGCCGCACCACGCTGTCGTACCTCGCGGTCGCGGTCAACGGCACGCCTGAAGACCGCAAGGCCTACCGCAAGGCGATCGGCCACGCGCACGCCCAGGTGAGGTCGAGCGGGTCCAGCCCGGTGAAATACAACGCCTTCGATCCGACCCTGCAACTATGGGTTGCCGCCTGCCTCTACAAGGGCTGGGAAGACATGCAGTACCTCTACGGCGATCCCGAAGCGGTCACCGAACAGGCCTACCAACAGGGTGCGCTCATGGGCACCACGCTCCAGATGCCCCGCGATCTGTGGCCCGCGACCCGCGCCGACTTCCAGGTCTACTGGGACACCACCGTCGCCGGACTCGAGATCGACGACACCATCCGCGAGCTGCTGCTCTCCATCTCAAGGTTCGAGTTCCTGCCGCGGCCGATCTCATTCGTGATCGGCGGTTATGGCCTGTTCGTCACCACCGGCTTCCTGCCGCCGGAGTTCCGGGACAAGATGGGCCTGGCCTGGCCCGACCGGAACCAGCGGGTGTTCGACGTCCACAACCGCGTCGCCAAGACCGTGGCGACCCGGCTACCGAAGCCGTTGCGCGCCTTCCCTTTCAACGCCTATCTCTGGGATGTCCGGCGCCGGATCCGGACGGGTCGCGCCCTGACCTGATCCGGCGACACGGCCGTCCTGCCGTTGAGTACGTACACGCTGACCACCGGTGTCCATTGACAGCGGTTCTCAGCTCAGCCGATCCTCTTCAGCGACGAGGGAGTCAGGTCCGCGACCCTTGTGTGGCCCGACAATCCCAGCGTCAGATCCAGTTCGGCGATGATGTTGGCGACCACATCGCGGGCACCCTCGGCGCCCGCCAGGGCCAGCCCGTACATGTGTGGCCGACCCACGCAGACCGCGTCGGCGCCGAGTGCCAGCGCCTTGAACGCATCGGCACCACCGTGAACACCCGAGTCGAGCAACACTTTTGCGCGGCCCTGCACCGCCGCGGCAACATCGACCAGCGCGTCCAGGGACCCGATCGCCCCATCGACCTGCCGGCCCCCGTGGTTGGACACGAGAATCCCGTCGACCCCCAGGTCGACCGCCTGCAGGGCGTCGTCGGGATGCAGGATGCCCTTGAGCACGATCGGTAACGACGTGCGCTCGCGGAGTCCGGCGATGTCGGCCCAACTCAACGACGGCCGTGAATAGATCTCCAGAAATGTCTGCACCGATTCCCGCGGAACGGGCGAAACCAGGTTGCGCACAACATCACCCGGGGTGTTGCGGGCCATCGACACCAGCGACTTGATGGCGCCGGCGGTGATCTGCGGCCGTTCCCGCGGGAGTCCTGCGGCGATCCGCTCTCGGACGATGTCGATGAATCGCGGGTCCGAGGTGTACTGATCGATCCCGAGCCCCTGGGCGAAGGGCAACGACCCCAGATTGAGGTCTTGCGGACGCCAGCCCAGCATCGTGGTGTCCAGGGTGACGACTATCGCTGCGGCCCCGCACTTTTCGGCACGATTCAAGAAGCTGTCGACCAGTTCTTCGTCGGTCGACCAGTACAGCTGGTACCAACGCGGCGCCCCGGCGGCAACCTCGTCCATCGCGGCCGCGGTCTGTTCCATCGGCGCGCTGCCCTGGCTCGAGAAGATATAGGGCACGCCGAGTTCGGCTGCGGCGCGTCCGATGTGGATGTCGGCCCGAGGGTAGGCCAGAGCGCCGGCACCAACGGGAGAGAACAGGATCGGCGCCGGCAGCTGCTGCCCGAACAGTTCGGTCGCCAATGTCCGCTTCGAGACATCCCGCAGCATCCGGGGCACGATCGCCCACCGGTCGAATGCCCGGCGATTTGCCGACATCGTCCCGCCGTCACCGGCCCCACCGGCCACATACGCCCAGGCCTTCGGTGACATCCTCTTCTTGGCCGCGCGTTCGAGGGCTTCAAAGTTGGTCGGTACCTTCGGTTTTCGACCGAACACACCGTCCGAGTAGATGATGTTCTGGCGGGCCCGGCCCACCGAATCCGTCCCGCCCACCGAATCTGACTCCTCGCTGCTCATCGCTTCACCGTAGTGACACTACGGTCGCGGGAACAATGGTTGACGGAACACGCCACCACGGGCACGGTGGATGTGCACGGTCGATCTCGATGAGGAGACATATGACGAACGCCACCCGGATCGTGCTGGCCGCGCGGCCACACGGTGAGCCCAAGGACTCCGATTTCCGTTTCGAGGAGTTCGCACTGCGCGAACCACAGGACGGCGAGGTCTCGTTGCAGACGCTCTACCTCTCGCTCGATCCATACATGCGCGGCCGGATGAGCGCCGCGAAGTCGTACGCGCCGCCGGTCGAGATCGGCGACCCGATGGTGGGGGCAACGGTGTCCCGCGTCATCGAGTCCACCGTCGACCGCTTCGCGCCGGGGGATGTCGTGCTGGGTTACGGCGGCTGGCAGACACATTCGGTGGAGCCGGCCAAGCAACTCCGACTCCTCGACCCGAAGACCAACCCCCCGTCGACCGCTCTGGGTGTACTGGGCATGCCCGGGTTCACCGCATACGCGGGCCTGCTGACCATCGGCAAACCCCAGCCCGGCGAAACGGTGGTGGTTGCTGCCGCAGCGGGTCCGGTGGGGTCGGCCGTCGGCCAGATCGCAAAGATCAAGGGGGCACGCGCCGTCGGCATCGCCGGCGGCCCCGACAAGGTCTCCTATCTGCTCGACGAACTCGGCTTCGATGCCGCGGTCGATCATCGCGCCGACGACTTCGCCGAGCAATTGGCGGCCGCCACACCCGACGGCATCGACGTCTACTTCGAGAATGTCGGGGGCGCGGTTTTCGACGCCGTACTACCCCGGATGAACCTCTATGGCCGCATCCCGGTCTGCGGACTCGTCGCGAACTACAACCTGACGTCGCTTCCCGAGGGACCGGACCGGACCGGGCAGTTGATGGGGATCGTGCTCGCCCAGAGCCTGACGATTCGCGGCTTCATCCAAACCGAGTTCGCCGCCGACCAGATGCCGAAGTTCCTCGATGAGGCCTCCAAATGGGTCGCCGACGGTTCCCTGAAGTACCGGGAAGACATCACTGACGGCTTCGATAATGTCCTCGACGCGTTCCGTGGCCTCCTCAAAGGCCGCAACTTCGGCAAAGCCCTGGTCCGCGTCGCCGACTGACCGCCCCCAACCCCCGAAAGTGTGCCCTTTTGGCGAACAAAACCCCAGGTGAGCACCGCCAAAAGTTGCTCCTATGTCAAGCGGCGGCGGTCTGAATGGCTCGTGGTTGGGGCGCAGTGTCGGTGATCAGGCGTTGATAGACGGTGCGGACCAGGCGGCGTCGGAGTGCTCGGAGGGCTGCGGTGGTGGAGTCGCCGGCGGCGCGGCGTTTGCGGTAGTAGGTGTAGCCGTCGCTGTCTTCGAGTCGGGTTTGGGTCAGGGCGATGCGGTGCAGGGCGGTGGTGAGTTGTCGGTTGCCGCAGCGCGGTAGCCGGACGCGGCCGGCGGTGTTGCCGGACCAGACCGGGATGGGGGCGGTGCCGGCGTAGTTGGCGTAGGCGTCGGCCGAGTGGAAGCGGGCGATGCCGGCGGTTTCGCCGACGATTTTGGCTGCGGTGAGTTCCCCGCAGCCGGGTAGCTGTAGTAGCGAGGGAACCAGTTCGCGGACTCGTTTGCCGATCTCGGTGGCCGTGGTGTTGATCCGGGTGGTCAGGGAGATGATCTCGTCGAGTTCTTCGCGGGCGATGTCGGCCAGCAGTCCGGTCTCGGTGGCCAGCTGTGCGGCGAGGATCTGTTGGTGTTTGTGCATGCTCAGCGAGCGTGGTTTGGGGGCGTAGGCGGGGTTGATTTCATGGACTCGCCACAGCAGTCGGTTGATTGTTGAGGTGCGTTGTGCGACAAACACTTCGCGTCGATCGACTAGTAGACGTATCTCGCGGGATCGGGGGTCGGCGCCGGCGGCGGGCAGGTTCGGTTCGCGCAGCACTGCCCGCGCGACGGCCAGAGCGTCGATGGGATCTGATTTGCCGCGGGTACGTGCCGAGGCACGGGTGTGGGCCATCATTTTGGTGGGTACCCGCACGGCGGTCTGGCCGGCGGTGAGTAGGTCGCGTTCGAGGCGGGTCGACATCTGTCGGCAGTCTTCGATGCCCCAGAGCAGGTCGGTACCGAACTGGGTGTGGGCCCATCGCATCGCGGCATGATGGCCGGCGGTGGTGGCCGGGGCGGTGAGTTGGCCTAGCTTTTTGCCGACGGGATCGACGGCAACAAATGTGTGTGAGCTCTTGTGTACATCGACTCCAACTACAACCATGGTGGTTGCCTCCTGATTTCAGAAACAGGGACCAGGGACGGTTGGGCCGGTCGGTGGGCAATCCTCAGTTGGGGGCGTTGCCACGCTCCTATCAAGCCACATCGGCCGGTCCTTCCCACCTGGTGTTGGCATAACTTTTGCAAGACCAGACATGCGCATCAATGCGATGCCGGCAGGCACATCAAGAGCCAAACACCAGGTGACCAGGACCCAACCACCGCTCAGGCGGCAACACAAGAGTCACACTGAGGGCACATCATCGGG